>JAZJZL010000050.1:73904-118568 GCA_040389845.1 Bacteroidota bacterium
CGCACAGATCATGAAGTTTCGCGACTCGATGATGAAGGCGGTTATGCAGAAACAGGCAAGGGCTTTGCCAAATGGCGACCAGTTGCTGATACAACATCACTACGATACCACGTATACAACAGTTCATTTTTACTACACAAAAACAGTTTCGGAATCACATACCTATCCCGGAAACACCGGCTCATCGACGTATATATGCTCCGGCAAATCGATGAAAGCGCCTATGATATATGAAGCTAACGGGCATACCGTTGTGCAATGCGGTATGAACCCGCCCGGCGTTAGTACAGCCGCCATTGACAAAATGGTTCATGGCCTTAACGACGAAAAAAAATACGCAACTGCCGATCAGGCCCTTAAGAACCAGGATGTGGCCCGGCAAATGGCTTTTTCGTCAATGGCGGTTAAGGATAACTCGATTACAGGTACGGCCAGCGAAAATAGCCATTACAGCGGCAACCAGGGCAACACCATTATTACCACAAAGCAACCGATCATCAACATGGCGTTCACATTTTCGTACGACCCTGTACAGGCACTTTCTACAGTTGGCGTTGGTGCAAATATTAACATTCATACATATAGCGCAGGTGTCGACGAATTTGGACACCTGCAACAACACAGCAGCGATGACGTAACAGGTTTGGGCATGTTAGGTGCAACCGATCCGCACTTAGCAAAAATGGTGGGAGTTGCTGAACCGCCGAGAACAGATCCCGACCAGGCTTATATAAAAGTTACCAAAACAGCTTATGGATTTAAAATAGAATACACAAAAACCCAGTTCTTGCGCGAGTCCAATGCGCATATTACCGAGACGCTTAACGCTGATATTGGCGGACCTGAACAGCAATACGAGGCGGTGCTGAAGCCTATGCCAAAAAGCAAATACGAAACATGGCTGCCAAAAGGCCCGAAAGTAGATGGAAGCGATGATACCAAAGGAGATGACAGCGCCAAGTTTTATGTGGAGGTACATGATAAAGGCAACCCCAATAAGCTATATCCGGGCAGCTTCACAGTACGTTATGAACTAAAGGATATTACGCATTACAAAGGCTTTAACAGCAATTACCCTGTTTACGATGGCGACGAAAAAGCAGACATCAGGATATCCGATTCGACGAAATTTTTCTCGCTGGGGACTTTTGACCCGACGTTATGTACCGATAGCGTAGCAACATCTGTTGTAAATAACGGGAATTTGGCGATAGTACAATTAACATGTATGGACTATGGCGCCTGGGCAAAGCTTACCGCCCAGGTAACACTTGACGACGGATCGGTACTTACCGCCAGCCCGTATTACGATAAAGGCGAAACCTTTATTACGATACCGTTTGACCGCGATGAAAACAAAATTGCAGATGCCTGGGAAGAAAGCGAGCACATAAAAGGTAACGGATACGGCCTCGATTGGGATGAAGATGTAAAACCCGACAACGGCCACCCCGGCGACGGCATTACCCTTATAGACGAGTATCGTGGTTTTTTAACGGAAGACGATAGCTACAACCCCATATTTAAAAGATTTTCGCCGCAGAAAAAAGAACTGATAACCATCGGCCTTGCCAACCTGACTGCTAATGGCAATACATTTAAAAAACAGATAAAAGATGGAGCAATGAATTACGGTAAGGCGTCGGACGTTGTGATTTATCATCTAACCAACTCGAAATACGGCTACCATGAAGATGTTGCGGGCACCAATTACGGCAGGTGGATAAATTACAATAGTCCCATGTCGAAGCATGCGCACGGAGTGGTGATTTATGCAGATGATAACCGCGCTACCGAGGAAAAAAGAGCTAAGGCACTTGCTACCACCTTCCCGATATTCGACGAAGCGAGAACTGGTTTTTTAGGAAACATGACGCCGGAGGATACCAAAGAAATTCATTTATGGACGGTTTATATAATTAACGATGTGCCTTTTAAGCGTACCGAATTTATGCCGGACCACCCTGAAGGTATGGACGATTTTGAGCAACGGATGTTCCACAATATTGCCGCTGCCAACGCGGAATTTCATGTAAATATCGACCCAAATCACGCATCGCCCCAGGTTGCACTGAATATCGCAACAAACATTCAGCATATCATATCTTATACTGTTTCGCACGAATTGGGGCATGCAACCAATATTCATCACCATAATGCTGCGAACCCCGGCCCGGACGATATAAACTATTATAAAGGCAGCCCTAACTGCGTAATGCGTTACTGGATGGACAATCATTATCCCGAAAACTGCATGACCTGGATGCAAATGTGGATATTTGGCTTATGGAATCCCGCAGCTATGGTAACACCCAAAGGCGGTACCGACTACATTAAATTGTGTACCACAAGCGATGATTGTTTTCACCAGATGAAGCTGAAAAAGAATTAACGTATAACCAGCGACTTTTCCTGGCAATACCGGGTGCATCCGGCGTTATCAAAAATTTGCTCTGACCAGGATAATAATCTTAATAGCCTGTCTGATCAAATCATTTCCGATTTAATCAAAGGCTTCTTAGTTTGGCCGTTGATAAAAGCAATCCTCCTTTAATTGACCTGATTTCTGTGTTAGGAGCAGGCTACAATGCGTTGGGAGATTAATCCGAATGTTAGCTACTTAATTGCCAGCCTGTAAAGTCCAGGTTAATTTTAGGAAAACCAGCTCAATTTTTGTCTACAGACTAATAAAATCCTATATACTATTCATATTGGGGCTAAAGCCAATAGCCAAAAAAAAACGCAGCGGTATTCTTTGCTAATTAATTTTTGCTCGTCAAAAAATATATTTCTTAAAAAAAGTACACTGGCAATGCTGATTGCGGCAAAGTGAAAAAGGTATAATTGGCCTGCAATAGAGCTTCACGTTGTAAATTGAATACGGGCACTCGCTTTGCAGGTACCTGTCTGATGAACTTCTTTATTAAGAACATGGTGAGTCCGCGGTGCAAAATTATCGTTGAACTGGAATTTGAAAAAATCGGGTTAAAATGCACACATATTGATTTGGGGAGGGTCACCATTACAGGTGATGCTTCAGTAAAACAAATTATGGAAGCGGGCCTTGCGTTATCAAGCTATGGCCTGGTGCTGCTGAACAATAAAAAAAATATTTTAGTTGAACGCATTAAGCGGGCGATTGTAGACAGAATTACTTATGGCGACACCCCGGTTAAAACCAATTTCTCCGACTACCTTAGCGCAAAGCTAAACTTTGACTACACTTACCTCGCTAATATATTTTCGGATGTGCAGGGTACCACTATCGAGCAATTTATTATTCTAAATAAAATACAGGTTGCTAAACAGTTAATCTGGCATGATGAGCTCACCCTTACTGAAATCTCGTGGAAACTGCATTACAGCAGCGTAGCGCACCTCTCCGCCCAGTTTAAAAAGGTGACCGGTGTAACGCCCTCGAATTTTAAGCACACCAGTTTTAATGGCCAAAAAAGCGCCTGATAAATGTGTGAATTATATAACTAATGGCAAAAGTTATATAACATATCAGCGATAAATCCTCTATAGTTTTGTACTATCCTTACATCTGACCCCATTAGGACTACGGACATTTACGATTTACTCTTCAAAATATTATTCATGAAAAAAAGATTTACTACTATTATGGACGGTACGTCATTGCCTGATGGCAAGTACTATCCAAAAGTATTTAAGCCCATACTGGGCTCTATCCTGCTGATTAGAGCATTAGCTGCAGGTTGTAAAAAAGACGAATTTAAAGGCGAAATAAAGGGCAATTGCCCCGTAGTAGTTTCAACCGACCCGGCTGATAAAGCTGTGGACGTTGCTCTTGACAAGGCAATATCGGTAACTTTTAATACCAATATGTCTGTTGGTACTGTCAACAATACTACGTTTACTTTAAAACAGGGCGGTGCTGCGGTCGCAGGCAAAATTACAGCATCTGCTGATGCTAAAACGTTTACGTTTACGCCCGCTGTGCCGCTTTTACCCTTTGTAGTTTACACCGGCACCATTACAACAGGCGCTACCGACACACTACACACGGCATTGGTTAATAATTTTGTGTGGAGCTTTACCAGCATCCCGCAACTAACACTAACTGCAAATCCAACAATTGGCGGCACAGCCACGGGCGATGGCGTGTTTGCCCGCGACTCGGTTGCTACTGCAACAGCTACGCCAAATGCAGGCTATGCGTTTGTTAACTGGACAGAAAACGGCACTATTGTTTCAACTAGTTCAAGCTACCAGTTTACCTTAAGCGCCAACCGCGCACTGGTTGCAAACTTTAAGGTGATACCGCCATCGCAATTTGCGGTAGTATTGTCATCGCTGCCGGTTAAAGGCGGAACTTCAAGCGGCTCGGGCGCTTACAATGCCGGCACTAAGGTAACTGTAACCGCATCACCAAGTGCCAAGTACACATTTATCAACTGGACGGAGAATGGCAACATAGTTTCTTCAAGCTCCAGTTACCAGTTTATTTTAGCCGGTAACCGCAAGTTGATCGCCAATTTTAAGGCAATACCTGCTTCGCAATTTGCACTTACCATAACGTCGAACCCGGCCGAAGGCGGCTCGACGACAGGTTCTGGCGCATATGCTGCGGGAACAACGGCTACTATACAGGCAACAGCAAATGCCGGTTACAACTTTACGTCATGGAGCGGCGACGCATCGGGTTCAACCAATCCGTTAAACGTTACCATGAGCGCTAACAAAAACATCACGGCAAACTTTGCGCTTATTGTAGTGGTGCCACCGCCGGCCTTAGGTTCAATCGAGGTCTTTGGCGCATTTGGCGGCAACGCAGGTGTAACCAACCAGGGCCTGAATACCATCATCAATAACGGCAGCATAGGCACAACAGCCGCATCAACCCTGATCACAGGCTTTCATGATGGCACAACCGCCGATGTATACACCGAAACACCGCTTAACAAAGGCGACGTAACCGGCCGTATATACACCGCGCCACCTGCACCGGGCAATGCTACTTCGTTTGCCATCGCATCGCAGGCGCTTATTGATGCTACCATTGCTTATAACAGTATTTCCCCTGCATCAAAACCAGGCGGTACCGATCCGGGTGCCGGTGAATTAGGCGGACTTACTTTAGCAGCGGGTGTATACAAATCTGCCAGTGGTACATTTAAGATAACAACTGGCGACCTTACCCTCGATGCAAAAGGCGACCCGAATGCAGTATTTATATTCCAGACAGCGGCGGGACTTACTGTAGGGACTGCCGGCCCGGCCGGAGCAAGGAACGTGAAGCTGAAAGGCGGCGCGCAGGCTAAAAACGTGTTTTGGTATGTAGGCAGCCAGGCTGTAATAAATGGCGCCGGTGGCGGTATCATGACAGGTACCATCATTGCCACAGCAGGCGTTACGTTTTCAACAGCAGGCAATGCTGTGCAAACGGTATTAAACGGCAGGGCTATTTCATTGGTAGCTTCGGTTACCATGGTAAATACCACTATCAATGTGCCACAATAACTAAAGTTGATTTACGTGGTTTATCCCCTTCGGGGGATTTACCTAAACTAAAATAACTCATCAATTTAAAGAAGATACAACATGTTACCCACAAATAAGATACTACCCAAAGTCATCACCTGTATGCTGATGATTATAATGGCCGGCACCACGGTAAAAGCACAAATCACGCAGCCTACCTGGTGGTTTGGTGCATCGGGCGCGGCCAATTTTAATTTTTACGATGGTACAACCCAGCGTTTAACCAGCTCATTAATAGCGCCAACTGCGTTCCATAAAGGCAAAGGTGTGGCCCCCTATGGGTCGGTACTGGTTGAATACCGCCCGGTTGGCGTGTGGGGAGTTATGTTAAACGTAGCTTATGACGGTCGCGGTGGCAAATTTGACGGCGTAGTAGCCCCATGCGATTGCCCCGCTACCTTAAAAACAAGCACCAGTTATATTGCTATTGAACCAAGTTTGCGTTTAAGCCTACCTTCAACCGGCCTGTATTTTTTTGCAGGGCCAAGGATTGCATTTAACGCAAGCAGCGATTTTGATTATACCCAGCTGAGGCAGCCAAATACCAGCGCCGAACTGGTGGCAATGCACAAAACTATTATTTCGGGCCAGGTTGGCGCTGGTTACGATATCATGATGTCGTCGGCAAACAGCACTACCAAGGTTAGTCTTTCGCCATTTGTTTCGTTTCATCCCTATTTCGGCCAGGCACCGCGCAGCATCGAAAGCTGGCAGGTTACCACAGTGCGTGCAGGTATCGCGCTCAAGTTTGGCAAGGGTTCAAAAGCTAAAATTAAAGATGTTGTAGCAGCTATGCCACCCACGGCGGCACCAGAACACAATTTTGTGTTTAACGTGCGTGCACCTTTGGCCGTGCCTTTACAACGCCAGGTGAGCGAAACTTTACCGTTGCGCAACTCGGTATTTTTTGATGAAGGTTCTACCCAAATTTCTGCAAGATACGTGGTGCTTACACCTGACCAGGCGACCACTTTCAGGGAAGAACAACTGCAGAATGCACAAACCGACAATAACACCGGCCGCTCTGCAAGGCAGTTAAATGTTTATCACAATATCCTTAATATTTTGGGCGACCGTTTAAGAGCGAACCCTAATGCAGTAATTTTATTGACCGGCGCATCTGCCAGCGGACCTAAAGAAGGCAAGGAACTTGCTGAAGCAGTAAAACAGTATTTGGTTACCACGTTTGCAATTGATGGCTCGAGGATAGCTATACAAGGCCGTGCAAGGCCGCTTATCCCATCGGAACAGCCGGGCGGCACTAAAGAACTTGCATTACTCCGTGCCGGCGACCGTCGTGTTGATATAACCAGCGCATCACCTCAGTTATTGGTAGAAGTTGGCGGCGACATGATGAAACCTGTGCAGATAAACGCCACCCAGGTAAACCCGCTTGACAGCCAGGTAGTATTAAATGTCGATAGCGCTCAGCAACTGCTTAAATCATGGTCGGTTGACGTCACTGATAACAAAGGTGTTGCCCAGCATTTTGGGCCTTATACCAGCGACCAGGCAAGTATACCCGGCGCCACTATTTTAGGTACCAGCCCCGATGGCGACTACAAGATAGTGATGACGGGCGAAACCACAACCGGCAAACCGGTTAGAATGGGAAGCACAGTCCACTTAATACGCCAGGACGGCGCAGCTGTTAAAGGCATACGTTACAGTATTTTGTATGATTTTGACAAAGCAAACTCCATAGCATCGTACGACAAATTCTTAACCGATATTGTTGCAGCTTCAATTGCCGACGGTTCGACCGTTATTATACACGGACATACGGATAAGATTGGCGATACAGACCACAATATGAAGTTATCAAAAGAGCGCGCAATGGATGTTCAAAATACCTTACAACGCGCCTTAACCAAAGCCGGTAAAGCCAGCGTAAAGTTTGAAACCTTAGGTTTTGGTGAGGAGGCAGCCAGCGCACCGTTTGACAATAATACCACCGAAGAACGCTTTTATAATCGTACGGTTATAATTGATATTGTACCGGTTAAATAGTAAAGCATATAATTTTTTGAGAAGAAGAAGGGCGGCAGAGATGCCGCCTTTTTTTATGGCACGAAACTTTACAATCTTATAAACACGTTTCAATGGGTTAATTTGACCATACTAACACGCTGTTCGGGAACCTTTATGGGTTGGGCTGGTTCGCGAATTCGCTAATCGCTAAAAGCGTGCTTCCCCATAGCGGTGACACTATGGCTTTAAAAGTAATTTTGCCGGGGCAACTAAAGCCGATGTTGTTGCGATCATCTTAAATAATATCGACCATGGGGGCGCGGCGCTGCCCAACTGTTGTATGATGATGTGGTTCCTGGCCAGACATCACTGATCAATTATGCATGGCGATGAATGGAAAAATTCGCTAACGGGGTACTTTTCAAATATATGTATGGATATACGCAAAGCAAGCCGCCGTTTATGGGCAGTTATTTGTATTACCGGTAACTGGAACCCCGCCACGCTAACAATCTCCCGAGTGTCGGCTACCAAATGAAGCTTTGTACCACTGGCGATGATTGTTTTCACCAGATGAAACTGAAAAAGAATTAACGCGATAGTCAAATCTTGCTGACCTGATTCCCCATTCAAAATGGCGTCATTACACCCTTAGGTCTAATGGTAAATCTTTCATCTTTGGTATATAAAAATATCAAATTATGAGGAAGCTTATATTAAAGATGGAGTTAACCGTAGATGGTTTCGTTGGCGGAGTGAACGGTGAAATTGACTGGATGTTCGAATCGACGGACGAGGAGGCTGCAAGCTGGATTGTAGAAACTATAGGTAACGCAGGTTTGCATATAATGGGCCGGCGTACCTTTAACGATATGAAAAATTGGTGGCCATATTCAACAGAGGTATTTGCTGCGCCGATGAACGGGATACCAAAGGCTGCCTTTTCAAGAACAGGATTTGCTGACACAAATACCACCCGGGCTATTAAAGATGCAACGGCTGAAAATGAAACAGCTCAGCTTAAAAAACAAGAATTGGTTTACCATGGTGATAGCTGGACAAACGCGCGGCTGCTGACCGGAGATTTGGCCGAAGAAATAAAAAAGCTAAAGCTTGAGCCTGGAAAGGATATTGTAGCGCACGGTGGCGCCCGTTTTGTACAAAGCTTGATTGAACTCGATCTTATTGACGAATATCACCTCGTGATTCACCCGGTAGCAATAGGGCAGGGCTTATCGATATTTGCAGCGGCGCCAACACCGTTTAAGCTTGAGCTGGTAAATGTTATACCTTTTAAGGGAGGGGCGGTTGCCCATATTTACAAAAGGGCGGGCCGGTAACGAAAAATAAACACCGGCAGAATTACCCGCCGGTGTTATGAATATCAGTCGTTACTTAAGTGGAATATGTCGGCAGACCTGGAAGTTCCACCTGTTGATACTCCACCGCCAAACATAATGGTGAAATCGGTGCTCGCTCCGGCCAGTAAGTTTCTTCCGCTGGAAATGCTTAATACCGACCAGGTTCCGCTCTTAATATCATATACGTCCGCAACGGTTGATGAGCCTGTGCCGATATAGCCGCCGGCAAATACAATTTTATTGGGCATACCGGCTGCGGCCAAATCTTCTCTCGCCTGCGAAATTTCGCTGGTCGTCCAGGCGTTTGTCGACGCATCATAAATATCGGCTGTTTTCACCAGGCCGGCAGCAGCTGTCTGGCCACCGGCAAATATAATTTTATTGCCCGCGCCGGCTCCTGCAAAATGGTCCTTTGCACTGCTTAATGTAGCAGTCGACCATGCTTGTGTGCTGGTATCGTAAATGTCGACAGTATTTAAGGGCACGCCTGCATTATCATCGCCGCCGGCAAATACAATTTTTGTACCTGCCGCTGCCGCAGTCAGGCCGGTACGTGCTACGCTAAGTTGTCCGGTTGTCCAGGTGTTGGTGTTAGTATTATATATGTCGACGGTTTTTGAAACGCCGGCAGCACCTTTTCCGCCTGCAAAAATTATAGTATTACCCAAAGCTGCTGCGGCGAGGCCGCCCCTGGCTTCACTTAATTGCCCCGTTAGCCAAATGTTTTTAGTCAGGTCGTAAATATCAACAGCTTTCGAAAAACCGGTAGCGGTTTTACCCCCGCCAAACGCAATTTTAGCCCCCGCAGCGGCACCGGCCAGCATGTAACGAGCCTCGGTCAAACTGCCGGTGTACCATACATTTTGCAAAGCATCGTAAACATCAACTGCTTTGGTAGCCGTTGTGCCATTATCTGTTGAGCCACCGGCAAAAAATACACTGCCTCCAAAACCGGCAGCGGCAAGGCTGCTCCTGGCTGTCGACATATCAGTACTTCCGAGGTAGGTTATCTTCGTTAGGCCGGTTCCGGGATCAGGTGGCGGCGGTGTTGGTCCACTTTTTTTTGAGCATGAGCTGGCCGCAATCAACAAAAAAGCAGCTGCAAACAATAGGTTTATCTTTTTCATAAATGTCAGGTAACTTAAAAATCAAAAATAATCAAAATCCGCAACCAATATAACGGTTAGGATATGCCGGTATTGTCAATTACGGGCGAAAATTGAGATTGGTTACAGGGGGAAGAAAATAAACTGGCGGTGCGAAGCAAAAATTAAAACACCTGTTCCACTTTTTTATTAGGGTAATCCAGCTTTTCGCTTTTCCTTACACCGCCCACAATAATGTGCACAATGTTTATCTGGTCGTCAAATTGATTGTGCAGTAGGCTCACATTTACGCCGACTTTTTTAACTGCAGCTATTTTATCCGATTCAAGGTAGACATCGGTCGCTTCTTTATTTATCTCGAAGCCCACGTAACTGAGACTGACAGGGGCGCCGTTGGTTTTTACCTGCAGATTAGCAGCTATATAATTTTTTATTAGCTCATCCATGGCCTTGTGCATGTCGGCGCGGGTGAGGTCGGTTTTTGTATGAAATTGCCTGGTAAGCGCAGCTTCAAAGTCATCGGTAAAAATGGTGCAGATAACTTCCAGCTTGCTGTCCTGCTTATTGTACTCGATATTGGCAGTGCTTACGTGGATAGGATGAAAGGCTGCAGCTTTGTGCTTTGCAGGCATCAGCGCACCCAAAGCAATGTAACAATATAGTAACGGTTGGTAAATAAAAGCCCACATAACGTGCCCTGATTTTAATAGTTAAAAAAACGGCTTAAATTTAATGCTTTCAAGGGGTAGTTTCGCAATGTCCGATTTTAGTTTTTATTTTGTGATGGGCTGGCGCCACATTATTAGTGTCGATGCGCTTGATCATCAGTTGTTTATATTGGCGTTGGCTTGCGTATATTCTATCCGCGATATTAGGCGCGTGCTGATATTGGTTACGGCTTTTACCATCGGGCACTCGTTAACATTGGCTTTAAGCGTATATGATGTTATCCGCTTTTCGAGTAAATGGGTTGAATTTTTAATACCCTGCACTATATTTATAACCGCACTGAATAATATTTTTCAGATAGACCGGAAAGATACAAGTGCCCGAATAAATTATTACCTTGCATTGTGTTTCGGCCTTATCCACGGGATGGGTTTTGCAAATGCCATCCGCATTATGCTGGCGAAAGACCAAACGATAGGTTTAGGCCTGTTCGGCTTTAATATCGGGTTGGAAGCAGGGCAGATTTTTGTGGTTGCCATAATACTGGTAATCGGCATATTGTTCTTAAACATTTTTAAAGTAAAGCGCCGCGACTGGATATTTTTCCTTTCGGCCGGCGTATTTGCACTATCTTTAAAAATGGCTTTGGAAAGGCTGCCGTGGTAGGGCAGCTAAAGTCTCCCCTACCGGGGGAGATTTAGAGGGGGCTTAATACATCTTCCGGACTTTCGGTCTCCCCGACTTTCGGACTTAAAAAGGAATAACTGACCAAATAAATAATAATTCACTAACGATGAAAAAAGTTTTTACCTCACTCTTTTTCAGCTTTGCTATTGCCGGTTTTGCGGGCGCGCAGGATATTCAGAATAATCCTACGAGTAACCACGGCAACAAGTTTGAGCAATTGGGTACCATCCTTAACACACCCAATGAACAGCGTACCGCCAGCGGCGCACCCGGAAACAAATACTGGCAGCAGCGCGCAGATTACGACATCAAGTGCGACCTTGACGAAAAGAACCTGAAGCTGACAGGAACTGAAACCATTACCTACTACAACAACTCGCCCGACCCGCTGGATTATATCTGGCTGCAACTGGATGAAAATGAACACAACAACAAAGACAATGCTAATTATCAGCAAAGTTCGGTTATGCCGCGCGGCGCAGGTACTTTGCAGCTGGACAGGGCCGAAAAATCTGACGCAGATAACGGTTATGGCGATAAAATTGCCAGCATTACCGATGCGTTGGGCAAAAGCCTGCCATATATTGTTAATAAAACCATGCTCCGTATCGACCTGCCTGCAGCATTAAAGCCAGGTATGAAAATGGTTTTTACTGTAAAATGGTCTTACAAGATTTCGGACAGGCTGAGCCTGGGTGGCCGCGGCGGATATGAGTACTTCCCTGAAGATGGTAACTACCTGTTCACCATGACGCAGTGGTACCCACGCCTTTGCGTTTACAGCGATTTCCAGGGATGGCAGAACCACCAGTTTACCGGCAGGGGCGAATTTGCTCTTACTTTCGGTAACTTTAAAGTAGCCATGACCGTGCCCGCCGACCATATCATAGGCGCTACCGGCGAATGTATCAACTATGCAGCCGTATTGTCTCCATCTGAAATGGCCCGCTATACCAAAGCGAGAGGTGCGTCTGAGCCTGTTGAAATCGTAACGCTCGACGAAGCTAAAAAGAAAGAGAAAACGCCGAGCAGTGCCAAAAAAACCTGGGTTTTCCAGGCAAACAACGTGCGCGACTTTGCCTGGGGTTCATCCCGCAAATTTGTATGGGATGGCATGGGCCAGAAAGTTGAAGGCAAAACCGTAATGTGCATGAGCTATTATGGAAAAGAGGCTTATTCTTTATACCGTAAACTATCAACCAAGTTGGTTGCCCATACCGTAAAAAGCTATTCGAGCTTTACCTTCCCTTTCCCTTATCCTGTAGCGCAAAGTGTTGAAGCATCAAACGGCATGGAATACCCGATGATTTGCTTTAACTATGGCCGTACCGAGAAGGATGGCACCTATAGCGAAAGCACCAAAAATGGTATGATTGGCGTGGTTATCCACGAGGTGGGGCACAACTTCTTCCCGATGATCGTTAACAGCGACGAACGCCAGTGGACTTGGATGGACGAGGGCTTGAACTCGTTTATGGAATACCTGACCGAAGAACTTTGGGATAACAAATACCCAAGTAAAAAAGGTGCAGCTTATACCATCGTTGATTACATGAAGCTGCCTAAGAATGAGTTGGAGCCAATCATGTCGAACTCTGAAAACATTGTTCGCTTCGGTCCGAATGCTTATACCAAACCGGCAACGGCATTAAACATTTTACGTGAAACCATTATGGGGCGTAAGCTGTTCGATTATGCGTTTAAACAATATGCACGTCGCTGGGAGTTTAAACACCCAACTCCTGCTGACTTCTTCCGTACCATGAGTGATGCCAGCGGCGAGAGCCTGGATTGGTTCTGGAGAGGCTGGTTCTATAACATCGAGCCATGCGATATTTCGCTTGATTCTGTTAAAGTCGCCAAAGCTGACTTGAACGGTAAAGCACCTCAGTTTAACCGCCGTGGCGGCCGTAAAGTTGACGCACCTGCTGTTAACGACTTTGACGATATCTCGAAAATCCGCAACCGCGAAGATAAAAACATCAAATTTTATGTAGACAGGGATACATCAGCACGCGACTTCTATTACAAATACGATCGCGGCCTGGCCGCCGTTGATACCAATAAATTCAACAGCATGACCAAAGAAATGGCACCTCCGCAGCGCAGCGCCGAAGCAGAGGCCATGACCGACGAGGATAAAACCAAATATGCAGGTAAATACTTCTACCAGCTTAATTTTAGCAATAAAGGTGGTTTGGTGATGCCGATTATTGTTGAATTTACCTATGCCGATGGCACCAAGTCAATCGACCGCATACCTGCACAGATTTGGAGATTGAACGAAAAGAATTGTTCTAAGTTTTATGTACAGGATAAAGAGGTGGCATCAATTAAGCTTGACCCAATGCGCGAAACCGCAGATATTAACGAAAGCAATAATTATTGGGGCAAGATGCCGGAGCCGTCTAAATTTTCGATATTTAAGCAAAAGGTTAATGCTGCTGCTGCCCGCGGGCAATCGGTTGGCGTAAATCCAATGCAGGTATCAGGCAGTAAATAAAAAGAAATAAATAGCCCAAACCCGTTGCAGAGCCCGTTAATCATTTAGGTGATTAACGGGCTTTTTATTGATATAGGGAATTTTCAATAAAAGAATCAACGTAGAGACGCGATGCTTCGCGTCTCCCCCATGCAGGTATGCATCATGTTCGTGAACTGCATACCGTCAACCTGTCCTGCGGGAGACGCGAAACATCGCGTCTTTAAGACCGCACCAATTAAAATTCGTTTTCGAAAAAAACTTTGTTATCGTTTTGAAAAGAATACTATCGCCATAATTATTGCCAGTATAATTACCACCAGCATAATAATTTTGCCGGCGCTCCATGGGCGTTTGCCGCTTACCTGACCGGTATAGCCATTTATGGCGAACTGATAGGTTTTGTTTTTATACACATAAGAGCTTATCCAGATAGGCAGAAGGATATACTTTATTCCTATCTCCGATAACTCGGTTGATGAATTTTCAATACGCTGCTCATCGCCGCCGATATCTTCTATTATAGTTTGATTGATAACGGGCGTCATCGAATTTTTTGAAAGCTCAAGGCCCTGCTCGGGTGTAAGTATATAAGTTTCGGAGCGGAAGCCGCTGATATATTTTGCATCATAGTCCACCATCATGTTAAAATCCCACGAGCCGAGTTTTTTGAGTGTCTCCTGGGTAACTGAAGAACTTGCGCTGATAACGATATTTTTGAAAAAATTACTTACCCCGCCAGAAACAAGAAACCAATTGGTATGCCGAACTTCCCGCTCGCGCGCTACTTCCTCACCATCCACAGTTTCGTAATAAACTTCCGTAGTATAGTAGTAATCGCCGCGCTCACCGCTATAGCTGGTGGCGGCTTGCGCGTCATAAGCCCAATACGGTAAATAAACACCATCGATGGTGGTGGCGCCGCGTCCTACTTTCTCTATAAGGTCGGCGGGTGCAAATGATAAACCTTTTAGCCAGGCCAAAAACTGGTCTTTTGCCACCTGCTGGCTTACCCTGAATGGCAATACGTAATGCGGCTGCACATATTTATCATCTGCTGATAAGTCGACTACCAGCGCCGAGCTGCAAAAAGGGCAATTACCTGCAGTTTCATTGGCACTTAAAACTGTGGTTGAACCGCAATTATTACATTTAACGGCCTGCATGCCTGTTTCCATCTTTGCGTTCTTGATACTGTCTACAAAGCCATCAAAATCGTAAGGCTCAACATTATGCGCCGACTGGTCGTTTATTACGTTTGAATTTCCGCAATGGTCGCAGGTGAGCGTTTGCGTACCCGGCTCAAAATGCAGGGTTGCGCCGCAGCCCTGGCAGTTTAGCGAGTTAGTTATTTTTGCAGTTTTTTCGTCGAAAGCCATTGTAAAAGGATAAAGGTAACAGTGTATAATTAACCGGGAATAGCCGGCGGCATATTGTTAAAAATACCGGCGACATCTTCTACCGTGCTGGCTGCTGCCCATGCAGCCATGCCCTTTTTCCAAACCAGCGTACTGGCATTAATGCTTTGACTTTGCGCCATGCCGTTAACCTGTTCAAAACTGTAAGGCCCTTCAGATTTACCGTTCAGCACCACGAAATATTGAACCGCTACCGGCACAGGCGGCGGTGCAGCTTCGGGGGCTGGGTTACCGGCATTAGGATTTACCTGGTTCTGCTGAAAAATATTACCTACCTGGCCCATCATCGCTGCGCCTACGCCAAGGCCCATACCCGCAGCACCAAGGTTTCCGCCGATGGAATTCTCCGCCGATTTCTCTATCGCGTTAGCCGCCTGGAACTGCGCATAAGCGCCCAGGTTGCCTACTATACCCATTTCACTGCGTTTATCAAGCGCCTGCTCCACTTCGGGCGGCAGCGAGATATTTTCTATCAGGTATTTGGCCAGGTTAAGGCCCATGTCGGCAAAATCTGGTTGTATTTTTTCGTTTATTGTTTTGGACAGTTCGTCATAATTGCCCGCCAAATCCAGCATTGGAATTTTTGACGATGCAATTGAATCCATTCCGCGGGAAACGACGATGTTCTTTAATTGACCAGCCACATCTTCCGCCGAGAAATCAGGATTAGTGGCCGATATTTCGGTCAGGAATTTTTTGGCATCGATTATCGAGAAATTGTAGGAACCATAAGCCCTCAGCCGCACCGGCCCGAACTCCGGGTCGCGGACAATCACCGGGTTTTGCGTGCCCCATTTCTGGTTCAAAAACATGCGGGTGCTTACAAAATACACATCCGCTTTAAACGGACTGTTAAAGCCATACTTCCAACTTTTTAATGTGGTAAGTATCGGCATGTTTTGTGTGTCTAGCTGATAAAGACCCGGGCCAAACACATCAGCTATCTTGCCCTCGTTCATAAAAATCGCCACCTGCGATTCGCGTACGGTAAGCTTGGCGCCCATCTTAATTTCGTTATCCTGCCGCGGGAATTTCCAGATAATAGTATTATTGGTATTATCCACCCAATCGATAACGTCGATGAATTGGCTTAATATCTTGCTAAATAGTCCCATATTGGTTTAGTAATTTCTGTTAAAAATAGAAATTATTTTTGACGGGTGTTAAATGGTAGAAAAATAACCACAGAGATACAGAGAAGGCACGGAGAACACAGGGAAGGAATGCGACTTTAGCTTTGGAAAACTCTTTGGTATTTCCAGGACAATGCTATAAAGCATAAGGAACCCTATTCGTTAATATTTTCATTTATTTTCAATGCAGCTACTTCAAATTCGCCGGCGCTGATGATGCCTTCATCAAGCATCCATTGCATCCTGGTCAACTCGCTTTCCGCATCATTATCGTAATTGATAAAAAAGTGTTTGCTTCGGAGGTAATCGTTGCGCCGTTGATATAACTCATCCATAAATTCATCAACTGCGTCGGTCGAAGGTGCATCGCCAATCACCTGGAAATGTTTGCTGGTGGTAAGCGGCACGGCATAGTATTTTAGCGAGGTGAAATAATAATAACCATAAAAGATTACTGCGACAATGGCTGCGGTGGCAGTAGCCGCAAAAAAAGCACGCTGGTCTGTACCGATTGAGATAATACCTTTAAAAAGCGTCAGGGCCGTAAGCGCCAGCCCGAGGCGCAAAATGGTTTTCTTTTTCCTGGAAAATACACGAATATCGTTCCGCGGACCGACCTTATCAAAAGGCACGAAAAGTGAGAAATCGCCATCGTTATCTTTAAACTCGATTTCAATCCCTTTATCCGTGAATATGAACCGCTTTTTTAGGAAAAGTTTGCGTTGATAAAATTCGTCCATGTGATTAACCGGGAGATTTAGTTCCCCGGATTACACGTTAAAGATAATAAAACAAGATTAACGTTCGAACCGTAAGGTTTAAAGAAAATTCAAGATATCAAACCAATAATTTGGTCGCCTTTTTTTAACTCGAAACCTACGCCGCCCACTCCGTCGGAGTCTTCCCAAACCTTTTCTTAAATGCATGCGAGAAATGCGAGAGGCTTTCGAATCCTAAATCAAGATAAATTGCCGATGGTTTCCTGTTTTTGCTTTCTATCAGATGCCGGGCTTCGGCCAACCGTCTTTCCTGCAGCCAGTGCCGGGGCGGCATGCCAAATATTTTTTGGAAATCGCGCTTAAACCCGGCAAGACTCCTGCCGGTAAGCTGCGCAAATTTTTCGACCGGCAAGTTGAAGTGAAAATTGCCGAGCATGAATTTTTCGAGGTCAATTTTATGAGGTTCCGAAAAATCGAAAAGGAAATTGCTGAGTCCGGGCATGGAGTGGAGTAAAAGCTTTACGCCTTCCTTTACCTTCAAAATGCCCATATCCGCAGTTATGTTTTCCGCCGGGTTACGTACGTAGGGTATAACCGATTGAAAATAGCCTTGCAGGAAGTCGTTGGCAGGAATCAAAATATTAGGCGGCCCAATATACTTTTGCTGCGCCCCGATATGTTCCTCCAGGGCTATTTTTCTGAGCAGGTCTTCTTGTAGGCTAATCACCAGCGTTTCGTAATTCTCATCAGCCAGCGGGGCTTTGGTTATTTGCCCCAGCTGGTTTTTACCGATCAGCAGCATTTCTCCCTTACTCATAGAAACCGTCTGACCTGAGGTTTCCAGGGTAAACTGCCCGGAAACCAGTAGTACCAGCGTGTTATGCTGCAGAAAGCCCACTTTCTCTTTCCGCGCCGCGGACAGGTAAGCGTAAAACAAAACTCCCGGAATGATTTCGTTTGGATTAGTCACTGCTATAAAGGTATAAAAAGCGAAGCTGTAAAGCCGTTTATCTTTGCAAATAAGTGCCGCCGAGTATAGCGCCAGGGGCGAAAGTAGTATTAAGGATATCCATCTCTTCAGCGGTAAACTTAATCTCCATAGCCGCCATATTTTCCGGCAGGCGCGACCTGCGGCTCATGCTTACCAGCGGCATAATATGGTCGCCCTGTGCATTAACCCATGCAATTGCGAGTTGAGTAGGCGTAAAGCCTTTATCTTTTGCTATTTGCTTTAACACCTCTACCTTTTCCAGGTTTTTCACCAGGTTATCGCCCTGGAAACGCGAGAAGTGGCCGTGATAGCTATTTGCAGGGAGCGGCGCTTTCATATCACCTGTAAGTAACCCTTCGGCGGTGTTAGCAAAAGCCACAACGGCGATGCCTAGCTCTTTAGCCGTAGGGAGCAGGTCGCTTTCTATCTGGCGGTCTGCCAGCGAGTAGCCTATTTCTAACGCAGATATAGGGTAAACGCTATTGGCTTTACGCAATTGTTCCGAAGTTATCTCAGAAACACCGATGTAACGCACCTTACCCTCTTTAACCAGGTCGGCCACAGTTCCGATGATGTCTTCTACAGGGACACTGTTATCCATTCTACAGGGCTGGTACAGGTCGATGGTTTCAATACCAAGGCGAGTCAAGGAATAGTTGATAAAGTTTTTAATGGCGATAGGCCGCAGGTCAAGCCCAAGCCATTGGCCATTGTGAAATATGGCGCCAAATTTTACGCTGATAAAAGCATCATCGCGCCTGCCTTTTATGCCTTTGCCTACCAGCAGCTCATTATGGCCGGCGCCATAAAAATCCCCGGTATTCAGGAAGTTGATGCCGTTATCTAATGCCGCCTTGATGGTGGCTATACTTTCAGTTTCATCGTTTACCGGGCCACCCCAAACGGACGACATGCGCATGCAGCCTAATCCAAGTTTAGATACAAGCGGGCCATTTTTGCCGAGGGGTATTTTTGTTATCGTTGTCATAGATGTTTTTGCTTAATGATTAACGATACAAAGTTCGTGATGTTTGGCGATTGCAGGTTTCTTTTACGGCTCAAATTGCTTGCCTGTATGGCTCGGTCTTCAAAAACAAAAAATCCCTGTGAGTGCAGGGATTTTTTATAAACACCATTTCTTAAGCTATTATAGTTCTTGTATTACTTCGATAGAAAGACCTGTAATATTTGAAATAAAACTAATATCAAGTCCGCTATTTTTCATTTTTAAGGCTAGATGACGTATGGTTTCTTCCTTGCTTTCTCTCTTTGCCTGGTCCAATAAAAACTCTTCTATACCCATAGCCACGATTGATTAAAGCTTTTGTATTTCTTTAACAGAAAGGCCGGTAATATTGGCAATCAGACTAATATCTAGACCGCTATTCTTCATTTTTAATGCAATATCACGTGTGTTTTCTTCACGAGCCTCTTCTCTGCCTTCCTCCTTGCCTTCTTCTCTACCTTCCCTCTTAGCTTGATCCAGTAAAAATTCTTCTATACCCATGGTTTTACTCCTTTTGGTTAAAGTTTCAATCTCTTTCTCAAATTTATGAAATAATTACTCTACCTCAATATTCTCCAAATACTTATAACCACTGCCGGTATTTATCATCAGTACCTTTTCGCCATCCTTTATCCATTCGCTATTTTTTAGTTTCTTAAAGGCTTGCCACAGTGCCGCGCCTTCCGGCGCTATCAGCATACCCTCATGGCGAGCTATTTCTTTGAGGGAGGTACTCATTTCATGATCGCTGATAGTTAGCGCTGTGCCATTGCTTTCGCGCAGCACTTTTAGTATTTGTTTGTCAGCGTAAGGTTTGGGTACGCGCAGTCCGTTGGCTATGGTAAAACCGCCATCGGCAAACGTTGAAACAGGCGAGCCGGCATTAAATGCACTCACAATACCATTACAGCTTTCGGATTGCACAGCAACCATGCGTGGCCGCTTACCGTCAATCCAGCCTAATTGTTCCATTTCGTCAAAGGCTTTCCATATACCTATGAGGCCAGTGCCGCCGCCGGTGGGGTAGAGTATCACATCGGGCAGTTGCCAGTTAAATTGCTCCCCAATCTCGTAGCCCATGGTTTTTTTGCCTTCAAGGCGGTAAGGCTCTTTCAGGGTTGATACCTGGAACCAGCCGTTTATTGATGCCAGCTCATTCACCAGCTTGCCGCAGTCGTTTATATTACCTGCAATCTCTACCAGTTCAGCGCCATAAAGCCGGCATTCATCCTTAAAAACCTGGGGTGTTTGCTGAGGCATATACACAATAGCCTTTATGCCCGCGCGGGCAGCGTATGCCGCTAATGCGCCGCCGGCATTACCTGCCGTGGGCGTGGCAATGGTATCGATGCCCAGTTCCTTTGCTTTTGATACAGCCGCGCTTATGCCCCGTGCCTTGAATGAGCCGGTGGGGTTACCTGATTCATCTTTCCAGAAAACATCATTGCCAAGGGTAAACTGTTTCAGGTTTTCTATCGGGATAATTGGCGTAAAACCCTCGCCAAGCGTAACGATGTTTTTCTCATCGGTAACCGGCAAAAACTCCTTATAGCGCCACATATTCGCCGGGCGACTTAACAGCGCCGACTTGTCAAAGCCACCCGTAAAATCATAAGTGGCAAATAGCGTCGATGCGCAATTTTTACAAATCGTATTTATAACAGCGGCATCATGAATGGTGCCGCATTCGGGGCATGTTAAATTTTTTATTAACGAGCCTGTTTCCGTTTCAATATCACTAACCATTTTTTAGAATAAAGGCTAAGAGCCAGATCAAGAACCAAGACAAAACAAATACGGTTTTGACAGCCGTGAGGTTGCGCCGCTATCTTTTTTATCTTGATTCCTGGCCCTTGGTTCTAATAGAATTATTTTGTGGCAAATATATCGCCGGGGTTCCATGTAGGCCTGTCAGTATCATTAGCTACCAGGTATCCTATTAAAAAGTTAAGTTCGGCGTATGTTTTGCCTGCAGTAAAGTTAAAGATACCATTAATATCGTCCTGCGGTTTGTGGTAGTATTTTGCCCGCCATTTGGCAACGAAATCATTAAGGTTGTTTTTGCCATCGGCTGTTTTCGCGCCGTATTTAATATGCAGGGCGGGTATGCCGTTTACTACGAAACTGTATTGGTCGCTACGGACAAAACGCACCTGTTTCGGCTCTGGGTCTGGCTCAACGCCGAGGCCGAGATAGCCAGCTGCCTGGTCAACCTGTTTGGCAAGCGATGAATGTTCTGCGCCTAATGCAGTTACCGACAGTAGCGGAGCGATGATGGTAGGCATATCGGTATTTACATCGGCCACAATATCTTTAACAGGTACAGTAGGGCGTGCCGCAAAATAGCCGGAACCAAGGTCGCCCAGCTCTTCGCCGGTAAGCAATACGGTTAATATCGAACGTTTTGGTCTTTCTTTAATGTTATGGTAGATGCCCGAGATGGCTAGCACGCTGGCAACGCCCGATGCATTGTCATGCGCACCGTTATAAATCGAATCGCCTTCAACAGGGCGGCCAATACCTAAGTGGTCCAGGTGGGCACTGTGCACTACGTACTCGTTTTTCAGTTTTGGGTCGCTGCCTTCAATTTTGCCGACAACGTTATAGCTGATGATATCATTATACGTTGACGTATAGGCCAGCTTCAGGCTACCGTTTAAAGCAAGTGACGATGGCTGGCCGCTTTTCATCTGCGCCACCATTGCGGGGATAGTTTTACCGGCATCTTTCACAAGGCCATTGAATACTGCATAGCTTAACAGCGCCAGTACTTTTACGTCATCTGAATAAAAAGAACGTGAAATAACCACTGAGCCGTCTTTACCAATAACACTGTACTGCCCGCCGCGCATATTACTCATGCGCGAAGTTGAATCTGCACTGCAAATCATCACACCGATAGCGCCGTGGTCCGCAGCAGCTTTCAATATGGTGGTCGGGTTCATGGTGTGCGACATTACCGAGGATGAGAATTTATCAGGTGCGCCGCGCACTACCAGCACAACTTTGCCTTTAACATCAAGCCCGGCGTAATCATCATATCCAAGCGATGGCTCACTTGCACCATAACCGGCAAATACCAGCGGTGCATCAAGGGAAATGTCAGGTTTTGACGGATTTGGCAGCACATTAAAATCCGCGCCTTGCTTTAGTTCGGTAGCGGTTTTAGTAGTCAGTGTTGCGGTTGCCGTACCTGCCGTAGCTTTACGCAGCTTTACTTCCTGCACCCAGGTGCCGTTTTCGCCGGCAGGTTTTACGCCAAGGCTTTTTAAACGGCCGGTTACATAGTCAACTGCCATTTGGAAACCTTCAGTCCCTGGGCCCCTGCCTTTTAATTTGTCGTCGGCCAAATAGGCGATATCGGCCTTAATTTGCGCGGTATCAATCTTAGCAAATGCTTTCTGAATTTCGGCGCTTACCTTTATTTGCTGCGCGAAAGTTGAATGTACCAGGCATACCAGCAATGCAGCCGGCAGCATCTTAAAAACTCTTATCATGGTTATAATTTAGTACTTAACAGAACCGGGATTAAGTGGATTTTATGGATTGTCCATCCTGTCTTTTAAAGTTAGGAAAAACAATATCCGTAACAATTCCTTAATCCCGGCCAAGGTATTAACTAACTGCTTCAGCCGCAAATTGGTATTGGAATTGTTACCGTATTATTCGCCTTTTTCAACCATAAACCGGGGCTGTTTTTTAAATAAGGTCCAGTCGGCAAGTAAGCGAACTTTCAGCTCTTGCAGAGGCTCATCAGTTTGCCATTTTGCATCCAGTATTTCAAGGCGGTAAATATGCTTAAGCAAACAGTAACACATAGTAAATTGTCCGCATGCAATTACATCGTCGCGTTGTACCTGTACGCCGTCCCCAAACCATAATGTGGTGGGCACTGCGGTGGCATTAGTAGCGATGGCCTGCATCTCTGCGGTAGGCATCAGGTTATCGGATACTTTATGCCACCATTTCTTGTCTTTTGCGTTAAGATTGGCTATGCGGGTATCTGCATGCTGCGCCGAGAATTCATAAATATAACAGGAGAGCGCACGGTTTTTATAAGCCGGCATGCCATAAAAATCTGCGAAATACTGCCTGCGTATCTGCTTCAGAAAAAGATCCGTAGTGATAAGCAGCGTTGAGTTTAACCGGGTTTGCAGCATTTGCTGAAAGCGGTTGAATTTTATTTTGAAGAAAATGCCGATAAACTTATCTATCACGGTGCCAAAGCTTTTTGCGAGGCCTTTCTCAAACTTATTAAAGGAAAGTACCGTCCAAAAATAAAAAGCAGAATAAAGGCCCGTTGTCAGCACAAAAAACAGGCCCACGCGACGGGCTATGCCGTCCATAAACAGCGATAACGCCAGGCTCACCAAAAATATTACAAGGCCGACCGGCATCAGCTTACGCAGACCATCAATCGTGAAGTTTTTATACCAGCCGCTTGTTTGCGGCGGGGTTACATAACCATTTACAAAATAGCTGGACACATCGCAAACCATCATCAGGTCGAACTGCTTTTTAGGGTGATGTTCTGCACGGTAGGTATCTTCCATCATCATGCTGAATAGCCCCTGGTTATCAACCACACCGCCATCTACCATACAAAAAGGCTGCTTATTTACGGTTGGCAGTTTTAGCGGATTATTGTTTTTATAGTTGATAGCGTCCAGCATCTCATTTACATCTGTAAGGCCGGGGTTTATGTAATCATTAGGGTATATCATCGGCTCAAACCCGCTTGGGAAACAGGAAGAGGTTGCCGCAATATCACCGAGCCGAAGCTTGCGGGCTACCTCCGGATTGTTAAAATTGAGGTAGTAGTTTCCAACGGTCCGAATACTGTCATCCTCCCCGTTGGTTTGAAAGCGGAACGAAATGCCGTTATTCAGCTCCGTGGCATTAAAACAAACTCCTTTAAGGTGCGGATTGGCAGCCCGGTTAAAATATACGTCGAACAAATTAGCATTGGGGTGCTGCGGGTCCTGGAACAGCATTTTATCATAAGCCTTGGCAAATGCATTAATAATATTCTGGCTTTTCTCTACCGTAACGGTCTTCTTTTTGCCGCTTTCAACGGTCTCGAGCTTGCCTTTTTCGTTCCAGCATTTTGGGTCGTTCAAAATAGCACAAACCTCCTGGAGCAGTCCGTCTCCGTCAAGGAAGGTTTTCATATCGGCATAAAACTTCGCAAATGAAAAACCGGGTTTAAAAATACTGGCGGAATAGTAAGTACTTGCAAGTGTGCCGCCCGAAGTAGAAGTGATAAATGTAACGTTATGCAGCAAAAAACGCTTTTTGTTATCTGTTTCGATATAAGCGCGGTTGAGGTATGACATTGCTCCCAAACTAAACGAGGTTGCCCTGAATCCGCCTCCAGACAATGCCAGTGCCATTTCGCCAAAGGGCGTTTCGGGACTAATGTTTTGAAGCTTGCGGGAGGTGTCGACCTGCGGGTCCTGTACGGACGGTTGGGTTAATGAGTTAAAAAGTGCCATGGCGAAAAGGTTTAAAAATTAGATGTAGGTACTAACTGAAGCTAGTGTAACCTAAAGGTACAAAATTTTAAACACCTTACACGATTTACACGATTGAAGGATTTGTAAGATTTACAGGATTAATGCTTGGCTGCATTTACAAAGCGGCATCCTGTAAATCCTTCTAATCCTGTAAATCGTGTTGTGTTACTGGCCCTGCGTTTTCCAGTACATGTAAACAATAGCCACAACAACAATAATGGCTAAAACCCACAGACCTATTGCGCCGCGGCGCTTGTCCTGCCGCATCAGCCACACTAAAAGCCCAACAAACGGCGCTACAAAAATTACCCAGAATATGATTGATAGTATGTTCATTTAGCCCCCCAGCCCCCTAAAGGGGGAATTTTAATTATCTTATTACTACTAAACCTATAGCAACCCTTAGTTCCCCCTTTAGGGGGCCAGGGGGCCGAACGGCATCCTGGCCAGCGGCGCTACGTCCTGGCCGATGAATTCTCCTTTTAAATATTTGTGATAACCGGCAATGGCAATCATGGCGGCATTGTCTGTACAGTATTGCATGGCTGGTATAAAACAGCGCCAGCCTTTCTTTTCGCCTAAGGCTAACAATCCTTGCCGCAACCCTGTATTTGCTGATACGCCGCCTGCCAGGGCAACGTCTTTAATACCGTATTCATCCGCTACTTTCTCCAGTTTACGCAGCAATATAGTTGCGATACGCTTTTCAACAGATGCACAAATATCGTTTATGTTTTGCTGTATAAAATCAGGATTAGCGGCTACGTTATCCCTTATAAAGTAAAGGATAGAAGTTTTTAAGCCGCTAAAGCTAAAATCAAAACCAGGTATTTGCGGCTCGGGGAATTTGTAGGCATCAGGATTACCAAGACGTGCGTATTTGTCAATCAGCGGACCGCCTGGATAGGGCAGGCCCAGGATTTTGCTGGTTTTATCCATCGCTTCGCCGGCCGCATCGTCCAGCGTCTGCCCGATTACTTCCATATCGAAATAATCCTTTACCAACACAATCTGCGTATGTCCGCCTGATACGGTTAAGCATAAGAATGGAAATGAAGGCTTATTTTCGGCGATAAAATGCGCCAGCACGTGGGCCTGCATGTGGTTTACCTCGATAAGCGGGATGTTTTTTGCCAGCGCAAACGATTTTGCAAACGATACACCGACCAACAATGAGCCTAAAAGACCGGGACCGCGTGTAAAAGCTACAGCATCCACAGCATTTTTGCTTACTTTTGCGTTCAATAGCGCTTGTTGAACAGCAGGAACAATATTTTGCTGATGAACCCTCGAGGCAAGCTCGGGTACAACGCCGCCGTAGGCTTCATGAATGGTTTGATTGGCAATTACGTTGCTCAATATCGCACCATCAACACATACGGATGCAGATGTTTCATCACAGGAAGATTCGATAGCAAGTATTACAGGCACTTTTTTTGAATTAGTGATTTAGTGAATTGCTGAATTAGTGATTTAATGCATAACGGATAAGATTAAATATCATGAACGTTAAACTAAATTGGATTGATACTGTTAAACCAAACGCAGCTCAATCGCTAATTCACTAAATCAATAATTCACTAATTATTAAAAGGCAAAGTTATTAAAAAAGCACTCAAAATAGCGTTAAGTATCGTGCTGGTTATCCTGCTGATTTTCAGTATACTTTTGCTGGTGCTGCAATATAAGCCTGTGCAAACCTGGGCTGCAAAAAAGGCTGCCGCCTATTTTTCTGAAAAACTGAAGACCGAAGTCGGGATTAAAAGCCTATATGTGCAGCCGTTTTCATCGGTAGTGCTCGAGGGGCTTTATGTACTGGATAAACAAAAAGATACCCTATTAAGCACGCCGAAGCTCGAGGTCGACCTGAATAATTTTTCGCTTTTCAGCAGTATCAAAAATAAGATTATCGATTTTAAGATTATTCAAATCGATAATGGCTCGGCGTATCTTAAAAAGCAAAAAGACAGCCTATCAAACCTGCAGTTCATCATCGACGCATTCAGCGGGCCCAAAGATACGGTTAAAAGCAAGCCGTGGCATGTGGAGTTCGAAAAGATTGCCCTCAACAATTTCCATTTCAGGTTTAAAAACATGCTGGTCGACACGGTTATCAAAGGCATTAATTTCGACGACCTGGACGTGAAACATTTGAGCCTGGTGGTTAAGGACATGGACCTTACTAACCATCTTTTCAAAGGGAATGTAACCAACCTTACACTTAAAGAAAAAAGCGGTTTTTACCTTAAAAAGTTTAATGCCGACGCCACCATAGACACCAACCAGATACTGGCGCAAAACCTGCTCGTTATCACCAATCGCTCCTTACTCAAAAATTATTTCAGGATGAAGTTTAAATCCTTTGCGGATTTGAGCGACCATATAGAAGACCAGGTTTATATGGATGGCGATTTTAAGCAGTCGCGCATAAACTCAGCTGATATAGCTTTTTTTACTGACGGGCTGGAGTTCGTAACCTTTAACCTTGGGCTTGATGGCCGTATCCACGGTTACGTAAATAATCTTAAAGCCAAAAATCTAACCATTACCGGGGCAAAATCAACCTACATAAGGGGTGACTTTAATTTAAAGGGATTGCCCGACTGGGATAATACCTTCCTTGAACTAAACTTCGACCAGATTGCCACCAATAAAGCCGACCTGGATTACCTGTACAGCAACTTTGTGGGTAAGCCCTACGCGAAGGTTCCTGATATTATCGCCAAATTCGGTAACGTCAATTTCTCAGGCCGGTTTACTGGTTTGCAGAACGATTTTGTGGCCTACGGTACTTTTAAGACTAAACTTGGCCGTTTTGATACTGACGTTAACCTGAAAATAAATAAAGCCGGTGTGCCGTCCTATAGTGGTAAGCTGGATACCTATGCATTTGATTTGGGCGAGCTGCTTGACGAGAACGACCTCGGCCGCGTTACCATGAATGCAAACGTAAAGGGCAGTGGCGACGAGCTTAAAAACTTAAATGAAAACGTCGACGCCAAAATAAGCGAGCTGTCGTTTAAGGACTATAATTACCACAACCTTACCTTTAACGGCGATTTTGCGAAAAAAATAGCCAGTGGCAAGATATCGATCAATGATAAAAAAATTCACCTGGATGGTAAAGGAAGTGTTGATTTAAATCCCGCTTTGCCGGTTTATAGCTTCAACGGCTCGATAGCTAACGCCAACCTGCGCGATTTGAAATTCCTTAAAGACACCATAACCTTTACTACCCAAATCAACGCCAATTTTTCGGGGGATAATTTAAATAATCTTACCGGGGAGGCTGCCCTGCAAAAAATAAGGATTGTGGACCCCAGGAATAATTATGTGCTCGACTCGCTTGATGTAACAGCTACCGGTAAGGGTAATGCGCGGGCCATCAACCTGAAATCGGATGTGGCCGACGGTTATATCAAAGGCAGTTATGACTTAAATACACTGCCATCCTATTTTAAAACCATCTTAAAGAAATATATTCCATCGCTAAAAACAGATATAGTAACACCCAAGCCGCAGGATTTTTCGTTTAACCTGACGATAAAAAATATCGACCCGCTGATAGCCATATTTATGCCGGATCTGAAGATCCCTGACCAGGGAACTTTTATTGGCGAGTTCAATTCAGAAAAAAAGACAGCCACGCTCGAATCGTATATCAAAACCATTCAATACGGCAAAATGGTTTTTCATGATTTTATTATTGACGAGAGCACGACAGATAATTTCCTTGGCCTTAACGTTTCACTTAGCAAGGTAAATATTACTGATAGCCTGTTTATTAAAAACATTACTGTCACCAATTTTTTAAAGAATGACAGCCTGAATTTCAACTTAAAACTATCGGATAAAGATGCGGTAAACCAGTTGGATTTGTACGGCCTGGTGCAGTTTGGCCGTGATACCACAGCGAAACTGCACATACTACCATCAGACGTGATACTGGAACATCAGAACTGGAAGATACTAGAAAAGGCGCGGGTTAAGTTTTTGGATGGCAAAACGCAGGTTGAGGGCTTTGAGCTATCCAACGGGCAGCAAAAAGTACGCATTGACGGCTTTGTTTCAGATAACCCTGCGGACAAGCTAAAAGTTGCGTTCAGTAAATTCAGCATGGCTACTTTAAACCAGCTTACCAAAACGGCGGGTATACAAATGAAAGGATCGCTTAACGGTGATGTTAATCTTACCTCGATTTTGAAAACGCCCGGGATGGACGCCAAATTGGCCATCGACTCTATGATGATGAATAAGACACTCGTGGGCGATGTGAAGATATCATCAACACTTGGTAACGACCGCAAGCAGGCCGACGTAAACATCAACATTAAAAACCGCGGGCTGGAAACCATGAATCTTGCGGGCGCGTATCAAATAGGACATGGAACCGAAGACAAGCTGGACTTTGATGTAAATATGAATCAGACTGAAGCCATTATATTTGAGCCTTTTATTAAAGATTTGGTTTCGGATATAAAAGGTACGATATCGAGCAATATGAAGCTGACGGGGCCTGTATCTAAGCCTAAGCTGAACGGTACGATGGCCTTAAATAACCTCGGGGTAACTGTAAATTATTTAAAAACACCTTACACGGTTTCTGATACGGTTGATGTGGTTAACAGCGTGGTGAAAATTTCCAGTATGACGCTTCACGACAGTAATAAGGGCACAGGAAAGGTTACCGGCACCGTCGACATGAACGATCTTTCCAATCCGGATATCGAAGTTGACGTGGACGCCAACAACCTGATGGCGCTGCACACCAATTTTAAGGATAATCACCTGTATTACGGCACCGCGTTTGGAACAGGCAGTTTCAGCTTTAAAGGCCCTGTTGACAACATGAAGATTGATATTAAAGCCAGCACCGAGGCGGGTACGGTATTTAATATCCCCCTGAATACCTCAATTACAGTGAGTGATTATGACTTTATAAAATTTGTGAGTCATAACGATACAGCTAAAGCCAAGCCAAAGCAGCTGGCATTTAATGGCGTTACACTGAACTTTGATCTGACCGTAGACGAAAAAACAACGGTTAAAATAACTACAGACTACGGCGTACTTGAAGGCAGCGGGCAGGCGAGGAATTTAAAGCTGAACATAAACAGCCTGGGCGATTTTGAAATGTTCGGCGCCTTTTTAATTACCTCGGGTAAGTTTGAGTTTACGGCGAAAAATTTCATCAGCAAAAACTTTACGGTTAACCAGGGCGGCACCATCCGCTGGACGGGTAACCCATCAAACGCCACTATCAACCTGAATGCAATTTACGAGGTGCGCACCGATATCCAGCCGCTTTACCAGGCCGCCGGTTCACAATCGCCCAAAGGACGTTCTTATGAGCTGGTACAGGCCGAGTTAATTTTAGGAAAAACACTGTTACAGCCAAGTATCGATTTCGATTTTAACTTCCCCCTTGACCCATCGATAAAGGAAGACTTGAGCACTTACCTGTCAGATAATAATAACCGCAGCCAGCAGGCATTGAGTATCATCGTACGCCGTAACTTCAGCAACGGCACCAACAACAACCTTACCGACCAGGTACTGGGTACGGCCGGCGAAGCGGTAAGCGAATTTGCGTTTAACAAGCTCAATAGCCTTATATCACAGTCGAACGTAAAAAATCTTGATTTGAACATTCGTTCGTTTAACGACCTGGGCGTTTCTTACCGGTTTAAAAACAGGCTTATACTTACCGGAAGCTTATTTAACTCCACCTCGGGCAGCGATTTATTTAACAATAATACCAGCCTGTTTAACTCGAGCTTTAGCCAGCTAACCAAGGATTTTGAAGCGCAATACCTGATACGTAAAGATGGTAATCTGTATGGGAAGTACTCATACCGCGTGCTGAACAGTACGACGCTGAATACATTGGGCGGTAATTTAACCGAGCAGTATGTAAACGGTATCGGTTTGGTTTACCAGCGCGATTTCGATACGTTTGGTGAGTTTATCAGGAATATATTCAGATCCGGCACGCGCACGCAGGCTCCGGTTAACCCCGCACCAATCCCAACAAAGCCGGCTACAGCACCGGCGCCGGTTGTTGCCCCGCCGCCAAAATCAGATGAAGAAGAAGATTAATGATCGAGCATGATGGTATGCTCCATCTTATCCCTTTTGGTTTTCAGATAGTTCTCGTTATGCGGGTTTGACGCAATTTCAATCGGTACGTTTTCCACGACTTCCAACCCGTAGCCAATTAAGCCGGCACGTTTCTTGGGGTTATTGGTCATCAGGCGCATTTTTGATATACCGAGGCTGCGCAATATTTGTGCACCCACGCCATAATCGCGCTGATCCATTTTAAAGCCAAGCTCAATGTTTGCTTCAACAGTATCCATGCCATTCTCCTGCAAGTGATACGCTTTAAGTTTATTGATGAGGCCTATCCCGCGACCTTCCTGGTTCATGTAAACCACTACGCCTTTGCCTTCCTTATTTATCATCTCCATGGCTTTGTGCAGCTGAGGGCCACAGTCGCAGCGGCAGGAACCGAAAATATCGCCGGTAACGCATGAACTGTGCACGCGTACCAGTACAGGCTCGCCAGGTTCCCAGCTGCCTTTTACCAGTGCCAGGTGATGCTCGCCGGTATCTGCCTGGGTATAGGCAATCATATCAAAATCACCCCATTGGGTAGGCATTTTTACCGATACGTCCTTATGTACCAGCGATTCAGTCGCCAGGCGATAGGCAATCAGGTCTTTTATAGATACAATTTTAAGATCAAACTCTTTGGCGATAGCTAAAAGCTCGGGCAGGCGGGCCATTTCGCCGTCTTCCTTCATTATTTCGCAGATAACGCCTGCCGGCTCAAAGCCGGCTAAAACTGATAAATCAACGGCAGCTTCTGTATGGCCGGTACGACGCAGCACACCGCCATCCTTAGCTATCAATGGGAATATATGGCCTGGACGGCCCAAATCTTCAGGCTTGGTTGCAGGGTCAATAAGGGCAAGTACAGTTTTTGAGCGGTCAGACGCCGATATGCCGGTAGTACATCCCGCCAGTAAATCAACCGAAACGGTGAAGTTGGTTTCATGCGAGGTAGTGTTACGGCTTACCATTGGCTCAAGTTCCAGTTCCTTCGCGCGTTTATTGCTGATAGGCGCGCACACAAGGCCGCGACCGTGGCGTACCATAAAGTTTATCGTTTCGGGAGTGGCATTGTGGGCGGCGGTTAAAAAGTCGCCTTCGTTCTCGCGATCTTCATCATCAACAACAATAATTGTCTTACCGTCTTTTATAGCTTCAATTGCTTCGTCTATCGTATTTAGCATTTATCCGGGTGTTTGATGCGGTATTATTGATTAACGGCCACATCGTAGGTTTGTAAAAACTAACCGCAAAGTTAGATTATTAGAAAATCATTCCAGTCGGCGGTTTGTAAATTAGTTAGGAGTGGTTGTATTTGTTGTAATAGTTGGTAGAAGTTGTATTTGTTGTAGTAGTTGTAAAGGGTGTAAATGAAAAGCCACCATGTTAGTCAATACGGAAGGTTGCCGGATTGGTTGCCTTAAAGTATTTTCAACCACTACAACCCTTACAACGTTTTTAACTTCTACAACTAATATAACCTTTACAACATCTTCAACTAACCGCTTTCTTCCGCTTAAATATCCTGTTAAAAAAGCGTTTATAAAGTTCCATGTCGAACAATGCGGAGTCGGTAGCGGCCTTGTAGGATAAAAATATCCCGATAGGTGTAATGATGGCGATTGAAATCCATGAACCGATAATAGGAGAGAGGTCGCCATCTTTCACAGCTTTTTCGCCGATGGTCGAAATGATATAATAAATAAGGAAGAATATAACCGACACCACTACCGGCAAGCCAAGGCCACCTTTGCGGATAATGGCCCCCAGCGGCGCACCTATTAAAAACAAGGCGAGGCAACCCGCCGAAAGCACAAATTTTTTATGAAACTCCAGCCGGGCGCGGCGCACGTTCTTGCTGAGCTCACTGGTCCGGTCAGCACGGTTTTTCAGCAGGTCCTGTATAGAGCGGGCTTCGCTGCTGGCATTAGCCGTTGCCGACAGCTGTTCATATAGTTTTAGGTCGTTAAAATTTTTGTCTGCTTTTATGGTGCCTTTGTATTTCTTTGCCGTATCCGGATTTACGTTTATCGAGTAATATTTAATATAGGCGGTTATCAGCTTATAATTGACCCGCAGCGTACTATCCACCTGCCGGCGGTTTTGCTTTTCGTTATCTTTTAGCTGACTTAGGTTCATCATCTGCAGTGCGCCCCTAAACTCATTTTCGTCGGTGCGGTGTTTATTGAAGGCAAAGCTCGATATATCAAATTTTTGCTCGGTTTCTTTAAAGCGGTAACGAATCAGCCTTTGCCTGTAATCAAAATTATTGCGGCCTTTGTCCTCGTTATATCTAACACCGTCTTTAAGCTTTAAAACCAGGAACATACCATTAGGGGTGCGGTACATTTTACCCTCTTTTGCAATAAGTACATCCGTGTTGTTTTGTGCTACGTTTTTTGAGTAGATCATGACGCCGTGCAGCGTCTGACCGTCAGGGTCTTTTTTATTTACCCTTACAACATAGCCGGGGAAACTATTACTAAAAACGCCCTCCGGCAGGAAATTGGCCGACTTTTGCTGGCGGGCATCATACAATAGCGAGAAATATTTAAGGTTAGCTATGGGCAGCATATAATCTGAAAAGATAAATGCGCCGATACTCAAAATACCGATGGTTATAAACATGGGGTATAACGCCCGGCGAAGCGAAATACCGGCCGATTTTATCGCTACCAGCTCGTAATTTTCGCCGAGGCTGCCATAAGTCATGATGGAAGAAAGCAGTACTGATAGCGGCAGCGCCATCTGAACGTTGGTAGCCGACGCGTACATCATCAATTGGACAATAACGTACCATTCAAAGCCTTTGCCTATCAGGTCGTCGATATACTTAAACAAAAACAGCATCAGCAGCACAAACATCACGATAAGGAACGTAACGAGGAACGGCCGTATAAAAGATTTAAGTATTAAGAGGTGTATTTTCTTCATGTTTACCCTGTGACCCAAAACGGCAGCAGCCCGAAAAGCAAAGCTATACGCGCTTAATTAGATGTTAAGAACGGCGCATTATGTTTTAGCGTACAAAAGTAAGAATATTTAATTTTTCAGGCCCCTAAAGTGCTGATAAGATACTTTATCTGGTTGTCCCAGATAAGTTTACGTTCGCCTATGGCGTCTTCGGCGGCAAAATCGGTAATGCCGAGTGCTACATCGCTGGTAAGCTCGTCCTGCAGAATCTCCATTTCGAAATAATATTGAGGGTCGTCATCCATCCAGCGAAACCTTACCAGCTTATTTTCTTTTGCGAGCAGCAGTTTGGCTCTTTGCTCCTCGTCATCCCATGTAAAGGTATAAACCTGGTCTTTTACATTCACGTCATCAGCAAACCATTGCGACAGTCCGTTAGGTTCATTCAGAAAGCTGTATAGTATCCGCGGAGATGATTTTATTTCATACTCTATATTAAATTTCTTCTTTTCAGGCATGCTCGGGTTGTAGTTGAATACCAATAAGCTGTAAATGTTAACATTTTTTCTAAAGAAAACGAATTTCTGCTATATTTGCAAACCTTTTTCGGATGGGCGATTGGTTTGGCTTAATTTAGTAAGATTAAAGCAAAAGCCGAAATGTTCGGAAAGAAATAAAAACCCGGCGGGGTAGCTCAGATGGTTAGAGCGTAGGATTCATAACCCTAAGGTCGGCAGTTCGATCCTGCTCCCCGCTACCTGACTGGGCAAGTCGACTTTTATAGTTGATTTGCCCTTATTTTTTGCCTCAAAAAGTGCCCTCACGCTATCAAAAACGCGGATTGCTTCATTTACCCTCGTAGTTCGATGTTGCACACCGTCAAAAGTGAGATTTTCGGGGTACATCGAACTAATGATATGCCTTTTACCCTGAGGATCAGCATTTTGATATATTTCAGGCAGTTTTGTCATATTCCTCAAAGCCTTATCTAAAAGCGGCCCGATACCACTTGATTTGCCGGACAATTCAACGAGTTTTCCTTCAATTATTGAAACCTGCCGCTCACAATCATGCTTGATATCCCGGTAGTCTGAAGCCTCTAAGTCTCCCTTTAATAAAAGATCCCTCGCTTTAGAAACTTTAGCGGAATACTCATTTAACTGGCGTTTATATAATGCGAGGTCGCCCTTGCCTTCATTAACAGTATCCTCGTAGGTATCCGTAATGATTTTTTTATACAGGCCGATTACAGCAGGGTTTAGCGCATATTTTTCAAGCTGCTTTTCAAATGCCTCATTTACTATTTTAGCATTAAACCTGACCCCACACTTCGTGAAGCAATGATAATAGTGATAATACCGCCGACATCCTTTAGATGCGCTACCGGTCAGCATATAGCCGCATTTCGGGCATATTAGGTATCCTCGCAATGGCAATTCATCAGGTGAAGATATTTTGGTCTTAGTTGCTTTCTTCCTACCATCCAGGACATCCATCACTTCGTCAAAAAGACTTTCGGAAATTAATGGCTCATGGCTTCCTTTAACGAGGTGAGCCTCTTCATCTTTATATTTCGAAATAAATATTTTTCCGCAGTAAACCGGGTTACGGATGATCTGCCAAAAATTCTTTCTACCGCATGATAAACCTTTTTCCCTTGCGGTTCTCCAGATCTGATCTATGAACCAGTTTCCTGTAGCCAGTTCTTTATACACCCAGCGCATAATTTCGGCCTCGGGTTCTTTTGGGCAGATGTATTTTTTGCCGTCTTCCGTAGTTTTATTGACATAACCAATTACAGCTTGCCCCATCCATCGACCTTCCTTCCTGGCCCTGCGCATACCAAAAAAAGTATTTAACGCCCTGCGGTCGTTTTCTACTTCCGGCTGCGCAAGGTAAATAGCCAGCATTAATTTATTTTCGGGGATAGTAATATCAAGCGGCTGTTCGATGGCTTGCGGCTCAATACCTAAATCAGCAAGGATACTGATCATCTGATAGGCATCGCCGGCATTTCTACTGAAACGGTCCCATTTGGTAAACAGGATCAGATCGGACTGCCCTCGCTTCTTTTTCAGGTCTATTAAAAGCTTTTGCCATTCCGGCCTTTTAAAAGATTTAGCGGAATGGTCTTCATAAATAACTTTCCTGATCTTTATTTCCCGGAGGTCGCAATACCTTGTTAAAACTTCTTCCTGACCCCGTTGCGAATACCCTTTATCCGCTTGCTCATCCGTGCTCACCCTGATATATAAATCGGCTATTTTCATCGTTTTAAGTAATGATCTACCTCTAATTTAGCTAAAATATATAGTAATTCCAAGATGTTTTTAGCTTCCTGCACAGTTACTTCAAGGCCGCTTTTTTTCAAGATCTGAACCGCTTCCTCGGGGGTTATTTTCCTTTTTTTCGCCTTAGTATTATCCATCCCAACCTGATTAAGGATGCAATAATGACCTGAATAAAAATTTAATATTGACAAGGAATTCGGTACTACAGAACAATAAATAGCACTGGCCTTTTGTATAGCTTATAACCTATGAATATGCTTTTTTATTCGCTTCAGCAATTCATCAAAATCAGGCTGGCCTTTATAATAAAGTGCGGCTGTGGCCTGGTAGCGTTTAATGAAATCGGTTTTGATCTCAGGATCGTTTAGCAGGAAAGCCTCATTCTCCGCTATAGGAATTGCGAAATCCTCTGCGGGGAAGCGGATCTCTTTATGCGCGAGGTATTCGGGCGTGCCGATGAATTGCTGTACTTCCTCGTCGGCTAACAGGCAATATACGTCATAGTACTGGCGCATAAAATTAACCTTACCGTTTTCGGGTTTAGTTTTTTCATTGCGGAATTTCGTGGCTATGGTCTGCAACTTCTCCACAAAGGTATATCCGGGATGATAACAGATAATTTCCTTCGCCCGATTATCTATAACTTTAATAGCTTGTGTACCGCTTGCCTTATCGTAAGCCCACGAACTGATCGTTACCTGTCTATTTGGGGTAACGGTGTCAAAACCGACTTCTAACAGGATGCCCTCCTTAACTCCGGTGATAGCCAATGTATTACTTTTGTAGATCAGCCGGATGCCACCGCTGCGGTAGTTCCTTTCATCATCAAAAGTATGATCCCTTATAACGGAAATAATGCCGTCTATTTTGATGTTTTCGGCAAGCCAGTCATAGAAACTCTTCCTCGCTGCCACATTATTGGGTTTATTGTTCTTAGGGTTCTCATTGATCCCAAATTCTTCTGGTGGTGTGATATGTATATCAATATCTTCAGAGAAGCGGTCAATAATATGATAAGCTTTCGAGAGCGAAGTTCCGCCTTTCAGTTCAAAGTTATGTCCTAATGATTTTATCCCGGCTAAAACGTGCATAATCCAGTAATCCTTCTCGATCAACCCGGCCTGTATGCCTGTTTCCTCTTCCAGAATGCGCAGCAGATCAGGAAAATCTTTATGGTCATGAAGATACTTATCCGGCATAATCATTTAACATTTTAGGTGCTAATATGGAACTGAGCATCTTTTTGGATTTAGCGTTTCCGTAAGCCGTCAGAGACTGCTGTAGCTTTTTCCTGTTCATGGAAAAAGCTTTGGACATTATATTTTTCAAAAGACTGTCCTGGTCTTCCGCTACTTTATCAAGGTTATTCACCATGTCAACGAGCAGGAACTCTTCGGTCAGTTTTTCAGGGAAATGATGTTTGATCTGAAAATCGAACTTGCGGTTGCCCAGTTTAAATTCACCATGCCGTTTATGGTTATAAACCACTCTTTTGTTATAGAGTTGGGTAGCACCTACCCCGAGGCTGTTATAAGCATTCGGAGAAGTAAGCAAGAAGCGGTCGTCTTTCAGGAAAGTGCGCACCAGGTCTTCTTCCTTTGGCGGTGTTTTGCCAAACGCGGATTCCTTCGGGAAATAATACACCCCCTGCGAAAGTTTTTGCAGCGTTCCGTCTTTGGTCAATATATCCAAATGCCGGTCAACCGATTTAGACCATTCAACTAAATCCGTCCGGCGATATACTTTACCTCTTTTCAGGTGTTTCTTTAGTTCATCCAGCTTGGCCATAACACATTGATTAAATCAAAAGTATATAATTATTATAAAATGAAAGAATATTTATTTAAAATTCATGCAAATTTAAGTATAAAACTAACTTTTACAATTCGCATTTTCGGTAAATAAAAATCCCCTGAACGCTCGCCGCCAGGGGATTTTAACCTAAACCTTATCACAATTAACCGGCGGGTTGCCGGCTAAAAAATAATAATGCAATGTACTAAAAAAATATTTTTAACGATGGCGCATTTTAGCGCGCATATATTCGCTGAACATCCGCTCGTTAAAGCGCCTAATCGCTTCTTTCTTTGACCTCCGGTTATAGCCCCAAAGGAACAACGCCCATATCCCGAAAGCAATCCCAAAGCAAGGGAAAGGGTTTTTCGCTCCCAATGCCCCGAAAAAAGCGAAGGTGGAAATAAGGCAGGTGACGATAAAATAAAATGCAGTTTTCATGATGATTTCAATACTTAAATTTACTAATTTATTTAGTATTTTACAAATATAATTTCAATTAATCTCGTAGATATGGTTGTCTTTTCGGGCCTCCTGCACATGGTCACGGATGGTGTCGAGGATGTCCGATTCAGGTATTCCCAACAGCGAGATCACCGGATTTTCGGGGTCGGTACTTTTCAGGGTGAGAGTCATCAGCCGGAATACCTGTAGGAGAAACGATTGGGTAATGATATAATCTTTAATGCGGAACATTTCCAGTTGGTCGGTGCGTTTGAAGAAAATACCGCGCGTTACCCGTAGCACTTCGGGCGTGATGAGATAGGTATTACTGCGGATGTATAGCAAGCGATACCACGCAACGCTCAATACGCCAAGGCTGAATAGCACGAAATAGGGCGATAGATACCAGGCTAACAGCAAAAAGAGAAGGGACAGTAAGATCAGCGGGAGTATTTTCAGGAAGGCAAAGCTCATGGCTGGCCTGAGCGATATTTCATGGGTTGGTGTCATGTTTTAATTGTTCTAAAAATGTGTCGTGGCGAATTGGTTTGCGGGTGCGGATACCTGTGCGAACCCCGGCAGCTTTTTCAAAATTGTTCAGGGTAAGCAACTCAGGGTCGGCTTTAAATTGCTTTCCATTTGCAAAGACCTCAACCCCCCCGTCTGACCAACAAAGCCGGACGGCTTTATTACAGAGGCCGCAAGCCACCGCAATATCGGTCAGCCTGCCAAGCAGGTCATTACCGAATACCAGCGTTATTTTTCTTTTTTGCCGGTTGACGCGAATCCAGTTCAGCTGTGCGGCGTGCGGCAGATTGCCAATAGCAATGAAACAAATAGTTTCGGTAACCGGGTAGCGGTAAGTATTCAGGGAGAGGTAAGCGATGGCTTCCATCGCGCTTGAAGTAATGACCAGTTCGGTAGCCATATCGTTCCCTGCCACCCAAAGGTTACTTGTCGTGGGTATGAAATGAATACCCGAACCGAAGTACTCCAGATCATTGCCGTAATTAAACAGGGGTTCGGTTATATTAAAAAAAGCCTGGAGTTCTTTGGAAACCCCAAGCTCTGTTAATAAATCCTCCATTACCGCCCGGTACGGCTACGGCTGTCGAAACGCATATGATCATTATTGATGACCGGACGCTGATCTTCCATGTCCCCCATGGCGCTGTAGTAGCCCGGACTTAACAGCCCGGCTTCCACCGGATCATGCTTTTTACCAAAGATGGCATTCAGCCCTTTATAAACCATATAGGAAAGCCCGCCGTCGATCAGGATAGAGGCGACTAATGCCAACCTGTTTGCCCTGATACCGTGAATATCGGTACCTGAATAATTGAATTTAGTTTTATCGGCCAGTTCAACTTCCTTACCCTTGCGGTAATTTTCCTTCTGCGCAGGAGTTAGAAATTCGCCATTGACCATATCAGGAGCCAGTATTTTTTCGGTGTCCGAAACAATAAACTCGCGCGTTTCGGCATCGTATTCCACCAGTATCTCCTTCTTGTTGCCTTTGTCATCAGTAGTAACCCGTAAAAGGCTGGCTACCTCACCTTTTTCCAATTGCCGCGCCTCGTTATCATCCAGGAAGTCCGGCGTGGCGGGTTTGCGGTAAATGGGGTGGATCAACAACTCTGTTTTGCCATGTTCGTTGGTACGCAGGGACACTTTAGCATCAATTGACTTGATCTTAATACTTTCTGTTTCCAGATTTTCCAGGTGCATCAGGTTCGTCCTGCGACCTGAAAGCAGCGCTTTCAGGTCATCAACATTTAATAAAAGCTGGCCACCCGCAGCAAGCCCTATGGTTTCCAATTCCCGGATCGGAAGGTCATTTTCCTTATAATTAATGAGATTCATATTACCTGCCTATTTTATTGGTTTGTTCCTGAACTTCCGCCACCTCTAATTCCTGGGCAGCGGGATTATTGCGGGCCTCTACGAGGTTCGCATAGAGTTTATCTGTTGGTTTCACTTTGAACTTCTCCCCAGTATCGGTTTTTTCCATTTCCAGGGTCTTTCCTTTCTTCTCCAGTACCTTATAAGTAGTATTGTTATATGCAATCTCTTCCCCTTTAGCCAGTGTTGTGCTGGCAGTAGCTGACTGGCTGATCTCCTTTTTTTGCCCTATACCCAGCAGATTATTTACAATTTTCTGCGCATCGGCAGCAGCCCTTGAAATTTCAAAAGGTTCCTCTTTTAGTATCTTGGCCCAGTTGCCTGTATAAGCGGGATGTTGGCCGAAACTATGGCCGATCTTTAATTCGCCGCCGATCAGCATCGAAGCAATGGAAGCGCGTAATTCTTCGTGTGCATAGTCAATCGAACCAAACCGGCCATCCATAGGGCGGTTCAGACGGCTCTCATGCCCGGACCAATGTGCCAATTGGTGAATAGCTGCCTGGTAGTATTTGGTTTCGTTATCAAACTGCTCCATTTCCGGCAAATGGATCTCGTCCTTTACCTTATCATAGTAAGCTTCCGGTCCGCCGTGGACGATTACCGCCTTACTATCGGCCAACAACTTTTCAGCTCTTTCAAGCGGAGAAAGTGGCTGCGTTTCCGCTACCGATTTTAGCCATTCTTCCAATGGGGGTATATCTTTGATCTGTGTGGCATTGAATAAGAAAGCCTTGCCATTCTGCACCTTATCAAATTCAACGGTTTTAGTCTGGGTTTTCCCGTCCTCCCCTTTGATCTTCGCCCCATCGGGTGTACGGATAGCCTGGATCTCATTACGCTTAGGGAAATTGATCAGGGTTCCTTTAGATCCCTCTTTCACCAGGTAGTTATTAAAACTTGCAGTATCGGCTGACATCCAGCGCGGGTCATCGTAGCCTTTTAATGCCAGATTAATGGCGTTCATGGCACTGTACCCTTTACCGGTAATCGGGTTTACGGGCGTTACAAACGCAGGCATACCATTATCTTTAATGGGTTTTTGCAGGGGTGATGTACCTGCTTTAAATTCTGCGATCAGCTTTTCTGCAAGCTGCGCATAAAGTGGTTTGAAGTTTTTACTCATGATTTTTGTTATTAATTAAATTTTGATAGATAAATTCAAGCGGATCGACATACCTGCCCTTAAAGCGAACACTGAAATGGAGATGCTCCCCGGTCACCCTGCCGGTAACCCCGGTGATGCCAATCGGCTCACCCGCCTCAACCGGCTGGCCGGGGCTGACGAATACCTCGCTCAGGTGGCCGTAAATAGTTTCGAGGGTGTCGTGTGCTAATCGGATGTTTATACCGAGAAAACCGTCGTAGCCAACCGTTTCGGTTAGCCCATTCATCACGGCAAAGACGGTATCATGCCTCGCGCGAAGATCAACTCCTGCGTGAAAAGCATATTTTCCGGTCAAAGGATGGATGCGGTAACCGTAGGAGGAAGAAAGCAAAAGTGATTTCAGGGGCAGACATACCATGCAGTATACCAGCAGGGCCTTCATCGCCCAACATATTGGTTATGGCGCAGCCCCAGGCTCTCTTCTACAGAAACTAAACTGCTCGGCCAGATCCCCGGATTATCGCGTGCGATCTCCAGGGCGTTCATAATATCTTTACCCCGGCCCATGCTCTGGAGCGTATTGATCTTGTACAGATCTTTATAGTTATCCATGTTCATGTTAGAGCGGTCAATGGCCGCTTCAGGGAATATCTTATCGCTGTCTTTCAGCATAAACAAGGCATCTGAGGGGTAAACCGCCTCAGCCTCATCTGTAAATCGAAGGTAAACCTCGTTTTTGGGGCTATCCACATAAGCCACTATACCAATATCGCCCTCCCGGCCCGCCGGATGATTTTCAAGGTTTGGATGCACCAGGACGAGGGTGCCCAATAATTCATTGTTTGTCATGTTCTTACATTTTTACTTTTGGTGATTTGGAAGGTGCCGGTATGAATAACAGCACCATATCTTCTATTTCCTGGCTAATGCGGTTGAAGTTCTGCCGCAGCTTTTCATCCCGCCGGCCATTAAAGTCATAGTAGGCCGGCAAAGGCTTGTAGTTCTTTTCCTCACCGGAGATCTCAGCCATATCCAGGTTGATGCGGCAATTAATAGCCGAGGTTTCAAATTGCCCGGTAAATTTCTCCTGCGCATCGGCGGCAATTACCCCAACCATTTCCCCGGCATTGAGCGAAGCTATCTTACCGGCAGGTATCAAAACTTCCAGTTTTTCGTTGAGGGATGTAGACGTTTTATTGCGGTCGATGGATAGCCCTTCGCCCAGCTGTTTTGATTTGCCGAACAGGCGCTCCAGCCATTCGAGTGTTTCCTTGTTCCGAACGGAGCCGGACAGGACGTTGCCGACGACTGATGTTATAGTCGCGGCGGTATCCTTGCCGTATTGCTGGTTAAACTGTGGCAATTCCTGCAAACCCATCAACACCGCCACCTTATTGCTACGGGCGGTAGCGATTAGGTTTTCCACCTTATGCACGAATAAGGTAGGTACCTCATCAATAATGAGTGCCGAAGGCAGGTTGCCCTTGGTGTTGATGAGCTTCGTCAGCCGGTTAATGACAATGGAGTAACAGGCCGAATTGATGTTTTGCGTATTGGGGTCATTGGCCAGCACGAGGATACCCGGATTGTTTTTGTCTGAAATTTTGAGATCAAAGTCATTTCCGGAGAATACCCAATAAGTTTCCTTAGTTGCCAGGCGGCTGATAAATACCTTTAGCGTACCGATCTGCCCTTCCAGCTGGTCAAAGGCTTTGGCATGGTAAGCGCTCATGAAAGGCGACATCAGGGAACGCAGTTCCGGTTCAGAAACGAGCGCGTTAAAAATCTCCTCATACGAGCGGTTCAGCATGGCCAGCACATGAGGCAAACTGGAATACCTGCCATCCGCGTACTTGCTGAGAAAATAGATACAGGAGGCCAGAAAGTTGATGGCCGATTGGGTAAAGAACTGATCGCTACCGCCTGATTTATCGCCTTTTTTTAATGCTTCTACCAATCCTTCAGCAGTTTCTGCCGCATCGGCCAGCGAACGGATATAATCAGCCCGCCAGGGGTTAATTCGGCGGCTCTTTTCCGGGTCGTTTAAATTCAGTACATGAAAAGTATAGCCTTTCAGTTTCCCTTGCTGTTTGGCCTTGAGGTAATGGTAGTAGGCAATCTGCCCTAAGTCGGGGAACTTAAAATCATACAGGCAAACCGCAAATTCTTTGGCGATCAGCTGGCGGATAAAAGGATTAACTACAGAAAAACTTTTACCTGATCCGGGCGTCCCGATCACAATGGTTCCGCGAAACACATTACAGATATTGATCCATCCCTGCCGGACTTTACGCTCGTGATAAAAGAGCATAGGGATATTTACAGAATAAGGCGTATCCAGTCTTTTTACCGGTTGCATAAAGCTTTCCGCTTCAGTGTTCCATTTGTCCTTGCCCAGGCCGGATTTGATAATTTTGGAGATGTTGTCCATAGACAGGCTGACCAGTATCGCTCCGGCAAAAGAGCAGGCCATATAGATCAAGTTATACCAGGTCGTGTAAGGCAGGGCGATGGGCGACGCTCTGCCCTGAAAAGCCAGGCTGCCAAAAAATAAGATCAGCCCAAGCGCTAAAGGATAAACAATATGGTTTTTAGGGTCAAGGTCGGTCTGCTTTTTCGCCAGCGTTCCGACACTAACGAGGCATATCAATACTAAAGTGGCCAGCTTGCTATACACCAGACTGCTGTAAATCACGATATGCGCAATCTTGTGCAGCGGGCTAACAAAAACGCCCCAGAAAGGGGCGTTAGGATAGATAAAAATTGCGGCTTCTAACAGAATAGAAATGTAAATACCGCATTGCAGGAAGCCATGCAGCTTCTGCTGTTCGCGTGTTTCTTCCATAAGTTTTTTTAATTAGCTATTAAAGACTGACCAGATCAAAGTCAGCGTCCGAACCCGTTTGCAGGATAATCCCGCCGCTCGAAAGTTTGTACCCGCAGGGGCCTCAGGTTTTCCGAATGATCAAGTGCCTCTTCAGGTTCTGTTTCCTGCTGCTTTTCAGCAATCTTCCGGCTGATCTCCTGTTCAAGGTTTGCCAGTTCGATCTTTAGTGCGGCAAGCTTTGCTTCCTGTTCATACGGCTTCTGGGTTAATTCACGGATAACCGGTATTTCCTTTTCCAGCGCCGCGAGTTTATCCCGATATTTGACCACCAGGGAACCAACATTGTCGATTGCGTTCAGAAAGTATTTAGCAGCAGTTTTAGGATTGTCCGTATTCGGAATACCGTTATTGCGCATATACTTGATCCCGGTGGCATCACTTTCCGCATAAAGGTTACTCACATACTCATATTTACTGCCCTGCTCGTTTTGAACCCAGGCCAACTGCCGGTTTACAAAAAGGCTGAATCCATACAATTCACCGAATTTATAAGTTGAATGTTCCGCATATTCAGGTTCCCATTTTTTATAAAGGTCAATGATCGTTTTGCCGATAGTTACCGGGTCAGCTTCCATTTTATCCAGCATTTTTACCGGGTTCAGCTTATTGCCCTTTGCGTCCTGTTTGAGGACTTTGAGATAGGCGGC
>JAZJZL010000050.1:118578-138832 GCA_040389845.1 Bacteroidota bacterium
CAGTCAACAGTTTTTCAAGGGTGGAAGCTGTTTCGGTTTTCTTCTTTTCCGTATCTTCCAAAAGGTAACGGCTACGTGCTACGTCTTTAAAATGAGAGGACTTATTGCCTTCCAGTTCAGCTACCTTCTTTTCAACCTTGGTTTTTTCCAGCAGGGAGGTATCACCGGAAAGTATAGCGATGTATTCAGAGAAATTCATGCCGCTCTGTTCATCCATAGCACCTTCATCAAGCGTGCGGACACTTAGCTCACTTTTCTTCATCTGGCTGATAAACGTCTGCTTGTTCTTTAGCAGATTGAACTTATAGTTGTCCAGCGACTGCTCGACGGCATAGATATAGTTCCGGACTTTATTACCAAAAAACATTTTTGCCAGCCAGTTACCCTGCCTCGCGCCACGTCCATCCCGCTGTTCCAGTTCGGATGGTTTCCAGGGGATATCCAGGTGGTGCATGGCTACTACACGCTGTTGTACATTCAAGCCGGTACCGGCTTTTTCGGTACTGCCGAGCAACACCCTGATCAGTCCTGCATTCATTTTACGGAACAGCTCCGGCTTTTGCCTGTCTGTCCAGTCATGGATAAAAGTGATCTCAGCAGCGGGGATGTCAAAATCATTGACCAGCTTATCCTTTAGGGCATCATAGATATTAAAGCCGTTAGGCTTTGGGGTGCCGATATCGCTGAATATGATTTGTGTACCCTTGTGTTCGGTACTTTGCCGGTATTCCATCGCCACATTACGGGCGCAGATACTAACCTTATTTCCCGGATGATCGCCGTAGCGGCTATCGCTGACCAGCCGCATATCCACCGCCATTTTTTTAGCGTAGTTGGTAGCGATCAGCATCCGCCCCAAATCTTCCGTCGCGGTAAGCGGTTGCCTGCCGATCACGGTGGCATCACCTGTCTTGGCAAACTTCATTAGCCTTCGGGTAAAATCCTGCTGTTCCGGCGTTGGTGGAATGTTTACCAGCACTTCATCAATAACCGGCTTATCCAGGCTTATATGAACGGCCGTTTTATAATCGGTTATTTCATTATAAAAACGGGCCAGTTCCGGTACCTTAATAAAGTAGCGGAAGCGCTCCTTTGCCCTGATCTCATTGGTGACACTAAATTCAAAGTCGACTGTTTTACGGGCGTAAACCGCTGCCCAGGCATCGAAGTTGCTGATTTGCTGCCGTTCCATTTCGTTGGGGCGGAGATATTTAAAGATCAGGTACATTTCGGTGAGGCTGTTGGAGATCGGCGTACCGGAAAGGAACGTAACACAAAGATCAGAGCCGAACTTCTCCTGCAATGTCCTGATCGCGAAAAGCATATTGAGCGCTTTCTGGCTACCGGCCATATTCCCCAGGCCGGCCACGCGGTTGTGCCTTGTCGTAAAGGTGAGGTTCTTGAACTTGTGTGACTCATCGATAAACAGGTGATCGACTTCCATTTCCTGAAAGTTGATACCGGTATCCTTGCGGTTATCTATCGCGTAAAGAACAGCATTGAGCTGTACGTTCAAATTATTCTTGCGAATCTCCAGGCCTTTGAGCATAGACTTATTGATCGCTACACCCAGCGTTCCAAGCGTAAGCAGGTCACGGGTCACATTATCCAGTTCAGTCTGAAATATCTCCCGCTGTATTTCGGGAGATTGCGGGATCATGCCAAACTGGTCGTGCGTCAGTATAACGCAGTCCCAGTTATTATTTTTGATCTCGTGGAACAGCCGCTGGCGGCGAGCAGGCAGATAATCATTTTCCCCCGGTGCCAGTATCCTCGCATTCGGATATGCTAAACGGAAAGTATCCCTTATGGCGCTGACATTCGCTTTTAAAGCGAGTATCATTGGTTTATGAATAATGCCCAGCCGCTTCATTTCCATGGACGCTACGATCATGGTCAATGTTTTACCGAGGCCTACTTCATGGTCTACCAGCGCGCCCCGGTTCTGGATGATCCGCCAGGCGGCATCTTTTTGAGAACTGTACAGGTCGGGTATATCCAGTCCTTTGAGGTCAAGTCCTGGAAACTTCAGGTGGCTCCCGTCGTATTCCCGGAGTACATAACAGTTAAAAGTTTCGTTGTACAACTTTTCTATTTGCTGTTTATCTTCCGGAGGGAGTTGCCGCAACCATTCCGTATAACGGTTACGGATATTTTCGATCTTCCGGTGTGCGGACTGTATCGCTTCAGTGTCAGGGTAGCGTTTAACTTTACCGTCGATCTCGACGGGATAAGTGATATGCGGCGAGGTGTTTTCCAGCGCGTGTTCCAGTAAAGTACGGCCGGTCAGCTTATCACTTTGTTTCGGAACCACCGCGAATTCTTCATCGGTGGTGGTATTACCTTTCCCGTAGGTTACTTTAAAGGTATCTACGGATGGAAAGTAATTTATTTCGGTCTCCAGTGTAAACAGGTCAGTTGCGAAACGCTCATAATAACTCACCGGGAGCCAGCGCTCACCAAGATTGAAATCTAACAGTTCAAACGGGATCTTATCCGGCTGCACCCTGCGGATAGCCGTCAAACTACGCAATAGCTGAAAGTTCTCCGGTTCATCCTTTACGGCCTGTTCCGCGATCTGTAGTTTGGCAATTACATTGCCGGATAAATAATTATCGGTGGTTTCCCATAGATTACGCTCCGGGTTAAACAGGATCTGCTTTTCCAACTGATAAATAACATCCTCATCGGATAAACCCGTTATTTCGGCTATCAGGTCCAGATCGACCCTGCCCAGATCATTTAAGCACCGGGCCAGTGCATCTGCCGGATCAGTTGTTTTGAATTCAGCTTCCTGTGGAAACACCGGGCCATGAAAAATATCGGAGCGTATGAATTTGTCATTTTCCTTTAGTTCCAGCGAGGCGATCACCTTAAAGCCAAAAGCTGCATCCGCAAGGATACGGGAACGGTTAAAGGCCCTGTTCAGCTCACCGTTTTTTTCAATAAAGGAATCGTAATGCTGATTAAGCGCTTTCCGTAGTTCCGGGTACTGAACTTTATGCTCCGCTTCCAGTGCAGAAAGTTGCAGGTAAGTGTCCCGTAACAAAATATAAGTACGGTAAAAAGCCAGGTTATCCTGAGCGTCCAGCGGCTTAAATTCAGCCTCTCCATTATTGGGTTCTCCGATCAATCCGGCCCGTCCATCAAACAGCACTAATGTGCCCTTTTCATAATAAGGCTTCAGTTCAGTAAAGGCTTTGGGGCGGTCGGGTGAGATCTTAAATGAAGACTCCAGGCTGGTATCACCTTCATAGCGGAAATCGTAAGCAAAATATTTAAGCTTGGCGGACAGTACATCAAGTTCATTACCCAGTGATTGCCCGGTCAGCCATTTGGCAGATACAGAAATCTCTGCTACGTTACTGTATAATTTATACAAGTAGCGGTTACTGGCTTTTGCCCTGGCGGTAAGCATGGTGATACTATCGTGCGCCGGTTTGGCTGTTGTTCTTATCGTGCTGATCAGGCGGGCGGTACCGCTGTCAACTGTGAACCTGTCACTATCGTCAAGATAAGACTGCGCCTTATTATTGTTTTCCACCGGGGCAGCATCAAACAAACCTAACTGCCCGACCGCATTGCTTTCCGTTACCTCAGGTACCGGTAAAAAGGTGAATTTACGCCCGGCTGATTGCTGCTGGCTGAAACTAATGGCCTGCCATTTGGCATGATCGAAGTTCTCCTGGAAGCCCCGGCGAACCTGTAATTGAAGTTCCCTGGCAATATCAGCCATGTCACCATTGTGCCAGACAGTGAGGTTAGCTTGTCCATAAGCATTCGTATCTTCAATAACCTCATCGCCTAATACAAGTTCGGGGTGGTTTAGCAGGTAAGCATTGATGTTATACTTTCCTTTGCTGCCGGTCTGTTCAACGGTATCGATCAGCTGGCTTTCTGCTTCGCTTAATGTTTGCTTGGCATCGTTTTTCTGTACGATGATGAGATGCGTCCCGACTTCCACGTTGGCGTTTTCCTTCATCAGGTTAGCGGGCAATACCGAAATGCTGATCAGATCAGCCGAAGTAAACAGGTATTTGCGGGCGATATCATTAGACGGGCTGTTTAAGAACCCATCGGTAACGAGGTAAGCCAGTATCCCGCCATCTGCCAGTTTATCCAGCCCCTTGGCAAAAAAGTAGTTGTGAATGCGGGATGAGATCCCGCTGCTATTAAACGCGGGGTCGTGTACGGAAAAATTACCAAAGGGGATATTACTGATCACCAGGTCGGATTGCCCTTTTTCATTCGGGGCCGTTTCTTCCAGGCCTTTTACCTGCACGGTTATCTTGTTGCTGATGGCCTGGCTCAGTACAGTTAATATCTTACCGGTGAGGATGTCCTTTTCGACGGCGTTTACTGCTTCCAGGTTCGGGAATACCTTAACGGCTTGCGTAACAAAAACACCGGCCCCCGCACTTGTTTCGTAAAGCCTGCGTGGAAAAACGCTGTTCTCAGTTAAAGCGTTATAAATAGCATCCGGGATAAATTCCGGTGTATAAAAGGCTGTATTGACACTATTGATCAGTGAATCAAACGCGCGTTTATAATCTTTCTCCGAAAGTTTTTCCCGAAGCAGTTCATGGAGTTGCATTACCTGCGGCCATAATTTGAGGTCAGCCTGTGATATATCAAATTGCTGCCAGTCGTCCTCCCGGCCTGCAGGAAACAATACGGCTTTAATGCCGCCGAACCCAGCGTAATTCTTTAACAAAGCTATTTCATCATCGGGCAATTGCTGTCCGATATAATTCAGGGCGATGCTGATGGCTGAGATATTATCAGCCAGTTTTTTGCTGCTGTTAAATGCCATTTCATACCTCCTCTAAATAATTCGCTATCGTTCCAATTACCTCATATTTGAGAAACCTGTCGTCCTCATCCAGCCCTTTTAGCAGGGGCGAGCATACCTCAATGATATTAGTCAGCTCATAATGCAGTATGCCGTGATTGATAAAGCGCAGATAGGCCGCGAGGAACTCTTCCTCCAGAATCAGCCTCACGTAGTCATAGGCTATCAGGTATGTCATAAGAAATCAGTTAGGTAGGGTATCTGCATCCAGGATGTCCTGGTAAGAGATCGTCAGGGTCAGTACGCGTCCTGAGATTTGTTTTTCGCTCATTTCAGCCAGCAGTACCTTATTTCCTGGGAAGCTCATTTTTTTGAATACAAAGATGTTGCGGTAGTTTTTGCTGAATGCCGGCGGATTGAACAGGGTAAATTCCGGCTTCAATTCAAAGGATTGTACGTTAGAAGCTTTGGTCACCTTTTTATCGTCCACTTTGAACCGGAAGTCTTCAATGTTATATTTCAGGCTGGTTTTATTCCTGTAGCTGATGTCCAGGAAAAGGTAATCACCCACGGCATAAACGTGGTTCAGTTTTCCGGTAAGTCCGAATGCTTTTACCTTTTCCACTTTTCGGCCGGGTTTCATAGCGATCAGGTTCAATGCCATTGACCTGAGTTGGTTCTGCGAAAAACCAATGCCTGCTATATCCAGCGGCCGGGTATCCTGCGGATTGATAGTAATCTCCGTTACCGCATTTGCTGTACCTGGGATGACGTGGTACTGGGCTATAAACTTTTCACCGGCAATGGTAATAATGGCATCCTCAAATTTGGAGATGGAATCTTTTAGCCTGATCCGCAGTACATTTTTTAAGGGGAGATCCCCGGCCAGCGCTTTGCTGGAAATATCTACGTATTGGATAGGTTCGGGTGATATGAAATGAATGGTCAGGTTTTTTGGCAAGTAAACCTCTGGCAATTGTTGCTGCGCGAATACTGCGGGGGAAATAAACAGGGCAAAATAGAATAATAGCTTTTTCATTTTTTTAAAGGCTTTAAATAGTTATGGAAATGTGAGGAGCAGGTGGCCTGCAAACGTTAAGATGGAAGGCGATCAATAAGACTTTTGCGTATGTTGCAAGGCATCGTTATCGATCAGGTAGATGTAAGAGTTGTATTTCATTTTTGCCTTATTCTTGCGGATCAGGCTGGCAATGGCCGATGAGGTAGACTGAAACATTTTGTCAACGGAACTCATGATAAACTGGCTTCCTGTGGAATTGCCATCTATGGTTACCCCCTGTACGGAGTTACTACCGAGGTCTTTGGTGAATTCCCGGAACGCGGAAGAAGGCACATACAGGCCGGGCATACCATCCAGGTCATAAATTTCGAGCTTGACCGGAAGTATTTTGCCTTCCGCTAAAATCGTGGTGACGGTCAGCGTAACGCGCTGTTCCGAAAAACCACTGATCTGCGCAAACAGGTAAGTACCCTTTTTGATGCGGTTAACCCCGGCTTTGATATCTTCCAGCAGTTTCAGCCGGAGCCGCGAACCGGCATACCCGGTTATATTTTCATCGATGACGGCACTGATAAAATGATCGTCCCCGGGTGGTTTTACCGTGTTAAAGTCATTACCGGCCTCATCGGTTTTGGTAACGATCAATCTTTTTTCAGTAGCCTGCTGCAATGCCGCCTTTTCTGCCGCCAGTTTTTTGAGTTTTTCGGCTTTATAAGCGGGGTCATTCATTTTACTGATGCTATCCATGTAGGCCATTTGAAGTTTAAAAACTTCCATCGGATCTTTCTCTTTCATGACCGGTGGACTGGCTGCCGCCTTTTGGTATCTGGGCATAGCTGTCAGTGCGGCTGCGAGGGCCTTATCGTGGCTGACGGGTCGTGCATTATACTTTGCTTTCATGGCCCGGTCTATAGAGTCCAGGGTTTGCTTTTCCTTTCCCGTATAGCTGTCTTTAAAGCCGGAATTTGTGGAGGCTTCTTTGGGAATGACGTTCACAGCGGAATAGCCGTCGGCTTCCTTGTAGGTATTCCGGTAAGCATCGAGCTTATCGGCGAGTTCCTTTTTGCGGACACTGGCCGATACATTGCCAACCGTGCCATTCAGGCCGGCTTCCTGTTTTACTTCGGGCTTGGTTTTGGAAAAGCCGCTGCGCCATACAAAAAAGAAAAGGCACAAAAAAGGCAAAGCGAGGAGTGGCAGCACATATTTGGGCTGTTTAAAATTAATTTTCATGTCGTATGATTTAGTGTGTTTGAATATGCTGGAGGCGGTTAAGCGCGCTGTCCAGCAACAGGCTGTCCGTGGCTGACAACTGCTTTTTTGAGGTAAGGCTATCTACCGTATGCTTAAGTTTTAATGTTTCCCGCAAATGCACGGTGGCTTTCATGATCTGGCTAAAGCCATCACCCACCGGATCGGGCCGCGGTTTCGTAGCAACCACCTTAGGCTTTTCCCGGTGTCTGAAAACAGTAAACGATAGCGTAAATGAAACGAGCAGTAGTGTGATCATGCAACCGAAAAAGAATTTCGGATAACTGCCTAACGCAGCCTTCGTATAGTTCTTAGCGTTGCTGAACCAGGGTTTAAATTCCTTTTGCAGTTCGCTTAACAGCGTATCCCTTGGATCGCGGTTAGAATGTATTTTTCTCCACATCTTTGAGGTCTTTATTTTCTAAGGTTTTCCAGCCGGTGATGAGTACCCCGTGCGGGTTATTGTCGCTTCGGGGAATATCTTTGAGATATCCTTCGGTGATCAGGGAGCGCACTACCGTTGAACTTCTCCGGTCGATCTTTAACTTACCGTAGTACCGGAAATAATGCTTGGGCGCATCCAGCAAAACGGAATCAGTTTCCAGCTTCAGCACTGAACTGGATGAAAGTATCGAGTTGAAAAAACCTTTTTCCTTCAGGTCATTATACTGCTGCATCCCGGATTCATCGATGAGGTACATGGCTTTTTTCATTTGGTACTCCATATATTTATCATCGGGGGTGAGCGAAAAAAACAGCGAGTGGAAGAGATCGACGTGCGCCCGGTATTCAGCAGGCCGGTTCATCTGCATATCCGTTTGCCGGGCAAGGATGGGGATATTGTTGTCGAGCAGGTAAATGCTTTTTTGTGCATTGGATACCATTTTATAGGAGTAAAAAGCATTGACAGATACAATGGCCAGCGCGGTGAACAGGCTCCCGGCAGATATAAAGACGGCAAGCCTGATCTTGGCTTCTATATTTTTAATAAGCATAAGTTTATGGTTTAAAAAAAGCCGCCCGGAGATCAGGCAGCTTTTCATCATGAAAAAATGAGCAGGGATCAGAAGAAACTCCCGGAGGCTTTCCTTGCCATAGAAGCGACAGTGCCCGCACTTCGCCCGAAAGTAGAGGTGGCGGAACTAATACCCGAGGTAGAAATGATCCAGGTAGAAATACTCGGAACGGTGAACATGCAGATCGCCCCGATCAGGAATACGATAATGACGGTACCAAATGACAGTATCCCATTACCGGCGAACCAGGCCATTTTTTCAAGGTTAGCGCTTAAACCATCCTGGCCTACCAGTTCCTGGTATTTACTGATCTCGGAAGTGAGCGCGTATTCCTGCATCAGGCCGACGAGATACATGATCAGGTAAGCGATGCCAGAATACAAATTTACCGATACGAACCGGGCGATCCAGGTACTGAAACTATCCCTGAATGCGGGCAGTATGCTGACCGCAACCGCAAAAGGGCCGAGGATGATCAGGATGGTTGAATAAATGATCTGTAGCATGAATATGATATATACAGCGAGCCGTAATATCCAGATCCCCAGCAATTCCAGTAGTTGGGTAAACAGCAGTTGCATCCCGACCGTCAGCCTGTTTTTCAATTCGATGAGCGGTGACACCACCGTGCTGATACCTTGCTTAACGGTGCTGGTCACCGAATCCCAAGCCTGCCCGTACCAAGTATCACTTTCTTTTTCCGCCACTTCGGTCTGTGCCTGGAAAGTGTACAGGGAATTGGCGACGGAAAGCATCAGGTTCGCCCTATTCAGCCGCAGGTTATTCACGATGGTTTGTTCACTTTCAAACATCTGTTCTGTTTGATTGGTAACCAGGTCTGTTGGGAAAGCGATCATCTTAACAAATGTTCCCCACCATAAAATGATCATGGCCAGGCCGAATGGCCGGAGCAGCGGCATAATTTCCATGCGCTTGTCACCCACCATCATCTCGTAGGATTTAATGGCAAAGAAAATAATCATAAAAATGGCTGCCAACGCTTTTGCATCCGTAATGAAAAGATCGAAGTGTGTCCAGACGGTGTCTTTCAGTCCTTTCAGGAACACCATTACGCCGGTTTCATATACGCCATCCCCTTGGAGGTATTCCAGTGTTTTACTGTTGTCAATGTTGCCTACCGGTTGGGCAAATACCGCCGTCACACCCAGTGACAGCAGTAATAATAGCAGGAGTTTCTTTTTCATTGCAGGTGCTGTAAAACTTTCGCGGCTATCTGAATATCGGTCTGTGGTGTCCAGTCGGGAATAGCGACCTGGTTCGTTTTCAGTCTCTGTTGTTGTGCAGCCATCGTGATGGTGCTTTGCGCCGATGAGGTGCGTATCGCCCAGACACCTGAAATCCGCCGGTACTCTTTCAGCAAACGATAGTAAGCCATGATCCTTGAACCACGGTCCATGTCAGCGGAATGAGCGCCTTCAATTCTTTCTTTGAGCCTGTCCAGTTCATTTTTATACCAGGTATATAAGCCTTCTAAAACCAGTTTAGCGCTAACCTGCGGTGACAATCCTGCAAGGATCGAGGCCATAGAATTATTCAATACAGGGTTGAATTCATTACTATAATAAAGCAACCACAAAGGATCTGCTCCCGCTATAAAACCGGATTGGTTAGCGATCTCGGAAAGCGCGGTATTCCTGACCGTATCAGATTGCAGCTTATAATTGTTATCGGTGCTGTTCATGGTGGCTACCAAACCCAAACGCTGTGTTTGCGGGCCGGAGGCACTTAAGGGCCGGATGTCTGTTTTATGGTAGTTGGGATAGAAGAAACCCCAGGTCAGCCAATAATAGGGATTCAATCCTAAAAAGCCGGATGTTGGTGTGAACTTGTTTTGATCCCACTGTTTGAATACCATGCGTTCCTGTTGGTAACGGATACTTTTATCGGCGACCACCGATTGCGCAAAGCACCGGGAAAGTAAAAGGAATGGCATGATAATGAACAAAATTGTATGTTTCATGATGTTGATTTTTAGGCACACTGGCGGCAGCCGGTATGCGGTTAATGATTTAAGTATCTGGCATTTTGAATGATCCGGGCAACGGTGGCCTTATCGGTATTGATAAACCCGGCGAAAGGATTAAGCGATGCAATAACACCCCGTTCTTTCGCCCAGTACATGGCTTTCCAGGCACCATAAGCCAAACCGTCTAAGATCTGCAATTGCCGCGTGACCCGGTGAAGCAGTTCGTCGCGTGCGTTGAAATCCGCCAGCACATTACTACCGTCTTTTAGGATATAACCGGAAACATCGCTGACGAGCGCCAGTGACCGGGTACGCATTTCACCGGAAAGGTTATTGGCGAAGATCAACAAATAAGGTTCGGCTTTGGCCAATGCCAGCGCCTGGTCAACGTAGCCCGTAATATCGGCTACGATCACTGCCATGTTTTTGACCTCCAGCCCATCTTTTAAGGCAGAGTTTACATTGGATAAAGCCTGGTAGATCATGGTTTGTGCAAGAACGACCGAACCGACATTCGTATTCAGGTTATTAATATTGGTATTGATCTTACCCAGGTACTGGTCATGTGTGGACTCAGCAGCACTTCTGACCACACCGTTCTCGGTAACGGCGATCAGGTGCCACGGGTCGATCACAACCTGTTGCGCCATCGTTATGGAAGAAACCCAAAGCATTAAGGCGGCAATTAAAAGTGTTCTCATCTTTTCAGGTATTTGGCATTCTGAATAATATCTCCGGCAATTGATCTGTCCGCATCAATGAAATTCTGAAAGGGGTTAGCCGCCCGGAGCAGGGCATTCAGGCTTGAATATTGCAGCATAGCCAGCATATTCCCCGAAAGGTTCTGAACGGTACTGAGTTCAGCGATCACATAGTCAAAGAGCAATTTCCTGTCGGAGGCCTTCAACTGGTTAACATCACCAAGGGAAAGGTTCAGCCCGGTTACGTAATTGAGCAGGCTCCGGGCCTTCTCCGCGAATTGTAATTCTGACTGATAACCGATAGCGATCAACGCCGGATTTTTTTCTGCTAATTGAATGATCTGGGCCTGGTTACTGATGATGCGGCTGACCATTGGGGAAGCATAAATGCCAATGTCGGCGATATTGATTGCCGTCCCCAACGTGTTGTAGCGTCGCTGAAGGGTGCGGTAAGTTGCTTTTAGTTTGGATAGCAATGTTAAGTTTGCCTGTTCATTCGCTGTAGCCAGTGCCTGCTGGTTGCGGGCATTGACCTGTTGTTTGTTCTCGGAAGTAGATTCATCCACCAACTGGTGGATACCGATAATATCGAGGGTGCTTTGCTGCGCGAATGTGAACATAGCCAGGCTGGCGAAGCAAGCGGTTAATAGTGTTTTTTTCATCGTTTCAGGTATTTGGCATTGGTTAATACATCATTTGCAATACGTACATCTTCGTTCTGCCATTCCGCCCAGGGATTTAGTGAGTGAAAGATGCCGTTCATTTTCGCCCAGTACATGGAGCGGTTCATGCCGTAGGCAATCCCGCGAAGTATGCGCATTTCCTGTGCGATGTGATTAAGGAGTTTCCCACGCTCCCCAGAATCCATGAGATTATTGTTGCCACCTTTCAGCACAAAAGCGCTGACATCAGCAGCCAGTGTGGCGGCCCGTGTCTGGAAATCACGGGCACCCTGTTCGGCAAATAGTAGTAGTACCGGGTTTGACCGTGCAAGCTGCACTGAACTTTCCACGTCCGTTATGATATCACTACCACAATCGGCGATCTCTTTGATGGTCGTCAGGTTATTCAAAACAGCGGCAACTTCGCTTAGTCCTGTATAGATCTTGTTCTGGAGATTATTGACAATAACCAATTGCCCGCTGACCGCCAATTGCCCTTTCTGGATCAAATCCAGTTTATTATTTGTCGTGTTTAGCTGGCTGTTAATGACCCCGGCATTAATGGCTATTGCAGCGGAAGTCGCCGGATCAATGACGATCTCCTGTGCGAACCCTGCTTTAAAAGCAAGGCATAAAAGGATGATGAATAATTTTTTCATAGACTTTGATTTTGATTAACGTGACTGATGAACCGGGGAAGTGAGAGTTTACTTTGGATGAAGTCGGCAACAAAGGCATCAAGACCTTCCTGGTAGGAGCCGTATTTCCCGGTATAGGTTTCTATCGCTGATTTCTCCGGCTTTTCGGTGGTATAGGTAAGGTATTGCTGCAAAGCGACCTCCACACCGTAAACTTCGCCGGTAGCGCCGCGCCGGATATAGACCTCTTTAAACCGTCCCCGCCCTTCGGTATTATCCAACTGGTTGATCGTAAAGATCTTCCGTCGCTCGGTTTCATTGATGGACAGCAACGCGGCGATATCATTGTAATTATCTTTGAATTTGGTTTGATCCAGCAGGCAAATGGTATCCGAATTATTAATGATGCTATCCTTCACTACGGGATTACCGATGATATCCCCCAGTTCCTGTGTAACCACAATGGCTTCACCCCAGAATTTTCTTACGGTTTTGTAGAGGTAAAGAAGATACCCCGCCATGAGCGGACTGGCAATAGCTTTCCAGGCTTCTTCAACAACCAGGGCTTTGCGCCTGTCGGAACGGTAGCGCATTTTTTGGATGAACACATCCATAATAATGAGCGTTACAATGGGGAAAAGTATCTTATGCTCCTTGATGGAATCGATCTCAAATACAATAAAGCGTTCCGTAAAAAGAGACCTATCCGCTTCCTTATTCAGGATAGGGGCAAATTCACCGCCTTTATAAAACTTCTTCAGCACATAGCGGAACTCGTCAAAATCGAAAACGATCTTTTCTTCCGCTTTGATCTCCGGTATTTTAACTAAAGCGAATTCATAGAATGTATCAAATTTAAGCTCGCCATTTTCAGCAAAGAATTTGCTGTAGTAAGCAGAAATAACATTGGCTACCACATCGCGTTCAACGGGGCTGAATACTCCCTCTGCACCTTTCCAGGCTACGCCGATCAGTGTACATAAAAAATCCTTTTTTTCTATGTTATATTCCTCTTCGGTGATCCGAAAAGGGTTCATAGTGATCGGCGATTTGTCTGAATAGGTAATGTATTTGCCTTTGTAATAGGAACACAGCCCTGAATAGGAATGCCCGGTATCCACGATAACGATATCCATGTTATAAAGCATGTACTGCTCCATCACGGCATTCATAAAAAAGCTTTTGCCGGAACCGCTTGGGCCGAGTACAAATTTGTTGCGGTTATTGATCCGCCCTGTCCGCATGGGCAGATCAGCAGGGTCTATCCCGACCGGTATGCCCTGCCTGTCCGTAAACCGGATAAGAAAATCCGAAGGTTCATCTTTCGGTAGCGATTCCTTAAAAAAGAAGCAGGCGGCGGCATCACAGGTGGTCAGGAACCAATCGTAGGGTTTCAGTTCAACAGCATTGCCCGGCAGCACACTTCTAAAAAGTTCCAGTTGATTATAAGCATTTCTGCTTGGAATGATCCCTAACTGAAATAGGGAACTTTCTATGTAATTGGCGGCTTTCTGTAAACTACTTTCCGGAGCAGCCACCAGGATATTAAAGTGGCAGTTCACCAGTAGCTGATTTTCCCTGGCTACATCATTCAGTAACTGTTCAATATCTTCCACGCAAATCTGGTTGGCAGGGTCGGGAATCCCCGAATGCCTTTTTTTCTTCTGCTCCAACTTACGCAGGGTCATCACCTGGTTCGGTATTTCCATCACCTGGTTATAGATGATTACCTCACAGCCGGGAACTTTAAACAAGAAAGAAAGAAAATCTACCGGAAACCCCCGGATGCTTTCCTTATCATTCAGCTCGATGTAGGTACTGACCTCCGGTGGCAGATCGATGCTGTCAATGTTGACCAGGCTGATACTACGCAATGCTTTGTCGCCGATCCTGATCCCGGTATCTGACGGCGACAGGTTATTCAGGCTGACATGACCGCTGCTAAAATCCATACTAAGCAGCTGCATGACCAGGTGGTTGATGCGGTTTTCTTTAAGCACTGCCGGCGACGGGAGTATATCAACTACTTTACCTACCGCCTGCCGGAAATCGCGCAAGGCTTTTGCGTTATAAACATAAAAAGCCCCCTTTTTTACCTGGCGGGTAATGGTGAGGTAGGTGTCTGTTTTCAAGCATTCCCGACCTTCAAAGTGTTCGTTATATTTCTGTTGCAGGTATTCGCCTGCTGTATTGCCTTTCCAGGCAGAGCGGCTGATAATATCCTGTTTCTGTAAAAGGTAACCATCACCTAATATTTTAACGATATTGAGCAGGAGGTTATGAAATTCATCGTACCCGGCGGGATAGGCTGAATAGCGGATAACGGGGTTGATGATCTTTATAATGACGGAACATTCGCAGTTCAGCCCGATCAGCAGATCATATTCACCGCTTTTATCTACACCGACGAACGGAATATTAAATAGTGTTTTTACGGCCATAATGATTGAGGATGTTAATGGTGGAGTTGCGGCTTTTGGAATGGAGGCCGCTTTTCTGTTTCCCGGCGGTAAAAAGCAGGCCGCCGACGATGCAACCGACCAGCACTATCGCGCCGAGCCACATATTAATGAGGGACATGGTTAATGCCCCAAGCACGAGGCCGGATAGCAGTGAACCTAAGCCCCAATAAATAAATTTCCCTTTGAACCCTTTGAAAATAAGGGGCTTCTGCAGCCCCTTATAAACAGCGTATTTCCTGGCCATATTACAAGCCGAAAAAGGCTTTGATCACCAGTGCGGAAACCACGAGGAACACGCAGCTGCCACCCCAGCCCATCAGCTCCTTGTTGATATCCTGGTCGCCGGAATTCCATTTGGAATAGACGCGGATCGCGCCGACGATGCCAACGATACCGCCGATCACGAGCGTAATATTACTTACCGGGTCAACATAGGTTTTAAGGGTAGAGGTTGCGGTGTTCAGCCCGTTAACGCCACTTTGGGCGAATGCCGGGACAGACAGGGCCAGCAGGATAGCTGAAGCCCACAATTGTTTTGTTTTGTTAAACATTAAATCAGGAATGAGAATTAAGGCGGAGATCTTTTAAAAGCTGCCGGAGAAGCAGCCTGGTTATGGTAACAGGCGTTCAGATCACGAAATACGCCCTAACAATAGGCCCAGCATGGGTAAACCGTTGGTAAAGAACTACCAGACCGGTTAAAATAAGTAGAAAGTAATGACAGGGATCTTTTAAAACTACCTGAGCGATAGTTTATTAAAACAAGCGTTTCAGATCCCGAATAACGCCCGGAGGAATGCTCCCGCGAGTACCATAAAAAAAGCGGCAAAGAACCAGGCCGCGACATCTGAGTCTATCCTTTCTTTACCCATCTGCCAGTTATGGTAGATCTTGACTGCCCCGTTCAGTCCCAAAAGGGTCGCGAGTACCAGTGAACAGTCAAAGGCGGAAAAGAAGTCTGCGGAAAGATCATTTTGCGCTTGCTGCATTTCTGCAATACCGGGCTGAGCGAATGCACCGCAAGTTAGGAGGCAACAGCAAAAGGTGAGCACGATTTTCATAACTAAAAACTTACCGGGCGAGTGAACTCGATAGCTTCTTCCCGCGCGAGGTTAAATAATTGTTTAAGGCTAACGCCGCCCGATGAGAGGACGGACGAGCCATAAATCTGTGGCGAAGCATCGGGAACTTCCCTGATCGGTTCAATGTGCTCTTCAAAGGAAAGTTCATGTGACTTTTCACCTTGCGGCTGTTTTCCGCTTCGCAGGTAATCCCAAAAAATGATTGCACCATAGTACATTAAATAGATGCCGCCCAAGTAGAGCGCGAATTTTATCCAGGTCATAATTCTGTGTTTTGTATAAATTGTTTAATGATTGTTTTAATTTCCGGGTGGGTATCCAAGAGTTGTTTAACGGCGAAGGCAACGAGGCGCGTAACATCTACCCCAGTAGCCATTTTAAACTGGTTCATGATACGCACGGTCTTTTCGTCAAAGCGCACATGCACCATATTTTTATTTTCGCTGTTATCGTAGGCCTGGATTGCGGTCAATATTTCAGGTACCGTTTCCTTTAGTTTTGGTTTAACAACGGGTTTCTTATCCGTTACTTTTTTACTATCGGCTGTGGGTTTAACCAGCTGCTCCCGGATCTGGTCGGCCAGCGATTTCATGTTTTCCATAGATATGATCGGTATATATTTGTTCAAAAACGGGGGTAATAACTGGAAATAAGCTCAGTGGGGTTTGAAAGGTGTTTACCCGCTGAAAGTCTACCCGGTCGGGCATAACGGCCGTGATCTTTCCAAACCTGGAAAGCTGGGCATCGACCTCCTGCATGATCTCGTAACGGGCATTGGCTTTAACCCGGTTAGGTACAAACACCATGTCGATCCTGGGATTGATCTTTCGCAGCACGACCGTAAAAAGCACCGTTGATTCAAAGGTGAATTCATCATAGGCAAACGGGCAGATCACGAGGTCGGCAGAATTGAAGACCGGCAGCAGGCCGTCATCATCCAGTTTACCGGGAAGGTCGATCAGCGTAATATCCTGATCGTTCCTTCCCAGCAGTTCGCGAAGCACCGGGTAGCTTTCCAGGTTAGCCGGTATCACCTGATAAGGTTCCGCATTTTCCAGTATTTTAGCTTTGTCGAATTTTTGCGCGATAGACTGTTGGTAGTCCATGTCGATTACGGTAATATTACAATATTTCACCGCTGTGAGAAAGTTAGCCAAAAGCAGCGTAAGCGTACTTTTACCGGCACCCCCTTTCTGGTTTCCTACTATTATGATCATAAATTTAAGTGTTGATTATCGGGTATTTGTTCTTGATTTTTTCTGGCGCCTGCGCCTCATGCCGTGGATCTGCTGATCGTCAACATCATCCGCTATCGAAATGGATTGTATGCGAACAGCGGGAGCTTCCACCTTTTCTTCAGCCGGGTCGCTTTCAGCGATACTTTCAAAAGCATTTCCGGCACCAACTAACAGGTCTTTCAGCGGCAGCACTTCACTTCCTTTAAAAACCTGCTTTTCCTGATGGTCAATAATAGAATAACCATAAGGTTTTCTCCCTTCAGCGGAATGGAATACCAATTCGATACCATGCTGATCTTTTAGCAGCAACTGTAACTGAGGATGTGACCTTAACTCCTGTAAAAGTGTTCTAATGGTAGCAGCCCTGTTTTTATTTAGCGAAAATCCATCGATCTTTTCCTGTACCAGTTTTTCATCAGGATCTTTCCCCGGATAACCCATACTTTCCAGCACCATGAAAAACTGCGCCTTTGTGCTGAATTTGTATTGCATGGCAAACTCATAACCGAGTACCTGGTTAATTTTCTGCTGTGCGCGCCGCCATTCAAAACCGCTGCCGATCTTATCACCGTTTTTGTCCACTCTTGAACTGACCATGTGAACATGGTTATTATCGGTATCCTTATGAAATACGATCAGAAAGGGCTGTGAGCCATAGCCCATTTCATGCAACCAGCGTTCTGCGATAATAGTCAAGGTGGTCTTATCATAACTTTTTCCTTTAGCGGAGATAACGGCGTGAAACTGCGGCAGCACGACATTTTTATTAAGCGCGGCCAGCGCTGTCAGGTAATTGATGTAGTCTTGGGGTTTAAGATGACCGAAGGCCTGTAAAGGCCCGAAATTCGCTACTTTCATCAGTTCCCCTTTATTGCGGTCTATTTTCCGGGTATTGTATTTTACGCCGCCGAATGTCGCTTTGGGCTTAAAGATCTTAACGAACATAAAAGGGTATCTTTATATCAGGCTAACTGCCCGGCTATGTAACGGAGTAGCGGAATAACGCTATCGCGTACTAAGAGAGTAACAGGGTAACAAAATATCAATGTATCCTGATAACAAGGAGCTATATAACCGAATAACAAATTATCAGTATACTTTACTATCAACCTATCGCAATAACACTATACCAACCTAACGATATAACTATATCGTCATATATCCCTATAACACAATAACCACCTAACGATATAATTACCTATCATTATAACAATAGAACAGCCTAACGATATAACTGTATATCAATCATCAAGCGATCACTTGCCCATCAGCTGAATAACTTTCCGCAAGCCTGTTTCCAGTGACCGTTGTATAGCGATATAATCTTCCAACAGATCATTAAATTTAGCTGTCACAGAGGGCGGGACATCTCCCAGTAATTTCAAGGTATTGGCATGTTTGGCAAGTTGGTTGATATTATTGCCGGAACGCCCCATTTCAGCGCCGATGCTATCTAAAAGCTTAATGAGTTCCCTGGCATTGATAACGGTTTTTGCAGCATCATTTAGCACCCGCATCCGCACCAGTTCTGTTTTACTGATCCCCAGTTCTTTCTCCAGTGCCAAAATCTGGTTGTATTCCTCTTCTGTGAAACGTGCATCCAGCTTTTTTGTCCGTTTCCCTTCTTTCAATTTCGGCCTCCCATTCAGCTTTTTAAATTCAGCCATAAGAAAAACGAGTTGCGAAGTTTTGATAAATCCCCCGGAGGGCAAGATACTTTTTGTCCGACAAAAAGACATCTTGCCTTTACAGAATCAAAGACTATTTTGGGTATTGAAATAGTTGATCCGGGGATAAAATGAAGCGTCGACCAATGCGAAGTTCAAACCGAAAACCCTCTTGGCCTGCGTTCAAAAAAATCAGGCGATGGTTGTTTGCGAAGCGATGTTACCAGCCGGTCGTTATAATCGTTAAACCCATCATAAATCCCAGACTTGTCAGAAGCATAAGGCAAAGTTTTCATAAAGTCTTTTGTTGCCTGGTAGCCGGATGGATCACGATCAAGGTAAAGATCAATAAGAGAAAACTCCTTTGCCTTTTGGAGGCCGTCATTCAGTAACGATAAGGTGTTTAAAATAATGATACTATGCCCGACAATCTCATTTTCCTTTAACCAACTGAGATAGTTGATAAAACCTTCAAAAACGGCAACCCGTTTTTGATCGCCGGGTATAAAGCTGATCGCTTTTTGACCGAGGCATCCTTTGAAGTACTTGTTTCTGACCTCCCAGCTACCGGCCTCATTTTTCCAGCCGGCTGCAAAAAACGGCTTACGTACTCCCTTATCATCAACAACGGAATAATAAACCTCGCTCAGGTGTTGTTTGGCTATATCAAAAACACCCCTTCCCTGGAGATAGTTTGTTATTGCGGGGTGAGAACCCACCTCCTTAACCTGTTCGACAATATAATTCCTGACTTTAACGGGAATGCGCGGGCGATGATCTTTTTGGATCACCTGTATATTACAGGCACTCCGGATCTTCTCCACTACTTCATTGAAGGTTAAAGTTGGCCAGTAAGCCAGGCCGAAATCAATAATATTCCCGCCTTTACCGTTTCCATGGTCGTACCATGCGCCAAGCTTATCATCGACGCTAAATGACGGGTCGTTATCACCATCCCGTAGCATACTGCGGTACATATGTTCCTTACCAAACTTTCTAACCGGCTCATAGCCGAGGCGGTTAAGCAAATCGACGATAGACGCCTGCTCTTTGAGTTCCCTGGCATTTAAAAATTGCGACATAATAATTCGATTAGTTTGTAAAAAGTTGCTGATCCAGCATATCATTGCGCCAGATCTATTGTACCGGCAGCGGGTAACGAACCCGTAAAATCCGCTTCTGCCGGTTTTGAATTTTCGGGACTACTCACGTCGGCATCTACATGCCGGGCTCTCGCCTGCCTTTGCGTTTTCGGTATATTGATATGATCTCACCTTCACAATATTTTCCGTTTCTGGCGGAATAATGCTTTGTCCCTATATGTCAAAGAGCGAGGGAAATGCTAATGCAGATCCGCTGTTACCGGAACCGGAGCTTTTCAGGCCCAGGTAATCCGGAGTAATTGTTCAATGGTCATGAGGCTTTCCTAATGATGGGTCGAGTGTAATTGACACTGCCGTTTTTAAAGGATTAAAAAGGGTGGTTTTGTTATGGTTTGTTTGGCAGGTATTTTAACCTGATTAAATTCCCCATTTATCAAAACCGGTAGCCCTTTCCCGCTTCATTGGGATCAAAGGTGGGGGTATGAAAAAGGGTTAATTGAGGAGCTTTTCGGTACTACCGAAAAATAAATTTTGGAAATTTTGACAACGCCTTTCCATAAATTAAGGCCACGGAATAAAGTTGTTCTGTGAAAGAAAAAAGAACCTGAAACAAGTTAGAATGGATAAAATGACC
>JAZJZL010000050.1:138842-160916 GCA_040389845.1 Bacteroidota bacterium
ACCTAAAAAACAATAAGCGGCGGAGAGGATTTACCAATAAAAAAAGCCGCTCTTGACGGAGCGGCTTAAAAGCGGTTGGCGGTTAGTTCAATAATAAATGAGGGCTTGCATTAATAAGGTGCTGTCATTTCACCTTTAATAAACCTCAGATTACCTAATACAATTTCGCGGTATGGGTTTCTAACAACAATGGTCACAATGCGTTGCTCTTGATATACATTTTTAACCACTATGAGATAGTAATTATCACCGGCTTCTTTCATCTTTTTAAACTCATTATTGGTTATGGTAAAAAGATCAGATAATCCTGCCATACCCTTTACTTCAATAAATCTACCGGCATCCCGAATTTCCATATCGCAGCCTTTGCCGATACTGCCATCAGCCAGTTCCGGATTTTTAAGACGCGGTAAATTAAACCAGTTAAGATCAATTTCCTGTTCAGGCTCTAAACGAAGCTGCTCATAAAGAGCGGGCTGTTTGATGGTCAGCTTTCTGAAAACAAAATACTCTGCCAAAAACCCGAGATCCTTTTTTGATTGGTCAGATAATTCCGTCCGGGGCGTATAGTTGATGGCAGGTGATGGTTTGGGCGGCCCGGTAGCGCTTGATGGCTGTATATCTGCGGCTACTGTAAATGGTAATACAGGAGTATTTACGGCATTATCCAGCACTTCCAGGTAATTCGCAAAACCATTACTAATGGTGATCTCTTTAACTTCGACCTGTTCCTGTACCAATTTGGTGGTTACTGTTATGGCGGGTCCTGCGCCTATCTTTATCTTATCTACTAAAACAGCCGCAGCATCCGCAGGCATTGCAATCGTTATTCCCTGTTCAAAGAGGTGCCCGATCTCTTCCAGTCTGCTATGATCAATGTCCCTGGAAACGGCATACTCATATTTTTGTTCTTTACTGTTGAGTAGCTGAATATCATTGATGATCAGGTCAAGTCTTTTCATATCCAGGTCCGTCAGGTATTCAAAATATTCAGCGAGTGCCCTGCTAAAATCTTTGGTGGCATAGATCAGCAGCCCTTCATCGATATGCAATATGCTTTTCTCTTTTTCCCCTTCAACAAAAAATGGCTGTTCCAGATTATATTTGTCGCCTTCAATATCAACTTCCAGTTTCATTGCCTTATGAATGATCAGGTTCTTATTACGAAATGATTCCAGTTCCTCATCCGAGAAGTTTTTGTCCTGATCATCTTCCACAAACGCAAGCATTACTTCCGGGTTTTTCACACATTCAGACAAACCCGAAGGTTCGCCTGATGAAGCGATCTTGGTTTTGATGATCTTGGAAATTGACCGCCCGATCTTCGCCGCATATTTGCCCCACTCGTTCCTGTCTCTTTTTGTAAAGACGAAGGGGTTAGTAACCTTTTCAATCAGCCCAGCATCTGTTACTTTATCCAAAAAGGCTTTCTGGTCAATATGGATAGCATTGATGCCTTTGGTCCATTGAAAAGTCTGGTCAATTAATGATTTCGTTAAAAATTGCTCCTGCTCAAATAAACGAACATCAGTTTCATGCGCACCTAAAACGTTCAGGCAATCGTGTAGGTAGGTGAGCAATCGGTTAAAGAATTTTTCAAAACCGTTTTTATCCGGGTTTTGTTCCGGTTCCGGATAGATTTCTAACACCATACGGAATAGTTTTCGATAGCTTTCCAAGCTATTTACTGAAAAGTGGAAGATATCAAAATCAGTAAGAAACTGATTGTCGGTGAATTGGTCAAGCAGGATAACCGGCAGGTATTCGAGGATAGGCTGGTTATGTACTTTGACATAATCGCTTTGCGACATGGCAACCACCTGATGTGGTTGTTTAAGTGAAACCTTATCTTTGTATAATACCGGAACCCAGCTATGATTTTTGAAATAGTTTACTGTTCCAGATTGGGCGATCTTTGTTTTTTCATCGGTATAACGCTCTCCATCTATCCGAAGTGTCATATCCCCAATCAATGTACTTGCGATAAATCCATGATAAACGGGCCAGGAACTGATGATGCTCCGGCTATAGGCAACCGTGATTTCGCTTTGAGGCTGGTGGAATTCCCGGTCATTATTTATAAAGCGGGTGTCATTTCCAGCTATAGCCTTCCTGCCTTTTTGAATATAAACTGCCGGAACCTTCCACACGCCCAGACTTGTTAAAAACGAATCCCATCCGGAAACATCGTCTTCCGGAATAAGCGTTTTAAGATCAATAAAATAATAGTCATCGGCGTAGGCCTCATGCAGTTCAAAGTTTTCAAAATAAACCGGTGATTGTAAGAGATTCTTCCAGTCTTTCAATTTTGTGGACTTATTTATAACCGGGAACCATAGGTCGTCGCTCATGCGAGCGATTGATTCAATTTTGCTGATCCCAAGACCTTTTAAAAACACGATCAGCGCGACCGCTATTCTTTGTTGTTCCTCATTTTTAAGGTCGGTCATTTCTTTAAATAAGCTGATAGCCGCGCTCATGAGGCTTTCCTCACTATATTCATTTAAGCCTAACTGGCTCCGGTGATTATCCCGCAAGCCTTCTACCCTTATTCCCTGGTGAAGAAAACTTAAACGATCATCCAGTACCGCGGGGGTATAGAATTCTAATTTACGTTGATAATAAATAACAGTTTCGTTTCCAGCCACCAGCCTCCCGTTTTGAGTCAGCAGTATTTTGTTTGCAGACAGATCATACAGCCACACAGTATTCTGCTCATAAAGGCGTTCAAAAAACTTCGGATCATCAATTCGAGATTCGCATTTGCCTTCTATATTCCTGATTATAAAATCCTTTCCAAGTTGGGTCACACCACATTCTTTGATCAGCCAATCCTGTGTCCGGCTATCAGCCATATACAGCAGAAACTTATCCCCCAAAACACCATCGTCAAACAGGTCGCTTTCCTTTTTTGTGATTAGCAATACCTCTGCGGGAGCCAGAAATCGCTTTGCAGCAGGGTGGTAAATAAATTCTTTATCTGTCCAGCGACTTTTCAGAGCATTATAAAAAGGTTCGAGATTATTGTTGAGTTCACGTCTGTAAGCCAGGATCGGCAACACGTCATCCGGAAAATCGGTTTTAACCGCAACTAAAAAGTCACCGGTATAATAATCCGCGATCTGACTAAACAGAGCTGCATTCAGTTTACTCTGGCCGGACAAGCCCTTACGGTCAATCGTTGCTGAAAAAAAGCTATGGATACTAAACGAGAAACCTGTAATAGGGTCAAGTGCATAAAAAAGGTAAAGTTTACTTTGCGTACCAGGCATGAATTTTCCGGATATGTCAGTCTGCAAAAGGAATTTGCATTCCACTTTGCTATCCGTTTTGAACTGCGTCTGTTCATCCTCATCAAACGTGCCTACTATTTCAGGTGAAAGGCTGAAATGATGCTCATAAGGCTTGTAGTAAGAAGATTTTGCATTTTCTTCAAGTATGATCCTGGGGGTTAGTGCTACGATCTCTTTTTTATCTTCGCCGATCTCCATGCTGGCAATGGCGGATAAAAAGATAATGTCCTGCCCGGTGATCTGCAAGGCTTGTATAAGGGCTTCCTGCCCATTGATCTTTTTATCCAGTTTTAATTTAATGATTGTGGTATATCCCTGTATAAATAGTTCAGGATATACCTGCTCAACTGTTGCCGCCGAATATAAAGGGAATTGGAAGAGCGGCAATATATCGACAGGCTGCCCAATCAGTCCGGCGGTTTCCCCTGTACTAAAATAAAAAGTACCCGAGTTGGTCATAATTGCCGGCTCGTCAGTAATTTCCAGTATAGAATTAAATCCGATCCCCTTGTGGCCGATCATTCCTCGATCCGTTTTTGTACTGATCGCGGGAAAGCAAATGCTTCTTACACCTGCTTTGGTAAAATCCATCCCGTTATTAGCGAAAAAAAGGGTATCGCCTTCAAGCCAGGCTTTGATCTTGCCTTTTTTAACCCCGCCCATAACGATAGCATCGCGGGCATTTTGGAGCAGTTCTAAAAAGAACCTCGATTTATAAGAACTCACAAAATGGTTTTGAACGTAGCGGTCGGACGTCAAACCATCAGGGCTTCGTCTTTCATTTTCTTCAAAAATATCTTTGGTTATCTGCTTAAGGTCAATGGGCATGGATTGGAATAAGATTAAGTATCGGTTTCCGAAAATAGGATTTAAAGTTTACCGGATCACCATAGTTAAGATTTTTGATCAGGAATTCCCACTATCGATCTTTTTTAGGATAGCCTCTTTCATCTTGTCGATAAACTTTGTTGGGCTTAACCGCTTTCGTCTTTCGATCTCGTTAAATCGCCGCTGTATGATTCCGATGGTAATCTGGAGAGTAGATTCCAGCCATCTTACGATCTGGTTGAGGCTGGCATTTCCATTATTTAGCTGACCTGTTAACCATATACCGTATGCGAGCTCTACGATATTGACAGCATCCCCCGTCCATTTAAGTTCATTACTTTGAACAGCAATTTTTGACTGCTGGTTTTCTGGGTATTTTAGCTGTGCGATCTGCTCCAGGATATAATACTGCATATGCTCATAGGCGATAAATTTAGCAAACAGGAAAGTCATGGGGGTTGAAAATTCCGTATCAGTCTCAGAAAACTCAGTTACAGGCACGGTCAAAGGGCCTGCGGTACGCAGGAAATATAAATGGTCAAGATCGGACAAACCATTTTTGTAATATTGATAGTGAAAGGCATTCATACGGAAAAAACTCTGCCGTGCTTTCAGTTCGTCCTCGTAACACTTCAACTTGATCTGATTAGTGCCTATCGGGATATTTACCGATAGGTTGTAACGCATCACCTCTTCGAGTCGTGTCGCCAGTATTTCGGGTTTGGTGTATTTAAAAAAATAAATTTCTTCTTTGTCATCGGCAAAAGGCAGCTCGCTTACAATGTTGTTCAATGACTTAATCACCTGGTCGATTTTATTAAGGGTCTGTGTTAGTTTATCCAGTCCGGGTTCTATTTCGTTCAAAATAAAAAGATCATCTGCCAGTTCAGTTTTTAGTTTTTCAATTTGCGGTTTCATACTTACTTGATTAGATGTAAAAAAATAAATGCAATACTTTTCCATACAGGCATTATTACATGGCTGTTTAATGGAATAAAAAACTGTTTAAGGGGTTGGTTATACGGAATTCTGATAGCGCCGGATCAATTGCGCGCCTTCTGTGATGACAATAAAGACATTACAGATCTTCGGCATTAGGGCGGTAATGAAATAACTTAAAATTACGACTACCATTAAGGTAGTGTAGGACATCGCCTGCTCCTGCATTTTGAGCAAGGAGAAAACAAAAACAATAATCACATTAACGGTGCCGAGGCATTCATACCAAAAGTTGGTTTTGCTTATCGTCACCGCCATTGCTTTTGCATAGGCGGTAAAACGCAGATGATTTCGCAGGTGCATTTGAAAGCGATCTTCCCTGGATATATTTTCCGGCGAAAGTGTGACTTCTTTTATCAGGGCGTTTTCTACTGTTCCTGACAACTCATTAAGATGCGCCGTTCGATAGGCCAGCCCTGGTGAATTTAATATTGCTGTAATGCAAATAATTGCAAGGTAGCAGGTATTGACTAACCCGACCAACGGTTCATTATACCATAACCCGGCAACAATAAAAGCAATGATCACACCCTCTGAAAGTAAAACGGAAACAAAGGCTGATAAGGCATTTTGTATTTTTTGAATATCAGTCATGGCTCTTTTAACAACCTTATCATTAATACCTCCAGAAACTCTTTTCCGATCAATAATAGTCTTAATGTGTTCAATATTGAATTGCTTACTAACCGCGCTGTTTAATCTGATAAGAATGATTTGCCTGATGTAAGCAATCACGCTTTTAAAAATTGTAATGATAAAAAGCAGGATGACCACGGCAATAACCAGGGTTGTTTTTTTATCAGATAATGAATCATTAATGCCTCGTTGCAGCATCCAGGATAATGCGATCCCGAGAAAAGTAGCACATATATTCAGGAATGGAACGCTGAAGAGCAGCGTTTTCTGGAAAGACTGGATATTCAAAAGGCTGATCCAGGGGTGTTCTCTGACTCCTGCCCTACGTCGGGTAAGGCCGTCAAAATATAAAGCGGCTCTGCTTTGCCATCGAATTAACAAATCCTGTTCAGTAATAAAGCTAACGTGTTTTGCCGGGTCGCCGATGAGGTACTGATAATTACCCCGTCTTTTTTTCGCGCTGAAACATACTACAAAATGATTTTCCTGATGATCATTCAGCACATGGAGTATACAAGGCCTTATATTTTCACGCATTATATCTATATTCATTTGTACACTACGCGATTGGAGATGCCGAGCTGCGGCAAGTTTATGGAGGTCGAGCAATGACAGGCCATTTTCCGGCACCGGTGTTTCGTAACTCAGCGAATTAGCTTCGCTGGTCTTTCCGGTGTAATTTAAGATCATGCCCAGGCAGGCTATACCGCAGTCATTCGGCCCCGACTGTCGCATAAATAGTTTTCGTACAGCAAATAAGTTTTTCATATATGGTAGATTAAAAGGTAGATGATGCGAAGTATAATTAATGGTCACCCCGTTGACGGAAACATCAACAGGGTAAAAAAAGTAACGGCGGCAACCCAGATCACCAATGCAGGAACATAACCTGTGATAACTATGCGTAGTGAACGGTCATAATTAAGGGTAGATATTTTAGAAATACCATACGCGAGCAAAAACCAATAACCGATCTCAAACAAGTTAAATGTTTGCAGCGCGTAGTACCAGTCAGCGGGTGTATTTTCAAAGAAAGAAAGCAGTGATAAAATATAATACTTGTGCCAATCCAACAAAGTACCCTGAGGAAACGTATAAGGGAAAGAGATAATCTTTACTGTGGCAGGGATCAGAAATATGAATTCAGCTAATACAGTAACCCTGAATATTTTATCTATTGATACATCCTGATTGTTCAGATATAAAGCGGTATGTAGGATCAGCGTAATAATGGCCAGCTTTAAAAGCAGGTATATAGCTGAAGAAATGTATATCCATTTTTGTAAAGTTTCATAAACGCTGATGTCTTGTCCGGGAATACCGGATAGAGGATCACCGCTGTTCTCATAAAACCCCACTGTGAGAATATGATGGGCGGTAATGTAAATCAAAAGGAATGTAAGCATGAGCAGTAAGGACAGTGCCAGCATGCCATTTTTAAACAGAGATTTCATAGACATAGATTTTAGGTAAAATTCTGTTTGAACAGTGCCATTTACAATTACAGGAGATTGTAAATTATTAGTTAAAGTAATTGCGAATAATAAAATAAGTACTATGCCTACAAACTTTATCTTACCATTCACCACCATGCCTGCAACCATAATTATCATGGTTATAATCTTGATTTTTAGCATAATGGGATTTAAGAACAACTCATTCTATCTAAAGATGATACACCATCCGGGTAGCCTGTTAAAGAATAGGGAGTATCACAGGTTACTCACTTCGGATTTGGTTCACAATGATTTTCTGCATCTTTTAGTTAATGAGGCGATGGCCTTATTTATATGCGGAAACCTGGAAGAAATTTTAAGAAAGCAATCCATTTACGGCAGCTTGGAGTTTTTATATATTTACTTATTCAGCCATTTTGCAGGGATAGTTTTAACAACGATAAGGCACCGCAAGGATTTTGATTATTCCAGTGCAGGGGCATCCGGCAGCATCTTAGGATGTATGATGGCTTTTATGATTTTGAAACCTGATTATATCGGACTTTATGTTCCGATTGTGGGCGGCCTAAAGAATATATATGTTGGCCTGATTGTTATTTTAGGACTGATTATTTACCAAAGGCGGGCAGCCAATCCTATGATGGATAATGAACTTCACTTTTACAGTGCTTTGGGAGGTATTGTAGCAACGTTGATCTTATTCCCTCATTTAATAATGTAAACAACCGGAGGGCTTACCCCCGGCTGTCATTTAAATTACCACCAGCCGAGGCAAGATGGGCCGGTTGCCGCTGCTACGGCACCAACTATGGAACCGGCTCCTCCGAATAGTCCGCCCACGGAGGCAGATACAACTATATTGTACCCACACTGGCTTAGACCACCCTTCAGTTCGCTTGCTTCATTATCAGTTAAGTTTTTCATAAAATGAATATTTTTAGTCTCTTCCCAATATTGAGAATTGCAGTAAAGTTCCCTCTGCTAAGTGTCGTAAGCTAAAACCTTAACTTGTAATTTATTACTTTTGCTTATAGGATTAATTGTTAAAGAAAACAGGAATGAATATGATTGGTGAGAAAATCAGAATACGAAGGCTGACGAAAAACTACAGCCAGGAATACATGGCCTTCATGCTGGAAATATCTCAGGCCGCTTACTCGAACCTGGAAAGAGAAGAGACAAAACTCACAATCGACCGTATTTATGAAATTGCAGAAATCCTGGAGATGTCACCTTTTGAACTGATGCCGAAACCCAAATTTGGCACGGGAATCAACCATCTTCTATTTTGGAGGACAATGAAGAAGCTAAGCACTATGTGGACTTCAAAAATTCGTCTAAAAAAACAAACCGCACCAAAACTGTAACTGGTAGTTACAGTGACACATGAAACCTGATTTCCAAATATTTTATAAGTATAGCTTATAGCATTTTATCTGTTAAAATTCCAATTTCACTTTGACCAATTCAGGCAAGTGAAGTGTATGGATTATAGATCTTATGAAAAGCGGCTGGATTATATCGTAGAACTGATCACCAAAAATCGTTTTCGTTCCATTGAGGATGCCGCTACCCGCTTCGGTTGTAGTACCCGCACTATTAAAAGAATGCTAAATCACCTTCGTGATCGTGGTCACGATATCCAGTATGACCGGCTCCAAAAAAAATATTTCATCAAAGAAAAAGAGTGACATTTTCTGTCATTGCTGGCACCCTAATTTTGAATTAAACAAAATAGGAATGAAAAAGTCACCGGCTATTTTAATTCAGGTCATCAAATTCTTACTTATACTGCTTTGGGTTTATGTTTCAACTACCAAGCTTTTAGAATTTGATCATTTCAAAATACAGATGCAAATTCAAACTCTTCCAGGCTGGTTATCGCATAGCCTGGTTTATGTTCTTCCCGCTACAGAATTATCTGCGGCTGCTCTATTATTCTTCCGCAAAACTTTCATTGTGGGTCTTTTTCTTTCGTTAATTCTAATGATATTATTTACCGGATATATCGGGCTTGTGCTGTGCAATTATTTTGGACGTATACCATGTTCATGTGGAGGAGTACTTAGCTCGTTTAACTGGAAATCTCACCTCTTATTCAACATATTTTTCTTGCTGTTAACTTCTTGTGGTTTATATATAGTTTACAGAGAAAGGAGGGTCGGGCAATTAGACTAAAATGAATCTCGCTATTCATCTGCGGACAGATCAGAGCGAAAGGAGGAGCTGAAAACCTAAAAGAGTAAGCAAAGTTCAATCTATTTTATTTAAAGTTTTTCTAAAGTTTTTTGATCCATAAAAGCTTTCCATCAAATGAAAAAGAACATCGTAGGAATTTTAGCAATATTAGTTGCGTTAAGTGCAAGTGCATTTACCTCATCACACAAAGTTGTCAGCAAAAGAACGACTGACTTGAAGTGGTTTTCTATATCAGGAAGCATATCTACAAGCGCATCTGTTCCGTCCGCTAACGCTACTTATCTTAGTGGTCAGGATGGCCCAACTCCCCCGGATGAAGGCTGCAGTGGTTCAGGCCATCAATGCGTGTCAGGGTTTGATGCCAGCCAGGTTAACCCAAGCACAAACAAATTGATTGGTACACAAATGCCGGTTGATGCAACCACAGAGCCGAGAAACTAAAATTATAAAGGGAAGCTTTTGGGCTTCCCTTTATTTTAATACCCTGCGTTCTGTGTCAGATTCGGATTCGCATTTAATTCAGATACAGGTATCGGATATAGTACAGAAGTACTTTTGAAATTGACCTTTGATGGGCCAAGTACTTGAGCAGCCCTGTTTGTTCTCTTCAAATCAAACCACCTGTTACCCCATTCACAAAAAAGCTCTGCTTGTCTTTCCTTTTCAATCGCTAATAATACTGACGACTTATCGACCGCAGATGTAACACCTAACCCTGCCCGTTTTCTAATCACATTCAAATCATTTTTCGCAGCATCGAGATTGCCGTTATTAGCATTGGCTTCCGCACGTATGAGATATATTTCAGCGAGGCGAAAGACCACAGAATTTTCCGTCACTGCACCTGTTGTTCTACCAACTTTGTATTTAAAGGGGTACGGATATATTTGACCCGCTATCGTGGTGGCTTTTATCCAATTAGATTTTCGCAGATCGCCCGTTTCAAAAGAATTATAAAGATTGTTTGTAATTACATATTTAGGCTTTGCGGTGCTGGTAGTAGGTACAAAATACAATCCTTCGAAAGTTGCCTGTTGTGGCAATACAGGCAGAAGGTTGAATATTGTTTCGTTACTTGTTGATAAGAATACGTTACTCAAATTATTAACAAGTGTATAGTTCCCAGAGGTAATCACTTTGTCTGCTTCCGCCGATGCCAATGCATACTGACCTAAAAACAAATACACTTTCGCAAGTAAAGCTGTTGCAGAATAATAGTTTGCGCGTTCTTTCAAGCTTGAATTTACCGGGAGATTAGCTTGTGCATATTTTAAATCGGCGATTATCTGCGCATAAACCAAGTCCGTTGTTGAGCGTGGTTCCAACCTGGTTATATTGTAATCTGTAGTGGTAACAAGTGGTACGGCGCCGTACAAGTTAATAAGATTGAAATAAAAGAAGGCACGTAAAAACTTTGCATCGCCGACCAATGCGCCCTTATTCGTTTCGGATATTTTAGCCGAGGCCGAGATGCCTTCGATACAAGCATTTGTTTCATAAATATATTTGTAAGCATTAAGATATAGGGACTGCAATTTATCATTATCAGGAAGTAATTGATTGTTGTAGAATTGAGCTGTCGAAGCATCATTTGCAGACAGATAAAGCTCGTCAGCAGACAAACCCGGATAAAGCGATAACGCGCCTGAACAAAAACCGAAAGAACCCACTTGCATCATATTAACATATATGCCAAGCACAGCGGCATTTGCATCCGTACTATCCGCAAAAACAGCAACAGACGTAAGTTGGTTTCGCGGGCCTTTTGTATCGACGAATTTTTTGCAGGAAGATTGGGTTAGCAGCGCTATTAAAACGATGCTCAAATAAACAAAATATAACTTTTTCATAACAATATTTAAAGATTAAGATTAAGACCGAAGCTGATTGTTTTTAAAGGTGGTATCCCATAAAAATTTTGTGTTTCCGGGTCATTGCCTTTATAATTGGTTACGGTAAATAGATTTTGAGCGGTGGCAAATATTTTTAGACTTCGGACATTTATTTTACCCAAAAATCCTGCTGGAATATTGTAAGACAAAGTCGCTGTTTTTAGTCGTAGGTAAGAAGCATCACTATATACCCCACTTGACTGAACGAAATTGTTTGCGGCATCATACTCCTGTCCATACTGTGACGAAAATCGCTGAAATTGGGCTTGCTGTCCGGGTGATTGCCATCTTTGTAATAAGGAGACCGGCAAATTTTGTTCTAAACCAGGTAAAAGAGAATAAACCTGAGAGAGATAATTTAAGCCAAGCTGTTTTTTAAATTCAATAAAAAAGTCCAATTGAACACCTTTGTAACTAAAAGAATTTTGAAAACCGCCGTAGAATTTTGGGTCAGTGTTGCCGATGATAATGTAATCGTTCAATTTGCCCTGTGAAGCATAAGCAGGTGTGGAAGTTATTTGCCCGCTGGCTCCAGCAAACTGAAAAAGGCCGGTGGCCGGATCAACTCCGGCATAGTTGAATCCCGTAACCGTGTTAACCGATTTGCCAATAAAGTAGGTTGTTGAGTAACTTGAGTTTTCAATCCCAGGAAAAGATAAAAGCTTATTTTGGGGGATAGTTAAATTAAACGAACTGTTCCAGGAGAACCGACTGCTTTTAATAATTGTTGACTGAATTGAAATTTCCCAGCCGGTGTTCTGCACGACGGCGTTCCAATTCTCATATACCGTCTGAAAACCGGTCTGTGCAGGTAGCTGATAGGTAATCAGTTGGTCACCCGATCTGTTCCGGTACCAACCAGCATTAAGAAGTACCCGGTCTTGTATAAAGCCGAGTTCCAAACCAAACTCAAGCTTTTTAGTGCTTGCCCAACTAAGCTGAGGATTATACAAGTTCTGTGGTAAGTAACCTAAATTTCCACCATAAGTATACTTCGCCGGAGCGTACCTTGAAACATATTGATAGTCTGCTATCGCGTCACTGCCTGTTATGCCATAGCTTGCCCGTAGCTTGCCAAAACTTAGAATAGGAACATTGTTTTTAATTAGCGACTCCTCACTGAATAGCCATCCAGCGCCTACTGATCCGAAATCGCCAAACTGTTTGGATGGGCCAAACCTGCTCGAACCGTCTCTTCGTCCATTTATGTTGAATAGATATTTATTATCAAAACGATAACTGATCCTACCAAAGACAGCAGAGTACTTGTATTCACTGAAAGCATCGGAGGAAGATGTGGTCGTTGCCCCGGATATTGAACCCAATAGAGCATCATTAATGTAACCATATCCGTCAGTTTCAGTTTTGGATGATGCATTCCGCTGGAAAGTGCTACCGATTAAAATACTGTAACTGTTTTTTTTATAGTTGCTCTTGTACTCGATCTGTGGTTCGGCTATCCATGTTGATAGATTATTATTGCCAAATTTTGCCAGTGATGACGGGTTGAATGCAGGATTTTGTGAAGCTTGGGGTGTATTTGAATATTCTTTACTATCGAATGTGTTATACCCAAAGCTCGTTCTGATCGTAAGGCCTTTAAAAACCTGGTAGGCCAACAAAACGTTGCTGTTCAGATTAAGGTTTGTAATTTTATACAACCTTTTCAGATAAGCGAAAGGATTACTACCGGCATACGAGCCATCAAGGGAAACCCCCTTGTAATCCCAGATCAAGTTGCCCTGAGCATCTATTAATGCAGGATAATTTGGTTCAAGAGTGTAGGCAGAAAGTATGTTTGGCGCTCCGGACGAGTTGTTTTTATCGTAAGAATAGGTTGCAGAAAAATCGATGGAAAACTTTCTATTCGATGAAGTATGATGAATGTTGGTAGCAAAGTTTTCCCGGTCATCAGAAAAATCACCGGGAAAAATATAAGTGTCACGATTGAAACCGCCGCCAATCCGAAATTGGGTATTTTCGTTGCCGCCCGAAATTGATGTAGCCACATTTAAATTGCGCGCTGTATTTCCCAAAAATACTTTCTTCCAGTCTGTATATCTTGTCGTGTCAAATATGGTGAGGTCGGGTGCATAGGCGGCATCATACAAGGTCGTATTTGGAGTTAATCCGTCATTGGCAAAAGCCTCCTTTCTCATACTTAAATATTGCTGTGTATTCATCATTGGCATTGTCTTGCCAATAAAACTTACACCATCGCGTACATTTAAGTTAAAATCAGTCTTGCCTGCTTTCCCTTTTTTTGTGGTGATCAAAATCACTCCGTTTCCACCTCTCGACCCGTAAATGGCCGTTGCATCTGCATCCCTTAAAACCTCTATACTTTCGATATCATTAGGGTTTATGCTATTAAACGGGCTTAATCCACCATATGCGTTATTATACAAATTACCGATACCTGGTGAAGCAAGCGACGAGAATTGATTAATATTTCCGTTTTGTGGCGCAAACGGAACGCCGTCTATTATAAATAGTGGATTGTCTTTAGGGCTTATAAAAGAAGTGCTTGGTTTCAAGGTGTTTTGCCCGCGGATCTGAACATTGAATGATGCACCTGGTATACCGCTGGTAGCTGCAATCGTCAGACCAGGTACACGTCCCTGAAGTGCTTCAAGAGGATTGCTGATCGCTTGCTTTCCAATTTCTTCGGCAGTAACTTTAGTCACAGACCCAACGTTATACCGCTGGGTATTGGTTCCGTAAGCAATGATTTGAACTTCATCAAGTTTATTGCTGCGTTTAATCATAGTAACCAATATGTCTTTTTTACCTGCTATTTCAATTTCAACCGGTTCTAAGCCGGTTGCTGAAAATCTGAGATATTTATCAGCAACGCTTATATTAATCTGAAAGCCTCCTTTTTCGTTGGTAACTGCCTGATTTCGGGCACCGGATGCTGTAACTGTTATACCTGCAAGAGGTTCATTCTGCGCATCATGTACCGTTCCCGTTATCGTTTGCCCGTAACATATTGCCGGCATAAAAAGCAGAAGAACGTAGTATATGTGTTTCATTTTTAATTTTTTAGAAATAAGAATTTGGGTTAATTGGTCAACGCTGTCTAATCAGGTCTTAGCTGTTCGGTCAATGTGAGATATGATACCTTTCTTTTTTCGCGAGAGAGCGTTATGCCTTGCTTTCGCAGGCTTTCGGTGAGAGCTCTTACATCCATCAGGTTTGATGGCAACGTTAGTACAACGTTACTTGTTAATTTCGTTTCATCAATGAAGGGTATGGCGTAAAACTCCTGAAGTTCCCTCCGTAAATAATCGATAGGTAAGTTGTTCAGGTATTTCGGCGCTTTATTTATTTCATCAATATTAGTCTCAGTCTTGACATTTGTAGAAGCTACGCTTATTCGTTTAGCATTATTCAACTTAAGCACATAGCAGAGCGTATCTCTATATTGACTATCGATCTTAAGATGGAAATACCGGTTGAGATCAGCGCACATTATTCTTAATGCTGCAACTTTATCACATGGGGGAAACAAACTTTCATAAGTAAACTGTCTTTTACTAATGTCAACCTCATTACTCCTGGCACCGGGATATGCTTCAGAACTCTTAGTTTGATACAAAATGCGGCTATTTTCAAACTCACCATAAGATGGATTGGCGATAATATAAAGCGATGCCAGTGTTTGATTGACGGCATAGATGCGGTTTATCAGGCCATTTTTTATCTTCTGAAATCCGATGTAACCATTCAGCCCGCGAACCTGTCCGGTTACGGTCGCCCTGTATATTGATTCTGGTGTTTCACCTCCGTTACCGTTAATAAACAGCGGTTTAGTCTTATCAAAAATATTGTCGTCTTTAACAAACAAAGTAAAAGCTGTATCACGCAGCAAATGACCAATACTTGTCTGATTAATACTTTCTGCATCCGTAATCGCGACGACTTTATTATTTTTAATAATTGCATAATGAGGTAGGCTATGATGTGGGAACAGCCTGTTTAAATTTGTATCTAATACTACGGACGGAAAACTATATAGGCTTTTCCTTTTATTTAAGAATGCGATAATACCAGCCTCTGTATCTCTCGTATCCTTACTATTGACAAGTAGAATTATGATTTTTTCAGCTTCTGATTGTTGAAGCGAAAACATTTTGGGGAAATGTGTAATACAGGATGCACACCAAGTTGCCCAAAAATCGATAATAAGAAGCTTGTCCTTAAAATCTGAGATTCTTGCGGTTTTGTGAGGATAATTAATAAGATTAGTTAATTGAACATCAGGCACGTTGTCGCCAACCGAAAGTCCTGAAGGCGGGGTCAAAATAGCCTGCCCCATCGACTGGCTATAGCAGCAGACTGAAAATATAAAGAGCAAATATTTTTTCATTTGAGAGCGTTATTGTTTGCATTTAATCAGCGTAAAAACCAGCAACCAAAGGATCAATAATGCCAACGCATAGATGTTTTGGCGGCTATTTTTAGCTGAATTAACTGATCTCATTTTCAGGTATAATCGCTTCCAAACAGGCAATAGAAATCCCTGGAAGCCAGTTTTTAGCTTCATTTTATATTGTGTAAATAATAAGTGAATTGATTAGCCTGATCAGGCTAAGAATAAATGAGTAGTTATTCAGCTGGAGAAATCAGCAGTACCCAAGATTGGACAGGATAATTAATCATGACTATTTCCTTCCTGTTGGGCTGTCAAAACCCCGTTTCCTTGGTGTACAATGTAAGCTGAGGCTACCAAGTCTGTTAATCGATCTAAAAATTGGGCTATTTCTTCATCTGATATCTCGGCTCTTAATTTGCATTCATTTATTCCCCAACATTGGAAAATTTTTAGAAACATAAAGTGAGTTGATTGCGGAGTGAATTCCGCAAAGAAGATTGCTGATATCTCTTGAAAAGACTTTTCCGGAAAAAGGGATTTATAAATCAAAGCAGCTTCCATTCATGTAAAAATTGGTGAGCTGAGCATATTTCCCTACAAATGCCGTAGGCGTGGACACCCAACTTATCGCTTGTGAGGCCCTGAGAAGCCCTGGGACGAATAAGCGGGCGCCACGCCTACGGCGTGACGCATACCACTTCTCGTCTTTGCCCAGTAGAAAATTCTCAGGTTTCACAAGCAAGACTAAAGTGCAAGCCAATATCACTTGCAAAGTTAAATTATGTAGCAGTTATTTTTAATTAAATTACCGCATTGTTAAAAATAAATTTATATCGATTTAAGATTTAACTATCTCAAAAATAGAATAAATATTACTGAATTGCAAATTATTTATCCTGATATAGTAATTTTTATTATTGATTTAGTAAAATAATCTTAAAAAAGGTGCCAGATGATGATGTTTGTTATAATTTCAGTTGAAATGGATAAGAAAACCAAGTCGGAAAAGATTAACAGCACATTAGCCTCAATTAAAGCAAGGTTTGAAAATGGCTCTATCAACAAAATGTCAGACATATCAAAAATGAGTAATGTGACTGCATTGAAAACAGTTTTGAGGATGGGCTTTGACGGCTTTGTAGGAAAGTGTGCCGCGCCTGAGAAATTTGTGATACGAGATCTCGTAAAGCTTTCTCAATTGGCTGATGTAGATATCGATCTTATAATGAAAGTTGTTATAAAAGAGGCGGCTGAAAATATCAATTCATCAGCTGAAGATAAATCATCTGAGAGTACAAACATATCTTAAGCTACTCTCTTTTGAATTTATTTTATAGGATAACTACTGCTAACTTTTAATTTTTCATAATCATAAGCATTCGATTTATCCAATTGTGCCAACTCATCGTAATATTTATTGGCTAATTCTTTATAACCATTAAAGAGGTTTTTTCTGTCGGCAATCTGATTGCTATTATATTTCCATGATTCATCGCCAGTAAACCTATAAGTCAATTCCTTATAAATCTGTGCTTGAAGCACCTTCAAGTTTAGATTCTTCATTTTTAAGCTAATTGCCTTATCTGCTAAATTTTTAGCAAGCACGAGATTTTCCGATGCAACTTTATCTCCTGGTGAAGGCTTTGCTTTCAAGTCATTAAAGCTCAAATACAATACAGCCCTATAAAACATACTCGTTGTATCCTTATCACCTGTTTTGAGCTTCATATCAAGACTATCAGCAACAACTGCATACTTTTTAGGATCAGGCCTGAATGATCCATCATTAATATAGATTAGCCACCAGCTACCCTCAAGGGAATTTGAGCTTTTGATATCGAAGAACGAAAAACGCACAATAAAGAAAGTGACAACAGAAATATAATCTTTTTCATAGTTAGTATATTATAATGACAAATGATTTATAAGCAATTAGAACACCTGTCCGGTAAGCACAGCATACACCCAAATTTCAGGAATTAAAAAGGCAGTTACTATAAGTAAGTCTAATAATTTATTACTTCCAGGAATATTCCATACCGCAATTATTAATAGCGATCAAAGAATTTAAAGCAATTTTAACCAGTGCTATTTACTGGTAGATGTATGTTACTATTTATGCCGTATTGCCAGGAAAACCAAAAACCATAACACCAATAATGCAACTGCATAATATGATTGGGTGCCTTTTTTAGGTTTTTTGGAGGTCGGTTGGTAAGATATTACGCCTTTGGGATTTTTCATTTATTAAACAATAAAGCGAATTTCAATTAGGTTATTTCCAGCACAAAGCTACTAAAGTGGTGTGTTAAAACACAACACTTTTTATCTCAAAAAATTTCACTTTTCCCGCTATTCCAAATACTGTGATGGCGAGTGATAACCAAAAAGATAACTTAATTAAATTCGGCCGTCACCTTCAAGCCCTCCGAAAAAGCAAAAACCTTTCCCTAAGAAAATTAGCGGCCAAATGCGACATCGAGCATAGCGACATTGTACGATATGAAAATGGTGAAATAAATATGACCTTTCATACATTGATGGAACTTTCAACTGGTTTAGAAACACCTTTGAAGGAATTAATGGATTTTTAAGCTAAAGTTTAATGATTGTTATGATGACTTATTTCGAATAATGTAATGTCAGTTTTGTAAGATTGACCGATAAGAATTCGCCTTTCTAAATGTTCTACTATTTAAACATCGCTATTATTTAAATTTTCAGAATCAATCAAAGACCCAAAATCATTGTTATTTTTGAAGTGTAATTATCATTGGCAAATTTTTGATGGACTTTAAAGTTTTAGATTTTAATGAAGGAAATGGATTAATTTTTTGCGATTCACCTGGAAGTGCAAAAAACAACTCTGAAATCCTACACATCAACGAGGCCCAGCGGCTAAACGTCAATTCTATCTTGTTCAGACGTTACTATGACGGGCAGGAAGCGATTTCAATACGTTCTGAACCGGCGGTATATACCTTTTTAAAGGATGATGATTTTTTCAACGGTGATCACCATATTAAACTACATGCTGCCTTATGGAGTGCTGGCAAAAACGAAGTATATGTAATCAAGTCCCCCTCCCGGTTAGATATCATAAACTCCAGAAAACCAGCTGAGTTAACAGGCTCAGGAGATCTAAGTATTGAGAATCTTGTATTGGCCAGCAGCACATCGATTGAGGGCATAAACGAAAAACTTTTTTCAGCGACACTTTTTAGTAACGGAACTTTTTGGGAACAGCCTGAATTTGAGCAAAAGCTGGATGAAAAAGACAGCCCGTATATTTTTCTACTTGATTACCTGATGACTGTAAGGTCTGTTCTGCTTGGTGAATCCTCCCTTGCCCTACAGCCGGAAACCATAGATAAGCTGTTGGTTACCTGCATTTTAATTAAATTCCTGGAGGAAATAAAAGATGATAAGGAAAAGCATACACTAAGAAGTATCTATAAGAAGAATAAGGTACAAAACTTTGCCGAAGTATTGGAAAACCGTTTAACGATTTCTATACTCAATGACCTGGCAAATGAGTTCAATGGCAAAATATTTGACAAATTTACATCGGAAGAAAAAGAGCAAATAAAGGATGCAAATTTATCATCACTTGCAAATTTTCTGCGCGCAAATATAAATGTGCGCTCAGGACAACTTTTTTTGTGGGAACAATACAGTTTCAAGCACTTGCCTGCAGAAATTATTAGTGCCATTTATGAAAACTTCATTCAAGCTGAAGCAATGCGACAGACAGGTGATAGTGAAAAGGGGGTTGTATATACACCAATTCATTTAGTCAATTTTCTTGTTGACGAAATGATGCCGCTTCATAAACCTGAATTGTTTTCAGATCAAAACTTTAAAGTTCTTGACCCTACCTGTGGATCGGGTGTTTTCCTGGTGGCGGCTTTCAAACGATTATTGCAATGGTGGGCTATAAATCATATCGAAAACAATGTAATACGCTATCCCGATAGTAAAGAAGCCCAAAAAATACTTGAAGACAATATTTTTGGAATTGATGTAAAGAAAACGGCTACTTTGGTGAGTGTCTTTGGTCTAACAACGGCATTATTAGACAAACTTACACCGCAAGAGATATGGAACAATTTAAAATTTAAAGATTTAAGCCAAAAAAACATACAACATCGGGACTTTTTTGAATGGGCTTTAGAAGCGAAAGAGAGGGATTTAAAATTTGACCTGATCATCGGCAACCCGCCATTTAACGTGGAGACAGGTAAAAAGAAAGAAGATATTATAACCCCAACAATCCTCCAAAAGCTAAATCTTAATCACAAAAAAATACCAAACAATAATTTCGCACTGCATTTTTTTGAGGTATCGATGATCTTTTCAAAAAATGTTTGCCTGATCATACCATCAACTGTTTTGCTTTATAATAAGCCGGCGCAGGTTTACCGAAACGAAATATTCACTAACTATACCGTCAGTAAAGTTTATGATTTCACCCACCTGCGCGAGGTGCTTTTTGCGAAAAAAAACAACAGCAATGAAAACCAGAAAAAGATTGGGCGCACGCCTGTTGTAGCAGTGATTGCTGCTAACATACCATCACAAAAACAGCATATCAACCACATTATTGTTAAAAGAACTGTTTCTGTTGAAAAGAAATTAAGGTTTGAAATAGACTATTACGATTCGCACCAGGTGAGCTGGAATTGGGCAACAGATAAATCAAAAAGTTTTGTTTGGAAAACCAACCTGATCGGAGGCGGTCGTTTATTTCAAATTGTCTATAAATTAAGCTTACTTCCGACGTTAAAAGATTTTATAGCGAGTAAAAAAAATCAAAACCCAGAATGGCAATACTGTTCAGGTTATAAGATTGGGGGTAAAAGTACAGCAAAGATCACAGCAAACTTTCTACATCAAAAATCAACAATCAATACGTCGGTCAGATTTGATCATAATAAGCGAAAATATGAAACAATAATTGAGAACAATTCTGAATTCGAAGCCCCTCGTAACGAGCAATTATTCCAAGAACCTCTATTAGTTATTTCTGAGATCGTTAATGACAAAGGTATTCCAATGCAGCTTTTTGATCATTATCAGCCATTTAATATTAGCTTTATCGGCATTCATGCACCCATAGAAGATAAAGCTTCCTTAGAAAGTATTTATCATCGATTTTACGAAAACAAGGATTTTTTTCGGGTATATCATATGTATATGCTGGTTACGAGTTCAAAACTTTTAATACATAAGGAAACTGCATTTGTAAAAGAGGACCTTGATATGCTTCCGTTTCCTGCGGACGAATCTATGATCTCACTATCTGACGAAGAGAAGTTTGTGATTGATGATGTGCTGAATTACTATATTCACCTGGGTAAATCAATTAGTCGCAGAAGCGCTGGTAATCTTTTGCTGCAAAAAGCCACCGCCAACCAATTACAGTCTTTTGGAGAAGTATTCTGTAATAGTTTAAACTCTCTTTATGCAAAAAGTGGTAAATCATGGCAAACAGGGAATGTTTACTATACAGGACCTTACACTGTTTACCAGTTTGGCTTCGGTAAAACAGGCGATTTGAATCAAACTATTGAAGAGATTTCAAGCGAAAATATTTCTTCACTTATAGAAAACAAATTAAGTAACAGCGGTGCGATTTATAAAAGGTTAATTCGGATCTATAAACATATTGATGGATTTGATTGCATTTTTCTCATCAAACCCAATACGCAGCGCTATTGGCTGAACTCTATAGCACTGAAAGATGCCGATGACACTTTCTTCGATTTAAAAAAAGCCGGGTTTTAAAATGGTAGTAGAGGATGGCCTGACCGGATTTAAAGAATTACAACCAGCCAATATTGTCGCTGAATTGGTAGAATATATAGGAGAAAAGCTACCTGATTTCCCCTATTCATCCGAGTTTATCGATATCTTACAAATGAAGAAGAATGAAAATCAACATTCTTTATCATTTTGTGTTTATATGACAAATGAATGTAGCTCAAAATACTATTTCGCGCGCGAAAACGCTCAGGCAGGGAGTAGCGTTGTGGACATAGGGGTTTACAAGGGAAGCATATTGATTTTCACAATTGAGGCTAAATTATTACCTACGCCTAAAGGAACAAAAAAAAATCCACGGATAGCACACGAATATGTGTTCGGGCCAGGCGCAGGAATTCAACGTTTTAGAGACGGCAAACACGGTTTAGATAATTTAAATAACCTTCTATCAGAAAGCGGCCTTATTGGTTTCATAAAAGAAAATGATGAACAATTCTGGTTTAAGCAGATCAACGCTTGGATTGAGGAGGCCAGTTGGGGCAGTGGCGAAAAGCTTAATTCTATTAATTCGAATGATTTTAGAAACCACTTGTCAAAGCATAAACGATACAATAATTCAGAAATAG
>JAZJZL010000051.1:0-35445 GCA_040389845.1 Bacteroidota bacterium
AACATTGGTCATTGTCCTAAAATCAATTACCGTTTTACAGCAGCTTACACAATGCCGCCCACCTTCAACTGTGGTCATCTGCTCCCAGGGCTGGCTGCAGGGTTCGGGAATACTGATGCTTTTAATCGCTCTCATATTTCCCTGTTCAATTTCCCCTCCCCCAAACCGTTAACAATCCCCGCATAAAGCTGGCTAAGCAGGGATGGCCTGGTAACCCCCATTCCGCCAAGCATTGTTGCGTTTATCTTTAGTCTTAAAGTACCAACCTTATTTATTTTTTTAAGCTTAATTACCTTCTGCTCATAGCCTACAAAGGTGATTGTAAGAATCTTGGCAGATATGGGCACACGGATCTTAAATTTTCCATCAATATCAGTCCAGGTATTTGCCTTGCCCTTGTCGCATGCTATTGATACCCCTGGCAAAGGCAGGTTATCATCATCTCCCACCACAACACCGGTTAAAGTTTGATAAGCGGCTGTATCAGGCATTGCAATTTTCCCTAACGGAAATCCTGCATCCTGCCGGGTTGGGTTAATGGTCTGTTCGGTTGGCTGCGTTACAGTTTGCGCATTTGCGCGATTATAGGCCGTACTTACAAAAAAAGCCGCAGCCATTACCCATTTAGCCCAGCCGCCGTTATTTTGCGATTGCCTGGCAGCCAATTGCAAGTTAATACTGCTCATCTGGTGCTCATGTATCCTTCCGCAAACTTTACTGGTTATCGACAGATAATTAATGACCTCGTCATTAGTCATCTTCGTAAAATCCACAACAGTTTTACAGCAACTTTCGCAATGGCGGCCACCCTCGACAGCGGTCATTTGCTGCCATGACTGATGGCATGGCTCCGGAATACCTAATTTTTTTGTACGCATCATTTGAATAGTAATTTCTCTAATGATGCGCTTCTCCGGTCTTTTCCATAAAGACCAAAAAAAATAATTCCGGAACCAAGCCGTTACTTTAAGAAATTCTCTGGCTACCTGTTTATATAAATCAGCATACCGCAGCTTATCAAAAAAACAGCAAGGCCGCTAAACAGCCACATTTTGCTATTGTAATTAACGGCCAGGATAACACATACCACCATTTGTAGCACAGCCAAAACAAAAAAGGCTATTGTGCCGGTCGTATCGTCGAGCGTAACATTCAGAAATACCGCATAAATTATTGCGATTGCTACGTTATAGAAAATTGTTGAAATGTTTCCCTGGAACCTTCGTTGTTCCATACGGCTTACCGGGTGCGGGTGAGGCTGGCTTCTATGTTTTTTTCTCATTGAATAGGGGTATTATTCTAAGTGATAAATATACAATTTGCTATTATAATTTTACTAATGTAACAACACATGAAATGATAACAGTAGTCCCCCGTGGTTTTTCTATCTTACTCCACCATCAACACAAGTCGAAGAACCAATCATCAAAACTAAAAGCCGGATGGTATTTCACCCCATCCTTTGTATATTGCCAATCAATAACTGACAAACCCTATGAAACCAAAATTTCTTCTTGCTGCCCTCCTGGCGTTAATCGTTATTTCTGCCAATGCGCAGCGCAGGCGCCGCGGTAATAATTCAAACGATACCATATCAACAAATTACCAGCCGGCCGAATTATTTTCGCCGCTTTATTACAGCGAAAAAGGCAGCGTTACACATGCCGCTAACGGCGAACCCGGTCCGAAATACTGGCAGAACCGTGTAGATTATAACATTGATGCTGCGTTAGACACAACAGCCAAAACATTAACCGCAACCGAACAGGTAACTTACACCAATAACAGCCCGGACGCATTGCAATATTTATGGCTGCAGCTGGACCAAAACACTTATAAAAAAACGGCACGCTCCAACTTCGTTACCGGTTTTGCGCCGGGGCCAAACCAGCATACCGATGGTTATGATATCCAATCGATAACCATAACAAACGGCAAAGTAAGCACAAAGGCCGATTTTGAAGTTACCGATACCCGCATGCAAATACGCCTGCCAAAGGCCCTTGCGGGGAACGGTACGGTCATAAGTTTTACCATAAAATATAAATACACCATCCCCGGCAACTTCGGCGGGCGCACCGACTATGTACAAACAAAAAACGGAAAGATATACGAGATTGCGCAATGGTTCCCCCGCATGTGCGTTTATGACGATACCCGCGGCTGGGATACCCTCCCATTCCTCGGCAGCGGCGAATTTTACCTGGAATATGGCGACATAGATTATAAAGTAACTGCACCTACTGATATGATTGTGGCCGGTTCGGGCGAGCTGCTCAATCCAAATGAAGTGCTTACACAACAGCAGGTAAGCCGGCTTAATGCTGCACGCGCAAGTGATAAAACGGTAATGATAAGGGATGTAAATGAGGTTACCAACCCGTCATCCCGCCCAACCGGCAAAACCAACTTAACCTGGCACTTTAAGATGTTAAATACCCGCGATGTCGCTTTCGGTGCATCCAAAGCTTATGTATGGGATGCGGCAAGGGTGAATTTACCCGGCGGAAAGAAATCGCTGGCCATGTCGGTTTACCCGGTTGAAAGCGCAGGTAACGAAGCATGGGGAAGAGCTACTGAATATCTTAAAAAATCAATCGAATATTTCTCCGAAAAATGGTTTGTCTACCCCTGGCCATGCGCCATTAACGAGGCCGGCATAGCTGGTGGTATGGAGTACCCGGGTATTGTGTTCGACGGCATAACTGATAAAGGAAAAGAGCTATACTGGGTAACAGCGCACGAAATCGGTCATAACTGGTTCCCTATGATTGTTGGCAGTGATGAACGCCGCTTTGGCTGGATGGATGAAGGCTTCAATACCTTTATCGATATATATGCCTCCGATGAATTTAATCACGGCGAATATGCACCTAAACGCGATGGCGAATACGCGCCCGGCGGCGGCAACCCGGCAGATGAAATTGTACCGATAATTGAAGACCCCAACTCACCGTCGATCATGACTGCGGCTGATGCTATTCCGGAAAAATACCGTCACCCCCTCACCTATTTTAAGCCGGCTTTCGGACTGGTTATGCTGCGCGAGCAAATCCTCGGCAAAAACAGGTTTGATTATGCCTTTAAAAATTATATAGCCAAATGGGCTTACAAACACCCGCAGCCTGACGATTTTTTCAGGTCGATGGAGAATGGGGCAGGCGAAGATTTGTCGTGGTTCTGGAAAGGCTGGTTCTATAATAACTGGCCATTGGATATTGTGCTGGTCGATGCAAAATACGCCAACAAAGACCCTAAAAACGGCATACAGGTAACCATTGCCAATAAGGAGCAATTAGCCATGCCGTTTACCGTTGAAGTAAAGCTAAAAGACGGCACCAAACAGCGTACTTATTTCCCGGTAGAAACCTGGCTGCAAAACAAGGCAATCACTTTCACCATACCGACGACAACCGAAGTTGAAAGTGTAACAGTAGACCCGGATAATGCGTTACCTGATAGTAACAGAAAAAATAATATACTAAATATTAAATAGAAACAAACCGGTTAAAAAATAATAACGGTCAATAAGGCGGAATCATCCGGATACCGCCTTCCACTTGCTATTTAAGCCCTTCTGCACGTTTTTTCCCTGTTTCGCTGACTGACACAACATGATTTCTGCAATTATTTTGAGCCTTTCAGGATTAATAAATTCCCGGAAATTAATTCAATAAATAATTATTTTTCTGAAACTATATTATCAATTGTTCGTATAAATATCATCGTTTATAACCTTTAGAAGTGTACTGCCTTCATTAATCATGAATCAGCACTTTATCTGTTGATTTATTTCGGGGGTCTGACTATGAGAAAAAAGCGGTTGATTTCTTTCTGTAAAAATACAATAATCTGCTCTTTGTTGATTTTTACAGTTCCGCGGCTATATGCCCAGACATTAACCAATTATACTTTTGCAGGCTCAACAGGAACATTTACGGCCATAAGCGGCGCTACCTCTCCCTCCCTTACTGCAGGAAGTACCGATGACGGGAATTTCAATGCCATACCTATCGGATTTGATTTCTGGTACATGGGTACACGATACACTACCATATCGGCTTCTACAAATGGGTGGGCAGCTTTTGGTTCAACAATTACAGATAGCTTCACAAACAATCTTACATCAGGCGGGACACGCCCTTTAATTGCTCCTCTATGGGACGATCTTGATATACAGGCGTCAACCAATTTCTCCTACCTTACCAGCGGTACTGCGGGAAGCCGGGTATTTACGATGCAATGGCTGAATGTATTATGGACATATTTGGGCACAACAGCCTCCATATCCTTCCAGGTGAAACTATACGAAAGCACCGGGAAAATCGAATTCGTTTACAGGCCCGAAAGTGGCGGTACTACTTTTCCTTCCGCCTCTACCGGAATCACATCTTCCGCTACGGGATCAGGCAGCTTCCTCTCTGTAAACAGTGCAGGTACCAGTGTAAGCTCAACTGTTGAAACAGCCACCATAAGCGCAAAACCTGTGTCCGGTAAAACCTATGGATTTACTCCGCCTCTTCCCCTGGCTCCCTCGGCATTAACTTTTTCAAGTGTCGGCAGTAATGCAATGACATTGAACTGGACAGATAATTCAACCAATGAAGTCGGTTACGCAATTTATAGTTCAACGGATGGGGTAACTTATTCTTTTGTGAGCCAAACTGCTGCCAACGCTACTTCTTCCGTACAATCAGGATTAGTAGGAGGTACTACCTATTATTGGAAAGTATATGCCGTTACTGAAGGCGGATTAAGCGCTGCAATCTCGGGAAGTCAGGCTACTACTACCGTCACTTACGGCAATTATGCCTTTCAGAAGAATATTATTTTAAACAGCTCTTCTATCGGCATGACGGGTAATTTAACCAACTTTCCGGCGCTTTTGAGCATACAGGACAATGCATTAATAATCAATGGCAAGTGTGCTGATGCAGTGCAAAATCCAAATGGATCAAATTATGATTTTGCTTTTATGGACCCAAGTTCGGGTACTGAATTAAACTACCAGGTTGAAAGCTATAATCAAACAACAGGTACATTATTGGTTTGGGTAAAAATACCGACCCTTTATGCGGCCTCGAATAATAACTTAACCTTTTATTTTGGAAGCCTGGCGCCGCCAACAACCCATAATACCGCATTTTTTAATGCGACCTGGCCAAGCGATTATAAAGCGGTATACCATTTTAATGAGGCCTCCTATACAGGCAGCGTAACAGATGCTACAAGTAACGGGCATACCGGTACTAATGTCGGCATGACATCGTCCGACCTTGTAACCGGTAAAATCGGCAACGCCTACAGTTTCAACGGCAGTAGTAAAAGCATAGCTGTTAACCCGGTAAATATCACCGGTTCGTTTACTATTTCCGCCTGGGTAAAGCTGGGCGCGACAGGCCTCGATCAGAAAATAATGACCAACCAGTCATCCGCCGCTTACCTGTCGGGCGGCTATAAGCTTGGCGTTTATTCCAATAATATCCCGGAAGCAGAATCCGGCGTACCATCAACAAGAGGGCTAACGCCAACGGCTCCCACGCTAACCACCGGTACATGGTATTATATCCAGGGCGTTTTTAACGGCACTTCTCTAAGTGTTTATGTAAACGGCAGTCAATACTCAATTAACAGCACAACAACGGTACCGTTTTCAACTTCCAACTTCTATATAGGTGTTGGCGAAGGGGGCAATCAGCTATATTTTAATGGCATAATTGATGAACCGCGCGTTTCCAACGTAGGTAAATCAGCCGATTGGCTTAAAGCTGAATATACAAACCAAAATAATCCTGTAACATTTACTAATAGCAGCGCTGCGGTAGCAACCAATGTAACCAATGCGGCAGCGATACCCGGCGCTTTAACTTATACGTGGACAGGGACAACCAGCACCGATCCGGCAGTTGCGACCAACTGGAATAACACTACGGCAGGCACATCAAACCAGTTACCGGCCTTTACAGGGAACGCAACCTTTGTCATCCCGGCCGGGCTAACTAACTACCCGTCGTTAACTGCTGATGAAAGCGTTTATGGGTTAACCGTTGCCACAGGAGCCAAACTGGATTTAAACGGCCATGTGTTAAGCGTTGCGTGTAATATCTACAATAACGGAACCGGTACAATTAACTGGAACAGCAATACAGCGTCAGCAATAACATGGAATGGCTCGCTGGCCGCGCAATCCTATACAGCATCAGGGTCTACAGCCACGATAAATACTGGGTTAATGACGATAAATAACTCCGCAGCAGGCACAATTACCATCAGTAACGGCCCGGTAAACATCTATAATCAACTAACCTTAACAAAGGGGAGCCTGGTTGTCGGTTCGTCGCCCGCCGCTTTAACTTTAAAAAGCACAGCAACGCTTACAGCATCGGTAAATGCCATACCGGCCGCTTATAGTATTACCGGCACCGTTAATGCAGAAAGGTTTCTGACCGGCGGCAGTGGCTACCGAGGCTATCGTTTACTTTCGTCGCCGGTGTATGGAAGCACAGATTCATACAGCAATAAAATATACAGTATAAACTATTTGATAAACAGCTGCTTTATCACCGGCAGTACCGGAACAACCGGTGGATTTGACAAAACCGGAAACCCTACATTATATTTATTTCGCGAAAACATGACCCCGTCGAACGCTTCATTCATAAGCGGTAACTTTAGGGGTGTAAACACCATAGGCACGGCGCCCAACTATAATTATTTGATTGATGGCGATGCCGGAACGTTTAACATCCCCGCCGGCAATGGATTTCTTTTCTTTTTCAGGGGAGACAAAACAGTAGGGACCCTTGGGGCCGAAACCACTTCAACTTATGTCCCTACAAACACTACTTTAACTGCAAGCGGCACCTTAATACAGGGACAAGTGATTGTTAAAGACTGGTACACACCTAATTCGACCTATCTGGGGTGGACAAATGCAACAGCAAATTCCGCCGTCCGGGGATTTAATTTGGTTGGTAACCCCTACGCTAGTTCCATCGACTGGGAAACATACAACACAACAACCACAACAACTGGGATATATGCAAATAATGTTGGAATAACCGCTTATGAGTTTAACCCGTCGACAAAAAACTACGACAGTTACCAAAAAGGGGGATTAAGCACCAATAAAGGCTCACGGACCATAGCCAGCGGGCAGGGCTTTTTTGTGCAGGCATCCAACAACACTAATCCGCAGTTAATTTTTAACGAATCGGCCAAGACGACTACTCAAAACACCGGGCTATTTCTTTTTATGGATACTAAAGGCAATAATGCAAAAGTTAATTCCGCTAACGACCAGCATTTACGCCTGCAGCTGGCAAAAGACTCCATTAATACCGACGATATATACATAGGGTTTAACAGCAGCTATCAAAGACAATATGTATATAACGAAGATGCTGAATATAAACCGGGTTCCGGGGTCGTAAGCTTAGCCAGCTTTTCGGCTGATAATATACCGTTAGCCATTAATAAGCTTCCGTTGCCCAAACAAAGCGATACTATAGCCCTGCGGACAAACATACGCGCAGATGGTCTTTATAGCTTAAATATGACTGAACTTCAGGGCATATCCAGGCTTTTTCAAGTCTGGTTAATGGATTATTATAAAAAGGACTCATTAGATATAAAACATAATCCATCCTATGCATTTAACGTAATAAAAGCAGATACAAACACCTTTGGGTCCAAACGCTTCAGTCTTATTATCAGGCAGGATCCGGCGCTTGGCGTACACCTGCTGGCCTTTGCCGCGGCAAAGGCGACCGATGGCGTACAACTGACCTGGAAAACGGAAAATGAAGAAGACTACACTAATTTCACCATTGAGCGAAGCATCGATAATGGTTTATCCTTTACCGTTGTTGGCGGATTCTTGTCCAGTTCTGAAGGAACCTATTCACTTACCGATAAAAAACCATCATTGCTTGGCGATGAGTACAGGTTAAGAATAGAAGACTTAAACGGGACAATAAGTTATTCAAAAATAATTACCTTACGGTATTCCGCGGTAAGCGGTGATATGGCAAATAATAATATCAATGTTTATCCTAACCCGGCAAAAAACCTGGTTAACTTATCAATACTATCCAATTCCAGCGCTAATCAGCCCTCGCTGCAAAGCGCTGGTGCGGCTTTCAAGTATACAGGCAACATACAGTACAATGTGCAAATAGTTAACAATGTCGGCATTGTTATAAAAGCAACTACAATTACCTCAAATAACTGGAAAACTGATATAGCAGGGTTTATACCGGGCACTTACTTTATAAAAGTTATCAATAACCGGGACAAAAGTTTGGTAGGAAGAGCCAAATTTGTGAAGATGTAACTGCAGCTTTCAGTCTGAAAATCACTTCAGCTTTGATAGTTCCCGGTACAGTTTTTCAGTCGGTAACCCCACCACATTAGTATATGAGCCATTTATCCGCTCTATGCCGATAAGCCCTATGCGCTCCTGTATGCCGTAAGAACCGGCTTTATCAAAAGGCTGGTATTTCTCTACATAGTTGCGGATCTCTTCACCAGAAAGCTTACCGAAATAAACTTCTGACACATCGTAAAAACTATGGTACTGTTGCTTATACAGCAGGCAAACGCCTGTAATTACCCGGTGCATCCTGCCCGAAAGCAATTGCAGCATTTGTATAGCATGCGCAGCATCGTTGGGTTTGCCCAGTATTTGGTCGTCAATACAAACTATCGTATCTGCAGTAAGTACAATCTCATCGCTTACCGTTTCATCAAATGCTTCAGCTTTTTTTGTGGCGATAAAAACAGCCACTTCCTCCGGTGCAAGGTCATCAGGATATGATTCATCCACGTCTTTAAGCACAATTCGGAAATCGATATCCATCAATCGCAGAAGCTCCTGCCGGCGCGGGGATTTGGATGCGAGAATGAGTTTGGGGGAGTTCATAGTTAATGGTTCATAGTTCATAGCCGGAAAAGGTCATAGTTCATGGTTCATAGTAGCTGCAACTGGGATTGTTTTAGTCTTGGCTCTTGATTCTTGGTTCTTTTGTCCTATGAACTATGAACCATTCCCCATGAACTCCTCCCTACCAGCTATACGCTTCTTCAGTAAGCCATTTACTCTGTATCTTCAGCACTTTTTCTATTACGTCGCGTACGCAGCCGCGACCGCCCGCATAAGGCGATACGTATTTACTCAATGCTTTTATCTCTTCTACAGCGTCGGCCGGGCAAACAGGCAATCCCACATATTGCATAACTTCCATGTCGGGGATATCATCGCCCATATATAACACGGTTTCGGGACTGATATGTTTTTCTTCCAGGTATAGCTTTAGCTTGGTCTTTTTGGTATGGATACCCATATAAACATCCTTAACGCCAAGGCTGTTCAGGCGGTGCAGCTGAGCTTTAGAGCGACTGCCCGATACAGTTACCACATTGTATCCGCACTTAACAGCCAATTGCAATGCGTAACCGTCCTTTATATTAAACGCGCGACTTTGCAAACCATCGTCTGTTACAAATACAGAACCGTCGGTAAGCACGCCGTCTACATCAAAAACGAACGTAGTTATTTCTTTAAGCTTAGTTAGGAATGATTCCATTAACTTTTTTTGATTACACCGATTATTAGGGGATTACACCGATTTGAGAATGATTTCACAGATTACGAACTGCCAACTCAAAACTATCAACTAATTAATCCTCCTGGTTATCCCGCCACTCGTAAACCCAGGCAGACTGTATTTGCTCCAGGTGTCCTTCATTTGATTCCTCGCGGGTACCGGCAAAATTAGGCAGCGAGAGCACCCACTCCAGTAAATCGGTAAAGCGGATACGGTATATTTTCGATTCGTTAAAGTCATCGCCAAACTTCTCATAAAGCTCAATGGCTATGTCTTCGTGGTCTTTCCAGTAAATGGGCAGGCTAAACTTATTGTCGTTCATTTGTTTTTTATAAAACCAATTGGTTATCTATATAACCCAACTTGATATGCGTATAAATCCCTTGATCCCGGTTTAATCGGTGTAATCATCCTCAAATCGGTGTAATCCCCCAATAATCGGTGAAATCCCCCTTAATGACCCAGGAACTGATTCTGATCCGGCATAGTAATCTCAATATCTCCATCGAGCATTACGCACTGGCAACCCAGGCGCGAATTGATGCGCGGGTTAACTGCCCTGTCGATAAAGTCCTCTTCCTTATCAGATATTTCCTGGATGTTGTCCATCCCCCTGTTTACGTAAATGTGGCAGGTGCTGCATCCGCAAACCCCACCGCAGTTGTGCTGCAGCTCTATGCCGTTTTCCAGGCATACGTCCAAAACAGATTCACCTTCGGCAATGGGTAACTCAACGCTCTCCAGACCCTTCTCCTCAAAGTTTATCTTTAACTTAAAAATGTCCATTTCAGCAAAAGTAACAAAATTACCCGTGCCGGGGTCCCGGATTATTGTTTTTGATAATCTCCTGACTTAACAGCTTATATATCTTCTTCAATTCCGGCTCATTTTCAAGCATATCCGCATGCGCTTCCATCGTAAATTCATCATTACGCACAGCAGGGCCGGTTTGCACTTCCCCGGGCAAGTGGGTTTGTACCTTTTGCGCGGTTTCCAATATCAGCGGGCGCAGCATTTCGAAGCCCATATTACTTCCAGCTAATAAACGTTGTGCTGCAGCGTAAAGATAATTAGGGAAGTTGCAGGCAAATACCGCTGCCAAATGCAATACCCGCCGCTGTTCTGAATCAACCTTATAAACATTATTGCTCACGGTCCGTGCCAGCTCGGTTAACTGTTTCTCAATAGATATATCAGCGCCTTCAATACAAAGCGGCACCGTCCTGAAATCAAGTTCTTTTGTCTTGCTAAAGGTTTGTAAGGGATAAAAAACGCCGGCGTTGCTCGTGTAGTTTAACAGAACATCAAGCCCGGTAGCTCCCGATGTATGAGCTATCAATTTTTCATACCTGGTCAAAGTTGCGGCGAGCCCTCCTATAGCATCATCCTTTACCGATATAATAAAAACATCTGTCTCAGGGTTGATTTGCTCAAGCTTGTCGATAGCCTCCGCACCGACATGATAGGCAAGCAACGAGGCGTGCTGAATATCGGGGCTGTACACTTGTACAATGCGATGCCCGGCATTTTTAAAAGCCGCCCCCATGTGTGTCGCTACATTTCCTGAACCTATTATCGTAATCCGCATGAGGCAATTTTAAGGAGATTATTTTGTATTTTAGATAACCAATTATTATGAGATTTCTATTTGCTATTCGTTTGTGTGTTTGTTTTTTCGGAAGCAGGGGTGTGATAATGGATCACACCCAAGTCAGCGTAAAGGCAGATACTGTAATATCGCAACATTCCAAAATAAGGCGAATATCCAGCAAAGAATTCGATCCGTTTAAAAGATATCCGGCATATGATTGCGTGTTCAAAAACAAATTAACGCTCAAGCAACGTTTAAAAAAATATCCTTTTTTGGGTGCGACCAAAATAGTAGTTGTGTCTTACAGGTCGGCCGGCGAAAAAAATGGAGAATCTGCGAACCAACGGTTAAAGAAAAACTTGCATATAACCGACGGCATATTAAATAACACGTCCATTATTGAACTAAAAATATTATCTGCAAAACAAATTTCAGAATTGACCAATATCATCTACAACACAGATTATAGAAATCATCATCAAAAGCCTGTCTTGACGTCGTTTAATTGTTACGAGCCCAGGAATGCTATCTTATTTTATCAGGAAGACGGCAAAATTTACGATTACCTGGAAATTTGCTTCGAATGCCACGGAACATCTTCCTTATCTGACAGGATCACAATTGGGACAGATTGCAATCAAAAGTTAGGCCTGCTGCAAAACTTTCTTATATCTGTCGGAATAAAATATGGCACGACGAAAACCGACTGATTAGGAGATGCGCTTTACAAATAAAGATAAGACTTCAGACAAAAAAATGGGTTTACAGAAGGTTTACACTTTTTTGGGTGACACCCGATTAACATCTTAATTATCAAATACTTAATGGTTTCAGTATGGTTACACCTGTAAACCATGAGCAAAGCTTTATAAAAATAAACAAGGTGCTTATTATCAAATATTTATACATAAAACACCTCTACGGTATGTGCCAAAGTTTTAAAAGCATAGTGGATTCGATGGCCCATAGGGCCTACCGCTTTGTAGAAAATTATTGAACAAGATCATTGCCTCTTAGAGGCTACCCAACAGTCAAACAGGTAATGAATCTTACGCGTTGATGCGCCGGATATCTATAAAGGGTAATATCTACTGAAGGCATTCGCACTTTATACCGCGGGTATTCATCAGTTAAATAACCTCACGTTCTGCCCAATTTATCTCTCCAGGCAATTGAGACTTACTAAATTCAACATGAATTACTCTGCGCCGCTTATTGGTAGTTGTACGATTCGATGCGTGCATCAGCAATGGCCGCATAACCATAACCCCACCAGCCGGAACATTGCAGCTCGCAGCTGTTTCTGATTGATGATCAAAATCATCAGTCCGCCATACGCCTTTTAAATGAGAGCCGGGAATTACTTTTAAAGCACCGTTCCCTTCATCGGTATCATCCAAATGTATCCTTATAGTGAAGTTATCCTGCAAAATATCAAGTGGTGGTTGAACAGCAAATTGATTCAGTTTCGTTGTCCACGGGCCATATCCGGGAAGGTCTGTCCTTTTATCTACTGAAATGGTTAAATCCTGGTGCCAGGCGACAAACCAATTAGATTTTTCGGGCTTATCAAAATAGATGGACTTCACCACAAAGTAATCGCCGCCAAACAAGTTGTTTATTAATACTTTAAGCCGGGTATTAAAGATGAGTTTTTTTACTTCGGGCACTTCCTTCAAAAACTGCCGGATAGCAAACAGGTCTTCGCTTTTGCGGAATGTTTTGTTGGATTGGTCGGCTTGTTCAATAAGACAGGTTATGGCGTGGATTTCATCGACAGAATAAATATCGCTGACCGTGGTAAAACCATTATCGGCGATATTTATTTGATGAACCACGATATTATGCATTTGCTGCCAGAGGTTATCTCTTCAGACTTACGAAGTTTTAGAAACTTCGTAAGTCTTCGCGTTTCTTTTAGAGGACCTAAATATTATGCATTTTCAGCCACAGATTGTGCCTTTACAGCCGATGTGGTTTTCAATTCCTTATTCCTTCTTGATATCGATAATATAAAACCGATTATCATGATAACGGTACCAGCCCATAGCAGGTTGATGAACGGAAAATCAAGCGCGCGCATTACTATGTATGGGCGTTTGTTTAGTGGCTGCTGGTACACCATTATTTCCACCTTGTTTTCGTTAGGAATAATTTTAGTTAATGCCAGCTTCAGGCCTGCATCGTCAACCTTACGGGGGAAAGTGAGCACCGCTTTATTTTTTATCATATAAACCGGCGCGGCTTTAAAGGTGCGGTCATGCGCCACAACCTCCAGGTTTGCCCCTATGGCTGCATCATTAGGGCCAAGCGGGATATTTTGAACCTGCACCTCGCGGCTTAACGATTTCAATACAATATAACCGTCGCGGTAGCGTATAGTGTCTCCTACACCAACCTGGTGCGGAACAGGTTCGTCGTATAAAGTTTCGTCGTTTTCCTGGCCATGGTCGGCCGCGGCTTGTGCATCACCGGTATTCGGATTTTTTGCAGTAGCTACAGGAAGAGCAGTAACGTGTGTGTATAAGTCATGAAAAAGGTAATGCTTGGTGGCAGGCACCGGCGATGGCTCCGAACCCATCTGTGGGTTGGTTAGTACATTTGGTTTTAACAAAAATTCGTCAACAACCTTACCCTTATCATCCAGTTCTTTATAATTTACTTTAAAATAGCGGTTTGGTGCAGCAACGGAGTCACCCAGGTAGGTAATCATAAATTTACCCATGCGCTTTGGCTCATTCTTGTAAATCATGATGTTCTCGCGCGGACTGCCCATACCACTCGCCTTATCAAAACCGGGTATATTAATACCGGCGCCGTCAGTCTGCGAAACAACCTCGCGGGTGCCCGCAGAAATTAGCGCTCCAATCAGCATAAGGGCGAAGCCAATGTGTGCAACGGCCGAACCAGCCAGCTTAAACTTCCCTTTAAGCGCATCAACAAGCACCTGTCCATTTGCCAAAAAGGCGTAAACCGAACCGAAGAGCACCAGCATAAACACAAAGTGCAGCTTGTAAAGACCGGTAAGATAGCCTACCAGTACGGTAATGGCCGCCGCTAAGGCGAAATAAATAAGGGTTGTTATAAAGAACCGGGTAACATCGGTTTTCTTATATTTCAGGAATTGGGTAAAACCGGTCAATATGGTAATCACCATAGCGAATGCACCCTGAATAACATTATAATGTCCCACCAAATCGATAGGCGGTGCTATTTTGGTGCCGAAAGCTTTATTCCAAACCGGGATAGAGGTTATAAAAACCAAATGAAAACAGGATAAGCCAAGGAATACGGCTCCTACGAACATCCAGAATTCCCGCGAGTAGGTTTCTTCATCCTTTTTAGAGATAGGCATCTCCTTCCAGCGGCTAACCAGCAGCCAGACTGAAAGAACCAGGAATATCAATATATAAGTTACCAGCTGGCTGAACATGCCAAGGTCGGTAAATGCGTGTACAGATGTTTCGCCGAGGACGCCACTCCTGGAAAGGAACGAGGTGTACAGCACCAGGATAAAGCTTATTAAAACCAGGAGCGTAGCGGTAAAGTACGAATGCCCGGAGTTTTTGTAAACTATCATTACATGCAAGCCACCTATCAGTGTGAGCCAGGGGAATATGGAAGCGTTTTCCACCGGGTCCCAGGCCCAAAAGCCACCAAAGTTAAGTGATTCATAAGCCCATAACGAGCCCATTATAACGCCCACACCTAATATCAGCGAAGCAAACAATGCGTAAGGAATTGCCTGGTTAATCCATTCTTTATAGCGCCTTTGCCATAAGCCGGCAATGGCATAGGCAAACGGTACAACAACCGATGCAAGCCCTAAAAACAATGTCGGGGGATGAATGATCATCCAATAATTTTGCAACAAGGGGTTCATCCCCTGCCCGTCTTTGATATACGAAAGGTAGTCGGCCTGCTTAAATATCGGGGCCTCAATTCCCGACTCACGAAGCAGCAAAAATGGAGAACTGCCCAAACGAGCGCCAAAAACATCGATACCCAGCAACATGGTAGCCAGCACCACTTGCGAAAGGGCTACGACTGACATCACAGGCTTTTCCCATGATCCGGCACGGGAAATAAGCACATTGCCTAAAACCGCCTGCCAGAAAGTCCACAGCAGGAAACCACCTTCCTGTCCGTTCCAAAAACCCGAAACCAGGTAATAAACAGGCAGCGAACGCGATGTATAGCTCCAGGCGTAATGATATTCGAAGTAATTATTATAAAGAATATAAAACAACTGAACACCTACGCCCAATATCGAAATCGTATTGATGCGGTACGCAATACGCGCCATGCGCAGCCACGATTTATCGAGCTTATCGGTATTGGTAGCGGCAAAATAATAGCTTATGGCAGACAAAAGCGCTGCACCGAACGAGAGAATAACAAATACCTTACCCAGTTCGCCCGGTAAAAGGTGTTCACCTTTGTAAACCATATCCATTAAATGATTTTATATTTCGGCCGTTTTAGCTTTGGCCTCGGTAACTTCAATCTTATCCTTGGTGTATTTCGACGGGCATTTCATCAGGATGTATGATGCGTGAAATTCCTTGCCTGTCATTTTGCCGGTCAGCACAATCTGTTCCGATTTCTCGAAATCCTGCGGCTTTGTACCGGTGAATATTACCTTACATTCCTCTCCCTTATTGTCCTTTACAAAAAACGAAAAGTAATTGGCATCTTTAGTTGCGTCGTAATACAATTCCTTAGCCTTATCAAGCTGACCAACAACACGTAATTCTTCAGTAGTCTGCCTGGCATCGCTGAACGAGCCATAAGTGCTTGATTTGGAGTAAGTGGCAATTATTACCGATATCGCTATAGCAATAACAACCAAACCAACTATCGAACTTTTTTTCATTAAGGGTTTCTCCTCTGTTTACAGATTTACAAAAATACAAAACGTTAATGTAATAATGTTTATTACAACAGATTAATCTTATTTAGAATTATTCTTGATTAGTCGATAAAGTCCGGACTCAACGCAACAAAGTAATACTTCCCGCCTTGCTTATTTCAACCTGGTTGTAGTCGTCATACCCGTCGAGCACCCAGTAGTAAACACCAACAGGCATGTTGTGCCCGCCATTTGTTCCATCCCAATAAGTGGTCCTTGCAGTAGACTTATAAACCAGGCGACCGTAACGGTCGTAAATTTTTACCGTTTTAAGGGTTGCTATACCGTCGAATACTATTGAAAAACGATCGTTAATGCCATCATTATTGGGTGTAAATGCATTCGGGGCAACGATGGTATATGGCGGCGGCGGGTGGATTACAACATTTACTTTAGCCAGCTTTGAGCATCCCTGCGCGCTGGCAGCGTTAATGTAATAAGTCCCTCCATATTTTAACGCCGTATAATTATTTATCTCATCAGCTCCGGCAGCATCCTTAAAATAGCTGTAGGTTATCCCCGGTTTATGTACAAAGGTTTTGGTAAGGTCAACTGTAGTTGGAAAATCTACCGGTTTAGGGTCAATTACGGTAATCTCCGGAGCCGATATATTTATTCTTACCGGCAAAATATTCATGCAACCCTCTGCATTGATCCCCTGTATATAGTACGTTCCGGATGTGTCTACACGGTCCGGATTATATAAATAACTGGTGCCCAATGAATCTTTAAAATAGTTAAAACTGGTATTCGGGCTTGTACCGGCAGTAATTTCAGGAAGCGTCAGGTCTACAGGATGCCCCGGACAGGAGTTAATGGTATCAGGTACCTTCATTCTAAATCCTTCATCAATTTTTTTCACTGTCGTATACAAGGTGTCCACGCAGCCCAGGCCAGGATAAGGATAAATCTTCAGCGCATATTCGGTATTATCCGGAGGGGCGGGCGATATGGTAACACTTTGGCCGGTACCAACCAGCGTTTTAAAATCTGCCGTATACCATTCGTAGCCCGAAAAACCATTAGGAGCATATAAGGTTGCGCTCCGCTGCCCTTCGCAATAGGAGTTACCTGTTATTGAATTGCCATCGCTTTCTATAACGTCAAGATACGCATAGCCAAAGTGAACAACACGGGCACAATCGTTTGTGGTAAACTGGATTTGTACTGTCTTACCTATATAGTTGCTCAGGTTAATCGTAGCGGTGGACCAGTCTTTGTAATAAATTGCATCGCCTTTATAGCCGCGTGTTTCAGACAATTTGAACCCTGGCAGTGTTGAAGACGCTGCGAAGTCGAAATACGGACACGTTATGTAGCGGTCATCATCCACATCAAAAATCTGGGCTGTAAATTTGGGTTGCTCCTGAACAGGGTGGCCAGGGTCCTCCAGTACTACTGCGTAATTAAAAACAATACTATACGATTTTCTATTCGGAACAGTAAGCGTGTACGACAACCGCTCTGCCTGCGCGCCAGCCTGTTGGTTGCCCAGTCTGACGGAGTATTTACTTCCGTTAGGGCAGATGATAGGGAAATTACCATACGGGTCGCGTATACCCTTATCCGCTTTGCTGATTATGGTGTGCCTGTTAGGAACGGCGATAGACCGGGCAAGCCGGATACGGCCGCTAAGCGAATCGATACTTCCCACAAAACAATTCCAATTATTAAATGTGCCGTCTTCAAAACCAATATTTGGGGTTTGTGCGACTGCGCCAAAGCTTATAAACAATAATATAACGAATAAAGCTTTGGTCATTCTTTAATTAAAAAATTAGTTATAAAGATACAGGATTTTATTATTAATGGCCATATTGTCAATTGGATCCAAAATTGCTTCTTCAGTATACCATAACAATTATTTTCCGGCTTTTATAAACTACGTAATATTACGCCCACTGGTTGCCACAGCTCAGACCGTTAAAAATCGCTATATTATATCGCACAAAAAAACCGGACTAAAATTAGCCCGGCTTTTCGGATATATAATTGGTCAGTCAGTTCTCACGGCCAAACGCCCAGGTTTTGGTACGACACGGCAATTTTGTTGATTGCACCAACAAATGCGGCAGTACGCAGCGTATCAATTTTAGGGGTTGCTTTAAAAGTCTCTCTTATTTCGTGGTACGAGCGTATCATGGTATCTTCCAGGCCACTGTTTACCAGCTCGAGTTCAGATGCGCCTTTGATGATACTGGAACGCTGTACCGGCGTTAAAGCAACGCCTGTAATGCCTTCAACCATATTCACGAGGTTAAGGTTGGTGTTCTCTTCAAACCTGCGGTTCATTCGGCCAAATGCCACGTGCGACAGGTTTTTCAGCCACTCGAAGTACGATACGGTTACACCGCCGGCATTGGCATACATATCAGGGATGATAAGGCCGCCTTTGCTATAAAATACTTCCTCAGCTTCTGGCGAAGTAGGTCCGTTAGCACCTTCAGCAATAATTTTTGCTTTTATATTTTTAACATTAGCACTGGTTATCTGGTTTTCTAATGCAGCAGGTACTAAAATATCGCATTCCTGCTCCAGGCCTTCCATCGAGTTTTTGAACTCTTTTTTTGCACCTGCATAACCCAATATCGAGCCGGTTGCTTTGCGGTGCTGGAATACAGCATCAACGTCCAGTCCGTCTTCGTTATAGATCGCGCCTTCAAATTCGCAAAGACCAACCACTAATGCCCCAAATTCAGCCAGGAACTTTGCAGAATGATAACCCACGTTACCCAAACCCTGCACAATAACCTTTTTACCCGACAGGCCCGTTGTCAGGCCAATCTTTTGCATATCTTCCGCAACATCTACACATTCGCGAATGGCAATCGCTACACCCCTGCCGGTAGCTTCCCTGCGGCCTGCAATACCATGCAAGGCAATCGGCTTACCTGTAACTGCACCCATCGCGTCAAGCTGACCAGGGTTCATAGTAGCATAAGTATCGGCAATCCAGCTCATCTCGCGCTCGCCCGAACCGTAGTCAGGTGCAGGTACGTCAATGCTGGGGCCAATAAAGTTTTTCTTAATCAGTTCTACCGTGTAACGGCGGGTAATATTTTCAAGTTCGGTTAAGCTGTAGTTTTTAGGATTTATTTTTATACCACCTTTAGCGCCGCCAAAAGGTACGTTTACAATCGCGCATTTGTATGTCATTAGTGCGGCGAGTGCCATCACTTCGTCCTCGTTAACCATTTCGCTGTAGCGGATACCGCCTTTGGTTGGCGACTGGTGCTGTGAGTGCTCAACGCGCCACGCGTCAATTACTTCGAAGCCATTGCCCCTGCGGATAGGGAAGCGGAAACGATAAACACTGTTGCATGATTTTATCTGGTCAAGTAAGCCAGCATCGTGCTTGGTAAATTGCGCTGCATAATCAAAGTTCTTACATACGTCACCGAAAAAGTGGGTATCCTGATCAGCGGCCGGATTGGTAGTAGCCATAAATTATTTGATAATTATTAAATCGTTAAAAAAGTGCACAAATTTGATACATTTTTTATGAATATCGCAAATTTATTATTCACCAAATTTACTATGCATGCATAATATTACATTCAGATGCATTTTAGCGGATAAGGCCAGGTGGAAAACTTATTTATCCTTTTTGATTTTTTCCGGCTCTTCCAGCTTTTCCAATTTGCGTACACGCCTGTCTATCGAAAAAAGGTAAATAGCCAGCCCCACAAAAATTATCACTACCGTACTTACAACCACATATATCTTACCCGAGCTACGGAATGTGTCGGCCATTTCGGGCCTGTCGGCTGCCTGCGCAAATACCGCAACGCAATTTAAAGTCATTAAAATAAAAACCAGTAACCTTTTCATTAATTTATAGTGAATTATTTTTGTGTTCAATTAAACGTATGCGGTAGCGTATGGTGGCAATCCAAACCGCTAAAAAGCTCCATCCCAGCATGGCAGGGTAAAATACGGCTCTCATCCTTCCATCCAGATCATATTTTCCAAACGCAGGGTTGCCGCCGCTGCCGGGGTGAAGGGAATCTGTCATCCTCGGGAGAACAAATATCAGCACAATCATTATCGGGAACGCAAAAATGTTATAAATAGCCGATATTTTGGCGCGTTTCTGCTCTTCGTCGATGGAGTTACGCAATACCAAATAGGCGCAATACAGCAAAAAGGCGATAGCAGCGCTGTTTTGTTTGGGGTCGCCGCTCCAGTAAGCACCCCAGGTATATTTGGCCCACAACATACCTGTCACTAAACCCAGCGAATAAAATAGCAGGCCGGTATTAACGCATTCCACCGCGGCCAGGTCGTCTTTTTCTTCCCCGTTATTCAAATATTTGATACTGTAGAAAACAGACATTACGAAAACCGACAGCATACCCATCCACATCGGCACGTGGAAATACAGGTTGCGGATAGTTTCGTTCAAGATGAACTTATCCGGAACGCCCAATAAAAAGCCGGCTATCAGTGTATAAAGAATTAAAATGACGACGAGTATCTTCCACCAAATTTTAGTCATCTGCCGCTGCAAAAAACTGTAAAAAGTAGAAGCTATTGATAGAATAGTATTCATAAAGATTTACGCGGTAAAGGTAGATATTTTGGTTCATTAGTTCATTGGTTTATTAGTTCATTGGTGCATTTTTCGACAAACTATCCGTCTTTATCTCCCGTCTTGCAGGCCCAATGAACCAGTAAACTAATAAATCAATAAACTATTTAACATCCGGCACATAGTCTACCGGTAGTAAATCTGAAAGGCGCGATTTGGCCCAGGCGCCTTCTATTAGCGGCGCCTGGAAAATTACAATGCCATTCATATCAAACAGCGAATAACCCTCATCGTACATCGTTATCACGCTGGCTTCGTAATTGGGCAATTCAAGCGAGCGGTAAAGGTCTTTATTATACACTTCGTCGCGCTTTCTTTTATACATCACATACAGGTAGTTAAGCGGGTGAAAAACATAAACGCCCGGCTTGTCGGTAGTAGCATATACCTCGTAAGGCATAACCTCTATTTTACTCAGCTTTTCACCGGCATATTTAGACATTGCCGCTTTTTCATTCCAGTAGTTAAACGAATCTCGCATCCCTCTCTCGGCAAAAAATTTAACCTTTTTCCGAATAAAGTCGTCCGGTGGTCTTTCAAGATTCAGGTGCCGGGTAAGATGATACATTACAAAACTATCCTGCACGAGCTTATTGGTATACAGCGAGCGAAAAAAATGCATTTGCGACCCGTAATACACCTCTTCGCGTTTTTTGTGCCATCTCTTTTTTTGCTCGGCGCTGCCCGGCAATTCTTCAAAAAGGCGCTCGCCGCCCCATGATATGACGTTCGACAAATGATCGTCCTGGAAATCCTTCAACAAAAACTTTACCCTGTAACCTAATGCCTTGTTATCAACCACTAAAAATTCATCCGAACTGGCGTTAAGCGTTTGCTTGGTGCGATTAAAGTCGAGGTTAAGCACGTGCGAATTTATTACTACACAGCTTTTGGCGTTCTCATCTGTCCCGATGAAAGCTTTTCTGAATGCTTCATAGTTTTTCTTCCAGTCGGCAGCGGATGATATGGTTACTTCCTTCAGCATCAGCGGCTTTGTTTTCATTATTATGTCCAATCTTATCGGCTCACGGCCAACCAGCACCGTCGATGTATAATCTTCATAACCCAATAAGGTAACAGTTAAAGTATATTGCCCCGGTCTTACACCGTTAAGCACAAATTTACCGCTTTCGGTAGTCGAAGTTCCAAATGACGAATTACTTAAAAACACGCTGGCGCCCGACACAGGATTTTTCGAGTCGGCGTTGGTAACCAATCCTGAAATAAATCCACCCTGGGCGAATACCATTACAGGAAAAAATAAACAAAACAGGATGAGCGAGGGGTAACGCATCGTTTAAATCAATTATTTTTTGAAGATGCTAAAAAACAGAGAAATTATGAATGTAGAATGAAAAAAGTAACGGGAGACGTAGGGAAATTCAGTTATGTCTCAAAAGATTTACGAAGTTTTAAAACGGGGAAACCCTCAGCGAGGCCATTGAGGATAAGACTTCCGAAGTTTTAAAACTTCGGAAGTCTGTCTTCGCTTATAATGATTTTAAGAATTTTAATACAGCATCCCTGTCTGACTTCGGGAGGTTTGAGAAATACGCCGTCGATTGGCTCGCCTCTCCCCCATGCCACATAATGGCTTCGGTAAGCGTGCGTGCGCGGCCATCATGCAGGTAATAGCCGGGGTTATTTACTATTTCAAAAAGCCCTACTCCCCACAAAGCCGCAGTACGCCAATCACGACCGCCGGCCAAAAAGTCCGGGCGATTATCGGCAAGGCCCGGGCCCATATCATGCAGTAACATGTCGGTATACGGGTGTATCACCTGGTTCGACATGGCTGGCATAGCTATATTTACTCCTGTGGTTAAGGTCTGCTTATGGCAGTTAACGCATTTTGCAAGTACGAATAGTTGTAAGCCGCGTTTTATAGTGGCGTCAGTTGTATTCCTGCGGGCAGGCACTCCAAGGGTTTGGGCATAAAATTTCACGGCGTTCAGCAAGCTGTCCGGTAGTTCCGGGTCATCTTTTAATCCATCGTATTGTGCCTGACCAAAGCTGTTTTCCACAGGCATAACGCTGGTGGTAATACCCATATCCTGGTTAAACGCACCGGCTACCTGGCTCAATATCGAAGCGGTGTTGGCCTTCCAGCCAAAACGGCCTAATTTCCTGCTGTTAGTCGCCCCGTCCCAAACGTAGTTTGCTCTTCCCTTTATACCATCACCGTTAGCATCGTTAGCATCCTGTAAGGCGGTGATCTCGCTTTCCGGAACAGCCTCAAGCAAGCCCAGGCCAAACATTGGCGGCGCCAAACGCGGCGACAGCAAATAGCTGCCGGATATTGGCGTGTACAGATTGCTTAAAGTATAAGTTGGACTACGCAGCTCATAAGTTTCACCATCGGCGAACGAGTAAGTCTTATAATCATAGGATATATTAACCTTACACTCCGGCTGTTTACCAAAAACCGCTTTATCCTGTAGCTGCACGCCGTAACTAGGTACCGGCACGGGGCCGCCATGTGCATCTTCGCCCGGCAGACTTATACGCATCAACAACGACGATTGCAATTCGCCGGCAGTAGGTAAGCCTATACCATCATTGTGGTGGCAGTTGGTGCAGGATGTATTATTGAATATAGTTCCCAGTCCATTATGTATAGGCGCGGGGGCAGTAACAAACGTTTGCCCGAAAACGGCATCCCCCAGCTGATGCACATGTATATCGTAGCCGGTTAAGCCCGGAAACATGTTACCGAACGCAGTAGAGGTAGCGCTGAAAACGGTTTCGTCACCCCCAGACAGCCTGTCGTCATATTGCTCTTCGGGGAATACGGCAGACTTCTGGCATTTTACCAATACCACCACCGCTAAAACCAATACCCCAATTACCTTTAATTGTCTCAATTTTTATTAGTCTTTTATATTAGTCTCAACAAAAGTGGTCAGGTCGCCTTCAAGTGTAGCCTGTAGTGTGTGAATAGCGGCCTGTATCTGCGTTACCTTGTCCTTATTATCATAAATAGCTTTTTCGAAAGTGGTACCGTTCAGCAGGGAAAACGCTGCTACGGCAGCAGCCATTTGCGTTTGCAGCTTAGCGTCAAGCGATGCATTTTTCGATTTAACCAATTCGCTTAAGCTATGGCCGCTCGCCCCGTTATAGCTGCTTAAATAAGCGTTCGAAATACCTTTGATGTTGTTGGTAAAATCGGTAACAGAGTTATGCGAGAACTGCGATTCATCCAGCGTCGAATCCTGTGCAGCAAAAGGGTCATGCATTTTTGAGTCAGCAACCTCGCCGCAAATATCAGCCATCGAGCCAACCAGCGCTTTAAAAAAGTCCACCCGTTTTGCAAACCTTGCGCTGCCTTTGCCTGCAGTAGTTACCTGTACAGTAAAGTTGCCCGATTGCGATGGGTCCCAGCTGTTAACCAATTGCTTGGTAGTATTATATAAGCTTTGCGTTAACGAAGCCAGGTAAGTTTTTTCGCGGTCGGTTACCTGCGCAGCTTTTTTACTACCGCCTACACCGAAAATAACGTACTCAATAGCATGAAAACCTTTTAACGAAAATTCCAGGTTGTCTATATCAGAAACAGTTAGCGCACTGCTGCTTGCCAGAACCGCGTCAAGGTCAACTTTATTAACCGGCCAGGTATCCATAGTCGGGTCATAGTTAAAGTCTTCAACCGGGCCAAACAAGTAACCTTCGCATGATTCCCACGCAGCGCGGGTATTTTTCCAGGCATCCTGTGCAGCTTTCAGGTTCGCATCTGTAGGCGTTGCTATAAATGCAGTGATAGCATCTTTCATAATGCCTGCCTTGGTTTCGATATCCAGGTAATTAGGGTTAGCCAGGTTGGCGGGAAAATCAACCAATATCTGGCCTTCCAGCGTTGCATCGTTATTCGGCGCAACTTTAGTGCCTTTTGAACATCCGGCGGCAACAAGGGCTACAGCACCGAAAAGAGTAATTATTCTATTTTTCATAGATATCAACTTATTTGTATGATGATTTGATTAGATTCTACCTGTGTGGGGTATTTTTTTAAGGCGCGTTCTGCCGGCCCCTGGGTTACATGGCCTTCGTTGTCAAAAGCGCTGCCATGCAATGTGCATTTAAAGCCGTTACCGGTTGGAGTAAGCTGGTTATCAGCATGCGTACAGCGCAACAGCAAAGCCGTGTAAGTGCCGTCTTTTTCCTTTTTCAGGCCGATGTTATAGTACATACCCTTGGGCTGAATGAGCTGAAAATCTGTAGTTGCAAATAAGGTTTCGGGAATGGATACTTTGTTACCTGCCACCGCAGTTTTATACGCCGGCAATGCCGAACCGCATGATGTCAATGAGCCAACCAGCATACCAGCCCCTGCTGCCACACATAGCGAACATGATTGCTTTACGAATTTTCTTCTGTCCATTTTATTAGAATGAAAATGCCACACCCAGGTTAACCAGGTTGTTATTCTGCTGGTATGGCAATGCCACAGGATTCGGGTTAATTATCAGCTCAGGATTTTGCGCACCGGTATGTATCAATCGTACATCGGCTTTTATAGCCACGTTGCGTATAGGCAGATAAGTAAAACCGGCCACAATATGATTCTGGTTTAGCGTACCGTCAATGATACCATTGGTTGGAATACTGGCGTTGATATCGAACTTTTCGTCGCGCACAAATACAACGAATTGCTTGTCATTACGAGTGCCTGCTTTGTATAAAAGGTTGTAAGCCAATTCAAGATATGCGCCGTATTCTGTTTTTGGCGTGTTGTTGGCATAGGCACTGTTAATAGCTGCTGCATCCGGGATAGATATAATAGCTCCTAAAGCACGCATAGAAAAACCTCCGTGCGAATATTGTACATCAGCCTCTCCTATTGCCAGCGGCGTACCGAAGATACCTGAACTTAAACCCAGGCTGTCTGCCTTACGCTTGCTCACATTGGCTGTACCGCCGTAGTAACCGGCAACCTGTGCTTTAAAATCACCCATATAATACTGAAGTGACGCAGTTACTGCCAGGCTATTGCTGCTGGCGTTACGGCCCTCAAACCTGCCATCGCGGATACCCGTGCCATGCGTAAACATGCCCGAGCTCAAGCCATTCACCAGGCCTACAGAATAATTTAGCGGCGCACCGTTAATATTGCCGTACAGGCCAATGCCTATCTCGCGCCAGGTTGATGGCAGAATGAACGTTTCCACATAGTTACGCTCGTTACCGTTAAAGGTATTCGGCAGGTGGTCTTCGTTCAAAATACCGATGCGCGGTAAAAACAAACCGGCAACTATATATTGATTCGGGTTTAAATTAAATTTCAGGTAAGCCTGTTCTATCGCAATTTCGCCACCGCTTTCGCCGCCGCTAACTTTTGCGTCTTCCACCTCCAACTCGCTGAAAACAGAAATCTTGTCGTTAAACTTATGGCCGGTAAAAAGCACAAATCGCTCAAGGTTAAGTTTTGACGTGCCCTGGAAATTATTGCGTTGGTAAAAAGCGTTTCCGTAGCCGCCGATGGTAGTGGCGCTTTTGGATAGACCGTTGTTTAAAGAATCCTCCGCTGTTACAAGTGATTTTGTCTGTGCGAATAATGCGCCTGTTATAAAAAGAAAGGCTGACGATAAAGTAAAAATTTTTGTTTGCATAGCTGCCGTTTAAATCGGCAGCAAAGAAACATCTTATTTAGACTTAATCCAAATAAAATATAAAAATTTAATCACAGATTTGCAACTGATAAAGAAAAAAGATCACAGATGTTAAATGATTAACTGATGACGCTGATAATTTAAGCGCGCTTGATAAAAAGATTTCATCAAAAATTATCTACGTCATCTGCCTGCATTCGTAATTAAAATATCGCAGATATTAGCTGATTTAACGGATGAAGATGGCGTTTTTGGAGTTCGTTAAAAATCAATTATCTGCGTAATCAGCGTAATCTGTTTGCATCTGCGATAAAAAGATTTTAGCCGTAGATAAAAATAACGAATTGCGGGGTTCCGTGCTCTCTGTATCTCCTTTGCGCCCTTGGTTAAAAAAAGATTAGTCTCTCCACAAAAACGGAAACAAAATAAGCGAAGTAGTAACAACAATTACATTGATAGCTGCCAGCACACCGATATCGCTATAAGCGCCGCTGCGTTCCAGGCCGTCCATGGCGCTTTTACTTAACCGGATAAGCACCAGTATGATGGGAATAATAACAGGAAAGCTCAATATCGCCATCAGCGTACCATTATTGCCTGCTTTGGAAGCTATGGCGGATATCATGGTAAAAACCGTTGAAAAACTGATGCTGCCTATCCATACCGCTAAGAAATAAAATAGCGGGTCGCCAACGTTGTTGGGAAAAAACAGCAGATAAACAACCAACGCCAGTACGCTCAGCAGCGACATCAGCACGATATTATAAATTGTTTTTGAAAGGATAATAGCCTGCGGACTTGCAATAGAATAGTAATACAGCAACCGCGCCTTGCTCTCCTGCATAAAGCTTTTGGCGATGGCATTAACCGAAGCAAACAGGATAATAATCCAGAATAAAATATTCCAGACTATCGGGTAGCCTTGCGTCTTTTGAAATCCGGGGTTAAGGTTAAACGATATATAGCAAATAAATACAGTCGATACCACGTACAGCAGCACTCCGTTAAACGCATATTTGGAACGCCATTCCAAAAGAATTTCCTTCTTTAACAAATTAACGGTTTGGCTGTACAGCTGCATGGAGCAAAGATAGCTGTTTAGTTGATGTGCGGCTGTGCGAATTTGCAGATGCTTGTCGATGTGCGGACATGCAAATGTGCGGATGCCATTACATTACCGTTAAGACTTCCGAAGTTTTTGAAACTTCGGAAGTCTGTCGACAGTTTTTCGAAGCTTATTCCAAATCCTTAAAGTTATTCCCTCCCATCCTGTCAATCAATTTACCATAAGGGTCAATCCCTGCACGAACAGGCTTGCCTTGAACTGTAAACGAAAACGTATGACTACCATCGCTTAACTTCATCCTTTTTACATACAAAGGCGTAGTAACATTCTGTCCGTTTTTATCTTTACTATCGGCAGCAAATACACCGATATCGATATAATCGCTCATTTGTTTAGCGGGCACATCGTTGCCTTTATCGTCTATCCAAACCTTGTCTGCGGTTACTTTCAGGGTTACTTTATATTCGTTGCCCTTACCTGTTGGTACAGCTTTAAAATCGTCTACCTTATTATCATAGAGCGTAATTTTCTGCCAGGTGTCTGTTAAGTAATATTGCAATGAGTCTGGCGTGTGCTTTTGCAGGTAACGATAAAGGTCATTCGCGCCTGGGTAAGGCGGGGTTCTCTTAAACGCATAGGCATCCTTAAACTCGCGTAAGGCGGCGTTCATGTTATCTTCGCCAATCAAATCCTTCAAACCGTACATTACAAAACCGGCTTTGCCACCCCATTCAAACCATTGGTTTGCTGTAATAACGGGATGCTCCCGGTCTTCCAGCCTGGTACGGATAAAAGTGTAAAAGTTTACCTGGTCCTGCAAAAGCCACCTTATATTGTTTGGCCCATATTTTTTCTCTGCCATTACCAACGCGCTATAAGTAGATAATCCCTCGGGAATTACCAGCGAACCCACAGTTCTGTTAGGCGCTACCTGGAACCGCCACCATTGCTGGGCCAGTTGCCGCGTGAGGTTAAAATAAGCGAAATCAAATTTATCCGGACCATTAAAATCGGCATGCCAGGTGTTATATTCGGCATAAGTGTCAAGCGTAGCCAGCGATGCTTCGCGCGGACCGTAGTGCGATGTCTCCGCCAGCCGCATATTTTTAAATGGATACGGACCGAAAGCCGATTCAAAGTATTTCAGGCCATCCCTGTAAGCATTCATAAAACGGTGCACGTTTGCGCCGTGGTCCGGGTGGTAATAAATATCAACATCCACCGGGTGACTTCCATTAATGGTTTCATGCAAATCAGCATAACGGGCCGAAAGAATAGCAAAAGGCGCATACATCCCCGGCTTATCCTGAACGTAATGATAGTAGTTGCGACCGCCCTCGTTCCAATGCTTTACCAGCTCACCGGGCGCTACGGCGGTTTGATCGCCCGCCGTGCTCACAGTTATATCCATTGTTATCATATCAGAGGCAATACCCGCTTTCAGGTTGTTGATACCTTCCGGATTATTTTGGGCAATCTCCTCTTCTTCCTTTTTTGGCGGCAGTCCTGCTTTTTTACGAACATATGGGCTGCCTATTTCGTCATCTTCGTCATAACCCATGCCCGGCAGGCCGCCAGTAAAAAATATACCGTTCCTTAATAAGTTACCCGCGTATAATCCGTTTTGAAAGCCTTCAAAGTAAACCGCGGAGTTAACTTCAATTACCGCAGAATCGCCGGGAGCAAGAGGTTTCTCAAATTGATATAAACGAAAGTCGGAGGAATCTTTTGCCGGCCTGAAGAAATTAAACATGCCACGGTCGTAAAGCAGGGGGTTAGTAAACGGCACCGGCTTGCCGTCTAGCTTAATAGTATATTCGGTCAGCCCATCGGCATCAAGCAGCAATTGGGAAATTGGCACTGTGTTTTTGTTTTTGATAGAAACGAATGCTTTCACTTTTTCCCTCTGCTCGTTGGGATATAAATCGATAAGGAATTTAAACGCAGTGACCTTAGGCAGCGGAAGCTTTTCGTAACGCTTCAAAGACTTTTCGTAAACGACACTCCTGTCTTCAGACTCGCCCTTGGTCAAAAAGTTGTTTAAATAGCTAACGTTGTAGTAATTGTAAGCGCCAACCGCTAAAAACGCGAACAGCACGACGGCTGTCATCAGTTTTGTTTTACCGTCAAAACGTTCGCGTACCAGGTGCAGCCGCTCTTTAAACGAGCTGCTTACACCGCGGTAATAAAACAAGGCGGCTATTATAACCAGTAATCCTGCGCAAAACAGCCAGTACAGGTTAAACCACATTACCGGCCTGAGCATGTGCCCGATGCCGTCCATATCCGAAGGGCCGTACCATGGCGTATATGAATAATTGAGCAGGTTATAGTTAAAAGTTCCGGTGCTTTCTAAAAAGAATACCAGCACCCAAATTGTCACGCCTATACCGTGGGCCACAAACTTGTTGTTGATGATCACATGAACTACATAGCTAAACACCACCATCTCCAGCAATCGCGGCAGCAAAATCAAAAAAACGAAGGTGAAATATACCTGCAGGTTATAATGGAAGAACCCCTTCGACGTTTGCACTATCATACCGGTAACCATCGGCATTAACGATAACCCAAACCCAACGATCAGTAATGCCAGCAATTTGGAGCCGTTAAGCACCCAGTTTGGCGGCGGCAGCGAATCATTAATAAACGCATAACGGGTTATCTTGTCGCGGTGCAGCGTTTCGCCGGTATAGAAAATGATAATAAAAAACAGGAAGAAAGGGAAAACATCGTTAAATATCCCCAACAGCATCACCGTACGCGGATAGTAGGACACGCCATAATCCCGGTTACCCAACCAAAATACGAAGCCCAGGAAAACCATTCCAGCGCATACGATAATCCAGAAGTAATTATCGCGGAGGATATTCAAAAGCTCCAGCCTGCTTAAATTAAACAGGGTTTTACGATTATAAGGCTTTAAAAAGCTAACCTTTACATTTTGATTAATTGCACGTTTACCTTTTGCCGGCTCATCATCTATAGCAGCCTTGTCCCGTTTACCGCTGAAGAATTTCTCGAAACTAAAGTTACAATAGGTAGCCAGCAGTATTACCAACCCTATTCCTGTCCAAATTACGCGGTTCAATAGCATCGTGCCCTCAACCGGGAACAACGTAGTATTTTTTATAACCGATGTCGTGCTGGACGATATCATCCGGACAGCGCTTATCCCAAAAGGGTCTGATAGTATAATTACCGTTCCATTAGTAGTATTATTTAAGAAAAACACGGAGATAAAATACCCCAGGAACAACAATATGCCGCCGGCATAAATAACCTTCACATTCCGCGTAAATGCCACCAGCCCGAAAAACAAGCTGGATGCGAAAAATAAATTCGGCACCGCTATGGTCACAAATGGTTGAAAGTAGTACATAAAGTTATTGGGGCCATACTGTTTGGCATCTGTCCAACCCATTGCCGGGCCGAGCTTTGTGCCAATTATTGCGCCGATGAATATGGATGTCGCGATCAGCACCATAAAAAGGAAGGAGCCCAAAAAGCGCCCCCAGAAATATCCGGGCTTTGTTATTGGGTAGGTGAGGTAATAATCCTTGGTATTGTATTCAATGTCGCGATATAGCGCTGTGCCCATTATGGATGAGCTTACCAGCATCATCATTAAAGTCATGGCGCCGCTCCAAAAGGCAATTATATACGGCGAATTAATAACCTGCTTTTCGCCCAATGGTACTGAACCTGTAGCGAAAGTGCCTATGGTAAAGATGAGCGAAGCAGCAAAATATAGATAAACGGCGGGCCTGCGGGTCCGGTTTTGGACCTCGAACAGAAATATTTTCCGGAACATATTTATATGATTTTAAGGGGGTTAAATGGTATTTACATCCAGGCGGGTAGCAATGTTACTAAAGTACACGTCTTCAAGGTTTGGCACCGCCGGGGCAAAACCGCTGCCGGGGTTGGTGTCGCTGATAATCCTGATATGCAGCTTGCCTGTTTTAAGCTGAGTTGATATAACAGTGAAGTCGTCCTGGTAAAGCGGCAGCTCCGTTTTATTAATGGCCTTGCTGAAGATTTTGCCTTCCATTTCTGTGACCGCGGTATCAGGCTCACCCGCATATAGCACCTCTCCCTGGCAAATAATCGCAAAGTTTGAACAAAGCGTGCTCACATCTTCCACAATGTGGGTCGACAGGATAACGATAGTATTTTCGCCCAGTTGGCTCAGCAGATTATAAAAACGGTTGCGTTCGGCAGGGTCAAGTCCGGCAGTTGGCTCATCCACTATAATCAGCTTAGGGTTACCTATCAGCGCCTGCGCGATACCGAAACGTTGTTTCATCCCACCCGAATAGGTACCGAGGTGTTTCTTTTTATCTTTTGACAGGTTTACATTTTCTAATAATGAGTTAACCAAATCCTTGCGTTCGCCTGCATTACCTATGCCTTTCAATTGTGCAATATGGTCAAGCATGCGCTCTGCAGAGATTTTCGGATAAACGCCGAACTCCTGCGGCAGGTATCCCAGCAGTTGCCTAACACGGGTTTTGCTTTTCAGCACGTCCAGATCGTCAAGGAAAACGCTGCCGCTATCAGCCTCCTGCAAGGTGGCAATGGTGCGCATCAGTGATGACTTGCCCGCGCCGTTTGGCCCCAGCAATCCGAACATGCCATTGCTAAGGGTGAGCGATACATCCTTTAAGGCATGCACGCCGTTTGCGTATGTTTTTGATAATGAGTTTATAACCAGTTTCATATTATTAAGATTATATTATTGTTTGTCTATTAATTTTCTTGATGAACCATTAATTATCAGTTGGGCGCTATCGGCCAGATGGTATTGTAAATTAGGGATGTCGCCGCCCTGCAGCCGAAGCCTGCCTTTGTTAAGCAAACTTAAGTCAGCCTTTTCAAACTTGTTGTCGCCGGTAATTGTAATGTCTGACGCACTGCCTTCATTTATTCCGACCTCTGCCTTCAAGTTTTTTATAGTGTTCCCGGTTAGTATAATGTTGCTGGCATGCCTTGCTGTAATAGCCAGGCTGTCCTGCTTAAAGCCACGGATAATAGAGGGGCGCCAATAAAAATCGACAGCCGCAAGCGTATCTGTAATTTGTACATCGCCTGCCATATACCGGGCATCTGTATTAAATTTCACAAGGCTGGGGCAGGTTATCAGCATCACATAGTCATACCTGGGGTTTTGGTAGCTTCCGCTAAAAGCAGCGTCTATATTAAGTGTCGTTCCGTTTTGGGTTACTTTTACATAATTCTTTCCATAAGGCTCAATTTTCACATCAAAAGGGCCTTGCCGTACAATAATATTCGCCGCGGTTGACGCATTAAGGTTTATGGTACTAAAATTCTTAAAATTCAGCGATACAAACTCTCTAAAAGGCTTTTTATAATCCCCGGCAAAATATGCCGAACGGACTATTAAATCGAACCAGACCATGGCTGCCAATATCAACACCAGGCCGAATAGTACTAATTTATTACTTGTTTTCATCGTTTGTTTTGTGTGATATTGAGCTGTAATTGGCAGCCTTAAACTCCTGGTACAATTGCTGTATTTCTTCTGCCGAAATATCAAGCATGTACATATTTTTAAATAGTTCGGGCAGGTTTTGCTGTAGAAAATTTTCTTTTCGCAGCTTTTTCACCGTTTCGTATCCGTCAGGCGATACAAACAACCCCAGCCCCCGTTTATTATAAACCACCTCCTGTTTCTGCAAAAACTCGTACGACCGCATAACCGTATTGGGGTTTACTTCCAGTTCGATGGCCAAGTCGCGCACCGAGGGTATTTTTTGTTCAGGCGGCCATTTTTCCAGTAATATATTGTCGCACACATAAGCAGCAATCTGCAGGTATATGGCTTCGTTATCTTTAAATTCCATACTCAGCCATTTAAACTTGTTTCTCTTTTAACCTGCAGTAAGCTGCCGTCCAAAACACTATGGCTATGGCAATAAAAACGTAGCCTACCAACGGGTCGGTTTGCCGCACACTGGCAACAGCTACATACTTGTGTCCTTCAATAAAACTTATCCCCCCGAATGGCGTAGCCGTCCTCACTTCGCGCCCGAGCAGCATTTCGATAAATGATGTATTGACAACAGATAGCGCTATAATGCCTATAAAAAAGCAAAATGCTGTTTTTATAAAATGCAGCCTTTCGAAAAAAATGGCGCCCCAAATTGAAAAACCGTGCAGCATAGCGTACACTATAAAAACCACCGGCATAGGATCCACAAAAACGTTTAACACCTCCGTACGCTGACCAGGCCAGTGTTTAACATGGAGCAAAATCATAAGGATACTATAAAAGCTGACCAAGTAAACCAGCGAAAACAGCACCATGGATATCAGCCATCCTGTAAAAAACTTTTCGAAATGTGATGCAGGAAGCGTGAGGTATGAAATTGATTTTTTCTTATCGCTCAAATCGGCAAAAACAGTGCTGGTAAAAATGGTTCCTGCCAAAAAATAAATAGAGCCGAACAACACCACCTGTGCGCTCAAATCCAACACAGCCGGAGTTAGAAACAGGAAAAAGCTGCCACCAACCAGCATTACACCCGTAAGCACCGCCACCCCCATCAGGTAGGTTTTATAATGTTCTGTAAGCTGTTTAATTAACAGGCGGCCAAAACGTTTTATATTGAAAGTATTGTTCATTTCAGTCGGCTTTTAAAATTTCAACCAGCGTATTGTTGCCGGTGGTAATTGCGTTAAAAAACAGTTCCAAATCCATTTTGCTGAATTTGCCGTTGGTGTTTTTTATGATAGCATTTTTCCCGCGCATACCATCCTCTTCATATAACACCTCCATGCCTGTGGTATCATTAAATACGCCGAATGTTATTTTTTCGGTGATGTCTTCAATCGCGCTGTTAACAACAATTTCGCGGTTATGCAGAATGAGCAAAGTATCGATAAGGCTATCCAAGTCCCGCACCTGGTGGGTTGATATCACGATGCAGCGCTCTTCAGTCAGTACCGATGCAATCAGCTTTCGAAACTGAACCTTCGAGGGGATGTCCAAACCGTTGGTTGGCTCATCCATAATCAGCAGGCTGGTGTTGGTGGCAAGCCCGAACGCTATCATCGCCTTTTTTTGCTGACCGAATGATTGCCTATCCATCGCAGCAGAGGCGTCGACGTCAAGCGCTTTCAGGCATTGGTAAAAATCCGCATTGCTGAATTTGGGATAGAAACCGGCGGTGCTTGCAGCAAATTGTTCTGGCGTTAACGAGGAAGCAAAAATTTCCTCCGCTAAAAAGTAAACATCTTCCAAAACCGACACCGGTCTGCCAGAAACATTCACGCCATTAATTAAACAACTCCCCTGTTGCGGATATGCCAGGCCAACCATGTTCTTCAGCAGCGTTGATTTACCTGCCCCGTTTTTGCCAAGCAAACCGTAGATATGGCCTTCGCTCAGGGATAAATTCAAATCCTGGAACAATAGCGGCTTACGCGGATAACCAAAACTTAAGTCTTTTATCGCAATCATCTTGCTTTAGTGTATTAGTATAATAGTACACTACAAATGTGACGTTGTTTTTTCGCATTTCAAAATATTCATCAAATTATTTTTTATGCTGATTTGCAGAGCGTAATTTTGAAGTCCATCAAGATATCCGGCGTATGTTTTCTGTTTATTACGATAGTCCCATAGGAATTTTAAGTATCACCGAAGCCGATGATTGCATCACTTCGATATATGCATTGGATGAAGAACATGAAATTTCGCAACCGGAAACTCCCCTTTTAAAGCTAGCCGTGCAGCAACTGGACGAATATTTTGCCGGCACCAGGAAAGATTTTGATTTGCCGCTAAAACAGCATGGATCCGATTTTCAGCAGGGTGTTTGGGACGAGCTAAGCCGTATCGGTTATGGCAAAACCATCAGCTACGGGCAACAATCCAAGTTTTTAAAAAACCCGCTTGGTATAAGGGCCATCGCATCGGCCAATGGCAAAAATCATTTACTGATTGTGGTGCCATGTCACCGCGTTATAGGCTCCGATGGCAGCATGACAGGCTTTGGCGCAGGGATATGGCGTAAAAAATGGTTATTGGAGCACGAGGCAAGGG
>JAZJZL010000051.1:35455-45736 GCA_040389845.1 Bacteroidota bacterium
ATTGGGCTTTTAGAGATATAAAAGCCGTCATGCTGCTTGTTTCAGCACCTCACATGCTAAGTATTCAACCACGTATTCACTCCTGTTGGCATGTGGATTAATTGGATGTCGCCTACCTGTCCTGTGGGGTGCCGAAATAAATTCGGCATGACAAGTAGCTAATAACTTAGCTACGCAATAACTCCACAATCTCCGCCGTATTCAACACATAGTCAGCGGCTTTCAAATTAATCGCTTCCTGGGGCATCTCCGGCAGCTCAGCATCATCCGGGTCCTGGGCTATGGTTAGTGAACCGGCATTGCGCAATTTTAATAATCCGGCAGCGCCATCCTGGTTGGCGCCGGAAAGTAGTATGGCCGTGCATTTGTCTTTATAGATTTCGGCTGCACTCTCAAAGGTGATATCAATGGATGGTTTTGAAAACCACACTGGGTCCGAAACGTCTAAAGCAAAATGTTTATCACCCTCAATTAAAACATGGTAATTGGCAGGCGCTACGTAAATAGTGTTATTGGTAATTTTATCCTTATCCTCTATCTCCCGCAACTTCATCATGCTGTTGCGCGCAAATAATCCTTCAATCTCACTTGCAAAATTCCGTTTGCGGTGCATTACGATAATAACGGATTTATTTAAATCGGCAGGCAGAAATTGCACTACCTTAAATATCAGCCTAAATGAACCCGCAGACCCGCCTATCAGCAATATTTCAGAGCTGCGCCAGCGGGTGGTTATGTTCTTGTCAGGCGCCAATTTTCTGGTAGATGTTTTCTTTTTGATTTATCGGCTTAAACTTCTTTTTAAAAGAGTCAGACCGTATAGTTTCCTTGCTTCCCAGGCATAAAAAGCCGTGCGGGCACAAGCTGTTGTAAAAAAGTTCCAGTATCTTTTCCTGCAGCTGGGTTTCAAAATAAATAAACACATTGCGGCAGCTAATTAGCTGAAATTCGTTAAAAATCGTGTCCGAGATCAGGTTATGCACAGAAAATAAAGTATTCGCCTTTAATTCACTGTGTATGGTGGCGGCATCATACATCACCGTAAAATGGTCTGTAAGCGTGCCTTTAAGGCCGGCCATCTGGTAGTTTTCGGTATAGCTTTTTATATTCCGGTAACTGTATATCCCCATCCGCGCCTCTTTAAGTACCACCGTGTTTACATCTGTACCATAAATAAATGATTTATCCCGCAGTTTGTTTTCCTCCATTAAAATTGCGAGTGAATAAACTTCCTCGCCCGAGGAACAGCCTGCGGACCACATTTTTATGTGCTGATAGGTTGAAAGGTATGGGATAACCTGGTTGTTAAGCGCCTTGTAAAACGATGGGTCGCGGAACATCTCAGTAACGTTTACTGTAATTTCCTCTAAAAAATCCTGGAAAAAATCGGGCTGGTTCAACAGGGCATGCTTCAGGTCGTAATATTCCAGCTTCTTTATCATCATTACACGGTTAAGCCTCCTTTTTAAAGATGCTTTCGAGTAATTGGAAAAGTCAAAACCATGAACTTTTTTTACCAGATCAATAAGCTCGGTAACCTCTTCTGCACTCAACCCGGGTAAAGATAAATTCATACTCAACTGCCCAACCAAAGCTGCATTAACGAAATCAACCTGTCCATATCAACCGGCTTGGTGATATAATCGTTGGCACCGGCAGCTATGCATTTTTCACGGTCGTCCATCATTGCTTTTGCTGTTAATGCTATTACGGGCAGCCTTGCCCATTTGTTTTGCTTCCTGATGTACCTTGTTGCCTCGTAGCCGTCCATCACAGGCATCATAATATCCATCAGCACAAGATCTATATCATGTATTGCTTCCAGTTTATCTATAGCTTCCTGTCCGTCACCGGCTACTTCAACAATCATTTCGTAGCCTTCTAAAGCACTGCTCAGCGCAAAAATATTGCGCATATCATCATCAACAATTAATACTTTCTTACCTTTTATCACGTCTTTGCCTTGTGTTACTACCTTGCTTTTCGCAACCGGATTAATTTCGGCCGGCTGTTCCGTTACCTCGCGAACTTTGTTTAAAAACAGGTTAACTTCATCAATCAACCTATCGGCCGACTTATTTGTTTTAACAACCATAGCATTGGCATATTGCATCAGCCTGCTTACTGAGGTTTTATCCAGTTCCATAGCTGTATTGATGATAACCGGCAGCGCACTGAATTTTTCGATGGCTTTTATTTTGTCGAGGAAGTCGAGACCCGAGATATCCGGCAGATTCAAATCCAGTATTACACACTGGTATTCCTTTTCATGCAGCATCCTGAAAGCCGATTCACCGTCAAAAGCCTGGTCGACTGTAATATCCTGGCCTTTCAGCATGTCTACCAGCGCCTCGCTTTGTGTCTTGTTATCCTCAACCAATAATATCTGGGTAAACTTAGTACCGGTTTGCACCATTATATCCGTAAACAGCTTATCGAGTGTATTGGTATCTATCGGTTTTTTTAGGAAGTTTATAGCACCCTCACGCCTAACCCGGTTGGCAGCCGCATCTCCCGCCGACATCATGTGCACCGGGATATGCATGGTGAGTTCATTCTGTTTAAGCTCCTTTAATATTTGCCATCCGTCTTTACCAGGCAGCATAATATCCAGTATCACTGCATCCGGTTGATTTTCTTTGATAATTTCAACCGCTTCCGTTCCTTCATTAACCATAACCGGTTTGTAGCCATGGTCGCGGGCATAGTCGTGCAGTATGTCGGCAAAGTTCTTATCGTCCTCAACAATCACCACCAATGGCTCACGGCCCGGTTTTTTTGCTAGCTGTGCGACAGGCTTCAGCAGTTGTTTTTCGGGTACAAATGTTTCTGCTGTGGGCAGTTGTTCATCTTCCGGCAATACAATTCTTGCTTTTAAAGGTATAGTCAGCACAAACTCGCTGCCTTCGCCTGGTGCGCTTGTCACTGTTATGTTTCCATCGAGCAGGTTAACCAGTTCCCTGCTTATAGACAGGCCGAGCCCTGTGCCGCCAAACCTGCGGCTTGTTGACCCGTCTGCCTGTTGGAAAGCTTCGAATATAATTTTCTGTTTATCAAGCGTAATACCAATGCCCGTGTCTTTTATTTTAAAGCTGATTGTCTTTTCATCATCACCCGGAACAACGTTTACATTTATAGATCCCCCTTCAGGCGTAAATTTAAACGCGTTGCTCAACAAGTTCTTTAATACCTGTTCCACGCGCACCTTATCTGTGAATATGGATTTAGGTAACTCTTTTCCCGTAGCTATACTGTATTTTATTTTTTTATTGGCAGCAACCTCGGCAAACAACATTTCCATATCGTGCAAAATATCGGCAACCTTAACGTTGTCGTTCTGCATTTCCAGCTTGCCCGACTCAATTTTTGATAAGTCGAGTATGTCATTAATGAGCGTTAGCAGGTCATTCCCCGCATTAAATATTACGCTTGCATATTTCACCTGGTCTTCAGACAGGTTGGCCGGCTTGTTATCCTTCAGAATGCGCGCCAATACCAATATACTATTCAGCGGCGTGCGCAGTTCATGGCTCATGTTCGCCAAAAACTCCGACTTGTACCTGCCGGTGGTTTCAAGCTCCATCACCTTAAGATTGATGGCTTTGCGGGCTTCCTCAATGGCCTGATTTTTCTCTTCAAGCAAGCTGGCCTTTTCTTCCAGCTCGGCATTGGTGTTACGCAATTCTTCCTGCTGCACACGCATTTCCTCTTCTGATGCCTGCAGCATTTCGGTTTTAGTCATCAACTCCTCGTTGGTAACGCGCATTTCCTCCTGCTGGGCTTCCAGTTCTTCGGCCTGTTGCTGTACTTGCGAAAGCAGCTCATGCATGATTGTACGTGCCTGGGCCGTATTTACGGCGATGGCAATATCATCGGCAATCGCCAGGATATAGTCCTTGCATTGCTCATTAATTTCATTAGGAAATGCGACTTCTATTACGCCTATCAGTTTTTTATCAAAAAAGAAAGGCACTATAAAGCTTTCGATAATTTCCTGGTGTATCAGCGACGAACCGAGTTCCAATCTATCATTCAACTTACCTTTTACTACTGCGGCCTTTTCATCTTTAGCTACCTGGCCCAGCCAGCCTTCCGATATTTTTATAGTTCTCTTTAATACATCAGGATTGTTAAATGCGTATGAGGCGTATAAATTAAGTGATTGTAATTCTTCGTCAAACAAATACAGCGTCCCTGTAAGCGCTTTGCTATAATTACAAATCTCGGTGAGGATATTACCCACGAGTTCCCGTTCACTTTGCTGGCCCTGCATGCGCTCGTTAATAATGCCGGTGCCTGTAAGCAGCCAGTTTTGCGCCCGGTTTTCATCTAATACCTTCTCCAGCTCAGCATTAGCAACCTTTATTTCTCCTTCTATTTTCCTTTGTTGGTCAAATGTTCTCTGTATATAGAAGAAAAGCATAATTATTATCGCAATGAATACAATAGAACCAATAACGATTGTATAAACGGCTCTCGAAGATGCTTCCGCAGAACTTGCCTTCCTTTCGGTCAGCAATTTATCTTCCGTATTTTTCATATGGCTCATAACAGCGCGTATTTCGTCCATGTTATGTTTACCATTGGTGAACATATTATTGTTCACCATATAGTCAAGCCCCTGTATGGGCCTTACTTCGATATTTGTTTTTAAAATATTCAGCTGGCTGTTAACGAGATTAGATAATGAATCTATCCGCCTAACCTGCATTGGGTTATCCTGTATAAGCTCTCTAAGCTGTTCTAAATCCCTTTTTATCGTTGGCAGCGCTTCATTGTAAGGCTCAAGTAATACGGGTTTATTGGTCGCTGCAAATCCGCGCATGCCTGTCTCAGCATCGGTTAACAGCTGAAGCAGATCAGAAGAGGTTTTTATTACTTTTTGAGTATGCTCAACCTGGCCCGAGTCGCTCTCGAGTTTGTTAATGCTATTGTAAGATAATAGCCCTACAAGCAATACTAAAAATACTGATACGGCAAAACCGGCAAAGACCTGCTGGCGGAAAGAAAAGTTTAACATTCAGATGGTTTTAGAGATACAAATATGTTAAAAATTTATTTTTAACATACTTATTTGATTAGCAGGCAAATGATTATTGTGGTGACTTGGTTAGACTATAAAAATTTGCCCAATACCGTTCCAGCCGGACGATTTTACCCGGCTGAAACATATAAAGGAATTTTTTAAACTTTTGTTTGTTCGTTTTGAGGCGAAGGAGGAATAAAATTGCGTTTTTTTTCAAAAAGCACGCCCGCAACCGCCAGCAACGGCCCGGCAAATATTAAATACCAGCCCCATTTAAACTTAATCTGCCTGGTTAAAAAGGCATCTATGGAGCGGAATGGTATAAAGCTGAACGAGGTATGTACTTTCAAAAAAGCCCCTATATAAAACAGCACAACCAGCGCCAGTGAAAACCAGGCCACAAACCTGGTTAGTTTAATTTGATTAAATACCGTGCCCAATATGCCTACCACGCCTACTAAAAGCAAAACCATAGCGTACGGCTTATTGGCGCCAAAGGCATCCATGTTAAAAATATGGAAAGGGCGCAAAAGCGGGCAGTACAAAGCAGCAATCAGGAGTACGAATCCGCAAAATGAGGTTAGGGTATTAAGGCGCATCTTATTTTTGGCTGATTTCCATTTTATCGGCAAAGTGGGCACAATAGTCGCGCAGGTCTTCTACAATATTGGTCTCGCCGGTTGCGCGTAAAAAGCTGTCGCCCATGGTTTGCAGGGTTTCATAAAAAAAACGTTTCATTTCGTCCACGGGCATATCCTTTGTCCAAAGGTCAATACGCAGGGAGTTTTTGTAGCTTCCGTCCCACAAGGCCAGCATCATCGATTTTACCGGCAGCGCTTCCTTGTTTTGCGCATCTGTCGATTCCCACATGATGTTTTCCGGAACATTATTTTCGTCGAGTTCTATCGTCAGCTTAATTTCAGCAGTCTTCATTAAAGTTATGTATAAATTATTTAACCAGTAAAAATAAAATAGCGGCCAAAGTTATAAAGCTTAGCTCTACAATCCATATTTTTTTGGTTTGCGGGAAGAAATTACGGAACATTATATCCATAAATGACACTACGACTGCAAAAAGGAGGAATATCCACCCTATTGCCGAGTCCATCATTTTAAAATGTGTGCCGGATATTTTTACGCCGTATATCCAGCTGTAAACTGCGGCCACGAGGAAAAACGCGCTCGCAAAGTTTAGAGGGGTGATTCTTAGTTTCATGGTCTTAGTGAAGACTTACGAAGTTTAACTCGGTGTTGTTTGTTTTTTTATGGCCTCGTTGAGGGTTTCACCGTTTAAAAACTTCGTAAGTCTGGCTACGGTTAACGTTTCTTCCTGTATGCTTTTGGTGATTTAGTTCTTTTATCGCTTGATTGTCCTGTCTTCTTCGCTTTGGCAGCATCAAATTTCTTGCGCTGGTTCAGGGTTTTCTTTTCGTGGAAAGCCCCCTTAAATTCAGGGTCATCCTTCCGTTTCTGCATATCTATCTCCCTGGCCTGGTCCTGCTTCTCTTCGTAAGGCGTTTCTTCAACATATACATCTGCAGGGATGTCAGTGACAGGTATAGTTTGCTTTATCAGCTTTTCAATCTTGCGCAGGTAATATTCCTCGCCAGGCGTGCAAAAGGTAATCGCCTCACCGGATTGGTACGCCCTGCCGGTACGGCCAATGCGGTGCACATAATCCTCAATCACTACCGGTACATCAAAATTTATTACGTGGCTCACGTCGCTCACATCTATACCGCGCGACGCAACATCCGTAGCTACCAGTATTTTTATCTCATCGGCTTTAAAGGCGTTTATAGAATTGATACGGGTATTTTGTCCTTTATTGGCATGCAATACCTTTACCTCTTTTTCACCGTATTTTCTGAGCAGAAACTTGTAAACATCCTCGGCTACGATACGGGTCTTGCAGAAAATTATCAGCTTTTTTATATCATCCTCAACATCCAGCAGTTTCTTCAGCAGGTTTATTTTGGTTTTGATGTTAGGTACATAGTACAAATGCTGGTTAACCGTTTGTGCCGGGGTAGCCTGCGGGGTAACCTCAATAACAGTAGGAAACTCAAGGAAGTTATTGGAAAGCTCATGAATCTTTTCCGACATCGTAGCTGAAAACAGCAAATTTTGCCGTTTCACAGGAACCACCTCCAATATACGGTTTATCTGGGGCATAAAGCCCATATCCATCATCTTGTCGGCTTCATCCAGTACCAGCACCTGTAATGTTTTGGTAACAATATGTCCCGCCAGGTAAATGTCCATAAAACGGCCTGGCGTGGCTACAATAATATCGACACCTTTATTAACCTGCTCAATTTGAGTTTTCGGGCCGAGGCCGCCGTATAAAACAACTACACGCAGGTCGGTGTATTGGGCGAAGGCTTTAATATTTTCCTCAATCTGCATGGCCAGCTCACGGGTAGGTGAAACTATCAATGCCCGCGGGCTTTCGCCCTGCGCATATTTAAGCTTCATGATAATTGGCAATACATAAGCAGCTGTTTTACCGGTGCCGGTCTGCGCTATGCCCATTACGTCCTGCCCGTTCAATATAGGTGGAATAGCTTTTTGCTGGATAGGTGTAGCTTCGGTATAACCGGCATCGGCAATAGCATTCAAAATCTGCCGGTTAAATTTAAAATCTTCAAAAGGTACGCCCATGGGGCAAAGATAGGTTTTTGTGAGGATGTGCGGATGTGCGAATTAGACAACACCTAATGCGGAAGCCGGAATTTCGAATGCGGAATGATGAAATCCCTTTTCAAAATCCGTAAAATCTGCTAAATCCCGGTTCACATTGTAGCTATTCATCTATACCTTGCATATTAATTAAAACAAACAACTTAATTTGTATCAAATTATAATTCACATGAAACAAACATTACTTGCATTTTCTATTTTCCTTTTAGCATGCATCGGTTCAGCTTCGGCACAAGGCCATAAAGGCCAGTACTACCTGGGAGGCAGCTTAACTTATGATTACAGCAGTTACGGTTCGTCCAGCGTAATTAACTATACCGATGGCTACACCAATTACACTACCAGCAAGATCAGCTCGTTTAGTGTCCGCCCTGAGTTTGGTTTTTTTATCAGCGACAAGTGGTCGATAGGCATCCAGCCCGTTTATTCCCGCAACGGTGGTACCGAAACCTCCGATTTTCATTCATCAACAGACCCTACACAGAACTTTGTTTCGAGTGACAAATACCACACCGATGTTTTAGGTATAGGAATCCACGCCCGTTATTATGCCATGATTAGCGATAAATTCGGCTTCTTCCCTGAGTTCGGCATCAGCACGCTGAACAATACAACTTACTTTAAATACGGAACGTTCAGCCTTGGCGCAACCCCTAACTTCGTGTTTTTCCCGACACCAAAATTAGGCGTTAATCTTGGCTTCGGGGGCGTATCTTACAACCTCGACTATCAAACCAAAGACAGCACCTTCCACCTGGGCTTAAATGATGCCATCTCATTTGGATTGAATTATTTCTGGGGAAGAAAGTAGGAAGGATGTGCGGATTTTTGATCACAACAGTGATTTGCATATCCGCACATTCGCACATCACCTAAATCCCCTATCTTTGCTCTCATGAGCACTATCCTTATAAAATCGGCGACTATAGTTAATGAAGGTCAGCAATTTGTGGCTGATATTTTGGTAAAAGACGGCTTTATCGAGCGTATCGATAAGCAAATTGACGCCGCTGCCGACAAGGAGATTAATGCCGAAGGCCTGCACCTTTTCCCCGGCTGTATAGACGACCAGGTACACTTCCGCGAGCCAGGATTAACCCATAAAGCAAAGATATATACCGAATCCCGGGCAGCCGTGGCTGGTGGTATTACCTCATTTATGGAGATGCCTAACACGGTGCCCAACACGCTCACGCAGGAACTGCTGCAGGATAAATATGATATCGGTGCACGCACCTCGCTGGCCAATTATTCCTTCTTTATGGGCGCCTCGAACGATAATATCGATGAGGTGTTAAAGACTGATACCGCCAATGTTTGCGGTGTTAAAGTTTTTATGGGCTCATCAACCGGCAATATGCTGGTGGACAACCCAACAACGCTGGAACGGATTTTTTCTCAATCCCCTATGCTGGTTGCCACACATTGCGAGGATGAAGCTACTATACGAGGCAACCTGGAGCACTACAAGCAACTACTTGGTGAGAACATCCCGGTAAAGCTGCACCCAAAAATCCGCAGTGCCGAGGCTTGTTACCTTTCTTCATCTATGGCGGTTGATTTGGCTAAAAAGCACAATACCCGCCTGCATATCCTGCACATTTCTACCGAAAGGGAGACTTACCTGTTTGATAATTCCATCCCCTTAAAAGATAAAAGGATTACCGCTGAGGCCTGCATCCATCACCTTTGGTTTAGCGATGAAGATTATGAAACCAAAGGCAACCTGATAAAATGGAACCCGGCTGTAAAAACCGCAGAAGACCGCGAGGGTATCTTAAAGGCAGTATTAAACGGCCGCATAGATGTTATTGCTACGGACCATGCCCCGCACACGCTGGAAGAAAAATCGCAACCCTATCTGCAGGCGCCATCCGGAGGTCCACTGGTGCAGCACGCATTGCCGGCCATGCTCGAACTATATCACCAGGGTAAAATAACCCTTGAACAAATAGCCGAAAAAATGGCGCACAACGTTGCCATTTGCTTTCAAATAGAAAAACGTGGCTTCATCCGCGAGGGCTACTGGGCGGACCTGGCGCTGGTGGATTTAAATAACCCGTGGACGGTTAACAAAGACAACATTTTATACCAATGCAAATGGAGCCCGTTTGAGGGAACTACCTTCCAATCAAAAATAGCTTATACCATTGTATCAGGCAACATTGTATGGGCTGATGGAAGTTTGGTTGAGGGTGAGAATGGTAAAAGGCTGAGTTTCGTGAGGTGATTGTTGTTTGTGATTCGTATTATACAAAAAACAGGCTTCGTACGGGGGGCCACAGAAAATAAACCTAAATGTCGAACACTTATCATCAGATTTACCTGCAAACAGTATTTGCAGTAAAATACCGTAATTCGGTAATTACAAAGGATTTGCAGCCAACCATTTTCGGTGTAATCGGTAACCTCATTAACGAAATGAATTGTAAAACCATTATCGTTAACGGTATGGAAGACCACGTGCATTGCTTTTTGGGCTTACGTCCAGTTGTTTCCGTTTCACAGTTGATGCAGAATGTAAAGGCTAAGTCATATAAATACATTAATGA
>JAZJZL010000051.1:45746-46024 GCA_040389845.1 Bacteroidota bacterium
AATGACAATGCCTTAACACCCGATCGTTTTGAATGGCAGGAAGGATATGGCGTTTTCTCCTACGGTCAATCGCAAGTTGATAGCGTTTACCATTATATCCGTAATCAGCAAGAGCATCATAAAACACAAACATTCAGAGAAGAATATATTCAAAGCTTAAAGGAATTTAAGATTGACTATAATGAAATGTATATTTTTCAGGAGATGATATGATCTTTTCGCGCTGGGTTAAAACCCAGCGCTACAATATCGGTCGAGCCGATGGCCTTAAAAAACAT
>JAZJZL010000052.1:0-5539 GCA_040389845.1 Bacteroidota bacterium
TCAAGGTCACCACAATCAACACGATAAAATCGTTTATCTACAGCATATTCCTCAATCTAATATCCAATAGTATAAAGTATCAAAAAGCCGGTGTAGCTCCGATGATTAATATCGATGTTTCCAAACGAGGGAATAAGTTCCTGCTCAATTTCAAAGACAATGGCTTAGGCATTGATCTGGCGGCGAAGGGTGATGACCTGTTCGGGCTTTATAAACGCTTTCATTCGCATGTGGAAGGTAAGGGCCTCGGCCTGTTTATGGTGAAGTCTCAAATTGAAACTTTGCAGGGCAAAATAGAGGTTAAAAGCAAATTGGGCGAGGGTACGGAGTTCAGGATTGAGCTGCCTGTTTAGATTGAGCGGGCAAGTAACATGTTATCATTTTATTAACGGACTTAATACTAATTAATTCCCTTAAAACTTTACGCTCTTTTACTTATCTTGCCTCAATAAATCCTATCCCCCATGAGGTTTGTAAAAGCTTTCATAGCCATTATTTTGACAATTGCGCTGGTCTGGGCGCTTCAAATAAAACTTGGGCCGGTGCCTCCTGTAGCACCATTGCTTAACCCGTTTACGGGTTTCTGGCAAAATGCTGAAAGCAAGGACAGTCGGCCGCCTGAAAAGTTAAAGCTCACAGGATTACAGGATGAGGTTATCATCCGTTACGATGAGCACCGCATTCCGCACATCTTCGCCAAAAACGACCATGATTTGTACTACGCCCAGGGATTTGTAACCGCCCGCGACCGACTCTGGCAAATGGATATTCAAACCCGCAGCGCAGCCGGCAGATTATCAGAAGTTGTCGGACCCAATGCGTTGGAAGTTGACCGCTACCATCGGCGTATGGGCATGGTTTATGGCGCAGAAAACGGACTGAAAGGCATCATGGCTAATCCGCAAACCAGGGAAATGGTATTGGCTTATACTGATGGTGTAAATAATTACGTTCATTCATTATCGCCAAAGGATTACCCTTTAGAGTTCAAACTGCTGAATTATGCGCCCGAGGAGTGGAAACCTATTAACTGTATATTTTTATTAAAGCTGATGTCGGAAACTCTTGCGGGCGGCTCTGACCAGTTTGCGATGACCAATAACCTGCGCATTTTTGGTTCTAAAGCGGTTAGTGACCTTTTTCCGGACTACCCTTTCCATGAGTCGCCGATAATACCCGTTGGAACCAAATGGGATTTTAAGCCATTGCCTATACCCAAGCCTTCCGCCGGCTACCTGGCCCAGATGACAGAAAACATCAAACCAAAAGAAAAAGTTGACGGCATAGGCAGCAATAACTGGGCAATAGCAGGCAGCAAGTCGGCTACCGGTTATCCTATTTTGGCTAACGACCCGCATCTTAATTTGACATTTCCGGCTATATGGTATCAAATCCAGCTGTCATCGCCAACAGGAAATGTAAATGGTGTTTCGTTACCTGGGGCGCCATGTGTTATTATCGGCTATAATCAGAAAATAAGCTGGGGCGTTACCAATGTTGATGCTGATGTGCTGGACTGGTACCAGGTAAAATTTAAGGATAATACCAAAAACGAATACTGGTACAACAATAAATGGAACCCGGTGAAGAAACGGGTGGAGACCATAAAAATACTCGGCGCGCCTGATGAGTTTGATACCGTTATCTATACGCACCATGGCCCGGTGGTGTACGAAACTGCTACAAAAAAGCCGAAGGACAGTTATGAAAATATCCCGGTTGGTGATGCTTTAAGATGGATTGCACATGATGAATCGAATGAATTCTTATGTTTTTATATCCTGAACCGGGGAAAAAACTATGCCGATTATCGCGAAGCGCTAACCCATTTTACCGCACCGGCGCAAAATTTTATTTTTTCAAGTAATGATAATGATATTGCCATTACGCCCAATGGCAAGTTTCCGTTAAAATATAAAGAGCAGGGCAAATATATTATGGACGGCAGCGACCCGGCTAATGATTGGCAGGGCTGGATTCCGCCTGAGCAAAACCCGACGGTTAAAAATCCGCCGCGAGGTTTTGTGAGTTCGGCCAATCAATCATCAACAGACACAAGCTATCCTTACTATATCAACTGGCGTTTCGGAGATTATGACCGCGGCAAACGCATTAATGATAGGCTAACCGTAATGCAAAAAGCAACGGTTGACAGTATGCGTTTGATGCAAATGGACAACTACAGCATTAGGGCACATGATGTTTTACCTGCTATGATCAAATATCTTGACCCTACCAAGCTAAGTGAAGATCAGGCAAAGGCTTTTGAGCTGATAAAAAAGTGGGATAAACGATACGATGCAAATTCTTTAGGCGCCAGTATTTTCGACTCGTGGTGGTACAATTTTTATAGACTGGTATGGGACGATGACTTTGGCGTAAAGGGGGCTTACCTTAAGTATCCCTCTATCGACCAAACGGAAAAATTGCTGCTTACTGACCCGAATTCAAAATGGTTTGATAATAACAAAACGCCTGCAAAAGAAACTTGCGCAGATATGGTCAATCATGCATTTTACACCGCTGTCGACGGCCTGGTAAAAAGCAAAGGCAAACCGGGTGATAACTGGCAGTGGGGCAGCGTGAAAGATACCTATATTAATCACATGGCAAACTTGCCGGGATTCGGCACGGGCAAATTCTCAGCCGGCGGCCGCGGCAGCGTGATCAATGCTTTACGGGACAATAACGGCCCAAGCTGGCGTATGGTAGTACAGATGGGGCCTGTTGTAAAAGGCTTTGGCGTATTCCCCGGTGGAGAATCAGGTAACCCGGGCAGCTTTTATTACAAGGATATGTTTGACACCTGGAATAACGGGCAATTAAACGAGTTGCTGTTTTTAAATTCGGCAGATGAAAAATCTGAAAGAATAAAATCAACATTAACGCTAACAAAGAAATAAAAAAACAAGATCATGCTATTTTTCATCATCCTGATACTAACCTTCGCCGGCGGCTATTTCCTTCCCTGGTGGGTAGTGGCAATAGCCGCATTTTTACCGGCATTATTCATCGGCAAAACACCTGCAAAATCGTTTTTCGCCGGGTTCTCCGCGGTGTTTATCGTTTGGGCGGCGATGGCGCTTTGTAAATCCATCCCTAACGATAATATGCTGGCCAAGCGGGTGGCTACCCTTATGCAGCTGCCTAATTGGATATTATTGCTGATTGTAACTGCCGTAATCGGAGGCTTGGTTGGCGGCATGTCGGCATTGTCGGGGGTACTCGTAAAAAGAGCATTCGCAAAAAAATAACCAAATAAAAATGCCCTGTAATTTATAATCGACAGGGCATTTTTAAAAACCTTTCGGCTTTCACCTCTCTTACAAGGATGTTAACGAAGCCTTCAACGTCTTCACCGATTCCTTATCGCTGTTAGCGCTGTTAAAAATTTCTTTGGATGTCAGGTCGTCTCCATAAAAATTAGCATTTGCTGTTTTGTCGATAGCAAGGTTTGAACCGTTAATGCTTACACCTGCAAACAAACCACGGCTGCGCGAGTAAGAATATATCTCGGCATCCAACTTATAGTCGGTATTAGCAGACGTACTTCTTCCAACCGGGCCGGCAGCCGCAGACGCATCGCCACCAACAGTAAAATCGCCGTTTTTAACTTTAGCAAGTACGCCTTTATGACGGAATACCAAAACCAAATCGACAGACTGAACGCCAATTTGCGCGCCAACGCTGCCACCGGTCATCGTAACAAAAACCGGGTCGCTCCATTTTCCATCATCCATTTTAACCATAGCAACTCCCCGGCCCCGTTTACCTCCGACAATCAATCCCGCATTTATAAGTTTAGGGATGATTACGATGCCCTCACATTCAGATATTAGGTTATGAGGTATAGTTTCATGCAGTTTACCAAAGTCGAGCAATACATTTGACGCGCTGTGTACGCGCTCAGTTTCTTTGCTGCCATCGGTGGTAGCTGATATCAGTACAAAGAACAGGCCGAGTATAACCGGTATTTTTAATAATCTAAACGTTTTCATTTTATTTTTTAAGTAGATATTATTAGAACTGTGCAAATATTATTTATTTAACTCTTAAATCTTATGGTTGTTTGTTTAAGTTCTGCAATCTTTTAATTCTGACAACAAGTATGTGTTCCTCATTTTCAAATCTTCAAATCGCCAAATTTTCAAATCCTTATCTTTGCCCCGATGAATAAGGAGCAAGTATTTGGCATTAGTAACGAGCAGGAGTTTACCGATATTGCTTTGCAAATTTTTAAATGCCAGGCCGAAAATTGTAAAGTTTATCACGATTTCATATCCGGTTTGAACATTAATGTAGCAGCGGTTCGGGGTATCAATCAAATTCCTTTCCTGCCGATTGAGTTTTTTAAATCGCAAAGGGTGCTCAGCGCCGATACACCTGCCGAAGTAACTTTTACCAGTTCCGGCACAACAGGAATGATAACCAGCCGGCACCTTGTTACAGATGTTAGCTGGTACACCCGAAGCTTCCGCGAGGCCTTTAAATTATTTTATGGTGATATAAAGAATTATACCATATTGGCACTGCTCCCCTCCTACCTGGAGCGGGAAGGCTCATCGCTGATTTATATGGCAGATGACCTTATCAGGCAATCACAAAACACAGACAGCGGCTTTTATCTTTATAATCACAACGATTTATACAATCAGCTTAAAAAACAGCAGCAAACTAAAAAACCGACCATACTAATCGGTGTAACCTTTGCTCTGCTTGATTTTGTGGAGCAATACGAAATACACTTCCCTGAATTGATAGTAATGGAAACTGGCGGAATGAAAGGACGCAGAAAGGAAATGATACGCGAAGAATTGCATAAGCAGCTATGCCCAGGCTTTGGTGTTAGCGCTATTCATTCAGAATACGGCATGACGGAACTATTATCCCAGGCTTACTCCAAAGGAGAAGGTATATTTTATTGCCCGCCGTGGATGAAGATACTTACCCGTGATACCAACGACCCGCTGGAAATTCTCGAAAACAATAAAACAGGCGGAATTAATGTTGTCGACCTGGCAAATATCAATTCCTGTGCGTTTATCGCTACGCAAGATTTGGGGAGAATTTACAATGATGGCTCATTTGAAGTGCTTGGCCGGTTTGATAATTCCGACATAAGGGGCTGCAATTTGCTGATTGCGTAAACTTAACTTGCTACTAACATAATATTATTATTTTTGCACCTGCTAAATTTAAAAACGGTTATGATAGAAAAATTTTTGAACGACGAACAAGATCCCAAAGCTGTCGAAAAAATATACCTGCGCCTTACAGACCTGTTAACCACCGGCGAGGACATACTGTACATTGCAGTTCAGAAAAAGCCTATCGTAAACCTGTTTCCCGATTGCATTGCGCTTACCAATAAGCGTGTGCTGTTTTTTACCCCGGCTAACCTTGGGCTTTCTATAAAGTTTGTGGATTTTGTGTGGAAGGACATAGCAGATGTATATACACGTGAAGAAATTATCGGCGCCATATTTAGCGTAAAAACCACCGCAGGTGCCGAAATGGGCGTTGATTACCTGCCAAAGGT
>JAZJZL010000053.1:0-12734 GCA_040389845.1 Bacteroidota bacterium
AGGACCCGGCGCTTTTTTTACCCGGAATATTGAGGGCGCAGCCGTGAGAGAATTTCTTAAATACCAAAAAACCACCAACGTATTTATCGATAACCACCTCACCGATGCCGCATCGTTGAATTATTATTGGTATTCGATGGGACCGGTAGCGCTGGGCCTTTCTGCTTATGCGCCTTTAAGCCACGGCGAACTGGAAATTTTTGAGCGTTTCCGCAATGTATTCGAACAAACCTATATCCGCTTCCTCGACTTGCAAAAAGCCGAAGCTCAGGCCATACAGGCCGGGCAGGATTTGATTGAAATTAAGGCAGCCAGGAAACGGACTGAAGATACGCTGAACGAATTGAGGGCCACGCAAAAGCAGTTGATTCAATCCGAAAAAATGGCATCATTGGGCGAATTAACAGCAGGTATAGCTCATGAGATACAAAACCCGTTAAACTTTGTAAATAATTTTTCGGAAGTGAGCATTGAGTTGCTGGCCGAATTACAGGAGGAAGCAAAAGCAGGGCATGCCGGAGATGTGATAGATATTGCTGCCGACCTTACCCAAAACCTGGAAAAAATAAACCATCATGGAAGACGGGCAGACGCCATAGTAAAAGGCATGTTAGAGCATAGCAGGGCGAGTACAGGGCAGAAACAACCTACCGACCTGAACAAACTGGCGGATGAATACCTGCGCCTGGCCTATCACGGCCTCAGGGCTAAAGATAAAAGCTTCAATGCCGAATTGATAACGCATTATGACGGTACCCTGCCAAAGATTAAGATGGTACCCCAGGATATGGGCCGTGTTATTCTGAACATACTCAACAACGCTTTCTACGCCACCCAGCAAAAAGCAAAAAACGCCGGCACAGCTTACAAACCAGAAGTAACAGTAGCCACAATCGCGCAGGACGGACAGGCTGTAATTAAAGTTAAGGACAATGGTAGCGGCATACCTGCGGATATTAAAGACAAAATCATGCAGCCGTTCTTCACTACCAAACCAACCGGCGAAGGGACGGGATTGGGGCTGTCACTATCATACGATATCGTAGTAAAAGGCCACAGCGGGAAAATAGATGTATTGTCAAAAGATGGGGAATACACGGAATTTATAGTTACATTGCCTGTATAGTATTAAACTAATCGCTAAATTTATCCGGTAAAATGAGAATACTTGTAGTCGACGACGAAGAAGACGTTCAACCACTGTTTTTGCAGCGCTTCAGGAAAGAAATCAAGAATAATGAAATTGAGTTCTCCTTTGCCACATCGGGCGAGGACGCGCTGAACTATCTGCACAGCAAGCAGTCGGAAGTGGTATTGATATTGTCGGACATTAACATGCCGGGCATGAGCGGCCTGGAGTTACTTACACATATCCGCAATGATTTTGAGAACCCTCCGCCTCCTCCAACGGTGATGATGATAACTGCTTATGGCGATGAAGAAAATCACCGGCAGGCAATGGAACGCGGCGCCAACGACTTTTTAACGAAACCCCTGGATTTTAATCTATTAAAAGAAAAACTAAAACACTTTAACCAATAATGGCTAAGATACTTGTTGTTGATGATGAAGCGGATCTGGAATTATTAGTAAAGCAAAAATTTCGCCGTAAAATACGCGAAAATGTTTATGAGTTTGTATTCGCCCAAAACGGAGAGGAAGCCCTTGAGCGGGTAAAAGAACACCCCGACCTGGATGTAATTTTGAGCGACATCAATATGCCTGTGATGGACGGGCTCACCCTGCTAAGCCGACTGCCCGAGGCCAACCCGATAGTAAAAGCAGTAGTAGTATCGGCCTACGGCGATATGCAAAACATACGTACCGCCATGAACCGTGGCGCTTTCGACTTTGTGTGCAAACCTGTAGATTTTGAAGACCTGGACCTTACGATGGAGAAAACCATAGTACATGTGCGCCAGCTGCAGGAAACCATGAAGGCCATTAAAGAAAACAACATCCTGAAGATGTATGTGGACGAGAATGTGCTGAATTTTATGAACCATAAGGAGTTTGAAGGCAGCTTGATGAAGAATGAGCTGGTGGATGCTACCGTAATGTTTATTGACGTGTGCGGCTTTACCGCCATTACCGAGCAGGTTCCCGCCAATACGGTTGTTACCTTGCTGAATGGCTTATTTGATAATATCGTAAAAGAAATTATTGCCCAGGGCGGCCACGTGGATAAGTTTATGGGCGACGCCGTTATGTCAGTTTTCAGGGGCGAATATCATTTGGATAAGGCAATAGATGTGGCGCTTGTTGTACGCGAGCATATAAAGAATATGGAAGCGATACAACTTGGCGATATATCCTACAAACCTGAAGTTTCTATCGGTATCAACTCTGGCGAGATGGTGTCGGGCAACATTGGATCAGTATCATTAAAGCGTTTGGATTATACTGTTATCGGCGATACGGTTAACCTGTCGCAGCGCCTGCAGTCGGCAGCCAAAGCCGGACAAATTGTGATTACCGAAGAAGTATATCACAAAGCAAAAGAGTCATTCAAATGCGAAAAAATAGGCGCGGTAACGCTGAAAAATAAGGCGAAACCGGTTACTATTTACGAGGTGATGGAATAGATGATGGGTGGATTTCTGATGTGCGAATGTGCGGATGAGAAAATTTGATGATTTGGAAATGTGCTGATTTGAAAATTATAGCCTGCTGCTTTGTGCTAAAATTCAATTCTGTTAATTCGTTAATTCTATAAATTCTGGTTCAGACATAAAGGCCCCGGATTTACGCCCGGAGCCCGCTTTGATGCAATTTCCCCTAATTGAAACTACACCCGTTGGTTGATTAAAAAGTACGTTTGCCGGTAACCGTAACGGTTGACCCGTTGTTATCTGTAAAGGTTGCAGACAATGCATCGCCCGAAAGCTTTGCCAATACCTTGCCGCTTTCACTGTCTACCAATTCACTATTTGCATTGATGGCCCCATGAAACGAGTGGCTCTCGCTTTCGCCGGTTTTGCGTGATGCACCTCCGAACAATTTTAATGACCTTGACAGTAACAGGTTGAAAGTGCCCGTCTCAGGTTTAGTGGTGCTGTACGTCCCTTCAAAGCATTCTATCAATGCATTCGAGGTTTCCTTGGCGATGGTGAACGTGGCGCTGGCATGGCCCGGAATATTAAAGGACGTAACCGTGGGTGAGCCTCCATTGGCATCAACCGAGAAGGTAATGCTTACCGGGTTTCCGCCTAATGTGCCCGTGAATGGCGCAACATAGGCCGCACCATCTGTTACTGTTACCGATGCTGTGAGATTAGCCGTAACGCCATCGACGGTTAATACTGCCGTGATGGTGCTCCCGTTATTGGCAACATTGAACATTACCGTTCCGCTGGAGCCGATGATGATGCCTTTGTAAACTCCCTTGTTTTTGGAGTCGTTAGCTGCGACTGCGTCAGGCGTTGTTTTGCAGCCGGTGCACGTGTATGACTGCTTTTTATTGTTATCCTTACTTTTTGAACAGCTAAAGTTTGCCGTGACAATCAATGCCAAAACAACTATATAATAATGTACGTTTTTCATTTTTATAGATCTTTTGAAGATTGAGATTTAATTTACTTTCTGCCGCCGCCAAGGAAGAAGCCTATTTTAAAAGCCAGGTAACCTGCCTTATCAGGCAGTATGTCATAATCTGCAGATAGTCTGAAATGACCTGCTTCTATACCCACTTCAGGAAAAAAGCCAAATTTTGTAGCGCTCGGAACAGCATAGCTGCTATTGTTTATGTTGATCGATGATTGTGTAAAGAATCCCGCTCCCACACCAACAAATGGCCTGATGCCACTATCCATCAAATAATACTCGCCCGTAGCACAGTACGAAGCCAATACAGCAACCTTGGTATCGTCGCTGCTGCTGCCGGTTTGAAATGCAAGCGCAGCGCCCTCCAGGCGAAGACCTACAGCCAAATCATCAGACACCCGGTAATGCGGTTGGATAGTAAACGTTACACCAGCCTTGGTGCTGCTGCCGCTTGCCGATGGTATGGCATAACCGAAACCGACATCGACCTTGAATGCATGATAAGCAGATGACTGGCTTTTAGCGGTAAATGCTCCCGTTGCCATAACTAATAGAAGTAAAAATTTTTTCATGATAACGTTGTTTTGGTGAGTGATTGAATTATCAGCAGTAAAACTACCCTGCTAACGCTTTATAAAAAATGTGAGATTAGTGGTAATTGGGGAGGAGCTTATGGTTGATGGTTCATAGTTCACAGACGAAAAACTTTCCAACTGGGCTTTGGGAAGTTGGCCTATTTGGTACCGCAGGAAAAGCCTAATCTTTAAACTCCGGTCTCTAATCACTATCTGTACCCCGTCTTCCGCAACGCTTCCTTCTTATTCCGTACGTGCAGCTTTTCGTAGGTATTGCGGATGTGGGTGCGTACGGTGTCTATCGAGATAAAAAGCTTGTCTGCAATTTCCTGGTAGCTGAAGCCTTTGCTCAGCCACAGCAATACTTCGTTCTCACGGTCGCTGAGGGTTTCTTTGGGGTCGACATATGGTACTTGCTGCTGAAAGGCCATTACTACCTTGCGGGCAATCTGGCTGCTCATCGGGCTACCGCCTTTGCGGAGGTCGATTAATGATTCGATGAGCTTATTGGCCGATGTGTTCTTTAACACATATCCTGTTGCTCCGGCTTGCAGGGCTTTAAATACACGGTCGGCATCGTCATATACGCTTAACACCATTAGCTGTATATCCGGCCGGTGGGGTTTTAGCCAGCTTATCAGGTCGATTCCGGATTTGGCCGGCAGTTGAATGTCTGTTAATACCAGTTCTATATCATCGCCAAGGCCGCATTCAAAATAGTTGATAGCTTCCTCTGCACTTACAAAAGACGCGCGCAAATTAAACTCGCCCGAACCCGCCAGCAATGCCGACAGGTAATTGCGGATTTTTTCGTCGTCTTCTATAATTACTATGGGTGTCATAACTTGTTAAGGTAGCTTTTTATCGCCATTATTTAAATGTGATAAAAGTAGTATCAGCTTAAGCCCCGTTAAATGTGTAAATTACCGTGAGCCCGGTTTTTTCGCTCAATAATTGCAAATCGCCGCCGATATCCAGCATGCGTTTGCGCATATTTTTTAAACCGTTGCGTGATTCCTTTGCCGCTTTTTCGGGCAGGCCAACTCCGTTGTCCTTCACAGTAAACCGGATGACTCTTTCAGTTATCACACAGCTTAATTCAACCTGGGTAGCCTTGGCGTGTTTCATCACATTATTCAGCGCTTCCTTCGTTACCAGGTACAGGTTACGCCGTTGTTCATTCGTCAAGTTGATATGAGTGACCGGGTCTGGAAAGTCTATTCGCAGGCGTAACGCAAACGGTTCAAACAATTGCTGCATCTGCTCACGGGAATAGGCCAGCAGACTTTCGAGCGTATCATTTTGCGGGTTAAGCGCCCAGATAATTTCGTTAATACTTTCCAACAACCTGCGTGCCGCCGCCGAGATGCTATTTACGTCGGCTTTTATGGATAGCTCGGCGGCTTCGTGCGTTTGTATCAATTCACTTAAAAGTGCAATATGGGTAAGCCCGCTGCCAATCTCATCATGCATATCCCGGCTGATACGGTTGCGCTCTGCATCGATTGCCTGTATTTTTTCAAGTTCGGCCAGACGCCGCTTGATTTTTACCTGCGACAGCATATAAGTAACGTAAACAATACCGCCAAACGCTATTAATCCCGCTAAAATGTAAAACCAGGCGCGTTGCCAGTACGGCGCTGTAATATGGATGTACACCTTTTCCTCATCACTCCAGATACCATAAGTATTGGCCGATTTTAATTTGAAAATATAGTTGCCAGGCAGCAAATGCGAATACCGTACCGACCGACCATAGGTAACAACGGGCTTACTGTCCCAGTTCTGCAAAATGTATTGAATTTTGTTAGCCTCGGGCCGGGTATAATCCAGCGCTGCAAATTGTATGTTAAAATCATTTTGATTGTACGGCACCGTAATTTTCTGGTTTTTAAAATGTGGGGTAGTTTTCAGAAAGGGTGCACCATTAATTTCAATCCTGGTGATTGACGCGCCGGGTTTAAACCTGTTTTTTTCGCGGGTTACCGGCTTAAACCAATTAAAGCCTTTTATCCCCCCAAAATAAAAATTGCCGGTTTTGCTTTTATAAAATGCCTGTGTATTGAACTCATTGCTTTGCAGACCATCTAAAAAGGAGTAGTTTTCAAAAGTATCTTCGGCCCTGTTAAAAAAGCTCAGTCCTTTGTTAGTGCTGATCCAAAGGTTATGCTGTTCGTCTTCCAGCGAGCCATAAACATAAGTGTTAGGCAGCCTGCTTTCTCCGCCCCAAACCTGGTATTTATGGGTTACTGTATTGAAGTGCACCAAGCCCATCCCACTGCCTATCCAAAGCCAGCCCGCATCTTTTTCGTCAAGCCGCACGCTGCGTAAATCTGTGCCGGGAATATAGGTGCCTATCGGTTTATACATTATACCATCGAGTTTAGCATGGTAAAGGGCTACGCCCGATGTTGCAGTGTAAATAGAGCCATCAGGCATCTCGGCCACGTCCATCATATTACCCTGCATATACGGATATTTATCCAGGAACCGTGCGGTATAATTACCATGTTCATCCTTGTACACACGCACCAAACCCAAAAGTGTGGCTATCAAAATATCCCCGTTATGCAGCTGCAGTAGTTTAAAAACAAAAACATTAAGCTTTGGATATATTTTAGGCTGATGAATTATCGGGATGGTTTTAAATTTGCCTGTCTTTACATCAAAAAGGCTGATACCGCCGCTGCTGCCCACCCACATATTGCCGTCTTTATCTTTCAAAAATGCGCTTACTATATTCCCCGGCACAGTGGTGTCGTCGCCGTCTTTATGCTGAAAGTTTTTAAGGGCGCCTGTTAGCGGGTTATAAATGTTCATCCCGCTATTATGCGTTCCGAACCAAATATTGCCGCTATCATCCTCATAAAAGCATTTGGTGAAGTAATCTTTTAGAACCGGATAGTCGCCTTCCGATAATGGGAACAGGTTGAACTTAGGCTCTTTTAAATCCAATTTAGACACACCACCGCCGTCGATTCCAATCCATAAGTTATTTCCCCTGTCGATATACAGACAGGTAGTAATATCAAACGGCAGCGACTTTAGCTTCGAGTTGTCGTGATGATAGTTCTCGAAAAGGCCTGTTTTTTCATTATAGTAAAAAAGGCCGCTGCCACGGGACGTAAACCACTCTCTGCCATAGCTGTCGCGGATGTTTTGTGCGGAGTAAAAGGAAACGGCTTTACCATTAAGCGTCTTTTTAATCACCGTGTCGCGGTTAGTTTTCAAATTATGGAAAACTATTTTATCCTCAAACGACATTATGCGGCGGTCCTTTTCAAAAAAAATACTCTGCGGCGGTGCGCTTTTAAGCCGGAAACCGTAGGTATTGGCTTTTTGATCGAAAAATATATATGGCCCATTTTTGCCTACTAACTGCAGCCAGACGTTACCCTCGTTATCGGCATTACTTTGCGCAAAAAGAAACCGCGAAAAGTCCATTTTGTAAGGGAAGGGATATAATGTAAGTTTATTGCTGCGGGTGTCGAACTTATACACGCCTTTGATGATATTAAGCAGCGTAAGCACGCCGTTATCGTCCATGTAAAGCGACAGGAAGCCGCTATTTTGGAACTCGGCCTTTTCGAACATCTTTAATTTATCGATGCGCTCCGTCAGTACGTCCCATTTAAAAATGCCGCTTTCATTACTGTACCAGATATTCCCATTTTTGTCTTCAAAAAAGCTGCCGCGGATAAAATTATTTACGATGTCGGTGTTGCTTTTTGCCTGGTATTTGAAGGTGCACAACGTATTACCATCATAACGGCACAGGCCATCGGGCGTGCCGAACCACATAAAGCCTTTTTTATCCTGGTAAATGCCGTAAACGGAGCTATGAGGCAGCCCGTCGTTAATGCCCAGCGTTTCGAAGCGCGGGATAATACGCTGCGACCAGCCGGCCAGGCTGATTAGGACGCAAACAATTGTGAGTTTAAAACGCATTAATTATCAGGATTATCATGCGTTAGAAAATAGTTTAAATTAAAGCCTGTAGCTTTGGTGATTATGTTGGCGATTAGGGGCGCCAGCTAAAGGTAACAGAAAAGATACAAATTGCAAAGGGTGCAAATTGCCTGAACCTGATTGATTTGAAAATTTGAAGATGTGTCAATTTGAAGATTGAGCCAACATTATCTTCAAATCAGCGAATCTTCAAATTTTCAAATCGAGCTATTCCTTCATCCACTTACTCTTAAACCCTAACTTCTTCAACCCGTTTTGTATATCGGGGTTGCTCATAAATAGTTTCCAGATGAGGCCGCTGCGGTAATTCTCGATCATCACTACAATTGGACCCTGGTCTATGGCGAGGTGGGTTTTGGCGTACCAGTTGTGCGTTTCGCTAAAGCCGTCGGCAAAGCCATACGGCCCCCATATCTTATCACCTAAATCATAATAAAAATGCTTCAGCGCTTTCATGGAATATTCCGGCGTGTAAGGAAATGATGATAGCGCCGCGGTTGGTTGTATTACGCCGCGATCGTCCTGAGGGCAGTGGGCCACATAGCCCTTCCAACTATCGCCGGCAGTGAGGCCCCAGCAGTTTTCGCCGTAGCCTTTATAATGTTTAGGGTTTTCGATGCAGTAGGTGCGGTTGATAAGCGTATGGTTTTTAGTTTGCTCGGCGTAGTCGATGCCGTTGTCATCTTTCAGGCCTGTCGGGTCGATACCCATGTAAGTGTATTGTTCAAAAAACAAGGGGCCTCCCATATCAAAATCGCCCAGTGGCAGCTTGTAACCGAAGTATGATTTGCCATTTTTCCAGGAAGCGCTTTTTACCCAGCTGTTTTCGTACAATTCTTTCGATATCGGGTGCACTGGCGATGATGCCGAAATAATATAGGTTATCAGCGCTTCATCATACCCGAATACAGGAAAGTTCATGTCAAAATCATTACGGGGGCTCCAATGCCAGAACAAAGTTTTGTTGCCGCCGGCGCTATGCCAGTTCCAATCGGCGGCATCCCACATTTGCTGCACGCGTTTCTGGAAATATCTTTCGAGGAGCGTCTTGCCATTAAAATAAGCCTTAGCCGTAAGCAGGCCCATCATCAGGTACGATGTTTCCACAATATCGGCGCCATCATCCACCCTGCCGAAAGGGATTGTTTTGCCGGTAACCCCATCCATAAAGTGCGGGTAGATGCCGTGATAACAGTCGGCCTTAATTAAAAAGTCGACGATTTTTATCAGGCGTTTTAATGCCGTATCACGGCCAATCCATCCCCGGTTTACGGCAACCACGGTTGATAAAATACCCATGCCGGTACCGCCGATGGCGCATGCTTCCGGGCCGAAGGTGTGCTTGCTCAGGTTCGGTTCATCGTCGGCTTCGTTGATATAATCCCAGTAATATTCGGCTTTAACGGTGTTGTCGCGCTCGCGGGCCAGGCCGCTTACCGGGTGCGCATAATGCCAGAAATACCGGAACGTTTGGCGCTGCACGATATCCAGCAGAGCAGAGTCGCTGATGTTTTTAATGATACCAACCGGCTCGATGGAATTGCCGGGCACCGGTTTATGCGCAGTAGTCTTCTTTTGGGAGAATGCAAGTGGTACAAATAAGAAGCTGGCGAACAGGCATATAAATCCTCTTTTCATAACAGTAGTATTGGTTTATTTTTTGGCAGATGCCGCCGGGATAACGGAAGCTCAATTTAGCGTTTTTATGGAAAGAAGAAGAAGAAGAAGGCGAAATGAAAATCATACCCTTAACGAACCGCGAAAACCCCGCGCAGCATAATAAGATTCTGCGCCGTTGTGGTAGGTAAATACATGTTCATACCGCCTATCACAAAATATGGCGCCGCCATGCTTGCGGATAGCCGCCGGCGTCAATATCCAGCTGGATGTTTTGGTATCGAATTTCCCGAGTTGCTGGAGGGCCTTGTATTGTTCTTCAGTTAAAATGTCAATGCCCATATCTGCCGCCATATTCATAGCGCTATCCGCAGGTTTGAATTCCTTACGCGCCTCCAGTGCTTCATGGTCATAGCAAAGGCTCCGGCGGCCTTTAGGGCTTTCGGCAGAGCAATCGTAAAAGATATATTCGCCGGTTTTATCGTCATAACCCACAACATCCGGTTCACCGCCGGTTTGCTCCATTTCGTTAAGCGACCATAATTTATCGGCATTTGCCTGTAGCCTGGCTTGTACCGCAGACCATTCCAATCCCGTGTGGCGCGATATGTTCTTTGCGAAGCGGGTTTTCAGGGTACCGAGTAATTCTTCCTGCTGTTGTTGTGTAAGCGTTTTATTGTTCATAGCTGATATTTTAAAACTACTGTCATTGCAATGACGGGCTTATTTATCAATTGATGTGTCAATCATTCATCCCCTTCCCGGCCAATATCTGTGGTATATACTTCTCAATCCTCTCCTCCCTGGTTTTGACTTGCTTGGCTGATGAAAAGTAGAGCAGGTAGTTACGCTGGCGGCCGGGCGTGAGGGCCTCAAAGGCTTCTTTGAGGGCAGGGATGTGGTCGAGCTTGTATTTAAATTCATCGGCCATCTTAAATTCGTTCGTTTTCTTCAACTCAACTTTTAAGCCTGCCTTTTCTATTTCAATAGCCTCATGAATATACGCTTTAATGATGGACGCCATTTCACCGATTTGTTCATCCTCTGTAAACCGCATTTGCCGTGGCGATTGCACGTTCTCGCTTTGTCGTATCAGCAAGCCATCTGCATCGCTCACCAGTGCGCCTTTAAAAAACAGCATGGCATAGTATTCCTTAAACACATGAATCAGCACGACATTGTTTTCCCCCAGGCAGTAACAAGGGCAACCCCATTTTAATTCTTCCTCCAATCCGCAATCAAGTGCTATTTTGCGCAGGCTATCAAGGCCATCCTGCCATTTTTTGGCTTTGTTAAAGAAGAAATCAACTTTGGGATTCATGTCGCTGTTCATGATGGATACTAATTTAAAGTTATGAATGCTTATTAACTAACCAAACCAATTTTTCTGTCGGCCGGGCGGAAATACCATGATATTATCGTCAATACTAACAATAGCACTGCCGGAAGTGTTTCGCCCGCCGGACTGCCCGCTATAATATGCGAGATCACCGCGCCCGACATCACAAAGAAAAACCCGGCATAAGCCCATTCTTTCAGCAACGGGAATTTGGGTATAAGTACAGCTATCACGCCCAATATCTTCCATACACCTATAATGGTTAATACATACATAGGATAGCCCAGGCGTGCAACGCTGTCAGCACCACCTGCGCCTGTTTTTGCTTTCATCAACTGCACCACCCCGGTTGAAACCATCCCCAGCGCAAGCCAAATGGTGAATATCCAATAGATGATTTTATTTCTTTTTGTCATGATTGCATGGTGTTAATATTGCTTCATAATATTGAACATCCAGTTGATACCGAAGCGGTCTTTACAGGTGCCCCAGTAACCCCAAAATTCCTCATGAGGCGCAATTGCGTCTGTTCCGCCTTCGGAAAGTTCTTTGAACAACCTGTCGGCTTCTTCTTTGGTGTCGGGGCCCAGGCTGATCGTGAAGTTATTTCCCTGCAACAGCTTTTGTCCCCGGCTTTCCAGCATATCGGTAGCCATTAGCTGTATGCCGCCGGGCAGGGGCAATGCAACGTGTGCTACCTGGTTTTCTTCTTCTGCCGATAACGGCGCTCCGCCCTGCGGCGCATCTTTAAACCGCATCAGCGGACCAGAAAATTCAGTTTGAAATGCTTTTTTGTAGAGGTTAAATGCCTCTTCTGCATTCCCCATAAAATTTAAATAGATTGCTACTTGTGCCATTTTATAATTGGTTTTATTGGTTAAATAATTTTATTTCAACTTACCCATCACATCTTCCAAACGACTATGCGCCATGTTGAGGCCTTGCTTAAACGGCAGCTGCATCAGCTGGTCGCGCTTGTCAACCGACTCGTATATGTTGTGTATGGTTAATTTGCTGGTATCTTCTGTGATTTTTTCGAAGTCATAAACTTCCATCTGAATGCCGAAGGGCGAATTTTCCATTTCAAACGTGCGGACGATTTTACGGTTCACATCAACTAAATGGATTGTACCGTTCATTTTTAGCAACACGTTACGTTTAGGGTCGCTTGTCTCAAAACTGTAGCTCCCGTGCGTTTTGCTTTCCAGCTTCAGCACTTTTGTGCCCATCCATTGCTCCAGGAACTCAGTCTCTGTATAAGCCTTAAAAACCAGTTCAACCGGCAAATCAAACTCGCGCGTTATTACCAGGTCCTGCCTGCCGTCTTCGGCGTTAATTTTTGTCTTTAGCTCCATTTTCTTTATTTTTTTGTTGATATGCTTTCATAACACTCTCAAGCTTGTTAAATCGCTCATCCCACATTTGGCGGAACGGTTCTATAAAGTCGGCTACATTTTTCATTTTTTTTGCTTTCCTCTATTATCTCATCGGCGAATCTGTGCCAGATATAGTGATAAATTTTTTCCGCCGCCAGATGAAATCTGTATTCATCCATGTCTTTTGTAATATCTTTGGCAGTTTCTTTAAATTCAAGTAAATATTTTTCAGGGTCGCTGTCTGTGCCTGCAATTTTATTATTATCTAAAACAAATCGAGTGATGTTCCATATTTTGTTTGCAAAATTCTTATAG
>JAZJZL010000053.1:12744-29419 GCA_040389845.1 Bacteroidota bacterium
CTATAAAGTCGGCTACTTGTTTCATTTTTTTTGCGTTGATGTGGTAATAAATCTCCCTGCCGCTCTGCTCCTGTTTCAGCAACTCGCATTCGGTAAGAATAGCCAGGTGTTTGGATACCGTTGGCCGGGCGGTGTCGAAATTTGCAGCTACAGCTCCCGCGGTTAAGGTTTGCGAGGCAAGCAGCAGCAGTATGGCCCTGCGGGTTGGGTCGGCAATGGCCTGGAATACGTCTCGTCGTAAATTCATAATGTAGCTATTTGACTACAAATATATATGTAGTTATTTAACTACGCAAATTTTTTTTGCAAAAAAAATTACAGACTCCGTTTTTATCAAACATGGAGTCTGTACTTCCCCGGAAAATGACGATTGATGGGTTATCTTCTGGAAGACGGGCGATTGGATATTTCTCTGTAATCGTTATGAATTTTCAGACTTCGCCTGCCGTAGCTTCCTAAACACAGCTACATGTAAAAACAAAATAGTAGCGGGCGCAAAAGCCGGGAACCATACGAACGGAAATACGGTCATTTCCCTTAGGTTTCCGTTGGCGCCGGTAATAACGGCTATCACCAGCAAATCAACAATGTCCAATATGCCGAAAATGTTCCAGGCATAAACTGCAATTATCCGTTGTGGATGCTCCTTTGCTACCATCCGCGCTACCGGCGCGGCCAAAATTGCGGTAATGATGTCGCCCAGGCCTGCTGAAAAGGCAAACTTCGCGGGGAGTAGTTGAAAGCCATAAATCAAAATAAAAAATGCGCCGAGCAACCGGAATATGTGTACAGCAATCAGTGACTCCAATGTAACAGCGCGGAGCAATGACTTAAATAATCCTGTATTCCCGATAAACCCAAATAAGATAATGAGCAATGGCAAGCCTGCCCAAACCATCACTTTGGGTGGCACTGAATCTACGTCGAACACGCCTTTTATAGAAAGCACCGAAACATACGCGAGATAGGCAATGTAAAAGATAAAAATGCCAATTTGAATGCGCTTTGATTTTTGCGGGACTATCCCGGCGTCGAGCGCAGCCTGTTTTACGGGCTCGGTGATAAAGAATATTGAGTAAAGAAAAGTTACAATAAATAGTACGATTGCCCAGAGTGGCATGCCTGATATATAATTTCCCATTTGATATGCGTTTTAATACCACACAAAAGAAAATCAAATCCCAGCGCTTACACTTCGCAAATGGCAAGAAATCAACGGTTGCTACTTCTTTACAAACTCCTTTCTTATCCGGCTTAACGAGGTGTCGGTAATGCCCAGGTAGGAGGCTATGTATTTTAACGGAACATTTTGAGAAATTTCCGGGCTGGAATTAACCAGGTCGCTGTAACGCTGCTCTGCGGTCTCCTGTAGTGCCGATAGCATCCGTTCCTTTAAGATGCTATATTGATTTACTATGTTCAAGCGGCCATATTCGCGAAATTCGGGAATAGCATGAAAGCTATCCTGCATATCCCTGTAAGTTATAAACCAGGTTTCGCAATCGGTAATTGTTTGGATGTATTCTTTTGCAGCACTTCTTTTAAAGAAGGAAAGCATATCGCTTGCGAAAGTGTTTTTTGTATAAAATGCGGTGGTTATTTCATTGCCTTCCAAATCATAGGTATAGGCCCGCATAATGCCACTATCGATAAAATGAGACTGACTGCAAATTGAGCCTGCTTTCAGGATATAACCGTTCTTTTTGATAGTCATCGGCCTGAATTTTTCGACAATGAGCCCGACCTTAGCCGGGCTCATGGGCAGTACTTGTTGTATAAACCGAATTAAGCTATCATTACTCATCGCCCTGTAAGCACTTTGATTATACAGGCTAAATTAATAAACCATCCGTAAAATCCGGCTAACTTCCGAAAGTGCTTTATTCTGTTAACAATGTAATACCGCTCAAATCCGCTTTCCCGTTTTTCAGGAATTCGTAAGTCATCCGGTCTGCCTGGCAATCAATAAATTGTATCCGTTTCAGGCTTTTATTTTTAAAGAAAGTATTGATAAGCTTTGCGTCCCTGAACGTCACCCTGGCAAATGAGCAGTTTTCAAAGCAGCAATTTTCCACTGTGCCCCCAAATATTACATCAGCCAGGTATGTTGCGATAAAAGAGGTGCGATTCCAGGTTGCATCCGTCAAAATGCATTTTTCTAAACCTCCGGATTTTGCAGTTGCGCCAGTAAAATCGGCGCCTGAAAAATCACAGCCGGTAATATAGCTTCCCGAGAATTCCGCGTCTTTCAGCGTACAGTTTTTAAAAAGATTCCCCGATAAATTGGATGCCTGAACATGGCTGCTGCTAAAGTTCGATTCTGAGAAATCGCAGCTCTCAACATTATTATTTTTTAAGAGAAGCCCCGACATATCCGAACCGATAAACCTGCAGCGCTGCATATTGGAAGAACTGAATTTTTCATGCAGGCTATTCAAACCGGAAAAATCTGCATCCACCCAGTTCCCACGCGACATATCCCAGTTAAGCTTACTGTCCTGCTTTACAGACGACAGCTCACCCGGTGGCTTAGCCAAAGAGCCGAAAGATACCGTTTCTGCCGCGGGCCTAAAATCTTCTGAAAAATAGTTAATGTAATCAGATCCGGGATAGATTCTCCCCGCTCCCATTTCCCAACGGCCTGCGGGCTTATAAATAATTGCTCGGCAAGTTCTGCCTGTGAAATACCTATTTTTTTTCGTGCTTCGGCAATCTTGCTGCCTATTATCTTCATTTCCATAATGCTGTCTTTTTTATTTCTATTTTTCGACATTGCAAAATTATTGGAGTTGATTTCCGAAATCACTATAAATATGGCAACTGTTAGTTGTAATTACGCTACTTATGGTTGTATTTAGCAACCTGCAGTAGTATTTCGTAAGAAGGACGAATGGCTATCGGAAAAACGGAGAAAACACGGCGTATGCACGGCTATTTAAAACCCCTGATGCAGGCATCAATTACCGCTATCAAGCAACCTTCTGTGATAGTTTACCTGGCCGAGGTGATAATTTAAATGCGTGCTTAAATGGATTAATGTATAAAGCATTTGGGTTGGATTTTCCCAGATAACAATTGGAAAATCGGTACCCATTTGACTGTCATGTAAATTATTAAGGCCCGTTTCAACTACAATAATAACCTCCTCTATTCTTTGGATTAATTCAGCCTTCGGGATATCTTTTAGTGAAAACTCCAAATCGCGCTGCCTTATATAACCGGTTTTGGCCAGCCCCACGCCTATATAAGCATTTAAATTCCCCACCAAATGCAGGCACAGATTCCCTGCAGAATTGGCTATGCCTTTATCTGTCCGCCAGAGATTTTCTTCCTTTTGATAGGATTCAATTTCGGCTTTTAGCTTGAGGAGGTCGCGGTTGAAGAGGGATTTTAGGGTTGCTGTTATCATAGGTGGGATGTCTATGATAAAGGTATGGGTTTTGGTTTGGTGTGGCAAGAGGATTGACGGCCCAAGCGGCGTGCATGTTTTGCAAACAGGCTGTTTTGTGGTTGATGGTATACCTTCGCCGGTTCAAGCGGGACGCTGAACCCGATCATCTGTCAGCGTCCCGCTGACGACCTCAAAGTATCCTTAGCATGTTTCCTGGAAGAGGGACATTTAAACTACCCAATAAATATGCAGCTATTTCGCAATATTGCTGCTAATGTTAGTAAGCAGAGTGCTTGCCTTTCCGGGTTCAATTGAAATGCTTGAACCGACGGCGGTGTACTAATATAGCCATACTTGTTTAACCGGGTACGAGAAGTCGTTAAGCTTTGGTGGCACCGGCAATAGCCTGATAATACATCTCCGCCCGTACATTTCGGTTGTACGGGCGGGATATGGGCAATGTGTTAGCTTACCCGGGCAATATCATCCAGGATGTACCTAAGCCGGTTAAGCGGATGTACAAAATGCTTCTTATTCTCAAACCAGGCTGCCACGCTGTAAATTAACAACATCGCCAGGCAGGTGATTACTGCGCCGCCAACATTCGCCCCGACGCCGCCGGGTACATACAGCATAAATATTATCCCGGTTAATATTACCGAAGTAAGCGGAAGAGACAGCAGTTCGAACCGCTTTTTAAAGTTGAAAAACTGGCCTAACAAAGCATATTGATTTTTCACATTGCTTTGTACATCAGCAATCTGTTGCGCAGGCAGGTTAAACATCGCATTAAATTTGCGCATTAAAATAATGGTAAGCGGAATATATAATACCACCCCCGCCACGCCTAGCAACATCACCCTGCCATCGCCCCAATATTTAATTATTAAATGGCTTGCGAACGCATAAATGAGGATTTGGTAAGCAAACGACAGCCCAAAGTATTCGGCGGCACTTTTTTTCTCCTTCTTTATCCGGGCCCTGATAATGTTTTCTACTTCCGCTTTATTTATTGCGGGTTCAACTGTTTGGTTTGTATTTTGCCATAAGTTTTTGGCTTCATCAAGTGTTTCCATAATATGTGTTTTTTTAAATAATATTTTTAAGTTTTTCCTTCAATGCCTTTTTAATCCGCACCAGCCTCACGCTCACGTTGGTTTTGGTAATGCCGGTTATTTCGGCAATTTCCTCGTAGCTGTTGTCTTCAAGGTACAACAGAGTGATTGCCTTATCGGTTACCGAAAGTGTGTTGATGGCTGCATAAAGCAGGGCCATTCTTTCATAATTATGCTGTGGGTCGTTATTGGCGGCAAGTTGTTCCCAATTGCCGGCCTGCATATCGGTCGGTACTTCCCGCCCTGCTTTTTTCGAGTACGTAATAGCCGTGTTAAGCGCTACCTTATACATCCAGGTAGAGAATTTGGCATCTCCTTTAAATGCGGGATATGACCGCCATAGCTGGTATAAAATTTCCTGGCATATATCTTTCCGGTCATCAGCATCGGTGAAATAAACGTTGCATATTTTGTGAATAATCCCAATATTACTATTGATGGCCTCTACAAATTTATCTTCTGTAACGTGCTGCATGATAGCTATTGAATAATCCTTTTGTTAATACACAATTAGTATAGGCAAAGGGCAAAAAACTACATAAAGATTGAAATTAATTTTGGCCGGAGAGGATTATAGTTGTTAGGGCCCGCCAGGAAGAATGATACGAGGTATTCCTGGTTTGAAAACATGATTGAAATTTACTACAAAGCGGCAGGCCCATCTGGCCTGCCGCTTTGTAGTAAAGACGAGGTGCAGATTTTTTTTAGTGTGGGGGGTATAGGGATATAATATTGAAATGAGGCAAATATGCAGAGTATTAGTACCGCCCCTCCTGTTTTTAAACCCAGGTCGCTGACCTGTGGTAAATGGCATCGTTGATTTTCAAAGCGAATCCCTCCTGCTCTTACCTGTATTTCTCTTTTTCGCGTTCCGGCTTTCTTTCCTGGCGGGGCTGCGGTCTCCGGACCTGCCTTTGCGCCGGACGTGCCACTGGGTGTGGCCGTGCTGCAGGGCGTGCTGCCGCTTCCTGGGGCCTGGCAGGTTTTTCTGCTGTGTTAGGTCGTTCTGCATCCTCCGGCTTCCCGGCAGGTTTTTCCGCCGTATTAGCGCGATTAGCACGAGCAACCATATTTCCTGTATTGCTTACGGCATGGCCGCCAATCCTGTCCATGGCGGTTGCGGTTGGCCGTCCGCCGTTGTTTTTGGCAAACTGGGTTTTATCGGTGCCGGCCTGCTGTTGGTGGCTTGTTTGTTCGGCGGTGGCTTCAACATGCTTTTCTCTCATCGCTGCCAGCTCTTCCGGGCGTGGCTTGGCCGTTGCACCGCCGGGGCCGTTATAGCTGTAATGATTGTTTACCGTAACGTTGTTAATTACCGTACGGTCCACGTAAGTATTATGTACAATGGTGGTGTTAACATTTGCCACGGCCGTATTATACCTGAACGAATTGCCAACCCAAACGCCGCCGCCGTATCCGCTTCCTCCGTATCCATAACCATAATTTATGCCGCCATAGTAGCCTACATGAGCACCCCAATAGCCGGTATGATATACATAAATACCGCCACTGTATCCCCAATAAGAAGGCGTCCACAACAGGCCGTAGCTTGGTGGCGCCGACCAATAACCCGGAACCCAATAATAGTCGGCAGCATCGTTATCGTAAGCCCAATAACCGGGCACCCACAAATAGCCGTCGACCGGGCAGGCGGGTTGCACATATACCGGCAAAGCAGGCGGCGCCGTGCGAATTGATATACTAACAGAAACCTGCGCCTTTACTGCGCTCATCGCCAGTAGCAGGAAGCTAAACAGCAATCCCAATTTTATTTTTTTCATGATTTAAGTAATTAAAATTCAACTAATAAGCATACACACTTTTATTTTGTAACCGCCATACGGCTTGTTAACCTTTTATAATAACATGCCCGCTATTCACCTTTCGCTTGTAGCTCCAGTAAAACACTATCGGGAATACAAACAGGTTGAAAATGGTATTGGTAATCAACCCGCCAATCACCACAATAGCTAATGGTTTTGAGGCTTCAGAACCGATACCATGCGAGAGCGCAGCAGGCAATAGCCCGATAGCCGCCATCATTGCGGTCATAATCACCGGGCGCATCCTGTCGGCCACACCTGCCCTTATTGCTTCGGGGAAAGATTGGTAAACGTCGTGCTTCAGGTCCTTGATATTAGATTTGAAGCGCGTGATAAGTATCACCCCATTCTGCACGCAGATACCGAACAAAGCAATGAAGCCTATCCCTGCCGATATGTTGAAATTGACACCGGTAATGAGCAGCGAAAGAATACCGCCCATAATGGCAAAAGGCACATTATTTAACACCAGCAGCGAATCGCGGAAGTTGCCGAACAATACAAACAGGATGAAAAAGATAATCAGCAAGCTCACAGGTACTGCCTGCGATAAGCGTTTGGAGGCGCGTTGCTGGTTTTCAAAGTCGCCGGCCCATTCCAGGTGATAATCCTTTGGCAGATGGATTGCCGCATTTACCTTAGCTTGTGCTTCGCCGATTGTGCTACCCATATCGCGCCCCCTGATGGAGAATTTTATAGCGCCGTACCGGCTGTTTTTATCACGATAAATCATGCTGATGCCGGTAGTTTTGCGGATGTCGGATATGCCACGCAGCGGGACACTGCCACCGGCCAGCGTGGGCACGCGCAAATCGCCGATAGACTGTTGGTTGTTGCGAAAATCTTCGGGGTAACGTATGCGCAGGTCGAACTTCTTTTCGCCTTCGTATATCTGGGTTGCGGCACGGCCGCCAATGGCAGTTTCAATAACCGCGTTGGCATCGGCGGCGGTTACGCCATATTGGGCCATTTTTTCCTGGTCAAGCTCTATCTGTAACTCCGGCTGACCCATATCGCGCAATATGCCCAGGTCTTCTATACCCTGCACAGTTTTCAGCAGGTTATAAATTTGCTCCTCCCGGCTTTCTATGTAACGATAATCCTCACCAAACAGCTTCACTACAATTGAACCTTTCACACCAGATACAGCCTCCTCCACGTTATCAGATATCGGCTGCGAAAAATTAAGGTCGATGCCGGGGTAAAAACTGAGCTTTTGCTGCATGCGGGCAATAAGCTCTTCCTTGGTTTCCTTGCCCTTCCATTGGTCTTCAGGGTAAATATCAACATGGAATTCGATGTTATAAAAGCCAGTAGCATCGGTACCATCGTTGGGGCGGCCTGTTTGCGATATTACCTGCTTAACTTCACCAAAACTCAGGAATATGCGGCGCGTCTCGTTTGCCATTTTAACTGATTCCTCCAGCGAGGTGCTTAATGGCCCGGTGGCCCGCACATATATAGAGCCTTCGTTCAGCTCCGGCAAAAACTCGGAACCTAATAATTCAAAGCAACCCAGGCTAATGATAAGCGATATAATGGCAATAGTGAACGACAGTGTCCGGTGCTTAAAGCATACGTTGTAAAAGCGAATAGCATACTTGCTCACAAATTCAACAAACACGTTGTGCCGTTCGCGAACGTTACGTTTGAGCAGCACACTCGACAACGCAGGCACCAGCGTAAACGTAAGTAGCAGCGCACCCAGTAATGCAAAGCTCAAAGTCCAGGCAAGCGGGGAGAACATTTTGCCCTCTACTTTCTCGAAGCTGAAAATAGGCAGCAAACCGGTTATAATGATGGCCTTCGCGAAAAAGATACCCTTGCCGTTTACCTGGCAGGCCTGGCGGATTAGACCCAGCTTGCTCAGTTTATTGAAGCGCTCCATCCCCATTTCCTTCGCCTTATGATCAAGCAAGACGAATATCCCTTCTATCATCACCACCGCCCCATCGATAATTATCCCGAAGTCGATAGCACCCATGGAAAGCAGGTTGGCCGACATGCCCTTCAGCTTTAAACACATAAAGGCAAAAAGCAATGCCAGCGGGATAATGATTGCTACGATTACGGTAGTACGCCAGTCGGCCATAAAGAGCAACACGATTACGGTTACGAAGATGATACCCTCGGCCATATTGTGCAATACAGTATGGGTGGCAAAATTCACCAGGTCTTCACGGTCGTAAAAGGTTTTGATTTTTACGTCATCCGGCAAAATACGCTCGTTCAGCTCTTTAATTTTTACTTTCAGGGCGGCTATAACATTGCTGGGGTTTTCGCCTTTGCGCATTACTACTATACCTTCAACAACATCAGGATCCCTGTCGCGGCCTACCTGGCCGAGGCGTGGTAATGAGGATTCTGTTACTTCGCCAATGGTTTTTACATAAACAGGCGTGCCCTTTACGTTAGTAACGACTATATTTTTTATTTCGCTGATGTTGTTCAGTAAGCCAATACCGCGCACCACGTAAGCCTGGCCTGCCTGCTGTATTACATCACCGCCAACATTTACGTTGCTTTTTGATACTGCATCAAAAAGCTGCAGCGGGGTAATATTGTATTGAACCGCCTTTTCGGGATTAATGGTGATTTGGTAAGTTTTAACCTCGCCGCCAAAGCTGTTTACATCGGCCACACCCGGCACAGCCCTTATTTCGCGACTTACAATCCAGTCTTCAAAAGTTTTTAATTCCCTTACCGAGCGGCGGTTGCTGGTGAGCGTAAAACGATAGATTTCGCCGGTTGGTCCGTAAGGCGGCTCTATTTCAGGAGCAATGCCATCCGGCAAGCTGGCATCATCAATATGGTTATTTACCTGCAGGCGGGCGAAAGCGTAATCCACGTCATCATCAAAAGTAATTTTCACCACCGAAAGGCCAAAGAGCGACGAGGAACGCACACTTACCTTTTTCTCTGCCGGGTTCATGGCCAGCTCAATCGGGCGGGTTACAAACTTTTCAACCTCCTCTGCCGAGCGGCCGGGCCATTGCGTAATTATGGTGACCGATGTATTAGTTACATCCGGGAAAGCGTCGATAGGGATGCTTTTAAAGCTCAGATAGCCTGCTACCGCCATCAGCGCCGTTATGAAAAAGACAAACACCTTATTTTTGAGCGCAAACGACAGCACTCCTTTAATGAACTTGTTCATAGTGCTTAGTCTTTTAGTGATTCAAACAGGTACACCTGCCGTGATGCTACTATACGCTCGCCCGGTTTAAGGCCACTGCTGATGTACGCCACGTCTTCCACGCGCTTGGCAATGGTAACCGGCTGGATATGTACTTTGCCCGGCCCGTCGATAACGATTACATAGTTTTTATCATTATCAAAAACAATAGCATTTGCGCTTACGGCAGGCAAGTTTGTTCCTGATTTTGCGCGAACCTTTATGTTTGCAAACATGCCTGGGGTAAGCATATTGCCCGGGTTTTCAATCTTTACACGGGCACGCATTACCTTGCTGTCCGGGTCGAGCATGTCTATCAGCCTGTCTATTTTGCCGGTGAATATCTTATCGGGATAGGCCAGGGTTGTAATGGATACAGGGTCTCCTATTTTCACTCCCGCAATATCGGCCTCATACATGTTCACCATTACATAAACCGACGATAAATCGGCAACGGTAAACAAGCTCTGGCTGTTATCGGCGCGTACCTGCATATCATCGGCCACACTCTTCTCGATAATGAAACCGTTCAGCGGCGAGGTTATCTCGTATTCTTTTCCGTTTGTTTTGTTGATAGAAAGTACCGACCCGGCGCGGCTATTTTCGGCCACGGCTTTTTGGTAGTCTGCGTTGGCCTGCTCCAGGTCTTTACCCGAGGCCAGCCCGCTTTTATATAAGTCCTGGGTTGATTCCAATACGCGCTTGTAGCTCCGCATGTCGGCTTGTGAGGCTGTAAGGTCTCTTGTATAGCCGGCAATTTCCGGGCTTCTCAGCTTTGCTAAAACTTCGCCTTTGCTCACGCGGTCACCTGTTTGCACCTTAACTCCTTGCGCCACGCCGCTCACCATGGGGTATAGCTTCACCATTTTGGCCTCATCGGGGGCCACGCTCCCGGTAAGCGTAAGCACCGATTGTGCATCAGCCGATCGCACAGTATCAACCAATAAGCTTCGAAGTAAACTGTCGGTCACCCTGAAGCGACCATCGCCCGCGGGTGCCTGCTCGATGTGAGTGCAACCTGCGAGGATAGCCGCCGTAATGGTGACTATGCCATAAATAGTTGTTCTATTGATAAGCATACGTTATTTAGATAGGGGTTTATTACAATTTAAAGAGATCACCCTGGAGCGGCCATCGCCCACAGGTGCCTGCTCATTATGAGTCCGGCCTGCGGGGATAGCCGCCTTAACGGTGACTATGCCATAAATAGTTGTTCTATTAATCAGCATACGTTATTTATATAGGGGTTTATTGCACATTAAAAACAGATGATCCGGTTACGTAATTCAGTTGTTCTATTGAATCAACGCGATCCATCTGCAGGTTATTAAATTGCAGCACGTTGGATTTATAGGAATCGTAGAAATCCAAAAACTCCAACAGGCTGATGTTATGTTTCTGATAATTTTTCATCACTTCGCCAATAAGGTGACTGAAATCGCCTTTAAACTTTGGGTCGAAGCTGTTATAAAGATTTTCCAGGCGCAAGGCACTTTTATAGCTGCCGGCTACATCGCTTTCTACCTGGTCCTGCTGAGATTGCAGCTGAGCTTTATTTTGGTCGATGGCGATGCGGGCCTGCTTAATGCCACCCTGGTTACGGTTAAAAAGCGGTAACGAAAATGCCAGCCCTGCGCTGTTGTAGTTGCGGATATAGCTGCCCTGTTTATCGTAAGCCAACTGTACGGATACATCCGGAACGGCCATGCCTTTTTGCAGCTTAAGGTTAACGTCGCTATAATCAACAGCCAAATGGGCCATCTTTAAATCAGCACGGTTGTTATAAGCCGAGTCTAAAAGGCGTTGGTATGGCACATCGGCAATAATCGCTTTGCCGTCTGCATTAAACTCAAATTGCGGCGCTATGTCGGCTGTTACCGGTGCCCTCATCAGCAACTTAAACTCACTTTGCGTATCTTCAATTTGCGAAAAGAGGTCGTTTTGTTCTGTCTGGAGCGAATACAGCTGCGACTGGATGCGGAGCACTTCTTTCAGCGCAATGTTGCCTTTCTCGTATTGTTCCTTAAATACTTTCAGGGTAGTTGCAAGCGAGCTGATTTCCTGCTGATAAACTTTTACCGATTGTTGCTGAAAGTATATCTTGTAAAAATCAGTGCGAAGGGTGTACCGCAAGGTCCGCAGCAGATCATACAGCTGGTATTGGGCCTGCTGTGCATTAATTTGCGCAAGGCGGATATTGCTGTTGCGCTTGCCGGCTGTTTGGAATAGTTGAGAAACCTGTGCCGAATACTCCCCGCCGTTATGGCTCATATCAAAAATCCTTTTTGTTTGGGGGTTATACAACACATTGGCGAAGCTTACATCGGGGTTGTTGAACAAACGGGCGGTAATGATACCGGCCTGCGCAATGTCGACCTGGTAACGCTGCACAATCAGGCCCAGGTTATTTTTCAGGAAACGTTCTTCGGCCTGAGGCAAAGTTAATTTAAGCGTATCATCCAAAGGGTTTGCGTAACAACAGTTTCCTATCCCCAAACACGAAAATGAAATCAATAAGAACCGAAGGATTACGACAAACTTATGGCGCATAGCAAATCTTTAAACACAAAGCTAGGGCAGCGTCATTAGAGCGGAATTACAACGATATTAGAATACCGTTAGAATTGGGAAATAAAGGTAATTTGGAAGGTAGTGCCGGCATTTATAGCCGAACGGATATCGATATCGCCATTAAAAAGCCTGATAATCTTAAAAGTTACATACAGGCCGATTCCATTTCCGGCAATACTCCGCGAGTTGGCTCCGCGATAAAAAGGAGTAGAAATTTTTTCCAGCTCGGCATCGGGAATGCCGATACCGTAATCCTGTACGGTAATAACAATGCGCCCGCCGCCGGCATTTAAGGTTAAGTCGACCTGCTTGCCGTTTGAAAATTTAAAGGCGTTGCTGAGGATATTGTTGAGGGCAATCTTTAACAGGTTCCGGTCGGCGCTAACCATCAGCGCCTGCTGATCGTCCGGCAGACTGACTATTTCGAAGTTAAGCGGGTAATGCCCCCATTGTGCCTGCAGTTCCCATAGCAAATCATCAACGGGGACGGGTTCGGTGCGCGCCCTGGTGTACTCCATGTCGGTATGCGCCAGTTCCATCAGGCTCGATATTGTTTCAGTAAGGCGCTCGGCATCCGCCAAAACAGATTGCAGCAATTGCTCATATTCTTCGGCGCTCCTGCTTTTATGCAGCGCCACTTCAATTTCGCCGGTAATACTGGTGAGGGGTGTCCGCAGCTCGTGCGAGGCATTTGCCACAAAGGTTTGCTGTAGCTCAAATGAGTTTTGAAGATGCTCCAGCAGGCGGTTAAAGCTCCGGGCCAGGCTGCTGATCTCATCTTTGCCGTTACCCTCATCCACCCTGAAAGACAGCTGACTGGCCGATATCAAACGCATATCCTTTTCCAGCCGTTTGATGGGTAAAAGCGCTTCCTGCGCAAACCAGCGGCCTATAAAAAAGAGCACGCTGTTAACCAGCACAAAAATAACCGCCATTACCCGTATTATTTCCAGCAGGCGCTGCTTTCCCTGCCCGTCGACCGCTGTGGCAAGGATAACAAAGTTTCCCTGGTTATCCGGGTAATAGATGCCCACTGTTTGCCGTGTGGCTTCCATAAAGGCCAAATCGCCGGCTTTACGTACCCGGTTGATTACCTTGCTGTTCCAATACCGCGACTCGTCCTTAATAAACGACGCCCGGTTTTGGTCGTTATACACGCGGATAACTTCGCCGGGCAGCTTTTCGAGCATCCGCTCCTGCACGTGGTTTAGCGAGTCGATAGATATTTCATCAGCCTCGAGGTAAAGCTGCGCGGTCACTTTAGCCCTGTCTCGCAGGTGCCCGTAAAAATCGGCCTTCAAAAAATAGGCGAAGGAAAGATACACGCAAACCAGGATAATCAGCAACAGGCCGGAGCTCAGCAGCGTGAAATAGATGGCCAGCCTGTTCTTAATTTTCATGCCTGTTTTTCTTTTTTCAGGATGTATCCCATGCCTATCACCGTGTGGATGAGCTTGCTGCCGAGGCCTTTTTCAATTTTGTTGCGCAGGTAATTTATGTACACGTCAATAAAATTAGTCCCGGTGCGAAACTGTATGCCCCACACCTTGTCGGCAATGTCATCGCGTGAGAGTGTGCGGTTGGGGTTACGCATAAACATTTCCAGTAGCTGGTATTCCTTGCTGGTCAGGATAATTTCGGTACCGGCCCTTTCTGCGGTCTTGCTTAAGGTATTTAGCTTTAAATCTTCGAAAGTAAGCATGCTGGCTGGTTGCAAAACGGCGCCCTCGGGCTGCGTGCGGCGCAGCAGGGCGTTTAGCCGCGCCACCAATTCTTTAAAGTGAAATGGCTTAACCAGGTAATCATCAGCACCGGCTTCCAGGCCTGATACCTTATCGTCCACCCGGTTGAGGGCGGTAAGCATCAGTATGGGGATAAGGCTGTTGCGTTCCCTTATCAACCGGCAAATATCCACTCCACTGGTATCGGGAAGCATAATGTCGAGAATCACAAGGTCGAAATTATTGTCGGCCAGGAACAGGCGTTTTGCGGAATCACCATCCTTAGCATGGGTTATCTCAAACCCCCGTTCCTGCAAACCTTTTATAATAAAAGCTGCAACTTTTTCTTCATCCTCGACCAGGCAAATATGTGGCATGTTAAAAAATATACTGCAAAATTACATATTGTAGGGAGAAAAATGGTGTGATTGATCGGTTGGGGGGAATTGGTTTTATTTTCGATGCTTTTTGCGCAGGCCGGCGACCTGGGCTGGGGGGTGTCGGCCCCTTGGGCCTTTGAAGGGATGAGACTAAATTAGAGGAAACTGGGATGTTGCCTGAAACGCCATAGATCGAAGTCATGCTAAACTTCAACTAAGATTAGATAGGCTTTAACTCATAAAATTCAGCTAAAACAGCTTCGCCCAACGACCGCGCAAAATTTATACTTTTATGCAATCAGCCGGAATGTATACAATCCTAATTTAAACGATATAGCCCAATGAGTTTAGACCTTAATGTTTATTGCAAAGAACTATCAGATGATTTAATTCCCAGGATTGTAAAACGTCTTAATCAGTATGAGATGGTAGTTGAAATACATCCTGATTTTTCATTTGAAACTCAAACAGGTTTTTTGCCTTTTAAATTTCGCCTCACAAACCCTCCTGTTGAAACGCTTAACGAAACGGATCTGATAAGTGGCTTTGAGGTATATATAAGCGATTTTAACTTATCTTCTGAAAAAAAAGCTTTGAAACCTAAACCTGGTTTTTTTGACAAGCTTTTCGGCAAGACAACACCGGATGTTCCTTTTGCGCCACCTGAAATTGAAAAGCGGTTAGCTGAATGCAAAAAACTCGTTTCGTTTGTCTGGCACGTGGGCGACAGCTTTGAGCTTCGTTTTGCATCACTTACGAGTGCCATTTTAACCGAGTTAACTGGTGGCGTTTGCAGTTACCCTGCCGATGATATCTGGTACGACAATAAAAACATTGTTGAGGAAGCTTTCGCAGAAATTAAAGGCTATGAAAAATCATTAAAAGAAAAAGATATTAAATATCACGAATTTGAAGGGTGGTCATAAATAATCCCGTTTTTAAGGGGACTACAATTTCCGATAGCCTTAAAATTAAAAAGCCTTCAGATTTTCATCTAAAGGCTTTTTAATTTTTAAATGTGGTCCTTAGACTACAAAACCCGAACTCTTTTATAGCTGATTTGCACATTGCAGTGGATTTAGAGGGCAATTGGTAAAGTTGTTTGAAGCAACAAAAAAAACCTGCTTCCGGAAGAAACAGGGATTTGAAAGAAACTTATACACTGAAAACAATTTTATTAGTGCGTAGTTGGCGAAACACCTTCAACCAATAAATCCGTCCCATTGCCTTTCATTTTTTTCTATGAATTTAAAAACCATACATACCACCCGAAACCGAAATTTGCTCTCCCGTGATCCAGGCGGCATCATCTGAAGCAAGGAATACGGCAGCTTTGGCAATATCCTCGGGCCGGCCTCTGCGGCCAAGCGGCGTGTTGGCAATAAACATTTTTTCATATTCACTGCCAGCGGTAACGCCCGCTGCTGTTGCACCTTCCGTTTCGGTAGCGCCCGGTAAAATAGAATTGATACGAACGTTTTGGTTCCCCAACTCTTTGGACAAAGCGATCGTTATGGCATCTAATGCCGCTTTGGTTGCAGAATATAAGGACGCTCCCGGAAGCGGCATTTTGCTGGCGCCCGAACTGATATTGATCACATTGCCGCCCTTGTCGCCGAATAATTTCAAAGCTGCCTGGATCGTTAGTATCGGCCCCAGCACGTTGACATTAAAGCCTTGATGGAAAGCGTCAACAGATATTTGTTCAATTGTTCCGTAGCCCTGAGCGACCGCGTTGTTGACCAAAATATCCAGGCCGCCAAAAGCTTTATTAGTTTCTTCAAATAGCCGGGTTACATCCGCTTTGTTCGATACATCGGCCTGCACCGCAATAGCGATGCCGCCATTATCGGTGATCGCCTTAACCACATTATCTGCAGCATCCTTACTGGAGGCATAATTCACTATTACTTTCGCGCCAGCAGCCGCGAAATGTTTGGCGATAGAAGCACCTATGCCTTTTGCTGCGCCGGTCACCACAGCAACTTTGTTATTTAAATTGCTCATTGTTTCTGTTATTTATTTTTAAAATTTTACTAAATCCTGGAAGATCAGTCGACCCCAGGTATCTCCTTGTGCCTGCACCAGCTGCCCCCCTTCGGCAAGGCTGCCCAATTTAACCGGTGCGAAACCGAGCTCTTCTGCAAGCGCTGCGATCTCCGCTGTGGCGTGGTCGTCGTCGCTCGAAAGGAATACAACCCTTCGGCCACCCTGTACCGCCGGGTCCTGTTCAAGGATAGCGTCGCCCAAATGGTTGAAGCCTTTAACGATTTTCCCACCGGTGAATGCTTTCGCTACAAATTTGGCAGAGGGCAACCCGGCCAGTTTTTCAGGATCTACGCCGTAAGCATTAGTCACATCGACGATGATCTTTCCGGCTTTCTCGAAATTCAATTCAAGGCTGAGCTTGCCACCCTTCTTGAGCGGCGCGGGTAACCCCATGAGCATTATGTGCAGGCCGCCGGGCGCCATTGTCACGGTCTGGCCAGGGGCAATTTC
>JAZJZL010000053.1:29429-36691 GCA_040389845.1 Bacteroidota bacterium
CCAATTGGGTAATGCGTTAGCGACATCCGAATGGGATTCAAAACGCACCGCTAAAAAGATAACGTCCGCCTTTACGGCATCCGCAAGTGTCGCAGGAATGATTCCGGGCCCAATCTCGGCCGCGGCTGATGAAAAGCTCTCCGGGCTGCGTGTGGTGGCAACGTATACTGCGATACCCTTACGGGCGAATGCTTTGGCCAAGGCTTGGCCGATCTTGCCGAAGCCGATAATGGCGTAGCTTGCTGCTTTATTTTCTGAATTGCTCATTTTAATTTTAATTATTTTGATAAATATGTCATACCGCCATCCACCAGGAGTTCGGCGCCCAACATAAACGATGAATCATCAGAGGCCAGGAATACCGCTGTTTTACCGATATCAGTTGGTTGCCCGATTCTGCCTATCGGCATTTGATCAGCGAAGTGTTTTTTGACCGCTTCCATTTGCTCTGCGGGAACGAACTTGTCAAAGGCTGGGGTATCTGTTGTGCCTGGTGTGATCACATTTGCCCTGATCTTCCGGTCTAAAAGATCGCTTGAAAACCCTTTGGCTAAATAGATCACAGCTGCTTTTGCAGCGCCGTACAACGTAAAATTCTCATAAGCGCGATGGGCAGCATTCGACCCTATCAGAATAATTGAACCACCATCATTCATATGGGGTAGTGCTTTCTGAACCGTGAAGTAAACACTCTTCAGGTTGAGATCAATAGCCTGGTCAAACGCCGCTTCATCAAAAGTCGCCACAGTCCCTACCGCTCCGGCACCCGCATTGGCTACGATCACATCTATTTTACCAAATCTTTCAGCTGTTACAGCAAACACCCTTTCCAGGTCGGCGAGGTTGGTCACATCGGCATTAATGGCTATAAAACCCTCGCCAAGCTGAGCGACGGCACGATCTAAAGTTTCCTGGTTTCTGCCAACTATAACCCCTTTAGCACCTTCGTTTTTAAATTCCCGGGCAATGCCCAACCCAATGCCACTATTACCCCCTGTAATCACGGCTACTTTATCTTTTAATCTGCTCATTTTTTAATTATTACTAAATTGTTTCACAAAGATACTATCAATAGTATATATTTGTAACCAATAGGGTTTATTCTGGTTACCCCCGGGTAACTACAAAATTTAAAATATGAGAGACGAAAAATTTTGCGCTTCGAATTGTTCATTTACCAGAGCTATTGGCACGATTGGCAATAAATGGAAGCCCATTATCATCAATGTTATCGGTACCCGTACCATTCGTTTTGGTCAACTGGATTCCATTATACCACTCATTTCAAGGAAAGTACTAGTCGAACAATTAAAAGAATTGGAAGAAGATGGAATATTGGAAAGATTGGCCTATAAGGAACTACCGCCCAGGGTAGAATATAAGTTGTCTGAAAAAGGCTTGGCTTTTTTACCAATCTTAGAAAGTATAAAAGAATGGAGTTGCAAATATGAGGTAACTCCAATGCCCGGTGAGACTGATAAAATATTCAGGATAAATTATGCCGGAACAGTATAAAATCGAAACTTGACAATAAACGGAAATGAAAAGTTCAGATCATCCCATCAAAGCCAATTCTGAATTTGTCATCTAACAGATTGGGGAATTGTACACCGAAAACATATTGGGTGCCGGCTTACAATATAGCGGCCGGTGTTATCACTACAGTCAACAAAAAAAGCCTCCAGATTTTCATCTAAAGGCTTTTCAACAATCTTCCCATGCCGTTCCCATGGATGGGTTCTAAGTGGTCCCGACGAGAATCTAACAAAACCCCTCTAATATGCTTTAAACACGGTTTTTGGCGTGTTTTTAGTAAAAATTGCTTTCTGACTCACCAAATTTTTAGTCGTTTTTGGTTGCAAATACTATAGTAAATATCGTCAAATTAAACCTGTTTAGCAAGAAAATTAAATCAAATTCTTCGAATCAAAACTATGCAAGCTTCATTAGATATGTTTATCCAGAATGCTCTTAAAATTAATAGGGTAACTTGAAATTGAAAAGTCGAAAAAGAATATAGAAATGAGAAACAATTTGAAGTTTTAAAAACTGTATGCGATTGTGATTGTCTCTATATAAAGTCGGTAACACTTATAAACTCCCGTTTAACCTGGATAAGAACAACAAAATTGTTTTGAAAACTTATTAGATAAAAAAAGTCGTTTGTATGTAATATGCCGTCTGCACCTATCCCCATGGCAATGGCTTATTGAAAATAATTACATACAATTAAATGGACTCAAATACACAATCAATTGAAAATTTGGGGATTAAAACAGTAAGGGTATTGTCGGCGGATGCCGTAAAAAAAGCAAATTGGGCCATCCGGGGACACCTATGGCGCTTGCCCCGGTGGGGCATGTACTTTGGACAGAGTTTATGAAAAATCCGCAATGGCCAATGCGCGACCACTTTATCATGTCAAACGGACATGCGTGTATGCTACAGTACAGCTTTCTTTATCTGACAGGGTATGATCTTTCGCTTGATGACATTAAGCAATTCTGCCAATTGGACAGTAAAACGGCCGGTCACCCGGAATATGGTTTAACACCCGGCATAGAGGCAACTACGCGTCTATAGATCAGGAACAATAGTTTCCGAAGTTAGGCTTCCCTACTATCATCATTTTAACATTTAATTATAAAAGTAATGTTTACAAATTTTAATGAAGCAGAACGCGCGATACGTTTCCCACAGGATAGACGGATGTTTATAGGTATTAAGCTTTCCGCAATAGTAATTCTTCTCATTCTTCTGCTTGCAACAGTAGGACTTGCATGGTTCCAATACCTGGTATTTGGTTTGCCGCGCGATCCATCCTTATCCCTACCTTCAATAACCCCGGCTGATCCCAAAGGGTTTCCGCTGTGGCTAAGTCTTAGCCATTGGGTTAATTTCTTTTTCCTTATACTTATAATCAGGAGTGGGCTTTCCATACTAGCTGATCACGCTCGCTTATATTGGAACAATGGCTGTGCGCCTGATTCGGAATGGTTACGGTTTACACCGGTGAAAGTGCCGGATGACAGGGTTTGGACGGCAAAAGAAGACGCAAGGTATTTAACCCCTATAGTTGGCTTGCCAGGTTACCGCCACTCTATAGGGCTGGCGCGACACTGGCATTTTATAACCGTTCCTTTTTTTCTGTTCAACGGTGCAGTATTTATTGCACTACTATTTTTTACTAACCAATGGAAACGTCTTGTTCCGATGTCCTGGCAGGTATTACCAGATTCATGGAATGTATTTGTACATTATGCAACCTTTCACATGCCCATCGAGCCTAATGGTTTTTATCATTTTAACGCCCTGCAGCAAATATCTTACTTCGCTGTAGTTTTTTTACTGGCGCCTGTTGCAATGGTTAGCGGCATGGCCATGTCGCCTGCAATTGAAAACCGGCTGCATTGGCTCCCTAAATTATTTGGTAATCGTCAGGGTGCGCGGTCTATCCATTTTTTGGTCATGTTATCTTTTGTGGCCTTTATTATTATCCATGTGGCCATGATAGCAGTTACCGGAATTACACGTAATATGAACCATATCACTGTTAACACAGATAATCCTGTCAATCACTCGGGGATATATATTGGTTTAGGTGTTATCTTATTGACGATAGCATTTGGTTTTCTGGCCCACTGGATCTCCTGGCAAAGGCCCCGGTCGTTGCAATATGCAGATGCAGCTATCAATGGCACATTGTGGAGCATGTCTATCAACAAATTCAAGCCGAAGGATTATTATAAACGTAAAGACATTTCACCTTATTTCTGGGTAAATGGCAAAATGCCCGACTCAGACGAGTGGCGCAAACTGGCGGCAAATAAATTTAAAGATTATAAGCTGCAAGTTGGCGGACTGGTTGAAAACCCGGTCGAGCTATCACTCGAAGACCTTAAACAAATGGATCTGGAGCAAAACATAACAATGCATCACTGCATACAAGGCTGGTCGGGAATTGCCGAATGGGGTGGATTACCCATAAAAAAACTCGTGGAATTGGTTAAACCGCATCCTTCAGTAACAACTGTAGTTTTTTACTCGTTTGGTGAAGGGATGTATGGCGGGACTTATTATGACACTCACAGTTTGGATAATTGCCTGAAACCGGAATCCATACTTGCCTGGGAAATGAATTATCAGCCCCTTTCCGAAACACACGGCGCACCCCTAAGGCTGCGGGTGGAAAATCAACTTGGATATAAAATGGTAAAATGGATCAGCAAAATAGAATTCTTAGAAACCCATAAGCATACCGGCAAAGGATTTGGCGGTAAAAATGAAGATGATGAATACTTTGACTTGCTGGCGGATACTTAGCATTAAAAATAACCATTTTATAGATTACTAAAATAGCGTTGAATTATACTTTGATTAATGTGGTCACTTAACATACCAATATAATTGTCCGGCCTTACTAATATATACAGCTTCTGCTTAAGTTGCTGTGTGCAGCAGGTCTGCGACTTGCTGCGTCAACATGTTATTTTACTGTTTCCTAACTAAAATCATCGCATAACATGATTTATATCATATTTTGAACCCATTTACATGTGCATTTTTGCGTGATGGAACTTACAATTAACGCGCAAACTAAGATCAGCCAACTGCTTGAAGTTGACCGTGACCTGGTGATCAGGACACTGGTCGGTTTGAATAAAAAATTTTCAAGACTTAAAAACCCCTTGCTACGGAATCTATTGGTTAAAAGGGTTAGCATCGCCGATGCCTGCAAAATATCAAATACCGAGATCTCGGATTTTATGTGGAGCATGAAGCAAATTGGGTTCAAGGTAACTGCTGACGCTTCCGTTGAAAATAATATAGCCGTGCGAACTGCTTCTTTCCAGGAACCTTTGGATTACCTTGAACTTGATGTACGTCCTGTACTGGCACAGGATAAAGACCCGCTAAAAGAAATATTAGCTGCTATAAAAAAACTCGAAGAAGGCCAGGGACTGAAACTTATCAATACGTTCGAGCCGTTGCCATTGATCCATTTGCTGGCAGACAAAGGATTTTCCTTCCGTGTGGAACATCCCGAACCAAACCTGGTCGTAACTTATTTTAATAAAACCGGATCTATTGCGGACGAAACGGTTACGATTCTCTTAACAGACCCAGCTGCTGACAATGACCAATTCGACCGGCTGCTGAAAAGATTTGACGAAGCCAGAATTACTTTTCTTGATGTTAGAAAGCTGGAGATGCCTAAACCGATGCTGGCCATCCTGGAACAAACGCCGAACCTGGTTGCCGGCAGCGCCCTGTTTGTGTATCACAAAAAGATACCGGTATACCTGTTGCCGGAGCTGGCGAAACAAGGATTGACCTATGTCTTTAAAACAATCGGCCCTGCCGATATCAACATGCTGATCTATAAAAAATGAGCGGGATCAAGCAGAATCCTGGCCTTTATAAAATCGTGGTTACCCATTATGTGACTGCCGCGTTTTGTTTTTTGGTACTTTCTGTGATGATGTTATTTTCGGTGAAAGCATTTACCGGGCATTATTTTCACCCGCAGATTCTGGCTATTACCCATATGGCCGCGCTCGGCTGGGGAACGATGATCATCCTGGGCGCGTCCTACCAGCTGATACCGGTGGTATTGGAAACGGACTTGTATAGCGAAAAACTTGCCTGGATTAGTTTCGGGCTGTTCTTGCCGGGGCTAATAGCACTTGTCTATTCATTTTGGGTATTCGTGCCGGGTATCCATATGCAATGTGGGGCAATTTTATTGCTTTTAGCGGTTGTCCTGTTTACGGCCAATGTATACCTGACCGCTAAAAAGAAAAAGCAGGAGACCATTCAGGAGGATTTTATCTTCAGCGCCTGTATCTGTCTTTGCCTGACCGTCGCATTAGGCGCGGCTTTGGCCTTTAATTTTACCCTTTCCATATTTCCCCAGGATCAGCTGCACTTTCTGAAACTGCACGCGCACATGGGGCTGATCGGCTGGTTCCTGCTCATGCTGATCGGGGTGAGTTCCAAACTGGTACCCATGTTCCTGGTTTCCTCGTATCAAAGCACCAAATTACTCACCTACAGTTATTACCTGATCGTTGGCGCGCTGCTTTACTTCCTGGTAGATTCCTATCTCTTCGGGCTTAGCCTACGGACCTATCTGATATTCACAATAGGTGCCGCCGGAATAACCTGCTATTTTATTTTCATTTTAAAATGTCTGCGGTCACGGTTAAGAAAACACATCGACCTGCCGATGATGAACAGTTTCCTGTCGTTTATCCTGTTAAAGATCGCTACCCTGACGGTGCCGTTCATTATTTATTTTCATTTCAAAAACAACCCGATTACTATCCGATTTTCCATGATCTATGGCGAATTCATGCTGATGGGCTGGATCACCGCGCTAATATTGGGGCAAACCTTTAAGACACTGCCGTTTATTGTTTGGGTTAAACACTACGAACACCTGACGGGCAAGTTCAAAACGCCTATGCCCGCAGACCTTTTTGCTGATAACCTCCTGAAGGCACAGACGGTGTCGTACCTTATCTTTTGCCTGACCTTTATGCCAGGCTGTTACCTGCTGTTCCTGCCGCTGATCTATATAGGCATCGCAGCATTGATGGTTACCGCCATGCTGTACCTGTCCAACATCTTTATCGTACTATTTCATAAAACAATAACTTATGGCAAGCTTTGATATTACCGACCCCAATTCCTTTTTAAAACAACAAATGATGGAAACACTGCGGCTGGTGATGGATCCGGAATTGCACATTAACATCATCGACCTTGGGCTGGTTTACGGTATAGAAATAGAGGCCCCGAAAAAACGGGTCAAGGTTGAAATGACCTTGTCCTCCTCGTATTGTCCGATGGGAGAAAGTATTGTATTCGCTGTAAAAAATTGTATCGAGGGCCATTATGAAGGTTATGAGGCCACGGTCGACCTTGTTTGGGAGCCGGTTTGGTCTTATGATAGTATTACGGATGAAGGGAAACGATTATTAGGCCTGTGATGAAATGGTATCAAAGCCTGAATTATCCACGGTGGGCGATCATTAATTTTATCGTGCTGAGTATTTTCGGCGTGTTACTGCGTTATATGCAGCTTTACGATGTCCCAAAACTTGACTACCAATTCATCCTGCATGCCCACTCGCACTTTGCTTTTTCAGGCTGGATGTTTTTCTCCATCGCATTTTTGATCAAATCGTTATGCAATGAAGGGAAAATAGGTTCCGGTTTCAAAACTATATTTTTGCTAACGCTTTTAAGCGCGTACG
>JAZJZL010000053.1:36722-52446 GCA_040389845.1 Bacteroidota bacterium
CTATAAACTGGTTTCCATCAGCTTCTCAACTCTTTTTGTATTGGTGACTTTTCGCTTTACCTACCTCGTGTTCCATGGAAACTTGCTTAAACAATGTGTGAATGAACCAGCATATATCCTGCTCCGGGGAAGCCTGTTCTTATTATGCCTTTCGGCGCTGGGGCCATTCGCCTTAGGCCCGCTGGCTGCATTGGGGCTAAAAAACACACCGTACTACCAGGACGCGATCTATTTTTACCTGCATTTTCAAATGAACGGATTTATGTTACTGGCTATTTTAGGACTATTGGTTGCTACTTTACCGACAAAGCCATTAGTAAAACGTTCAAGATTATGGTTATATTTTTTTATCTTTTCCGTGATACCGCTCTATTTTATCTTCACCTTATGGAGCAAAACGAGTAGCCTTAGCTGGATATTGGCTTGCTCAGGTGCGGGCTTAAACCTGGTCAGTTGGGCTATGCTCTGTTTTAATTTCAGAACGCAATGGCTCAATTTGTCGTTTTTAGAACGAGCGGCTACCATAGGCCTGACTTTCAAATGCATTTTTCAACTATTGGTGTGTATTCCTGCCGTTGGTGACTGGACATTCCTCAACCGCAACCTGATCATTGGTTATATCCATTTGCTCACCCTGGGAATAATCATGCCGCTGCTGATCGGGCAATTTTTAAGAAAAGGGATGATCAGGTCCTGTAAATTAGTTGCCACCGTAAACATCCTCTATGTCATCCTCGCCGTGACTTACCTCTGCCTGCTCTTTTTACAACCCTTGTTAGCGCTGTTTGCCATTGTGATCCCATCTTATCAGTTCCTGTTGTTTTTACTTTGCCTATCCTTTCTTCCGGTCGGCATTCTATTGCTTTTTAAGGCTAAAAGGCAACGCTCATAAGTATATGTGACGACGATCACTTTTTTAATAAACAATAAAAGATAAATTTGTCTTTTATTATTTAACAATTTAGAAAATGGAAGTATTAGACATTCTGGACGTAACCGTGATCGAACCGCGGTTTAAGCATCCAAAGATTTTTGACAAGTTCGATTCCCTGTTATCAGGCGAGGCTTTTATTATTCACAATGACCATGATCCTAAACCTTTGTATTATCAGCTTCTGGCTGAAAGAGGCCAGGTTTTCATTTGGGATTATCTGGAAAGTGGCCCGGAAGTATGGCAGGTGAAGATCGCCAAAAAGACTGAGGCCGAAAACACAGAAACCATTGGAGAGATCGTGGCTAAAGACTACCGTAAAGCGCAGGTCTTTAAAAACTTAGGCATCGATTTCTGCTGTGGCGGCAAAAAAACCATCGCTGAAGTTTGCGAGAAAAAGGGTATCAACCCTGAAGAAGTGGAGCGACAGCTCGGAGCAGTTGAAGGTGAGGCTACTACGACCAGCGAAAACGATTTTCAAAACTGGGACCTGGGTTTCCTGAGTGACTACATTATTAATACCCACCATCGTTATGTACGCGAGAATACTCAGTTTATTAGGGAGATCGCTCAAAAAGTAGCTCGTGTTCACGGCGAAAGACATCCTGAACTGATCAAAGTGGCGGAATTATTTGAACGGATCGGAAATGACCTGACCCTGCATATGGTCAAAGAAGAAAAAATACTGTTCCCTTTTATCAAGGAACTGGCACAGGTTTACAACTCAGGCGGTATGCTCCCCTCTGCGAACTTTGGGAAGATCTCCGTACCGATACAGATCATGGATTCTGAACATGAGCAGGTAGGCGGCGATTTTGAAACCATACGGAAAATCACTTCAAATTACCAGTTGCCTGTAGACGCCTGCAGTTCCTATACTATACTTTTCAAGAAATTGGAAGAATATGAAAACGACCTGCACCGTCACGTACACCTGGAAAGCAATATCCTGTTCCCTAAAGCCATTCAGCTCGAAAAGGAATTATCTTAAAGGATAATTATATATTTAGGTTTGTAAAATCAACAGCACAAAAAATGATACTATCCAAATCATGTGAATACGCCATCAGGGCGACGGTTTATGTCGCCCTTAAAAGCAAGAAGAATGAAAAGACGGGGATCATCGAGGTTGCTGAAGCAATTGGTTCACCCATGCATTTTACAGGCAAGATATTGCAAACGCTGGTCCGCAAGAAAATTCTTTCGTCCGCGAAGGGGCCGACCGGGGGGTTTTATGTTGAAAACGGGCAGCACCTTTTCCTGATCGACATCGTCAGGGCGATCGATGGCAACGGTCTTTTCACCTCTTGTGTACTTGGATTGGAGAAGTGTTCAGAAACACAGCCCTGCCCGATGCACGATCAGGTCAAACCGATCCGGGATCTGTTAATGGCCGAATTCAGCAAGAAGCCTGTAACCGAACTGGTGGAAGAGTTCCAGCAGCATAAATACTTTTTGAAGTAAAAAAATTTGATCTAATAAAAGACAATAACATCTTTTATTAATATGATTTAATGTTAATAATTGGAGCATTAAACGAGTTAATTGGCCATATAATATGATTTATATCATATTATAGACTGTCGGGCATCATGTTGGCCCTCCCTATTTACTCATAGTTTTATCAAAAATAAAAACACAAGAAAAATGAAAAATCTAAAAACCTTACTTATTGCTACGCTCGTGTCAGGTTTGACCTTTTTATATGCCTGCGGTCCGTCAAACGGAGGCTCGGAAGCAGACAATACTGCGGCCGCCACACCAGCAGCAAGCGCGGATATTGACCCCGCTGCGAAAAGCGACAGCAAAGGTGTCGGCAAATTCACGGATGTAAAACTGAATGCCATTGACCCCGCTATGGCGGATAAAGGCATGGTTGTTTTCAATGCCAAATGTTCGGCCTGCCACAAGATTACCGATCAAAAGGTTGTTGGCCCGGGCTTGAAGGACGTTACTAAAAGACGCACTCCCGAATGGATCATGAACCAGATCACCAACCCCGTTGAAATGGAGGCAAAGGACCCGGTTGGCAAGGCGTTGCTTGAAAAACACCTAACCCAAATGACCTTCCAGAATGTAACGGACGACGAAACCCGCCAGATCCTGGAATACTTTAGAAAAAATGACAGTAAATAACATTTAAACTTTTAAAGATCATGAAATTTTCACCTTATAAATTACTGGTACCGGCTTTGGCTTTGTTAGCGGGCAGTACCATTTATGGCTGTAAACCCGGAAAAGCCGGGTCTTCAGTTGATGCGGATGCCGCGCAAAAAGTATACGTGGCACCGGGTAAATACGATGAAGTATATGCTTTTCTATCCGGCGGGTTTAGCGGACAAGTAGCTGCCTACGGTATTCCGTCCGGCCGCTTGTTAAAAGTGATCCCTGTTTTTTCTCAAAATCCGGAGAATGGTTATGGTTATTCTGAAGAAACCAAACCTATGCTGAATACATCACACGGGTTTGTACCCTGGGATGACTCACACCACCCGGAGCTTTCAAAAACCAATGGCGAAGATGATGGCCGCTGGCTATTTATTAATGGAAACAATACCCCACGTATCGCCCGTATTGACCTGGCTACTTTTAAAACAGCCGAGATCATCGAGTTGCCAAACATCGGCGGAAACCACGCCTCTCCTTTTTGCACAGAAAATACAGAGTACGTTGTAGGCAATACACGTTTCAGCGAGCCACTTGACAACAATAAAACAGATAATTCGATCGCCAGCTTTAAGCAAACCTTCAAAGGTGCCGTTTCATTCGTAAAGGTGAATAAGGATAACGGTGCGATGAATCTGGCTTTCCAGCTGATAGTGCCTGCCTTTAATTACGACTTAGCACATGCAGGTAAAGGCCCGTCACATGACTGGATCTTTTTTACCTGCTATAATACCGAGCAGGCACACACCTTATTAGAGGTGAACGCGAGCCAGCGTGATAAGGACTTTATTATGGCTGTAAACTGGAAAAAAGCCGAAGAACTGATCGCCGCAGGTAAGGGAACTAAAATATCCGCGAAATACGCGCATAATGTTTATAACGAAAAGACCCACGCTGCTACTTCTGTTATGGAGAGTGAAACACAGACCATTGATATCACCAAATTTCCCGGCTTGGTTTATTACATGCCTTGCCCAAAATCTCCGCACGGTGTAGACGTGAGCCCTGACGGTTTAAGTATTGTTGCAAGCGGCAAACTGGCCGCTGTTATTCCGGTTTTCTCTTATCAAAAAATGCTGGACGCTATCGATAAAAAACAATATGACGGCATGGTTGAAGGCAACATCCCGGTATTGAAATATGAAGCAGTATTGCGCGGTGAAGTTAAAAAACCAGGGCTGGGCCCATTGCATACCGAATTTGATGATAAAGGGTATGCTTATACGACGATGTTTGTTTCTTCAGAAGTGGTTAAATGGAAACTGGACAATTTAGAAATTATTGACCGGATACCTTCTTACTATTCACCTGGCCACTTATCTGTCGTAGGCGGTGATTCCAAAAAGCCATTCGGCAAATACTTGCTTTCGCTAAACAAGATCACCAAGGACAGGTACCTGCCAACAGGCCCGGAACTAGCCCAGGCTTGCCAGCTGATCGATATTACCGGTAATAAAATGAAACTTTTGCTGGATTTCCCGACTATAGGAGAGCCACATTACGCGCAAATGATCCTTGCTGACAAAATCCTTAAAAACCAGGTAAAATTCTTTAAGCTGGAGGACAACAAAAATGCCTTTGCAACCAAGTCTGAAAAAGATACCAAGGTTGTTCGAAACGGCAATCGCGTGGATGTTTATATGACCGCTATCCGTTCACATCTTGCACCGGATAACATTGAAGGGATCAAGATCGGGGACGAAGTTTATGTCCATGTGACTAACCTGGAACAGGATTGGGATGTCCCACACGGATTCGCGATCAAAGGTGCGAATAACGCAGAATTGCTGGTCATGCCGGGTGAAACCTGTACCTTAAAATGGGCTCCCGGATTAGCTGGTATCGTTCCTTTCTATTGTACTGACTTTTGTTCAGCGCTTCACCAGGAAATGCAGGGCTATTTCAGGGTATCTCCCGCAGGCTCCAATGTGCCCATTAAGTTCTCTATCGGTGAAAACCCGGTAACCCAATAATTACAAATCAAAGTGTATGGTGTTAGAAAACACTATACACTTTGTTAATCCTCCGATCATGAAAACCCATACAAGAGTGTTGATCTCCATCAGCTGCGTGCTGATGCTGAGCGCTTATATTCTTCCTTTATGGCATATTTTACTGGACGCCCCCCAATATCCTGAAGGCCTGGAAATGAAAATCTGGCTGAATGGATTGTCAGGAAGTATCGATCAGATCAACGGTCTGAACCACTACATCGGCATGAAATTTATTTCGGTTGATGATTTCAAGGAGTTTAAGATACTTCCCTTTGTATTTGGTGCGCTGACGCTCATCGGTATTGCCGCAGGCATCGCCAAAAGCCGTAAACTTTTATGGACCTGGTTCATTGGCTTATGCCTATTCGCTATTGTTGGCTTTAGCGACTTTTATATGTGGGAATATAGCTATGGACACAACCTAAATCCACACGCCGCCATCAAAGTAGAAGGGATGAATTACCAGCCGCCGCTTTTTGGTTATAAACAACTGCTCAATTTTACTGCCGGTTCATTACCAGATACAGGCGGAATCTTAGTAGGATTAGGCGGGGTACTGGCCGCAACTGCACTTTTTTATAAACCGAGAATTTCTCCAAACAAGATCAAATGAAAAGGTTAAACATCATTACAATGTTGCTCTGCTGCCTTTTGACAGCTTGCAGTCACGGGCCCGATCCTATTCGTTATGGTAAAGACGCTTGTGCGCATTGTAAAATGACGATTATGGATAAGCGTTTCGCTGCTGAGCTGATCACCGCCAAAGGAAAGGTATTTAAATTTGACGCGGCTGAATGTATGGCCGGTTTCTTAAAGGAGAATCCTACAATTGCCGGAGATGCAAAGAGTGTTTTTTTAGTTAATGATTTTACAAACCCAGGACAATTTACCGATGCCCGGAAATCCTTTTTCCTCCGGGATAGCTCGCTGTCCTCACCTATGGGTGGGAACCTGGCGGCTTTTCTTTCACGGCAGGCGGCAGAAGCCGCAAAAAAGGACAAGTCGGCGCAGGTCTATGACTGGTCACTGTTATTAAGTAAAAATAAATAATGAGATCGCTCATCGTTAAAATAGGTTTACTGTTTATGCTGCCGGTTCCGGTATGGGCTCACACGATCATCGTGGCTCCCGGAACAAAAGTGGCAACGCTCAAACAGGCGGTAACCCTCGCTAAAAATGGAGATACGATACGCGTCGAAAAAGGAACCTATATCTCCCTGAATACGATAGTGGATAAAGAACTGACCATTTTAGGGCAGAACCAACCTGTCCTGGATGCCCGTTTCCAGGAAGAAGTATTAACGATCACTTCAGGACATGTTAAACTTGACGGTTTTATCATCAAAAATTCAAAAACTGGTTCTATGCGTGATTTTGCAGGCATAAGGCTAAGTAATGTCGAATTTGTGACCATCAGCAACAATACACTTATCAATAATTTTTTCGGGATCTATTTGTCCAACTGTAAACATATCCAGGTATTGCATAATCATATTACCGGCTCCAACAATATCGAGAACTCCGGGAATGGCATTCATTTGTGGAAATGTAAGGAAATATTGCTCAATGAAAATTACGTGACCCGGCATCGGGATGGCATCTATTTCGAGTTTGCCAAAAAATGTCTGATCGAGAATAATTTCAGTGAAAAGAATATCCGTTACGGCCTGCACTTTATGTTCTCCGACGATGACACTTATCGCCACAATACTTTTAAAAACAATGGGTCAGGTGTTTCCGTGATGTATACCCGGCGCATTGCCATGCTGGATAACACCTTTATCGAAAACTGGGGCAGTTCTATCTATGGTGTATTGCTCAAAGAGATCACCGATGCGCGGATCGAAGGCAATCATTTTATCCGGAACACCACCGGCATTTATATGGAAAACTCCGACCGCATCACCGTTACCCATAACGATTTTGTTTCCAATGGCTGGGCAATGCGGGTACTGGCCAGTTGTAACAAGGACCATTTCACACAAAATAACTACAAAGGAAACTCTTTCGACGTCACCACCAACGGCACTTTAAAAGAGATCTATTTCAACGACAACTATTGGGACAAATATGAGGGCTATGACCTCAATAAGGATGGAACCGGTGATATTCCGTACCGCCCGATAAGCCTTTACGCGCAGATTATCGAACAGAACCCGCAGAGCGTCATGCTGATGCGGAGTTTCATCGTCAACCTGATCGACAAGGTAGAACGCGCCATTCCTTCCATTACACCCGAATCTGTTAAAGACGAAAAACCAAGAATGAAACCATGGAAAAAATAATAGCGGTCAATGGACTTAAAAAATCATTTGGGCGGCTGGAAGTACTCAAAAATGTCAGCTGCGATTTCGCCAGCGGCGGGGTGGTGTCCATCCTGGGACCAAATGCTTCAGGAAAAACCACGCTGATCAAATCCATCCTCGGGATGGTTATACCAGATGGCGGAGATATCTTGTTTCAAGGCAGATCAATTCTGAACACCTTCGATTATAAAAAACACATCGGCTATATGCCTCAAATAGGGCATTACCCTGATAACATGAAGATCGGCCAGCTTTTTAAAATGGTTATGGATATCCGGCAGCAGGACGCGGTTGACACAGAATTGCTCAAAGCTTACCAGTTGGAAAAGATGTATCAAAAAACCATGCGCACCTTATCCGGCGGCACATTACAAAAAGTAAGCGCCGCGCTGGCATTCATGTTTAACCCGGATGTCCTGATCCTGGATGAACCGTCGGCAGGCCTTGACCCACTGGCTGCCGAAGCGTTGAAAGAAAAAATATTGGAAGAAAAGTCTAAAGGCAAGCTGATCCTGGTGACTTCTCATATCCTGAGTGAAGCTGATGAAATATCCGACCATATCCTCTACATTTTTGAAGGGCAGATCAAATTTTATAAGACCTTAACGGATCTTAAACTGGAAACCGGTGAGCAGAAATTAAGTAAGGCCTTAACACAAATATTAAGTTCACCATCATGCTAAAAATCGCGAAATATATCATCCTCGATATCGTACGCAGCAAGGTATTGCTGGCGTATACGCTTTTATTACTGGCGATCAGCCTGACCATTTTCTTGTCAGATGCGGACGTAACCAAAGGCCTGGTGAGTATTACAACGGTTATCCTGATCATCGTTCCGTTGGTGAGTATCGTTTACGCGACCACCTATTATTTCAATGCGGCTGAGTTCACTGAAATGCTGGTATCGCAGCCCATCAGCAGGCGAAATATCTTACTGGGGAAATTCATCGGCATCAGCAGTTCGATCTTGCTTGCCTTTTTTATTGGCGTCTGTATTCCCGTTTGCCTGTTTGCTTTTTCTGCCACCGGCATCACCCTAATGATCTCGGGCTGCCTGCTGACATTAAGCTTTATTTCATTGGCTTTCCTGACATCGACCATTACTCGCGACAAAGCTAAAGGCATTGGATTAGCTTTAATGCTCTGGTTCTATTTCTCGATCATATTTGACGGGCTTGTTTTATTGTTCCTGACCCTTTTTGCCGATTATCCCCTGGAAAAGGCGATGATCGTTTTGACGGCATTAAATCCTATAGACCTTGCACGCATCCTGATCCTGCTGCAACTCGATATTTCCGCACTAATGGGCTATACCGGGGCGTTGTATCAGCAATTTTTTGGAAGTGGTATCGGGATCGTATTCTCGCTGTTGATGCAACTGATCTGGATCATTGTGCCATTATTTTTTGCACTTAAAATATTTAAAAAGAAAGACCTATAATGAAAAAATTGATCACTGTTCTTGTATTTACAATCGCCTTTTCTGCACTTCATGCAACGAGCCGCTATCAACATGAGAAAGCTTCCGAGGAATTAGTGCTGAATAATGGCACCAAATGGAAGATCGACCAGGCTACCGGTAATAATGTTGCCCGTCTCCAGCAGATCGCAAAAAAATTCAACGGCCATAAGTTGGTTGATTATCACCAGGCAGGCACCACGTTACAGGCTGGTATCGAGCTAATGATCAAAGAATGCCGGATGCAAGGCCCGGATCACCTGGCCTTGCATAAATGGCTGGAACCTTTGATGGAACAAGTTACTGAGCTTAACCAGGCAACTAACGCAGCATCGGCCAAAATACACTTTAGCGAAATAAAAAAACGCTTAACGCTATTCAATCAATATTTTAAGGTATAAGATGTTAAAGCTGTTGACGGCATGGCTTTTGATTTTCTCGGTGCTCACCGTTAACTTCTCACGCTTGTTCGTTTATGCCGGCTTTAAATTCAACCAAAGTTATATCGCTGCCAAACTGTGCGAAAACCGCGATAAGCCTTTCCTGCATTGCAACGGTAAATGTTACCTGATGAAAAAGATTAAGCAGGCTGAAGACAAACAAAACAATGCCGAAAGCCAGGCGCAGAAAAACCTGTTCCAGGATGTTTATTTTGTCAACAATCTCTTTCACAACAGCACCTTATGGAGCATGGGTATCGAAAACCCGTTTCCGTCCGCAGGAAATTACGGTAAACAGGCAGGCACCTTTCTCTCCATATTCCGCCCGCCCCAATTGAGTTGATCCTTATTGAAGTCAACCATCAAGGAGGAGCCCTTTGGCACCTCCAATGGATAATTTATGTACGGATCGTTTCTTCCGGTCTAATGAACAATTTTCAACGATCAGCAAACCGCAAGCGGTTTTACTCAATATATATTCCAATGAATACGCTAAAAAAAATGGCGTTGCTTATGATAATCACCGTTTTAGCGGTGCAATGGGCAAACGCACAATACATTTATAAAGGTCATATCGCCGACAATATCACCAAACAGCCGCTGGAATGCGCCTGTATTCGCGCCAATGGCAAATTGTGCTGTACCGGTAAATCAGGGGATTTTCAGCTTTCGCTTCCAACTGATACCGCCACTTTGACGATTACTTATATCGGTTACACGACAAAAGTTCTTCCGGTACGTAGTTCAGCTATGCCGGTGAGCGTTGTGATGGACAACGGGCAGGTTGACCTGAAAGAGGTGGTGATCGCCCCCTCGCTGATGTGCAGCCCATTTCACACGCTGAGCACTTTAGATCTGCGGCTTCGCCCGGTCAATTCTTCACAGGACCTGATGCGCCTGGTACCCGGCTTGTTCATCGCCCAGCATATGGGCGGCGGCAAAGCGGAGCAAATCTTTGTCCGGGGCTTCGATGCGGATCATGGCACCGACCTGAATGTTTCGGTCGATGATATGCCGGTCAATATGGTCTCCCATATCCACGGACAGGGTTATGCCGACCTGCATTTCCTGATCCCTGAAACCGTGAAGAATTTTGATTTCGGCAAGGGCCCGTATTATTCCGCTTATGGCGATCTGGCCACGGCAGGCTATTTAAGTTATACCACCAAAGACGCCATAGACCGGAGTATGATCAGTGTGGAGGGCGGACAATTCCATACCTTCCGCATTGCAGGACTGGTCGATCTATTAGGGAATCATGCCGCTCAAAGCGGAGCAACGGCCTATATCGCCGGGGAATATAATTATACCGACGGAGCTTTTAAGCTGCCGGAACATTATAAACGGACCAACCTGTTCGGGAAGTACACCCAAAAAATAGGCGCAAATAATAAATTATCCCTAAGCGCTTCTACCTTCAGTACCAGTTGGATCGCTTCCGGGGAAATACCTGAACGGGTAGTTGCCGCTCATACAGTTGCGCTGGATGAACAAGGAAACGCGATCCGAATTCCGGCTGCTCCTGTAACCATCGACAGGTTTGCAGCCCTCGACAGCGCTCAGGGAGGTAAGTCTACAAGGATCAATGCGATCACGCGTTTAACTACTGATCTGAAAAACAACTGGTCTATGGAAAATCAGTTATACTACACGCATTACACTTTTTCATTGCATGTGAACTCCACTTTTTTCGCGTCAGACAGTGTTAACGGCGACGAGCGTCAGCAAGCGGAAACACGGGATATGTTCGGTTATAACGGCAAAATCAGTAAACGCAAATACTGGGGCAATAACCTGCTGACTTCTATCATTGGATTAAGCAGCCGCTTTGACCGTACCTATGGCACCGTTTATGACCACGTTACCAAACAATACCAATTCCTGGATAACATCACCCAGGGCGACATCCGACAAAACAATACGGCCATTTACCTGGATGAAACACTGGAAAGCGGTAAATGGCAGTTCAATGCAGGTGCCCGGCTGGATTACTTTAAATTTGGTTACCATGATTCCACTAAAAACAGTTTGGTCTTGAGCCCAAAACTGAACGTCCAGTATACCGCTAACGAACAGGTACAGTTTTATCTGAAAGCAGGCAAAGGATTTCACTCCAATAACGCGATCGCGGTGATCGGTAATAACGGGCTGGAAACTATTCCTTCAGCCTATGGTGCAGACCTGGGGCTGAACTGGAAACCAATGCCTCGCTTATTCATCAACGCAGCGGTCTGGTACTTATACCTGTCGCAGGAATTTGTTTACACCGATGATGGTGACATTGCACCTGGCGGCAAAACCAAACGTTCGGGTATTGATCTCTCTGCCCGGTACCAACTGGCTAAATGGCTTTTTGCTGATCTCAACATCAATATGGCCCACCCAAGATACGCTGACAGTACAAAAAAAACCGGCTACCTCGCGCTGGCTCCGACGCTGACCAGCACCGGAGGTCTGGATTTTAAATTAAATAACGGGATCAACGGCGGGTTGAGCTGCCGGTATATGCACGATCGCCCCGGAAACAACACGAATACCTTGATAGCAGACGGCTATTTTGTTACCGACCTGAAGATCAATTACAGTCAAAAGCGTTATGAGGTTGGCCTCACGGTAGAAAACCTGTTTAACAGGCAGTGGAACGAATATGCCGTGGAACAGAACAGCCGACTGAGAGGAGAAGCCGCACCGGTTGATCAGATGAGTTTTACGCCCGGCACACCCTTTTTCGCGAAACTGAGGGTGGCTTTTTTCTTTTGACAAATTATCCTATCATTACCAACCGAATATAAAAACGAAAGTCCATGAACAAGCCGCAGAAAGGATGTAATCTCGAAAAATGTTTTCTGTGCAGCAACACCTTGCCGGAATGGCGCGAGACCATCAACCACCATAAACAAAATCTGAAATTCAAAAAAGGAGAGGTTATATTCAGCGAAGGGCAACCGGTAACGGGTATTTATTTCGTTTACTCCGGGACGGCGAAGGTTCATAAGAAATGGGGCGATGACAAAGAATTGATCATCAGGTTTGCTGCCGATGGCTCCATATTGGGTCACCGTGGCCTGGGCAGCAAAATGGTTTACGGCGTTTCCGCCACCGCTGTGGAGCCGCTGGTAGTTTGTTTTGTGGATATCAAGTTCTTTGAAGCCTCGCTGAAAACCAACAGCGATCTAAGTTATAAACTCATGGTGCTTTTCGCAGAAGAGTTGGATGTTTCCGAGCGAAAAATGCGCGACCTGGCGCATATGCCGGTAAAAGGGCGCGTGGCACAGTCACTTCTTTCACTGGGAGAGCAGTTTGGCAAAGACGCAAATGGTTATATCAATCTAACATTGTCCCGGCACGACCTTGCTGCATTTTCCGCCTCGACCTACGAAACAGTTTTCCGGGTGATCATGGACCTGACAAAAGAAAATATCGTCATCGTGACCGGTAAGCAGATCAGGATCAACGACCGCCAAAAACTGGCACGACTGACCATAAGTAGGTGATTAGCAAGGTAAACAAATTTGTTGCTTTAAAACACATCATTTCTATATCATAGCTACATTACAGCTTGCAAAAGTTGAATATTGCTCAAAGGACTGAAAGGGATCAGAATAAGATCTCATTTGTGCGCCCACTTAGCTAGAACCAGAAGCTAAAAGACTATGAAGATTTCAGTCACTTCGTTTAAAGACTAAATTAACATTTAATCTGTTATTTGGCCAGTGATCTTTAATACGTATCCTTATTGTTTCATTTCTATGAGGTTATAAGATTTTCTTTTTTATTTTTAGCTGTTGCTCTAATATTGCCATATCGTAACTCGTTTTTGAATCAAGTACTTTCGCATAATGCTGAGTTGTTTTAATTGATGAATGCCCGAGCATTTTAGATACAGTTTCAATCGGGACACCGTTGCCTAATGCAATTGTTGTAGCAAAGGAATGTCTTGCCATATGAAACGTTAGTCTTTTTGTGATTTTACATACATCGGCTATCTCCTTGAGATAGCTATTCATTCTTTGATTCGTGTAAATCGGTAATAAGGTAGCTTTTTCTTTACAATACAGATGGTTTCTGTATTTTTTGATAATGGCTAAAGGTATTGGTAAAATTGGCAGATGAACCGGAAGATTTGTTTTGTGACGTTTTGTAAAAATCCACTTTTTGTTGTCGTCACCAATTCCGATTTCCGACTGGCTAAGTTTTCGAATATCAATATAGGACAGACCTGTATAACAACAAAATATGAACACATCACGCACATGCTTTAAGCGGTCTATGGAAAATTTCTTATTTGCAATTGCTACGATTTCTCCATAGGTAAGAAAGGTTCGTGGTGTAGGCTTAGCAGTGAATTTATACAATAAAAAAGGGTTCTCTCTAAGCCATTTATGGCCTATGCTTAAAAGCACTATCTTTTTTAAATGTTTCACATATTTATCTGAGGATACAGGCGAACACTTTTTATATTTTGTGCGCAGATAAAAGTCAAACCCTTTTATAAATGTGTAGTCAATGTTCCTTATACCAATATCAGACTGCCTGTATTTTAACCGAACATAGCTTCTTAGATGCTTTAGGCTGCACCTGAATGTTTTCAATGTATTTTCCGAAAACCCGTTACCGATCAAACTTTCCATTTCATTATTATGGTTTACATAAATTTCGAATAGCATCTTAGGTTTTATCATTTTACCCAAATACATATCCTTTATATTCTGGGAAGTGATTTCCTCTTCAGTAGAACTCAAATTGTTTCGGATTTCAATTACCTGAAATGCGACTGTCTCAATGCGACGGTTAATTTTTTTAGCACTATCATTTGTGCCTTTTACACTTAACCGTTTGTTATCCCACAAATAAGGTTCAACTTCTTCACCAATTGTGACTTCCGAACGTTTCTCATCAACACTAATTCTTAAATAAATTGGTATTGGACCTGTAGTATATTTTTTTGGCTTTTTCAGGTAAAAAAGCATTTTAAACCCATTATTCATCTTTCTCCAATGGTACCCAATCAATTTTAATTAGCGGAGAAAAATGCTCCTGGATGAACTGCGTTTAAATTTCAATTAAAACGAATTAGTTGAAATATGAGGAAATCTACCAAAGCTGGTGAGTTCGATTCTTTTGGGATCAACTCACCAAATTGCTCACTGGACCATGCTTAAAACTGTTAAATACGCATAAAAAAACCTACAAACTAAGTGTTTGTAGGTTTTTTCACCACTTTTTAGTGGTTTTTAGCGGTTAGGTTCGCTTAGTGGTCCCGGCTTTACTAATTACGAACAAATTTTTCGAACAGCTGGAAAGATTAGTTAATAATTCAGGGGTGACCCGACAATTTTAATTTTATTGATTTACAAAAGGATGGCAAGAATTATTGCTACCCCCTAAGTGATTTTGGATGATTTTCGGCGTTTTTTACTTAACATAATGTTGATGGGATTTACTCATAACTTTTTCTTAACCTTGTCGCGCATTTTGCTCAGTAGTACCGCTTCAGGCACCCCGCCCTGCAAGCTGGCTTCGATGGTTTCGATGGCACGCGCGAGTCGGGGGTCACTGCTACTGTATTTGATCAAATGCTTTAAAGCGTGTCCCATCAGCCAGGACGCCATCGATACACCACTGGCTTTTCCAATCAGCCCGATGATGAAACCTTTAATGTTCCAGGACGACCAGTTATCTTTGTTCTTTTCATACTGTTTGACAAAGTGATTGTACGCTTCAATGGTTTCCTGCACGTCTTCCATTGTCGGTTGATGATGGGCGATATCCAATATTAATTTTCTGAACCGGCTAATCTCTGTACCATTAAAGGTGGTCGCTAACTCTAATACGGGAAGGTGTTGAGTAATGGAGAGAATATTTTCCGCGGTGAAGTTTGCAAAGCCCTTGTCTTGTAGTACCCACTCTGCATTCGGTGTGCCGGAATAGACGTCCGCCACGAGGCCACTGATGGGCGCAGTATCATGCCCATTAATGGTAGCAGGTATCAGCACTGAGCCGGTAGCTGCCGCCCATTCTACCGCGGGTACGGCGACATCGATGCTGGACCAAAGTCTTTCTCGGTCTCGAACTCCAGCATGGCACGGATAAAATTGGCCGATCCGTAGTGGCTAAGCATTTCCGAATCCAGTTGATTCATCCAGTTCGGAAACCTTACCCAGCTGTTACCTGTCCCAGATAGCAGGTTGCGAATGAAGGGTTGCAACTTATGATCTTTGAGGGAAGTGGCTATAGAATTATCGACTGCGTGCAGCAGAACCTGCTTATCTTCAATCGGTACCGATGGGAACAAGAATGGGTTGCGGCTTCGCATTTCCATGATCGTCATCGTCGTAACGCGCCTCGAAAAATGCAGATTGTCTTTGTTAATCTCCAATAATTCCTCCAATAGCATTCTCCCGTCACTCAACGCAGAGAGTCCC
>JAZJZL010000053.1:52456-92953 GCA_040389845.1 Bacteroidota bacterium
ATAATTTGGGGTCATACTTTTCGATTGATCTGGGATAGAGTAGTTGTATTTTATTTAACTTAAAGAGTTCTTTCAGCTCATTGGCCGATATTCCCAAATTTAAGAGTGCTTCCTCTTGCATTTTTTGTGTCGGGGCAACTAAGCAGACCTGTTCAAACATTGTTAGATAATTCCGGATGTTATCGGGTGTGCCATAGGTACAATCAACAAGGCATCGAAGATCTTTTCCTAAAAAACTGGCTGGTCGGTATTGGTCTTTTTCCGAAGGATTTTGTGTGATCACCTTATTGCGAACTTGCAGCCAGTTATCTTCATCTTCTTCCCAGACCTTTGCCAGTGGTGCGGATAACTTCGATTTCAGTTGCCGGTACGTTTGAACAGTGCGTAGAATATTTTGCCCTCTTTCTGCATTGGTAATAACTGAAGGATCATTTTCAAAGGTCACCGGTATGGGAAACTTGGCTGACTCAAAGATGCGACGCAGTTCGGTGAAACCATCTTCAGCAAGTTCTTCCCGAAATACTATTCTAATGGGGTGTCCATTGACGAATTTGTAATCGGGGAAAATTTGTGGGATCAACAAATCGATCTCGTACTCTATATCTGCATTCGTTATCAGGTAACCTGAGTCAACCGGAATCTCATTAGCTATTTTTGCGTCGATTTTTACTGCGGTCGGTGGCAAAATATTGGCAATAGCGATACGGGCCGACATTTGTTTATTGTTACGTAACCATCGATGGATGCTATCCCCATCGAGCGCCTTCGTATCCTCTAATACGTCTGGGCAGTAAATCAGATACTGACCCTGTTCATAGTATAGCCCTTGGCAGTTGATCTGATATTGCCCTAATAGAAAAGTTTCATAGGACATGATGGCGAATGGATCGTAGTGTAGCATAAGGTTAGTAATGCCCGAATATATGTATTAAAATATAAGGTCGTGTGGTCATTAGTTTTTGTATTTAGCATTTTGATAATCTAAATATTTGGCAGGGGCTCTAAATGTATAATCTATTGACAGCTAAAGAATTAAAATGCGCTCCGTATCTCACCCCGGAACGCACCACTTTCGTGTTCAACTAAACCTCAGATCGCATACCTATTTGACCTAAGTTCTTGACCGGCACAATTTGGGTCCCATTGACTACTCTGAACGAAGGCTCTTTACGGGGTTTGCTAAGGCTGCTTTGATGGATTGGAAACTGATCGTCAACAAGGTGATGATAATCGCCGTCCCCGCGGACAACAAAAATACGCCGGGCCCTATAGCGATCCGGTACTCATACTTCTGCAACCAACCGCTAAGAAAATATAGCGCGACAGGCGCCGCAATCAGGCAGCTTATGGCAACCAACAGGATAAAATCGCCCGATAAAAGTACCCATACCTGTGTCATGGACGCCCCTAATACTTTGCGGATGCCGATTTCCTTGGTACGCTGTTCCGCTACATAGGCAGCTAAACCAAATAGCCCCAGGCAGGATACGAATATTGCCAGGCCGGCGAAGATGCCTGCCAGCTTGCCCACTAGTGTCTCCAGGTTAAATTTACGATCGTACACTTCATTCACAAATTCATAACTGAAAGGATATGCAGGGTTATATTTATCAAACAGCTTGCCTATTTTTTCAATAGCGATATGCGGGTTAACGCCGGGTGCTAACCGGTAGATGACCTGGGTTGCGAACGCTCCGTGGGTAAAAACCAAGGGCTCGACGGGTGTAAAGGGCGATTCCATCAGTGCATCCTTCACCACACCTATGATCCTGGAACGGCCGTTGATGCCATCAAAACTGATCAATTGGTTGATTGGGTCTTTTAAACCCATGCGTTTGACGGCGGCTTCGTTGACAATAATATTGGTCGAATCGGCTTTAAGATCAGTTGAAAAATTATGTCCGTCAATGAGCTGCATGCCGACAGTTTTGAAATAGCTATCGCTTGTAATTATTGCACCAACGTTTATTTTAAGTTCGCCGGCACTTTGCCCGGGCCATTGTTTGATACCGGTGTGCCAGCCGATGCTGGTCACCGGACTCGATGCCTTCGTTACCGCCTCCACCATCCGGGAGGCTAACAGGTCATTGCTAAGCTCCGGATAATGATCGACCAGGTCTTTGGTCATGAAAGTTGAGACAAGCCTGTCTGCATTGTAGCCTGAGGGGCGGTCTTTGGCATACTGAATTTGCTGGTAAATGATCACGGTGCTGATGATAAAAGTCACCGAACAGCTAAACTGCAACACCACCAATATCTTCCGGGGTAATGCAGCTCCTTTGCCGACCTGCAGACTTCCTTTGAGTACTTTTACCGGGTTAAATGAGGAGAGATAAAATGCCGGCCTGCTCCCAGCCAGTAAGCCAATCACGAGTACATAGCCTATCATCATACACCAGAAAACAAGGCTGTCATAGGGTATTTGAACTGAACTGCCCGTAAGTGTGTTAAACGCGGGGAGCGCGAGCAGCACGAAAATAACAGCTAAAAAAAAGGCTAAAAAAGTTATTAAAACGGATTCTGTCAGGAACTGGAAGACCAGGTCGCGCCGGTGGGAACCGATCGCTTTACGTACACCCACTTCACGCGCACGTTTTTCGGAACGGGCCGTAGAAAGGTTCACGAAATTGATACAGGCGATCAACAGTACCAGCGCACCGATAATGCCGAACATCCGCACATAGTCGATAAAACCACCACTGGCTTTGCCGTTTTTAAAATCCGAATACAAGTGCCAGCTTTTCAAAGGGTACAGAAAGACCTCCGGCTTGTATGGGCGGGCCTGCGGGTTGTGTTGAGCGATCAGGTTCTTGATCTTACCAGCTAACTGGGCATTGGAAACGCCGGCCTCCAGTCCCACAAAAATCGTAAAGGAATTGTTATCCCACTGATCGCGGGCGTTTTTTACGAAACCAGTGGTCTGTACCGCGTAGCTGAAGGGGATCAGGAAATGGAACTGCATGGAGGCGTTGGCCGGAAAATCCTTCATAACGCCGGTAACTTTCACGTCTTGCTGGTTATCGACCCGGATGGTTTTATTGATCGGGTCATCATTCCCGAATAGGGCTTTGGCGGTCGATTCATCTAGCACAATCGAATAGGCATCGCTCAATACGCTGCTTACGTTGCCTTTTACCAGGGGATACTGAAATATTTTCAGGAAATCGGATGCCACCGTCCCGCCGTTGACCAGCAGTTTCTTATCGCCTACCTGGAAATTGTGGGACGGGAAATCCGCCAGGTCAGCTTCGGCCACATACTTTATACCGGGGATGGTATTCCTGAGCACGCCCGCCAGCGGGATCGGTACGGCATCCTGGGTATGCGTACCATCATGCTGGCTGGTATAGTTTACTTTAACTACGTAGGCCTGCTCGTAACCGGGAAGAAAGCGGTCGTATGAATACTGGTTAAACACCCAAAGCCCTATAAGTAAGGCAACAGCCAACCCGGTGGCAAGGCCGACAATATTAAGGGCGCTGTAAGCCATATTGCATTTAAGGTTGCGCCATGCGATCTTTAAATAATTCCTAAACATATAATTGCGGTTTAATTTGTCATAAGACCACTTTGGGGTGGCTTCGTGACGTAAAATTACCGCTGTCGCAGGTGATTGAGGTGTCAAATGATAAGATGGGAACTCTTTTTTAAGATCGTTTTTATATTCCGCTGGTGTCTTACCTGTTATTTGTCGAAAAGTGCGGTTAAACGTGGATTTGGAATTGAACCCGGCATCCAACGCAATGCCTATCAGCGTTAGACGGTCATAAGCCGGGTCCTGCATTTTTCGGGTCACCTCACGGATCCGGTATTCGTTAATGAAATCGTTGAAGTTTTTTCCAAGTGCCGTATTGATGATGCGGGATAACTCGTGTGGGTGTATATCCAGCACTTCCGCCAGTGACGATAAGCTCAGCCCGGCATCCCGGTAAAGCAGGTTCGCTTCCATCGCTTTTTTCAGCCAGATACCTTTTTGCTTCAGCCCCGCCGGGGCCGGTGGTTTTAAAACCGGCGGCGACTGGGCCAATGTTGCGATTTCCGTTTTTAAAAATGCCGCTGCCGCTATCCGGATCATCATCACCGATAGTAAGAGATATAAAGGATAGTAGGCATAGATACCTAAGTGATGATTATAAAAAAATTAATCGATTGCAGTAAAAACTATCGCTGATGACCATAGCAGGCCAAAACTGGTCAGTAAGCGGTGCAGCCACCGCAATTCATACCGGTACCGGTCATTCAGCTTATTAAATTTCAGCCCTTGGTAAAAACGGTCGATCAGCCTAAAAGACGAATACAAGTAAATGATAAATGAAATAAATGCCAACACCAGTAGTACCGGGTTCAACTGATGAAAAGTCAGCGTATCGTACGTAGCAGGGCCAGTTCTGATGCTCTCCCTGATCTCCAATACAAATAGGCCCTGTTGCAATAGTGAAGGGATGAAATGTCCCAGATTCTTCCAATGGAATTTGTACTCCGGCCGCGTTATTTTGCGTACATAAAAATAGATCAGGGGCCCAAGCGCCAGCGAAAATTGCAGCGGCCACCAGCTCCAGCGAGGAAAGTAGGACGTCAGCCGGACGTCAATGCACAATAGCCAGGCCATCCACAGCATAATGACCGCCATGGCCAGGGCGAGCAACCGGTTTGCAGCCCTGCCTGTTTTTTTAGTGAACCATAATTGCAGGGTAAAAGTCAGCCCGATAAATATGGCTCCCAGGAAGGCCAGGTCGTACGGGGTGATATGGAAAGTATAGGAGCTCAACTAAATGAAATAAGGCAATCCCTGTTCCAAATACATAAGCTGTTGATCGCTAAATAATTATAGTTTTCAGACTCCAGCAATTGTAACAAAAGCGAACATTTGTCCGTCCGGTTTCGCTTTGAGCTGGTACATCATTTTCTTAGTTTGCGTCATTAAAACGGGCTTTACGAATTGCTGATTTCAGCAAGCGCAATCGGGTATGGCTCATATATTTGGTAAACAATTCCTAGAATTTGGTTATATTAACTATTTCTAAAATGGTAGATTACGCATAATGTAATCCAACTAAAACATGAGCGAAACTATTGATGTAATTAATGCTTATAACGAGCAACTTTACCAGATCTATCTGAAACAGGACATAAAATGCTTATCTGGCGATGGCTACCAATTCCAGGGTGAAAATGTGATTGCGATCAATAATCCTGCTGTAGTAGCAGCATCTAAAGCCGGGCTCATAGATTATCTGAACGGCGTTTGCGATTCACTAAATATTGACCGGGAGCTCAAGATGCACTGAAAAGATCCATAAGCTGGAAAGCAGGATGGCAGAGACCCCCAGACGTCAGGAAAACATGTCTGTTGATGGTCTTTTAGACAAATTCATCGACAAATACACTCGTATGCTTACGTATTATCGCGGCGGTGACATTACCATGAAAAGGCATATTATAAGTTCGATGTTTCCTGAAAAACTGCAATTTGATGGAATGTTACTTCGAACTCCTGAAGTGTGTGATCCGCTGTCTCTTATCTTATTGATAAACAGCGGATTAAAGAGCAAAAAAATACGGGAAGACTTGTTGGATTTCAAATCTTCCCGTGGGGTGGTCCCGACGAGAATCGAACTCATATCTAGAGTTTAGGAAACTCCTATTCTATCCGTTGAACTACGGGACCGTTTGATGTGCGGATTTTGAATGTGCAAATGTGCGAATTTTGGATGAGTTAGGCAAGTGTTACTATAGACTTACGAAGTTTTAAAAACTTCGTAAGTCTTCGCAGCATGTTACCTTATCACCGAGCCGTTATGCATGTCCTCTGTTGGTGCAACAAAGCTTAGCTTGCCTTCGGCGTTTTCGGCCATTAGTATCATACCTTGCGACAGGATACCTTTTATTTCTCTCGGCTCCAGGTTTGCCAGCAGGCTTACCTTTTGGCCTATGATGGCTTCGGGCTCATAATATTCGGCAATGCCGGATACGATGGTACGGGTGTCGAGGCCGGTATCTATGCTTAGCTTCAGCAGCTTTTTGGTTTTGGCAACCTTTTCGGCAGTTATAATAGTGCCGGTGCGGATATCCATCGTGGCGAAAGATTCATAGTTGATGTTCTCTTTCGCCGGCACCAATACCGGTTGCTTTGGCGCTACGGCAGCTTTTTTATCTGCCAATTTTTGCAACTGTTTTTCTATGGCTTCGTCTTCTACCTTCTCGAACAACAGGGCCGATGGATTTAATTGGTGACCGCTCTCGAATGTCATTTCCGCATCCATAGCTATCGCGCTGAAAGGAATATTCAGCATGTCGACAATCTTTCGAACTGTAGCCGGCAAAAACGGCTGCAAACAAGCAGCTAAATGGCCGATTAAAACCAAGCTGTTATGCAGCGCTTCTTTGGCTTGTTCCGGGGCTGTTTTGATGGTTTTCCATGGCTCCTGCTCTGTTAAATAGCGGTTACCCAGTCGTGCTATGTCCATTACGCTTTGCAGTGCTTGCCTGAAGCGATAGGCTTCCAGGTTTACCTGTATGTCGTCATACAGGCGACCCAATTCGGTATCGATAGTCTTATCGGTCAGCACAATTTTACCGGCTTCGTTTTCCACTTTGCCTTCGTAAAATTTGTGCATCAATATCATTACGCGGTTTACGTAGTTGCCCAAAATAGCCACCAGCTCGTTATTTACACGGGCCTGGTAATCTTTCCAGGTAAACTCGCTGTCGCTGGTTTCCGGGAGTATCGAGGTTAGTACATAACGCAACTCATCCTGCTTGCCGGGAAATTCTTCCAGGTATTCATGCAGCCAAACCGCATGGTTTCGCGAGGTGGAAAGCTTATCGCCTTCCAGGTTCAAAAACTCGTTGGCAGGCACGTTTTGCGGCAGAATATATTCGCCGTGCGCATGCAGTATCGATGGAAAAATAATGCAATGAAAAACAATGTTATCCTTGCCGATAAAATGGATCAGGCATGATTCATCGGCTTCGTTTTCTTGTTTTTTCCAGTATAATTTCCAGTCTTTGCCGTTATCTATAGCCCATTGTTTGGTAGCAGAGATATAGCCTATCGGCGCGTCCATCCATACATAAAGCTTTTTTCCTTTGGCTTCTTCCAGCGGTACGTCTATGCCCCAGTCCAGATCGCGGGTCATAGAGCGGGGCTGCAGGCCCGATTTCAGCCATGATTTGCACTGTCCATACACATTTACCTTCCACTCATCTTCTTTGGTCTCGATCCATTTTTCCAACCATGGCTGATATTTATCGAGCGGTAAAAACCAGTGTTTGGTCTGTTTTAAAACAGGCGTTTTGCCGCTTAGGGTGGATATAGGGTTGATTAAATCAGTCGGGTTGAGCGATGTACCGCAGTTTTCGCATTGGTCGCCATAGGCGTTGGGGTTGCTGCAATTAGGGCAGGTACCGGTTATATAACGGTCGGCCAAAAATTGCTGAAAATCTTCGTCAAAATATTGCTCCGAAAACTTCTCTATAAACTCATCTTTCTCATACAGGTTCAGGAAAAACTCCTGTGATAAATCATGGTGAATCGGCGACGAAGTGCGGTGATAAATATCGAACGATATGCCAAATTCCTCAAAGCTGGTTTTTATCTGTTGGTGATATTTATCGATGATAGCCTGTGGCGTGGTATCTTCTTTTTTTGCTTTTATGGTGATAGCGGCGCCATGCTCGTCAGAACCGCAGATGTAAACTACATCCTTATGCAGCAGGCGCAGATAGCGCACAAATATATCCGCAGGCAAATATGCCCCGGCAAGGTGACCGATGTGAAGCGGACCGTTAGCATAAGGCAATGCCGATGTTATTGTAAACCGTTTAAATTTATCTAATTGTGACATATCGGGGCAAAGATACCGTTTTAGTCGGGAAGTCCGAAAGACGGAAAAGTCCGAAAGTGAATAGTATATTGCATAAATTGCGCTGCGTTAACAGTTCTACAATTAAAATGGACATACTTGCAGCGTCTTCCGGACTTTCGGACTTTACTAACTCCCCGACAATTCCCCCCTTCCTCAAAAAGGGTGATAAGATTGCTATTGCCTGTCCCGCAAAGAAGCTGCCCAACCCGATGACGGATGCGGTTAACCTGCTGCAATCATGGGGGCTGGAAGTGGTTTTGGGTGATACGCTGAATGCTTCGTGGCACCAGTTTGCGGGCGACGATGCTTTCAGAGCAAAAGATTTGCAGCGCTTTATCGATGATGACAGCATTAAAGCTATTATAGCTGCGCGCGGCGGTTACGGTACAGTAAGGATGATAGATATGGTCGATTTCAGCAGGTTTGCGACCAATCCGAAATGGGTTAGCGGTTTTAGCGATATTACTTTATTACATGCACACCTGCTTGCCAACTTTAACGTAGCCAGTATTCATGGCCAAATGCCAATGACCATTCCTGACGCTACCAAACGATCGTTAGAGACATTGCGCAAAGCATTTTTTGGCGAAGAATTAAATTACCAGCTTGAGCCGAATCAGTTAAACAGGCATGGCGAGGCGGAAGGAACTTTAATTGGCGGTAATCTTTCCATTCTTTTATCTGCCTCAGGCTCGGTTTCTGATATGGATTATAGCAACAAAATTCTTTTTATTGAAGATATCGGCGAGTATCTCTACAGTATTGACCGCATGCTGCGAACGCTAAAACGCGCCGGCAAATTGACGGGGCTAAAGGGCCTGATAGTAGGCGGCTTTACCGATATTAAAGACAATGATATACCATTCGGGCAAACTGTCCCGGAAATTGTAATGGATGTTGTAAAAGATTATAGTTATCCGGTTTGTTTTGATTTCCCGGCGGGGCACGTATCAGACAATTGTAGCCTGGTACTCGGGCAGAAACTTAGCCTGTCGGTTAATAATCAAATAGCACACATCGGTTATTTATAATTTTGTGCGAACCAAAAGCTGCCTGGTTTGTATTAATTTTACAGGCAAACGAACCCTTAATCTTTGATTAACTAATCTCCAATATTATGGCACTTTTTGGCAAATTAGGAAACTATAAAAACTTTGGCCTGCTGGTTATCCGGCTGGGGCTGGGTATTATGTTCATCTATCACGGCTATCCAAAACTCATTGGGGGCGTAAAAATGTGGGAAGGAGTTGGCAGTGCTACGGGTTACGTAGGCATACATTTTTTGCCGGTTATATGGGGGTTGCTGGCTGCACTAACCGAGACGGTAGGCGGTGTACTCCTGATTTTAGGACTAGGCTTCCGGCTGGTATGCCTTCTGCTTATCATCGACATGCTGGTAGCAATCGCTTTCCATTTGCGTCAAAGCGGCGAAATGGGCGGCATTATGGGTGCGGCGCAGGCTATTGAAATGGCCGTGGTATTTGCAGGATTGCTGTTTGTTGGGCCTGGTAAATATAGTGCGGACAAAAGGTAACCTTATAAAAAGACAAAGCCGGTACAAAGCACCGGCATTGTCTTTTGTAACTGCTTGTTTGAGTATTACCTGCTCAAGGTCTTCCCCAAGTCCTTTACATATTCTTCATCCACATCCCTCGAGCCTTGCGAGGCGATAAATGCATCTGCATCGGCGCCCAGTATTTTCTTCAGGTTGCCCTTTTTCAATGAAATGGATTTGGCCTTGCCGTCTTCACCTACAAAAAAGTACTTATCATTATCAATATATTCATCATAACGATTCCCCATCTGCAGCACTCCGTCGGTGTGATAATCGGCGCGCGACAATCTTGTATCGATATGCTTATATATTTTATATTTCGGTGTTTTTAACAACACTTCGACAAAAGTCTTTTTACTAAAATCGGGGGCACTTTCATAAAGATGGGTATGTCCTTTCTTGTCGTAAAGGGTAAAACTGCTGAGCTGGCCCGGCGATATTTGTGCCATCGATTTGCCGTCATTAGTATATAACAGGTTACCCGATATTTTATCGTAATTATATAAATTCGTCTTCTCTACCACTATTTTTTCACTTTTATCTATGCCATAACCGGGTACCCAATCATCAAATAAATAACGGCTTCCGCGTGTAGGCTCCTGGACAAAGCCCTGTCTCGCAGTCATACCATCACCACCACCCATCCCGCCGGTGTGCTGCGTAGCGTCGGTTTGGGTGTTTATCGCGCCTCTTCCAATTACAAATACGTCCCCGGTCTTCAAAAACCTGTTTCCCTCTGTACTCTCTCCTGATTTTAGCGAAGCAACCGACCCCTGGTTTGCACTACTGGCCAATGTGATGCTTAAGCTTGTACTGCCATTTATCTTAAGCTCCTTATCCTCATAATTATTGGCCAATACCAATAGCGAAGATGAAGGATCGGAATTGAGTTTAAATACACCTGTCGAGTCCGTAAAAGTTGCCTTGTTATGCTGTACATCGCGCACAAAAGCATACTTAACGGGCTGACCGCTGGAGTTATTAACTGTTCCGCTAACAATGGTTTGCGCTCCGGCAAAACCGAATGCAAGCACTAATGAGGAAGTGATAAATAATTTCATACCCAATGATTTACATGAACTAAATTATTAGTGTTCAAGTTAGCAAAAAAATGATAATACCAAATAAAAAATAAAGAAATCCGCAGTAAAAAATGGACAAAAAAAGCGGCAGGTAACACCTGCCGCTTATCAACATAATTTCAATAATATTCCTATGCTATTTTGTAAAGCTGTTTCCTAAATCCTTTACGTATTCCTCATCCACATCCCTCGAGCCTTGTGAGGCGATAAAAGCATCGGCATCGCTACCCATCATTTTTTTCAGGGCACTCTTTTTTAACGAAATTGATTTAGCCTTACCGTCTTCCCCAACAAAATAATAACGCTCTACATCATTATATTCGTCATAACGGTGCCCCATTGTTATAACGCCGTCTGTATGAAAATCGGCACGGTCCAGCTTAGTGTCCATCTTCTTGTAAATCTTATATTTCGGAGTGCTTAATAACACTTCCACAAATTTCTTACCGTCAATAGCGGGGCTGTTTTCATATACGTGCGGCCTTCCCTTTTCAAATAAAACGAAGCTTTTTATCTGGTCGTTAGCTACTGCCGACATAGATTTACCGTCGTTGGTATACATTATATTTCCGGCTATTTTATCGTAGTTATACATATTACTCAGTTCAGCAACCAGTCCATCATTTTTGTTTATACCATAACCCGGGATCCAGTCACTGTAAAGATAACGGCTTCCGTGTGTCGGTTCCTGAACAAAGCCCTGTTTAGCCTGCTGCTGACTTGCATCTCCCCCCAGCAAAAGCTGCCCCTGATGCAAAAATTCGCCGTTAATTGTTTCTTTTATCGATTTCATTGACTCAACATTGCCGGCATTTTCGCCTGCCGGCAGAACAATGTCTATTTTCGTTTTTCCCTCTATTTTTGCTTGAGTAGTTTTGTAGCTATTTGCTTCAGCCTGTAACGACGAAGCAGCATCTGCTTTAAGCATAAAATTGCCGGTCGAATCGGCAAAGGTAGCGTAGTTATGCTGCGCGTCGCGAACAAACGCATAGGGCACCGGCTGGCCCTTCTGATTGCTAACAGTGCCACTAATGCTGATGGTTTGGCTATAAGCTAAGGTGCCTGTTAAAGCCAGTAATAATGTTGTTATAAATACCCTCATATAAAATTTTAGTCAATTTTTTGAGGCCTAATATAACAACAATCACCCAGATAAAAATGGCCTGGCGTTCGATCTTATAAAAAGACTTTAGTTTAAAAAGTAAAACATTTGTTACAAAAGGCGCTACTGGGCAAGTGTGTAATTAAGGTCGCGAAGATAGTCGTCATCCACATCGCGGTCGCCCTGTGCATTGATAAATTTGTCGGCATCGTTGCCAAATAGTTCTTTAATCGTCTTTTTCTTAAGCGAAACCTGTTTTGGCTTATCGCCCGACTTTACGAAAAAGTAGTGCACATTATCCTCGTATTCATCGTACCTGTTGCCCGATGTTATCACGCCGTCGGTATGAAAATTAGCCTCCTGTAATTTGGTATCTGTCTGCTTATACAACTTATATTTAGGAGTAGTCACCAAAACCTCGACAAATGGCTTTTTACTTACTTCAGCAGCGTTCACAAAAACATTGGGATGTAATTTGCCATTAAATAAATTAAACGACTTTATACCCTGCGTGTTTGCCTGCAGAATATTTTTTCCATCCTTTGTAAACACAAGGTTTCCGGTTAATTTATCATAGTTATATAAATTATTGATATCGTAAAGCAACGAATCGCCCTTAGTTATGGCAAATCCATGTGCCCATATGGTAAACAGGTAAGGGCTACCTTGAGTTGGCTCCTGCACAAAGCCTGTCTTTACCGAAGTGCCGGACCCCGATTGGGTTACCATAGTTTGCTTATTAAGGTAGGCAGATAATGTAGCAAGATTGCTGTTCAAGTCATCGATGATAGCCGTTTTCGCTGACGAAGATGTCCCTTTTTCCATTACAATATTAAATGAGGTTTTGCCATCTATCTTCAGCGTTATATCGGCGTAATCAGGAGCGATTACAGAGAGGGCCGATGCCGGGTCAGCCTTCAATATAAAGGCACCTGTTGAATCAGCATAAGTAGCATAATAATGCTGCACATCGCGAACCAGTGCTAACGGCACAGGCAGTCCCTGCGAATTTTTTACGGTTCCGCTCACAGAAATCATTTGGCTGAACGCATTACCTATCCCGAAAAATACCAATGAGAGAATGTTTACAATCTTCATAGTTCCTGATATCAATTTTTATAAACGAATATAACAAAATAACCTCTAAGTTGATCTGTAGTGCTTGCTGCTGCAACATCAAGATAGACTAAGGGAGTGTATATATTAATTACAAACCCGGCATGTCTGAGTAACGACACCGTCCTACATATATATATATGTAGGACGACTTCCAATACCTGTTATTGCCTAAATATATTGCTTAATCAAAATCGTCTACAAAAAAAGCCGTTCCGACAATGCGGAACGGCTTTTTAAATTCGATACGATATATTCTTATTTATCTTGGGCCCTTATATGTGTATGTCTCATCAAAGTGACACCTGATAACCCCATCGCTAAGCATTGTATACTTAACTTTTACGGTCTTCGTACCCGGATCATAAGCGTTTACGCCACTTGGATCCAAGTCGGCAGAACGATGATGACTTCCGGATAATTGTCCGTAAGCATTTACAACAGAGGTAACCTTATTGGTTACAGGATCAAAAGTAAATTCAGGTGCGAAGCTGCCATAGTAGCTTGTCGTACCGTCACCTACATTAAACTTGAAGCCATAATTGCCCAGTGTTACGTTATAAACATCGTTTGCTGATGCAGAAATTGTTTCGAAATTCACGTTGTAAGGATAAACCCCTGTAGCGGCCGGCAGGTTGGCATCTGTATAGCTTCCTGTTACATCGTAATTTCCATCATATTTATTCTTGATAGCAATGGTTGATAATATAGTATCCTGGCTGGTACCATCTGAAGTGTGCTCTTTAGAAAAACCACCAAAGTTTGTTATTACATAACCTGCTGCATATTGCTTTGAAAGGTCCACCTTGCTGCCATCAACATTGAAAATAATGTTTTTAGCGAAATCGCCGGGAGCAAAACTCAGGGTTAAATCTCCGTTGGCAGCCATAGCAACACCTGGCTGTGCGTTAAGCGTATACAATTCGCTCGGCATCAATGAATAAGAGCCCAAGAAAGACGCACCCTGTGCCTTTAGCGTTACAGTTGCAGACTTTTGCAGATCAGCTTTGCTAGCTGCATCACGGCGAACAGTGAACATTAATATGGGTTTTATATCTGTAAACACATCAAAGAATTGATTCCTGGTTTGTGCCTGTTCAATATAAACAAATGTCTTGCCAGACTCCTTTGCTTCTGTTCCTTTGAACGAGTCCTTACGGCAGGCGCTGAAAAGAAATACCAGCGAGAGGCCAAGGAGGGTATATTGTAAAAATTTATTTTTCATTTTAATAATATTTATGGTTAATAAACTATCATGAGTGTTACATGAGTTCCGCTCATGATAGTTTTATATTTTGTTGCAGCCAAGTGTTTATTTGCCTAAGCCGATATCCCACCATACCATGTTATCCTGTGAATCAGTTCCGGCGGTAGGGGTCTCTCTTGCTATAGCAGCATTCACGTTAACACCATTGGTTTGTTGTTCAGAAGTAGCATATATATACCTTCTAACAATTTTCTTTGATGAATTACTTGCTGCAGGTGCAGGTGTAAGTACCGGGAAACCGGTTTTGCGCCAAATATCCCAACCCATATGGCCATCAGGATAAGCGCTTACCCATTGCTGAACGGCGATATTTTTCGCATTTGCGTCGCCTGGTGTTGCAGTGATTGCAACGCTTGCATTACCAAGATAAGCGCCGGATGGTGTACCAACTCCCCATTGCTCAAATGATAACGAAATGCCATTCTGATACGTTCCAACCAAGTCGCCGGTTGTCCAGCCGATGTTGATTGCTTCTGCAGTTGCTAAAGTAACTTCAGCAGCGGTTACAATGTTCACAACCGAACCTGCAGCGCGTTTGTCAGCACGCATTACCAACGCCCAATCAGCATTTGCAGCAATGTAGTTGTTAGCATCTGTACGGCTTACACCATAAGGTACACCATCATCTGAACTAACTGTACCGCCATCAGTTAAAGCCGGATCACTGAATGAACCACCGGTTACGGTCTTTCTTGCATCATTGGTTGCTTTCAGATAATCTGTCATGGTTTTACTTTCAGCCCAATCGGTACGGCCATTGTAAAGGCCCCACCATGGCGATTTGTAGTTATCACCCGGATAATCAATGGCAAAGTTCTGCGCATTAGTAGTGATAGGACCACCGGCTAAACCAGCTTTAAATGCCGTTGCAGCCCAATCTGAAGCTCCGGGAACTTTCTTTGAAGCCTGGATAGCAACCAGCATAACTATCGAGTTACCGGCTCTTTTCCATGAAGCAGCATCGCCGCCATAAATTAAGTCGCCCGGTACCGAACCACCGTCCATTGAGGCAACTGCCCCCTGAATTTTAGCAATAATACCTTTGTAAATATCTTCCTGCTTATCGTAAGCCGGAGTAATCGACTTAATTCCCTGCAGCGCCTGGCTGTATGGGATATCACCCCAATAGTCAGTCAATATCCAGTAAATGTACTGCTGCAAAATAGTAGCAGCAGCTACTGAATTTTTGCTTTGAGCAAGGCCAATCACATTCTGGCAGTCTTCGAGGTCGCCGCTGTAGTTACCAGTGAACCCGTTAGCCGGCGCTGTATAAAGTGATGTACCGGGATACTGAGTTTCTGAAACATACTGCGCATACGCAGCGCCAGACAAGGCGCCGTTTGCCACATAGCTGCCCAGGTTATTCTGAACGTTTGCTAAAAGTGCAGCCACAATCGGAGTTCGTACCGCTGTAGGGTCGTTGTTCGTGGTGCCAAACTGGTTTGGCTTTTTACAGCTTGCCGCCCCAAGTAAAAGCAGGGTAGAAAGCGTGTATATATAAATCTTTTTCATATTCTTTATAAATATTTTAAGTTAATCTTCCTTTTATCACCCGATTAGAAACCAGCTCTTAAGGTAAAACCAATTCCTCTTGTACCTGGCAGCTGTGCTTGCTCACCCTGTACCGCGCTAATTTGCGATGGGTCGAAATCCCTGGTTTTTGCATAAATTAACCAAAGGTCGTGCCCATTAACCTGGAATGAAGCATTTTTGATAAAGCCTCCCAAACCTAGCTTCTTAACAGGGATTTTGTACGAAATACCCACTTCACGCAATTTGATGAAAGTGAGGTCATAAACGAATTCGTCTTCAGTACCGTTATTGAAGTTATTGTGGTAGTAATCATAAGCGCTTACATAAGTGCTTACAGCTTTGCCGTCTTTATCAACACCAACCTGGTGAATACCGCCACCATCAGCAACTGCATCACGCACCGGGTTACCTTTATCGTTCAGGGCGCCGGTACGTTCAGTTGTACCAGAGAATGCACCGAAGGCATCAGTTAATGAAGCAAACTTACCGCCGAACTGGTAGTCGATGTTTACGTTAATTGCGAAATCTTTGAAAACAGTGAATACGTTCTGCATACCGCCCGTATGTTTCGGTAGCACGCTGCCGTAATATACGCTTGGGTTACGCTGGTAGAAGCCACTTGCATCAAGAATTGGCACGCCGGCACCATTACGCAGGATACCTGCGCCAAATATCTGGCCAAAAGCCTTGCCCTGCTGTTGTACCAGGTAAGGAACGCCGGTAAATGCATTGTTAGCAACAATAATTTGGTGTACGTTATATTTGTTACTGATTTCAACGATTTTATCCTGCAACAGGTTTTCGTAGGCTAAGCTTACCTGCCATGAGAAGTTTGGTACTCTTACAGGGTAAACGTTAACATTTAAGTCAAAACCTTTACGTTCGATATCGCCAAAGTTAGTCAGGATCGAGCTAACACCAGACGCACCGTTTACGTTGATTGACTGAGGAATACCAACTTCCGAAGCGGTCCAATAAGTACCGGAAACCGAAAGGCGGTCATTAAAGAAGCGTAAATCTAAACCTAACTCCTTGCTGGTTACAGTAGAACCATGAATTGACGCATCAACGCTTTGGTCAGGAGTGCTCATCAAAAGCTGTCCGTTAAATTTGGTAGCGCTAACACCGTATGATGCACCCGGGAAACGGTAAGCACCGAAGGTTTCGTTGGTAGTACCAAGCGCCTTTGGAATCTGACCGTAAGTAGCGCGGATTTTACCATAGTTAAACCAGCTTTCCTGGCTCTTCAGCAAGTCGCTGAACAAGAACGATAAACCGAATGATTTTGACAATACTGCGTTATTGTTAGTTGGCAAAGTTGAGTACCAGTCGTTACGGGCTGAACCGTCCAGGTAAATCAGGTCTTTCCAGCTTATTGACGCACGGCCTAACACAGCATTGTATGCCTCTGTTGTTCTGCCGTTACCTATAGAAGGAGCATCCTTACTGTTAGTAACAGTGTAAAGATTAGGAATAGTTAAACCACCATTGGTATTTGCCGCAACCGATTTGGCTGTTGAGTTAAAACGGTCGGTACCTGCGTTAGCACTGATTTTAAAGTCCTTAATCTTTTTGTTATAAGAGGCTAAAAACTCTAAGTTCTCGCGGTTTGAATAGGTAGTAGCTGTACCATAAAACGCTTTTACACCAGTTTGTGTAGCGCCAATTTCTAATGAGGTTGGCGTAACCTGCTCAAACCAGTATGTATTTTGCTGCTTACGGTAAGTAACTGTCAGGTTTAAATCGTTATTAACTTTGTAAGTTAATGCGATATTACCGTACAGGCGGTCTTGATTAGAATGTAACTGAGCCTGATCCTGGTAGGTATAGTAGTTATACCAGTAGTTAGCACCGTAAAATGCTGTTGGGTTATCAGGATTCCATGCGTTAGGATCGTTGTGGTTCCAGGTAGCAAATTGGTCAGTACCATACTGTAAACCTCTAAGCTCTTTCAGGATGCCCATATCGATATCGCGGTGGAACCACTGCGTAAAGCCGCCTGTTCCTAAGTTAGCATAACCGTCAGCAATAATACCGTGTAATTTAGTATTAACGTAGTTAATGCTTGTTGATAATGACAGGTGTTTGTTCAGGTCATAATTGTAGTTCAGGTTCAGGATGTTTTTCTTTAAATCCTGATCAGGAAGCAAACCTTTTTGGTAAATATTACCGTAGCTCAATTTAACATTATAGTCGTCGCCGGCTTTGTTAAAGGTTACGCTGTTATCAAGCAGCGGAGCTGTCTGGAAGAACTGCTTGTTGTTATCTGGCTGCGGAGTCCATGAAGCAGTTTTGCCTGTATATTTTGTACCGGCATACCATGCATACCATGGGATATACTCCTGGCCAACCATTTTAGGGCCCCAGCTGCTATCGTCAGAATAGTCAGGGTAATACTTACCGCTTAATGATTTCCAATGATCAGGGTCGCCTTGTTTCCAAACGTACTGTGTAAACAATGGATTGTTACCACCACCATAGGTATTCTGGTAGTTAGGTAAAAGATAGGCCTGATCGAAAGTAGCACCTAAGCGTAAATCAACACCAAGACCACCATTCTTTTTAGCTTTCGCAGTGGTGATTACGATAGCACCGTTAGCGCCTTGTGAGCCTAATAATGCAGCAGCGGCAGCACCTTGTAATACAGTCACGCTTTCAACGTCATCCAGGTTCAAGTCATCAATGTTTGGCAGAATAGTACCGTCAACCACATACAAAGCACCCGAACCAGCACCGAAGCCTGACGCACCACGAAGCCTAACTTCGGTGTTACGGCCAAGAGCAGCGGCCGACTGGCTACGTACCTGGATACCGGCAACTTTACCGGCCAATGCATTGTTGATGTTTGGCTGACGAACAGTGTTCAGTTCGGTAGCGGTAACAACCTGTGCAGAGTTGGAGTTTGAACGGGCAGTTTGCTTGATGCCGTAACCACTGGTTACCACAACTTCTTTCAACTCGTTTGAATTGGTTTCGAGATTAGCATTTACAATGTCGGTAGCACCGATTTCAATGGTTACTCTTTTGTAGCCTACAAATGTAAAGGCCAGTGATTTTGCCGACGCCGGCACTTTGATGGTAAATTTACCATAGTCGTTGGTTTGGGTACCAATCTGAGTTCCAGGCACTGTAACACTTACCCCAGGAAGCGGAAGACCGTCATCCTTTCCGGTAACTGTACCAGTAATTGTTCGATTTTGTGCAAATGCATGGGTTACAAACAACGCCATGAAACACAAACTTACTAGTAAAAGTTTTTTCATTTCGTTAATAATAAGATCAGTTAATAGTTAATTAATCATAAAAGTAGTGTTACATAATCAGAATGTCAAGCTAAATTTCAAAAAACATTGCTTTTTTTTGAAAAAAACTAAGATTTCCTTATAAATGAAATATTTTTAGTACTATGTATTGCATAATACAATTTAAAACATATATCTTTGTAACATGATTGTTGAAAACACACAAACCCAAATGCGGAAAGGAATACTGGAGTATTGCATTCTTTCCATCATAGCAAAGGGCGAAACATACGCTTCGGACATAATTGCCGAATTAAAAAAAGCCCAACTGCTTGTAGTTGAGGGTACTTTGTACCCCCTGCTTACCCGTTTAAAAAACAACGGCCTGTTAACTTATAACTGGGTGGAGAGCACCTCCGGGCCGCCAAGAAAGTATTATATACTGTCTGACGAAGGAAGAAAAGTACTTGAGCAGTTAGATACAACGTGGGAAGAACTAGCATTTGCTGTACAAACAGCTATTGGGGACAGAAAATCAAAATAATCTGAAATTATTATCAATCATGAACAAAACGATAATCATCAATATAAACGGCATTGTATTCCACATAGAGGAGGATGCCTATGAGATACTTAAAAATTACATGACGGAGGTAAAACGTCATTTCTCAAACTCGGCCGACAGCCTTGAAATAACTACCGATATAGAAAACCGCATTGCAGAGATGTTTGGCGAAGTGCTTTTAAAAGATAACCGGCAAGTTATTGTTGAGCAGGATGTGAACCAGGTTGTAGAGCAAATGGGTAGTGTCGCCGATTTTGAAAACGCCGATAATGACAACGATCATGCTCCTTATATATCCGAACCTGATAAGCGCAGGCTTTTCCGGGACCCGGATGACCACCTGGTTGCAGGCGTGTGCGCCGGCATTGCCAATTACTTTAATATCGATACGGTTTGGATTAGACTTGCCTTTGCTTTATTTATCCCGGTTGGCGGCAGCGGGCTTCTGCTGTATTTAATTCTGTGGATAATTGTACCGAAGGCCACAAGCCGTGCCGATAAGATGGCCATGAAAGGTGAAAAGCAAAACCTGCAGGGCTTTAAGAAGAATTTTGAGGACGAAATGAGCTCGATGCGCCAAAACATTTCAAACTTTGGGGATGAGGCCAAACCCTTTGTATATAAGGCCCGCGACTTTGTAGGCGACTTTTTTCATCACCTCGGCGTATTCTTTAATGGCGCAGGTAAAGTGCTTATAAAGCTGGTCGGCATTTTCATTCTGCTCGCATCATTTAGCGCGGCAGTCTTTCTTGTAGTAATGTTTATAGGTATACTCGCTTTTCATGCTGATTTCGGCGACCACTTTTTCCCGTTCAGGATAATAAAGAACGAGCTTGCCGACCAAGTAATACTTACCTCTTTCATAGTAGCGTTTATCCCGGTATTAACCATTATACTGGTAACTTTTAAAGGCATATTTAATGTAGGCAGCGTTGGCAAATCAACGGGAACGGTATTGCTGGTACTTTGGCTATGTTCATTAGGCATGCTAATATTTTTTGCCACCAAAATCGCCTCAGGCTTCAGGGAGCAAGCAACACTCACCGAAACTGTTAGTGTAAAGCCTACTAAAAACAATACTTATTACCTGAAACTAAACGACCTTAAGTATTTTTCCAAAGAGGATAGTATAAGGCTTGATATTAAAAACAAGTTTAAGGGCATAGTGGTGACGGATGATGACTACAATGATTTTCATAACGGACCGCGGAGTGTAACTCTATATGTGGAACGGAGCGACGTGAGTACGCCAAGACTGGAGGAAACATTCAGGGCCAATGGCGCGAACTACGAGGCAGCCTTATATAACGCCCGTAATACCAACTACATATTTGCCCAGCAAGATACTGTGCTAAAATTTGATTACACCTTACGCCATAGGCCAAACATGTCATGGCATGCTGAAGAGGTCTTCCTCACCTTAAAAGTGCCATTAAACGCTAAAGTAATTATCGACCAGAAGCTTGACAATTATATACAAGGCGTTAACCTGTATGAGTGCCGCGATTTGAACAGGCGCGATAACAAGGCTAATTTTACGATCTATACCATGACGGATAACGGCCTGCAATGCAAAGTTGATACCGGTACAGTGGCTAAAAAGGATAGCGTTGCTATAGATACTGCTAAAAGATAACGCCGGGATAATTAATCTGCCATGTTTAGGGTTATTTTTCATATAGCGATGGGTTTAAACCTCCATCGCTATTTTTATGCCCGCTATGGTTGTTTTAGCGGCAAATTAAGCGCCGGCTACAGGCGCTTAAAGTTTCGCCGACGAAAATCGTCCGTTCACCGATGAAAACTGTCCACTGACCAAAAAGCCCAAAATAGGGTGTAACCTTCCGGTGTGTTTCGCCATCTTACTTAAAAACGACACAAATACGACTAAAGCACTATGAACAGAACTACGACTAAATAATAATATAACTCAACGATCGCCGGCTAACGGCCGGAAAATCCAGCTTTTAATTATAACACTTTAAAAAAGAACAAAATTCTTTTACCGGGCATGCTATTGCCCAAAAACACTTCATCATGAAATCGACGATCATAAAAATATTCTCTATTGTGCTGTTCGCCCTTGCAGGCCTCTCCACTGCATTTGCGCAGCCTTCAAAAACATCATCCAAAATAACAGGCGCCCTTACAGATGAAAAAGGCAAGCCGATGGATTTTGCAACCGTTACACTGCTTAAAGCCGCCGACTCATCAGTAGTAAAAGGCACGTTAAGTAACGAAAATGGGGCATACGTATTCGACCATGTGGGTAACGGTACCTATATTATAAAGGCTACCGTGGTTGGCTACGAAAAAGCGGTTAGCCCGGCTTTCTCCGTAGATGGCAGCGACGCGGTTACCGTGCCGCAATTAAAGATGCAGCAGGCCAGCCACAATTTAAACTCCGTTACCGTAACCTCCACTAAGCCCTTGATTGAACGCAAGGTTGACCGCACAGTTATGAACGTGGAAAACAGCGTTGTTGCAGCCGGGAACAATGCGCTCGAAATATTGGAGCGCGCGCCCGGGGTGTCAGTCGATAAAGACGACAACATCAGCCTTAAAGGCAAACAAGGGGTAACGGTGATGATTAATGATAAGCTGACTTATCTAACATCGGCACAGTTGGCCACCCTACTTCGCTCAACCGACGGAACTACCATCCAATCTATCGAGATTATTACTAACCCATCTGCCAAATACGATGCTTCAGGTAATTCGGGCATTATTAACATCAAACTAAAAAAGAACAAGCAAGCCGGCACCAATGGCAGTGTTACTGTTGGCTTAGGTAAAGGTAAATATGGCCGCGATAACAGCACTATTCAACTGAACCATAAAGTTGGGGATGTAAATATATTCGGCTCCTTCAGCCATGATGATAACAAACGCTTCCAGGATATCGGCTTAAAGCGTATCGTTACCGATACCGCCGGCCATCAAACCTTTTTTAACCAGTACACCGGTATGCCGCAAAGCCGCCATAATAATAGCTACCGGCTGGGCACTGATATTAATACATCATCAAAAAATACTTTGGGTTTTGTTGTTAATGGTTATTTCAATTCGGAGAACGACAGCAATGATAACCGCACATATATCGGACCAAACTTTACACAGGTCGACTCATCGCTGCGTACCGTTACGTCTATCCGTCAAACTTACCACAGCTTTGCTGCTAACTTAAATGATACCTATAAAATTGATACCGCAGGGCAGCAGATAAGCGCTGATGTTGATTATTCAAAATTCAAGAACAATACCACAGCGCAATATGTTACCGATTTCTTTTTAGCCAATGGTAGTCTGCAGCACCCGCAGGCGTATTTGGGAAACCTTACGCCATCAAACATCGAAATAAAAACTGCGAAGGCTGATTATACCAATCCATTGAGCAAAACATTAAAGATGGAAGCCGGTTTAAAATTCAGCGATGTAAAAACAGACAACGACCTGCGGGAGAAATTGGCTGCTACCGATGCCTACCAAAGCACCAATCATTTTATGTATGATGAAAAAATCAGTGCCGGCTACTTAAACTTTAACAAAGATTATAAAGGCACTTCGGTTCAGCTTGGCGTACGTGCAGAGTATACCAGCTCGAACGCAACCGGCGACTCATCAAATATAGTGCAGCGTATCAACCGCCACTATCTTAACCTGTTCCCGAGCGTATTTGTAAACCATACCTTTAATGACAAAAACGAAATGAGCTTCTCGTACAGCCGCCGTATCGACCGCCCGCAGTATGATAATTTGAATCCTTTTGTTTACCGTTTGGACCCATACACTTATCAAAAAGGCAACCCTTACTTAAAGCCACAATACACCAACAACTTTGAGTTGAACTACACCTATAATAAGAACATCACCTTAACCCTGGGCTACAGCCGCACTACTGATGTAATGACCGAAGTACCGGGAACCGACCCGGCAACAAAAGTGGCTTTTGTAAGCCAGCAGAACCTGCAGGTGCAGAACAGCTATAACGCCAACCTGTATTCGAGCTATACCATAACCAAATGGTGGACAGGCGATATCAACGCCACGGCATTTTACCTGGGCTTTAAATCGAACGGGCTTGAGGGAGGTAACTTAAACAAAGGGCAGTTTGCGTACCAGTTGCGTGCCACCGAAACTTTTACACCCATAAAAGGTTATAGATTGGAGATTACGCCAAATTACCAGTCGGCATTAACTTATGGCTTGTTTAGTGTTCATCCGCAATATGCTACGGATGCCGGTATAAGCCATTCATTTGCCAATAAAAAGGCCAATATCAAATTCTCGGTGAGCGACATATTCAACACCCGTCGTAATGATGTTACTACCAAATACCAGAACATAGATTTAGATATCCGCCAGAAACGCGACAGCCAGGTTGCCCGCCTTACATTCACCTACAACTTTGGCAACAGTAAAATAAAAGCCCGCCAGCACCAAACCGGCGCTGATGATGAGAAAGGAAGGGTGAAGGGGAATTAGCCCCCCCCGGCTCCTAAAGGGGGAGTTTTTGATTCGCATACTTATAGAAAAAGGCATCCTTGCGGATGCCTTTTTTTGGATTATTGGTAATTACATGTTCCGTACCAATTCCCGTATTTTCTCTATCAGAAATGTGGTTTCCTCAATATGGTGTTCCTCCAGGCGCTTTAGTCGTTCTTCAAGCGGCAAATTTTCATCATCAATATATTTTGGCACCTTAATCCATTTATAGGAATTTAATATCTCCTGTTTTTCGATTTCCTCCATCATATAAATCCCGGTGTTTTATTGTAAACTGCCAACTGATTTTACTGCCCAACCATAAACACGGCATTGCTCAGCAGCAGCTTTCCATTTTCCCAGAAACTGCGGAATATCGGGTCGTCAGTTAAATAAACTACGCTGCCCCTGCCCATCGACTGTACGCCGAACAGCATACCGTCTTTTATTTTTTCTTTGCTTTTCTGTCCTACGAAACCGGATACCAGGCCGTCTTTTTTTACAGTGCCTACATTCCAGGCATCATCGCCAAAATAATCGTAAATATCATCGCTTAATTTTATGCTATAATAATATGGCGGCAAACCAAAGCCAAGCGGGTGGGTATTATCCAGGTTTACCTTATATATAGCCCCTGGTACGCTTGACCGTATTGCATCGCGGTCACGATCACCATAAGCTAACATGTTTGGGGCTTTTTCTTTTGAATCGCTTTTCTCTTCCTTTTTATCCTCTTTACGTTTTATTAAAAACCCTTTTTTATCAACCAATTGCCCAACAGCGCTCTGCATGGCTATCAGCTTACCACCATCGCGCACCCAACTTTGCAATTTATCCGACGGGAAGCCATCATAATCGCCGTCAGGGAAAATAGCTACGTCAAAATCAGACAAACGGGCCCTGCCCAAATCACGATAACGCACCAACGTAATCGGGTAAGCTATCTGCTGCTCAAAATAATGCCAAACTTCACCCATCGCTTCAGAGTTTACATCATCTCCGGTAACCAGCATCACCCGCGGCTGATGGATAAAGCGTATCACATCCGAACCAAGATCATACCCTTTCTCAACAAAACCCGATGTTAAAGGTGTTAGGTCCTGGTTTAGGGACGTAGCGATACGGGCTACGATCTGATCAAAATCGGCTTTGTCATTCCCGGCACGCGTTATCAGCAGCGAACCTGCGTTAAAATGTTTTCCGGCAGCATCAAAAGGCTTTTCGGAATAACGAACTTTTATACCATTTTTTAATAGCGAGGCCAAAAAGCGAACATCATTAACCGACTGCCACGACGAAACGTACGCATAAGCACGAACATTAACCAGCACGGCCGGCTTGGCGGCGCTATAGGTCAGTCCTGTCGGCTTTAACGATTCTTTCACCCCGTATGCCTTTAATCCATAAACGTAAGGCAGCGACCAGGCGGTAATGTCATAAGTATTTGAATCGGTCACAAAAGTTTTTGGCTCAAGCAACACGTCAAGTAAGACCGATTTGGGTTGATAGGCATTTATCACCAGGTCATTCGGGCCAACATCATATTGTTCGTTTTTACCGGTAATATAATTATAGCCATTAACGGTGCTTTTTAAACCGAAGCCGTACTGAATGCCATTCCTGTCGAGCAATGTCGTTAACGCGTTTACTTTATCAACATTATCATTTTTAATAACATAGGTTTTGTATTCACCGGGAGGGTTGGCACGACTATCGTCGAAGAACTTTTTAAACTCGGTTAGTAGTTTTTGCGCGTAAGCTGATGTAATTTCGAGCGTGCTCAAGCTGGTTGAGTGATGGTGTGCCACACGTTGCACCAGGGTTACGGTATCGCCGGAGCGGCTAACTACCGCCAGACCCGCGCTGATGCCGCCCTGCTCGTAAGTCATACCAATAGACCCGTTATATATAGGATAGGTATCGCCATAGGATGGATATAACAAATCGAATTCCTGCTTGGTGAAATACAGCCAGCCGTTCTCGTCGAAATATTTAGCATTGTTTTTTCCTATGGTTGTCTGCATTTCGCGCTGCCATGGCGTAATAACCTTATGAAATGGTTCGGCGGCTGGGGCAAAATAATAGGGTGCGTTGTAGCCCTGTTCGTGATAATCTACATGCACCTGGGGCAACCATTGATTATATAAGGCGAGGCGCGCCTGAGTTTCCTTCTGTGTTTGCCATGCCCAGTCCCGGTTAAGGTCGAAATAATAATGATTCACCCTGCCGCCCGGCCATGGTTCGGCATGCTCGCGCGAATACGGATTGGCATCCGGTTTTTCGCCTTTAACTGAATTGTAGAAATGCACGTAACGGTCGCGCCCATCCGGATTGATACAAGGATCGATAACTGCAACCATATTCTTTAACCACCCCTGGGTGCGTGTATTAGAAGCATCTACCAGGTCGAACAATGTCCACATAGCGGCTTCGGATGACGCCGGTTCATTGCCGTGAACATTATAGCTTAACCAGCAAATCACCGGGGTGTTCGTACCGGCAGCTGACGACGAGGTAGAACCCGTTTTAACTGCGCTGCTACTGGCGCCGGTAACCGCAACCGACTCCAGACCGGCCAATTTCAAATTGTTAGTCCTGATTTCCTCCAACCGGCCAATATTTTCGTCTGACGCGATGAACATTACCACCAGCGGCCTGCCCTCGTTGGTGGTACCATACTGCTGCAACTTTACATTTTTAGAGTGGGCCGCTACGTATTTAAAATATTCTATGATTTTATAATGCGGTGTAAACTGTTCGCCCAGCTTATAGCCTAAAAATTGCTCGGGCGACTGAATGGCTTGGGCAAAAGCGATACAACAAATGCTTGTAAAAAGGAGTGACAGGAGTAGTTTTTTTATCATGGATGTCAGTTAAGTAAAAGCTAATTTATAAAATTATTTTAAAGAGCGGTATTAATGGCGTTGTCAACACGAATTTATTACACGCGACTTTTCATTATCAGGCTTTGAAATGCCAAAAATATTAGCATATTTGCGTCACATACAGCAACATATCATTTAAGCTTATGAACCCATCACAAGCCCTGCAAAAATATTTTGGATACAGCGCGTTCCGCCATCAACAGGAAGCTATTATTAAAAACATCCTGGATAAAAAGGATGTGCTTACCCTGATGCCTACCGGCGGCGGTAAATCCTTATGTTACCAGTTGCCTGCGGTGTTGCTTGATGGCTTGACAATAGTTATTTCGCCGCTCATCGCGCTGATGAAAGACCAGGTTGACGCGTTAAATGTCAACGGCATACCGGCCGCCTTTTTAAATTCGAGCCAATCGCCAAATGAGCAGGCGGATATCAGCCGGAAACTAAAAAGCAACCAAATAAAACTGCTGTACCTTGCACCTGAGCGCTTATTCGGTAAAGACGCCAGGCTGATGGATTTTTTAAAAACGCTCCCTGTTTCGCTGATCGCTATTGATGAAGCACACTGCATATCGCATTGGGGGCACGATTTCAGGCCCGAATACCTGGCGCTTGCCGGCTTAAAGGAAGAATTTCCGAACGTGCCGGTAATAGCTCTCACAGCCACGGCTGATAAGCTTACCAAAAAGGATATTCTTGAAAAACTGAACCTTAAAAATCCGGAGGTATTCGTATCATCATTTAACCGGGAAAACATTACCTATAAAGTTGTACCCAGGCGCAATGGATTTACTCAGTTGCTTGATTTTTTAGCGGACAAAAAAGACGATTCAGGGATTATATATTGCCTGTCGCGAAAATCGACAGAAAGCGTGGCCGAAGATTTAAAAGAGGCCGGCTACCTGGCCGAGGCTTATCACGCCGGATTAGAGAACTCTGTTAAAGCACGCACACAGGAGGCTTTTTTGCGCGATGAAGTGCGGATAATTGTAGCGACGATAGCCTTTGGTATGGGTATCAATAAATCGAACGTGCGGTACGTGGTCCACATGGATTTGCCTAAAAACATCGAGGGGTATTACCAGGAAACCGGCCGCGCAGGGCGTGACGGCCTACCATCTGACGCGTTACTGCTGTTCTCGGGCGGTGATGCCATGAAACTAAAACAGTTTGCTATGGTTGAAGACAACCCGGAGCAAAGCCGTATCATGTTGAAAAAGCTGGACGATATGGTGAGATACTGCCAGCTCCATGCCTGCCGCCGCCAATATTTATTGAATTATTTTGATGAGACATTTCCGCCAAATTGCGGCTCCTGCGATTTTTGCTTAACAGAATTTAAAACGTTCGATGCTACGCTTATCGCCCAAAAAGCGCTATCAGCCGTAACACGTCTCAAAGAGCGCTTTGGCAGTAATTATGTAGTTGATTTTTTGCGAGGCTCAAAGAGCGAAAAAATATGGAACGAGCATAAGCAACTTAAAACCTACGGCATTGGCGCCGACATAAGCAAAGTGGAATGGCAGCGCTACATGCGCGAGCTTACAGCACAGGGGTACCTTGAGGAGGTTACTGACGGTATGTACCCCACTTTAAAGCTCACCGATAAAAGCGACGCCGTGCTTAAAGGCCTGCAAAAGGTAGAGTTGGTGGAGATTGAAAAAGTTGAAGAGCAACGCCGTCCGGAAGCATTGCCATTCGAAGCGGCATTACTTAATGAACTCAGGAGCCTGCGCAGTGATATAGCGCGTAATGAAAATGTACCGCCTTATATTATTCTTTCAGACTTGGGTCTGCAGGAAATGGCGACTTACTTCCCTCAAAGCCTGGAGGAGCTTCGGCTTATTTCGGGGTTTGGCGATGTGAAGCTGGCCCGCTATGGCCGCGAGTTTTTGGAACCTGTTAAAGCTTATTCGGCAAAAAATGGACTTTCTTCGAGGATGGAACAAAAATCGGCTAAGCGCGAACGTAAATCAACCGGGGAAAGGCCGGCGATACCGAGATCGTCTGACACAGCCAAAGAGAGTTTCACTTTATATAAAGCGGGTAAACCGGTAAGTGAAATTGCTGCGTTGCGCGGTCTTGCCGCCACAACCATAGAAGGGCATTTGAGCTTCTACATTTATAAGGGCGAAATGGACATAACGGAGTTGGTTGTGCCAGATAAAATTCCGGTCATAAAAGATGCGGTTGAGAGCTATGGCGCAGAAAAGTTGTCGCCCGTAAAGGAAGTATTGGGCGATGACTTTAGTTATGGCGAGATAAGGGCCGTAGTATCGTGGATGCGAAAAAATGGAGAAATATAGTTGGACGTGATATGCAGATGCAGTATCCCGCGTTCCCTACACAATTAAAAGTATCATGAATTCATCTCAGCTTATCTTTTTAAATTACGAGGAAATAAGGCGGCGCAGCATTATCCTTTGGAACGGCATCCCCGAACAGTTTTATAATTGGCGGCCAGACCATGATGCAATGAGCATCATTGAGCTAGTGCGCCACGTGCTCGAAAGTGAATATATCTACCAAAAAATAATTATCGGCCGCGGCGACAAGGGCGACCTAAGCACACCATGGGAAAACCTGCCGTACACCACAATAGCCGACGAGTTAACTTTTGCTGCCCCTTACCGGGAAAACTATTTTAAAATGATAAAATCTTTTTCTGAAAAGGACCTGGAAGAAATAGAGATTGTAAGACCGGCCCTGGGTCAACGACGAAAACTGGGTGATTACCTGTTGCGGATAGCCTATCATGAAGCTATTCACGCTGGTAATGTCATGAGCTACTTGCGGACGCTCGGCATAGAGCGGCCTAATATATGGGATTGATTTTAGTCCGAAGTCTTGAGTCGTTAGTCCAAAGTCATAAAACTTAAAAACAGACTTCCGACTACAGGCTTTCAACCTACTCGTGCCCTACACGACCGCCTTTTATTGATTCCAGGTTTTGGCTCAAAGCTTCTTTAAGGTCCATATCGTTCTGGAAGCCAAAAAGTGCGCTTTGCAGTTTCATCCTGTCGTCATGATCAAGCGTTGGCAATGCTGCTATAATATCGTCTATGGTTAATTCTATTTGATTTGACATACCCCGAACATACAGGTTTATTTCGATAAAAACTGTTAAAAGTTGTTAACGGATTGTGTAAAACCTGGACGGGTACCTAAAACTTACGAAGTCTTCGAGACTTCGTAAGTTTGGGAAAATGTCAAAGACAAGACTATCCTATTTTATTCTTATAACGCTGACAATAACCGCAGGCCTTTTGTCAAGGTACATCAACGGCATTCCGCTATTTACCGGGGATATTTTATGGGGATTGATGGTTTATTTTATAGTGAGGTTTTTGTTTATCTACCGAAAAATAAAATGGGCTGCTATTGCAAGTTTGATATTCAGCTATGGCATCGAGTTCAGCCAGCTTTACCAGGCGCCTTGGATAAATAACATCCGGCATACCGTTTTAGGCGGATTGATTTTGGGTTATTCTTTTTTATGGAGCGATATGTTGTGTTATACGGTTGGGGTAGGGATCGGCTTAGCAATAGATAAGATGCTTACCGGTGCAAAACTTACGAAGTCTTGAAGACTTCGTAAGTTTAAAAACGCCCTTAGAACATACTCGTCTGCTTACCATTCTTAGGTACAAACAGCGTATAGTCAAACTCAGGCATTTCGCGACCGGCCATAAAACGGGTGTAAGCCATCTTAAACATTTGGTGTATCGACTCCGCAATTTTACCTTCGCCACTCATCCGCCGGCCAAACTCGCTGTCGTTCAGGTTACCGGCATGGCATGATTTTATCATATTCAGCACTTTCTCTGCTCTGTCGGGAAACGCTTTGTATATCCAGTCGGAAAATAGCTCTCCAATACTACCGTTTAAACGCACTATAGTGAAACCTGCTGCCAGTGCTCCCCGGTCGGCGGCAGCTTTTATAATGGCGGGCACTTCGTTGCTGTTTAGTCCGGGAATAATGGGGGCTGCCATCACCCGGCAGGGAATTCCCTTTTCTGTTAATTTTTGAATTACTGCCAGGCGCCCGGTAGCAGTAACGGTTCGCGGCTCCAGTTTTTGGCGTGTCTGTTCATTTAAAGAGGTGATGGATACGTTAACATGAACCAGGTTCATTGCTGCCATCTCTGTTAAAATATCCAGATCGCGCAGTATCACGTTGTTTTTTGTGATAATGCTTACCGGGTTGCGGTATTTCAGGAAAATTTCGAGCAGCGAGCGGGTTATCTTAAGTCTTCGTTCTATTGGCTGGTAGCAGTCAGTATTCCCGGACAACAGGATACATACCGGCCGGTAATTTTTCTTGTTGAAGTATTCTTCCAAAAGCTGCGGTGCGTTACGCTTCACAATTATTTTACGCTCAAAATCCAATCCCGCGCTAAAGCCAAAATATTCATGCGTGTTGCGGGCATAACAATATATGCAGCCATGCTCGCAACCCTGGTAGGGATTAATAGAGTACATGTGGCTTAAATCGGGGCTGTTCGACTCGCTGACAATCTTTTTAGGATTCTCTTCAAAAAGTTGCGTAGCCGTATTTTCGAGCAAAGGCTCGTCCAGGCCCTCGATATGTTCGAGCACATACTTGTTTTTTAAATATTTGTTGTGGGTATTTACCTGCGCACCCCGCCCCTTAAAAAACTCCGGATTATCCTCATGTGACATGAGAACAAAAATACTAAAAATATTAGCTATTTACTTCTATCAACTTATGTTTTATAGCATATAATACCAACCCTATCCGGCTTTTAACACCCAGTTTTTCGAACAACTGGTCACGGTAGCCGTCCACGGTACGTATGCTGATACACATTTGGGTAGCGATTTCTTTATAAGTAAGCTCGGACGCAGCCAGTTTAATAAATTCAAGTTCCCTGATTTGTAAAGTCACCTGGTCGATATGCTCGTTGAACGAGTTTATCAATAGCCGGGTAACAAATTCAGGATAATAAACTTCACCTACAGATACTTTTTGCAAAGCGCGTTCAAACTCGTGAGGTTCCGAATCTTTGAGCAGATAACCTTTTGCACCAAGTTTTAGCATGGTAAGCACTTTTTCAGGGTCTTCCAGCATAGACAATACAATGATGCGTATTTCGGGGTAATTTTCTTTTAGCCATAAGGCTGTTGCTGCACCGTCCATCACCGGCATGTGAATATCCAGCAGCACGATGTCGGGTTTAAGTTTTGAAGAAATCCTTCTAACCATTTCCTCGCCGTTACCCGCCTCAAAAAGTATCTTAAATCCTTTAAAATTATTAATTAACGACGCTATCCCGCTTCTGAAAAGCTTATGGTCGTCAACCAATGCAATCTGGACATTTTCCATTAATGTATTGAAATTTTTTGTTGTAACAAGTTTAGGTTAACGTTCACACTACAGCCATTGCCGGGCGAACTATCTATTTTAGCAACTGCTCCTATTACGGCAGCTCTATTTTCAATATTCATCAAACCAGAACCCCGGCTGTGGTCCAGTGAGTTAGCCGAAAAGCCAACGCCGTCATCCCCAATGGTTAAATTAAACAATTCAGGAATATATTCCAAACAAATATTAAGCAATGCCGCGCCCGAATGCTTCATCGTGTTGTTAACAACCTCTTGAAAAATACGAAATAAAACAAGCTCGCGCTGTTCACCAAGCGGGTAAACATCGCCTTTAACAATAAGTTCGGCTTCAATCAGACCGCTCTTATTCAGCTTATTTACTTCGTTTTCAATTGTTTTAACCAGTCCCTGCTTGGTTATATGCTCAAAGCTCAGGCTTTTTGAAAGGTCGCGCAGGTCGGTAATTACATGTGCAATCAGCTCGCGGTTCTCGTTCAACTTTGTCTGCTGCGGCTCAGGCACATCGTTTATCATAGCAAGGTTGAGCTTAACAAACGACAACACCTGGTTAATGTTATCATGCAGTTCACGGCTTACGTGGGCAAAGGTTTGCTCCTGCATTTCTAAACGGGCTTTTAAAAACTCCTGCTTAAAGTTACCCTCCAGCACCTCGCGTTCTGCCTTATTTTGCACCTGGCGCTTCTGATAAAGTACGATAAAGTAAATAATAAAGCCCGCCAAAAACGTAAAGAAAACGGTTGTACTTATCAGTACAACATATAATTCGCCGCTGTTTGGAAGAGCCCCATTAACCATTATTAACCGCGCTTATTTGAGCTTTTTTATTATCCATTAGTAGGGATATACCAATCACAATATAGAATATTAAATTGATAACAAGCGCAAAATAAACTAAAGGTACAATGTCCAGTTTATTCTCTATAAAGTAGCTTAGCAACGCATAGTTTAAAAACATGGTGGTTGCGTAAAAAAGCATGTTTATATTAAACCAAAACAGGCTTTGCTTAAACAAGCTTTGTTCTGTTGGCGACAACAGCATTTGGCGAAAGAGCGTCACAGCATAAATTACATATACGATATGTGAAGCCTCGAGAATTAATGATGGAAATTGCGTTAGTTTTTCGAAGAATATCACATTCGCAATTTCCAACACCACCATTCCGCCAATTATAAAAAGAATAAGCCGTTTAATTCTTGCATCTATTACCAGGAAATAATAGGTAAGCGAAAACAAGCTGAATTCAATTACCGCCCACGCGTGAGCCTGCGGCATATTGTTATGATATATTTTGCCATATACCTTTTTGGTGGCCTCGCTAATCAGGGTGCATAAGATTAAGATAGTTAAAATCCTAAACGCCTTACTAAGCTTTTTATATCTTGCCAGTCCCGGTATTGTCGCTAAAAGCAAAACCAGCAGGTACATCAAATATATCTTATCGCTCATACTCGCCGGTTAAATAAGCTCCGTACACATAGGCGGGCAGGGTGCTATCTGGTCCCATGCTTCATACCTGGCAACATAAGGTGCAGCAGTTGGGTCATCCGGATAATCGGGATTAATTTCCGACCCACTAAGTACCAGGGTAAACTTGTTGTCGGTTGATGTCGGGAAATCAGGATGCTTTGCAAAAAAAACGCTCACGCCGATATTGTTCTTGTCGCTTAAAATAGCGTCGAGACAACGCCGGCTGATAAAGAACCCTTTTAAAAACTGACCATCGGGTGTCAGAAGGGCCGGGCCATTACTTCCTGAGTTTTGCGACTGGTAGCCGGCAATTAAAGCTTTCGCGGTGTCTTTGTCAATTACAGATGCCATATCAATTTGTCTTTAGGGTTAGATAATATTCTCTAAATATAGGGCTAAACCACCTAAATGACACCGTTAAATAACGTTTTTTTTATCGTATTTTAACGCAATAAATACCGTTATTTAACGGGTTGATAATGTGCAAAATATTATTATGTGAGCTGCTGGAAATGCAGCTTGCCGATTAAACTAAACTCATTTGCAGGGGTTAACACACTGATGCGTAAATTTTTACAAGAGCTTTTAACCAGGCCGGTGATAAGGCTGGCGAACAGTATTTCATCACGGCCCGATAAAGGGCGGGTAGACACAGCGCTTGCGGAACTTTACCGGCAAATAACCTCCGGCGACGAGAAAAAAGGCCTGGTTGTTAATTTTAACCCATCCGAAGATAAATTCATCATCTTTTCTGATCAGCATAAAGGCGCCCGCGATGGCGCTGACGTATTTACCAATTGCGCTAAAAACTACGTAGCAGCACTGGATTATTATAATCAAAACCATTTCTTTTATATAAACCTGGGCGACAGCGAAGAGCTTTGGGAAAACCTTTTTGTTACCGTGAAACGGCACAATAAGCTCACTTTTGAAGCTGAAAAGAAATTTCTCGGGCGCAAAGCCTTTATAAAAATATTTGGCAATCACGATTTATATTGGGATAACGACCCTTTGGCACAGGTTAGCCTTACAAGTATCTATGACAAAGCGGTAAAAATTCATGAAGGCGTTATCCTTAAAGCCAATATCAAAAACGAGCCATTCGAAATTTACATGACTCACGGCCACCAGGGTGATCTGCAGAGCGATGGAAACTGGTTCAGCAAATGGTTTGTTTCGGATATATGGGGACCATTCCAGGCTTATTTACGAATAAACCCCAATACGCCCGCCAATAACGACCAGTTAAAAACCGACCATAACCGCATTATGTACGAGTGGAGCTCGAAACGGAAAAACCTGCTTTTGATAACCGGGCATACGCATCAACCGGTATTCAGGTCTATGACCCAACTGGAAATATTGTTTGATAAATTGACTATCGCCAAAAAGGAAAATAACACCGGCGAAGCCGAAAAACTGCAAAGTAAAATTGATAGCCTGCACCTGAAAACCGATCGTCCGCCGGATTTCAACGGTTATCTGGACACCTATTTTAATACCGGCTGCTGTTGTTTTGACGATGGCGATATTACCGGAATTGAAGTTGCCAACGAGTGCATACGTTTAATAAAATGGCGATATGGCGCAGGTAAAAAAAGTGAGCGCGTGGTTTTGGAAGAAAGCAGGTTGGATGAATTGAAATTACACTTGTAGAGACACAGCACTTGTGTCTACGATTTATCCTTCCAGCAAAAACACAAAAAGCTCCTTTGGCCCGTGCGCACCTAAAACCAAGGTCTTTTCAATATCAGCAGTACGACTGGGGCCGGTAACATTACTTATCATCGATGGCAAGTTACCTTCGTACTTATTTTTTATCAGCTTAAGGCCGTCTTTTATATCTACAACCAACTGCGAAGTATACGCCAAAACAATATGCACAGGCGGATAAATACTTAACCTTCTACCCGCCATGTTAGCATTTGAAAGCAGGATACTGCCGTTACGGGCTATCAATGCTTCGCAAAGGGTAAAACCTACTTCAGCTTCTTCAAAATCCTTATCGGTTGCATAATAGGGGTACTCAAAACGGTCGAGAACGGCCTGCAGGTCGGGTTCCCAGCAATAAATTTTATGCCATTTACGTGCTTCAGCCAGTTCGAGCAGGTTCTCTATAAATTGTACTTCATCCTCACAAAAAAGAAACTGACCCGATATCGCGGTAAACTGCTCGGCAAACATAACCTCAGGCAATTCGTCAGATTGCGGATAATGCGGCAGGTCCTCCACGTTTGGATACGGATTATCCCTTTTCTCCAAAAGTGCTTTCCGGATTTTCTTTAACAGCTTTTCCCTGGGTGTAGTAATGTCCCTCATGTTTTAAGCGTAAAGCAGACAGCTAAAAGTTTAGCAACTGCACATTTGACAATAATACAAATGAGTATCGTTAAAAGCAAAAGTCCAAAGCAGAATAGCAAATTGCTTCCGGCTTTGGACTTTTAACTTTCAGCTAATTTGAAATTAGCTATTTAAATCCTTTTCTTCAGGATTACGGTTAAATGTTCCTGAATGGTCGGCAACGCCTTCGGGTACCAGCGCAGATGCTGCCGGGCCCTGGTCGCCTTCCGGACCGTTCACAAATTCGTCATAAGTGGTACGGTTATCGAATGGACGCTTGCCTAATATTTCTTCCAAATCGCTCTGGAACAGAATTTCTTTCTCCAATAGCTTATTCGCCAATTTTTCCAGTCCTTCGCGTTTGTCAATCAATAACTTTTTAGTCATTTCATAAACAACGGCTATCTGGTTACGAACTTCCACGTCAATCATCTCTGATGTTTTCTCAGAGTATGGCTTGTTGAACTGGTACTCACCCTGGGTATCGTTAAATGATACATTCCCGATCTTATCATTCATGCCATAAATGGTAACCATAGCATAAGCCAGTTTGGTAATACGCTCCAAATCGTTTTGTGCACCGGTTGATATTTTCCCGAAGGTGATATCTTCAGCCACACGGCCACCGAGCGTCATACACATACCGTCAATCAGTTGCTCAGTAGTGTAGAGGAATTGTTCCTTAGGCAAGTATTGAGCGTAACCCAAGGCAGCAACACCGCGCGGAACGATAGATACCTTAACCAGCGGGTCGGCATGCTCCAGGTACCAGCCTGCGATGGCGTGACCAGCTTCGTGGTAAGCAACAATGCGTTTCTCTTCCGGAGAGATGATCTTGTTCTTTTTCTCCAAACCGCCAATCACGCGGTCGATAGCGTCCTGGAAGTCCTGCATGTCCACCGCCTCTTTATTCTTACGGGCGGCAATCAGTGCAGCTTCGTTACAAACGTTGGCAATTTCGGCGCCTGCAAAACCAGGAGTTTGTGCCGATAATTTTTTGGCGTCAACACCTTCAGCCAGCTTAACCGGTTTAAGGTGAACTTTAAATATCTGCTCACGGCCAATCAAATCCGGCTTATCGATTGAGACCTGGCGGTCAAAACGACCGGGGCGCAATAAAGCGGAGTCCAATACATCCGGGCGGTTAGTTGCGGCCAGGATGATGATACCTGAATCGGTACCGAAACCATCCATCTCAACCAGCAATTGGTTCAGCGTATTTTCGCGCTCATCGTTACCGCCTACTATATTGTTTTTACCACGGGCGCGGCCAATAGCATCAATCTCATCGATAAATATAATACAGGGGGCTTTGTCTTTGGCCTGGCGGAATAAGTCACGCACACGTGACGCGCCCACACCCACAAACATTTCCACGAAGTCGGAACCCGACAACGAGAAGAAAGGTACCTGTGCCTCACCGGCAACAGCCTTTGCAAGCAAGGTTTTACCAGTACCCGGCGCACCTATTAATAAAGCGCCCTTAGGTATTTTACCACCCAGGTTAGTGTATTTTTTGGGATTCTTAAGGAAATCGACGATTTCCATTACTTCCTGTTTGGCTTCTTCCAAACCGGCAACATCATTAAACGTAACCGATACCTGGGCTTCTTTATCAAACAGGGTAGCTTTTGATTTGCCAATATTAAATATCTGGCCGCCGGGACCGCCACCTGCACCACCGCTCATACGGCGCATAATAAACAGCCATACCGCCACCAGCAATACAGCCATTATAATACACTGCACAAACCAGTTAGAGAGCAGGCTTTCATGACCAGCCTCAATGCTAACCGGTGTCTTTTGGTCACCAGTAATGCCGGCATCTTTTTCAGCGGCATTTATCGATGTTTTTATACCTTCAAAGGTGGCATCGGTAAAGGTGTATTGCGGGGCGTCATTATTGCCGCTAAAGCCAATTTTGTTTTGCTCTTTTTTAGCATCGCGGTATTGCTCTTTGCCTAAGCTTTCGTCTTTAATGTAGACTTCAGCAACAACCAGATCGCCGTTACGGTAACAAACTACTTTCTTTACATCATGCTGTTTAAGCATTTGCTCTGTAAACCTTTGGAAGGTTATGTTATTGGTGGTGGTAGTATTTAAAAGGGTGGCAACAACCAGCAGCACAACAACTATTATGGCATAAAACCACATAAAGCTGGGCCTTGGTGATTTTGGCGTTATCTTTTTATTCGGTATTTTCCTTATCGGTTTTGGATTTTCCAATTTATTATCTTTCATTAATTTACAAACTCAAACTTACAATCTTTATTTTACAATCATGGTATGATGATGACGCGCGATAAAATGCAATTGTTGCGAAAGCTTATGCGCTTTTATACATTTTAATTTCGGCATCGCCCCACAAATCTTCCATTCCGTAAAATTCACGCTTATCTGTGCGGAAAACGTGCACAACCACATCTATATAATCCAGCAGTATCCATTCAGCATGCGCCAGGCCTTCTTTGCGGTAAGGTTCCTGTTGCGTAGCTTTATAAATTTCTTCTTCAACACTATTGGCTATGGCTCTTACCTGTGTGCCTGATTCGGCATGTGTTATCACAAAATAATCAGTAACGGTACTAAATATATTACGAAGGTCTAACCTGATAATATCGTTTCCTTTTTTTTCCTGGATACCATGAATGGCTAACTCAGAAATATAGGCCGCTTCACTTAACGCTTTGTTTTTTCCCATCAAAAAGAATTAGTTTTGAACGATTCGGTATTTAATAATATTATACTGTGCAAAATAACATATTTTCGGGATTATTTGTCGGACAAAACTTATTGACAATTCAACAAGTTGACTCTACAAACACTTACCTCAAAAATTTAGTGTCAAATTCCAAGCCAGTGATTGAGGGAACGGTCATTATGGCAGTCGACCAATATGCCGGCCGCGGGCAGCATCAAAATGGCTGGTTTACCGAACCCGGCAAGAATTTAACGTTCAGTATTTTATTAAAGCCATCGTTTTTACCCGTTTCGCAGCAGTTCGATCTTGTAAGGGCTGTTAGTTTGGGCGTTTTCGACGCTTTAGAACCCCTGCTTGGCGATGACCTAAAAATAAAATGGCCGAACGATGTTTATTACGGCGGCAAAAAATTGGGTGGCATGCTGATTGAAAATATGATACAGGGCTTACAAATAAAAAATGCCATTGCCGGTATTGGCATAAATATCAACCAGGAGACATTTCCTGAAAATCTGCCAAATGCGGTATCTGTAAAGCAAATCTTACAACAGGATTATGATTTAAAATATTTATTATCCGAAATTTGCCGTCACATTGAGGCTTACTACTTAAGTTTGAAAGCCGATAAATTTTTGTTTGTAAGGGAAAAGTATTTATCGCGACTATACTGGTTAAACGAAGAGCGGGAATTTAAGTCGAAAGAGGGTGAGTTTACGGGGGCAATACGTAGCGTAACCGATACAGGCTTGCTGGTAGTTAAAAACAATAAGGGCGAAGATTTGGAGTTTAGCCTGAAAGAGATTGAGTTTTTGCATTAATATATAGGGACAATATATAATGTACACCAAATGAAGAAATTACTATTTGTATTCAGTGCATTAATCTTAAGCGTTACGGCTAAGGCGCAAATAGAAGCTCCTGTAAGATGGTCGTACGCCGCAAAAAAGCTAAATGCCACGGAAGCGATGGTATTTATTAAGGCTGATATTACCAGCATGTGGCATATCTACGGACTGGACCTTAAGGGCGACGGACCGAAAACTTCATTTACTTTCGTAAAATCAAAGGACTATCAGTTGGTTGGAGCAACCACCCAGCCTGTGCCCGTTAAGAAATATGAGCCGAACCTTAAGATGGACATTACGTATTTCGAAAAATCGGTGATATTTCAGCAGAAGGTTAAATTAAAATCGGCAGATAAGGCGGTAGTTAAAGGACAATTAGAATATGTTGCCTGTAATGGCAGCAAATGCCTGCCGCCCGAGGATGTGAATTTTTCTATCCCAGTAGCGAATTAAATAAGGTTAAAAACGAAAATTAATATAAACTATAAAAATGAAAAAAGTACTGTTAGCTGCGGTTGCCCTGGCATTAAGCTTTGGCGCTAAGGCACAAATCGAGTCGCACGTAAAATGGTCGTATGCTGCAAAAAGGTTAAGCCAGACTGAGGCCGTGGTATTCCTGAAAGCCACAATTGATGAAGGCTGGCATGTTTACGGCTTAAACGTTCCTGACGGCGGGCCGATAAAAACATCTTTTACCTTCGCTAAATCAAATGATTATACCCTGGTTGGGGCAGCTTCACAGCCAACGCCAATCAAAAAATATGAATCGACCTTTAAAATGGATGTTACCTATTTTGAGAAGTCGGTGATTTTTCAACAAAAAGTAAAGCTTAAATCAGCAGGTGCAACTACTGTAAAAGGCCAGTTGGAGTACATGACCTGCAACGACCATAAATGCCTTCCGCCGGAAGATATCGATTTCTCTATCCCGGTAAGTAAATAATCAGGGCTGCAAGATGAAATTATTTAAAGGCCGTAATGCCATTAAAACAGGGCTATTTTTATTAATAGCCTTTGTTGCATTTTTTGCACTGGGCTATCTTGCGCCCGGTGCGACCGGGGCGGCCGTGACCGGC
>JAZJZL010000053.1:92963-108513 GCA_040389845.1 Bacteroidota bacterium
AAAAAAAAGGCGGACACTGCTGTATCGGCTACAGACGTGCAGTTTACTGAGATACCGAGTGCGGCGGATAGTGCAAAAGAGTTCCAGAAAAAACAGGCTGAGCTTAAAAAGAACCAGCCCACAGTTAAAGCTGTGCAACCTGCGAATGAAAAATCGCAAACACTGTGGGAGATATTTATAGCGGGCTTTGTGGGTGGTTTGCTGGCTATTACCATGCCGTGTATCTACCCACTGCTGCCATTAACGGTTAGCTTCTTCACCAAAAAAACAGGTTCAAAGGCAAAAGGCATTGTACATTCTCTTTTGTACGGGTTGTCGATCATCGTTATTTACGTATCGCTTGGATTAGTTATAACCTTGATTTTCGGCCCCGATGCATTGAATGCTCTCGCAACCAATGGCATCTTTAACATATTTTTCTTCCTGCTGCTGATCGTGTTTGGTATTTCGTTTTTGGGAGCCTTTGAGATCAATCTCCCCAGCTCTTTAGCCAATAAGCTGGACCAAAACTCAGAAAAAGGCGGTATCATCGGTATATTTTTTATGGCGGCCACCTTGGTTGTCGTATCATTCTCCTGTACTGGTCCGCTGGTGGGCAGCTTGCTTGCTGCAGCTGCTACAAAAGGCGACCGCCTTGCACCTGCCATGGGCATGTTCGGGTTTTCGCTAGCACTTGCCTTGCCATTTACTTTATTCGCGCTGTTCCCTTCGGCGTTAAAAAGCCTGCCTAAATCAGGCGGCTGGCTAAACAGCATTAAGGTGGTGCTGGGCTTTTTGGAACTTGGCTTTTCGCTTAAGTTTCTATCCAATGTGGACCTTGCCTATCATTGGAACTGGTTCGACAGGGAAATATTCTTATCGTTATGGATAGCGTTGGCGTTATTGATGGGATTATACCTGATAGGCAAAATCAAATTTTCGCATGATGATGATTTGCCGCACCTATCGGTACCGCGCACGTTTATAGCAATAGTTGTTTTTGCTTTTACTGTTTACATGATACCTGGTCTTTGGGGCGCTCCGTTAAAAGCGCTTAGCGGCTTCTTACCGCCACCGGCAACACAGGATTTCGACCTTTCGCGAATAAGTGGCAATGCGTCGGCCGCTCCTGTGCAAAATGTGTCTATCAAAGAAAAGAAATATGAAAAAGTTTTCGAGCGGGGTAAGCATGCCGGCTTGAATGAGTGGTATGATTATGAACAAGCGCTGCAGGTATCAAAAGAATTAAAGAAACCTATACTGATAGATTTTACCGGCTGGAATTGCCCTAATTGCCGTAAAATGGAAAACCAGGTATGGACTAACCCGGTAGTATTTAAGCATTTGCAAAACGACTTTGTTATGCTTGAGCTTTACGTGGATGAAAAAATAGCGCAACTACCGGCCAACGAGGTTTATACATCAACCTATAGCGGAAAGCAAATTACTACCGTTGGTGGTAAAAACAGCGATTATGAAACTGTAAAGTTTCAAACAAATTCGCAGCCATATTATGTTATTATCGATAGTGAAGGTAATACTTTAGTTCCGCCGCAGGGTGCAAATTTTAGCGTAGATAATTACATTAAATATTTAGAAAGCGGCTTAGCTGGTTATAAAAGCAAGCAATAGCAAATCTGCCTGAACCATTATGCTCCTGGTTTGAGATTGAAAAGATTAATAAAACAAGAATGGTCGACGTTTAACAGGTCGACCATTCTTGTTTTGCGGATTATATATAACCCCGCTTAATTAAATTTTATACTGACATCGCCGCTTGATGCGTGAGCTTCAACAGGTATTCCGCCACCGTTCAAGGTGCCGCGGATGTGGTTTTTGTTCCACTCGCCGCTAAAATTGGTAAGTTTCAGCTGGTTAACCTGTTGTGCAGCTATATCAAGGTCGAAGCCTTTTGTTGGCAGAACAAGGTCTATGCTGCCGGCGCTGGCGCGTAGCTTAATATATTTGCCTACACCCTTCATTTCTGCGCGGAGATCCCCGCCGCTTGTGCCGGCATCAAGGCTGCAATTCATATTTCTCAAATCAATGCCGCCGCCCGATGTGTTGGTCACCAGTTCGCCTTCAATATTTCCACCGTTAATACCACCGCCGCTGGTATGTGCGTTAATGGTGCCTTTTAAGTCGTTTAGTTCTAAACCGCCGCCACTGGTTACCAATGATATTTTCCCGGTGCAGTTTTTAGCGTCTATGCCGCCGCCGCTGGTATGCAGGTCTATGTCATCGCCACAATTGCTTACGTTTATTCCGCCGCCGCTGGTACGACCATGGATTACACCGGTTACTTTTGCTATATCAAGGCCGCCGCCGCTGGTCGAAAATTCTTCATTGCCTTTAAGGTTATCCAGGCTGATGCCGCCGCCGCTGGTCCTTAAATTAGTTGAAACAGCTTGTGGAACATAAATTTTGAACCAGATACCCAACTGGCGCCTCCAGTTAGTGAAATTATGCTTATTCTTAACGTTAATGTTCACTTCATGTCCATTAACATCAATATTCACCAGGTAATCTTCTTCCAGGCGTTTGGCGATTTCTTCTTTCGATAATTCCTGGTTGTTATTGCCTTTAATATAAACTTCGATACGCGGTGATTGCCCGCTTTCGCCGCTAACCATAATGCCACCCGTTGAGGTGGATACAACAACGCTGTTGATGGCATCATTAGATAATGATTTGGTTAGATAAGGCGTTTTATCGGTCTGCGCCATGGCTGCAACGCTTTGGCAGGCTACTATAAGTAAGGTTAAGTAAGTCTTCATAACATTCTGTTTGTTTAATTTAAAAGACTACGATTTTGATGCATACGTTGCACCGATGGCAAGATTTATTTATAGGACACGAAGTAGCGCGAATTTTTTGAATTACACGAAAGTAGAAACACGTACAATAGCCGGAATATTAAAACTGACCAGCTACTTTTAGAAATTTAATGTAAAAAACGGTTTGAGTTATAAAAAACGGAATATTAACGGTAAAAAATAACGGCAGCATGTCGGGCGAGCCTACATTCGCCCCACCCAGTAATGCGGCTATTATCGGTGGAATAAAATAGCTGAAAAAAGCATAAATCTTGTCATTTCTCACCCTGGCATAAAGGTTCAGAAATATTGATGCCGAACAAGCAGTAAGAAAAAGCGACCATATAACACCCGTTATCGCTACAATAGATACAGCCCCGTTTCCCTCAAGGCTACCTGTCAATGGGGAATATATCACGAGAACAGTTATAGAAGTAGCAACTGCATTAATTAGAAATGCATACAACCAATGTTTTCGCAGATAGGCAGAAATATTATCATTCATGTGTTTGGTGTCGCAATAAATAATCATTCAATATTCTTTATTACCTTACACGGATTCCCGGCGGCAAATGCGCGTGGCGGAATATCGCGCGTTACAACGCTGCCTGCGCCAATAACAGCTTCGTTGCCGATAGTAACACCGGGGCAAACAATCACACCGGCGCCAATCCAAACTCTGTCACCTATAACAATGGGCTTGCCCAACTCGGTGCCGGAGAAGTTGCGCTCATCCGGATCGAGGCTGTGGGTTGCTGTTAATAGTTGTACTTTAGGGCCGCACATCACATTATTGCCGATAGTAACCGGAGCAACATCCAGCACTACGCAATCAAAATTCATATAAAAATCATTGCCAACAGTAATGTTGAAACCATAATCACAGTAGAACGGCGGTTCGATCCAGCTTCCGGCGCCCATCTTTCCTAAAATCCCGTTGAGGATAGACGATAGTTCCTCTGCATTATAATCCAGGTGATTATTGTAAGCCGCCAGCTTCAACCGTACTTCTCTGCGAAGCTTTACCAGCTCCGGGTCATTTGCGCGGTAAGGCAGTGCGGTTATCATTTTTTCTTTTTCGGTCATCGGCTCAATTTAAGATTTCTTTTTCCCTTTTGGTGCAGATAGGTAATAATGCCACAACAGCATCGTAGCGATAGTTCGGTACGGATGCCACTGCACTGCAATCTCTAAAATCTCCTCGCGTGTAGTTTCTGCAGGTAGATCCTTCACCCGCTTCAAGGCATTCACCGCCGCCAAATCGCCAATGGGGAATACATCGGCATGTTGTAAAACAAATATCAGGTAAATATCTGCCGTCCAATTGCCGACGCCTTTTAAAGCGGTTAACCTGGCACGAACTTCATCATCCGGCATGTCTTCAAGCGCTGCTAAGTCCAGTTGTCCGCTCAAGATTGCTTCTGCCAGATATTTCAAATAGATATTTTTCTGTCGGCTAACATAACAGGCCCGCATATCTTCGTCTGTTAGTGATATCAACCGGGCGGGTGTTAGCTCTCCTAATCGTTCCTTCAGTTTATTAAGCGCTGCCAAAGCCGATGCCAGCGAAACCTGCTGCTCCAGAATGATGTGTACCAGTGTTTCAAAACTATTGGGCCGGTTCCAAAAGGGCGGATAACTGTAGGTGCTGAGAATGGCAGCGAGGTCCTCATCTCGTTTAGCGAGATCATCGCAAAGGGAAAGGTAGGTATCGCGGGTAAACTTATTGCTCATATTATTGTTTTAAAATTACTAACTTTTTTAGGATATGGTATTTTCTTTTGCGATTTTTACTTTATGAATAACCTGCCGCCATTAGCGGAGCGCATGCGCCCCAAAAGCCTTGACGATTATGTAGGCCAAAAGCATTTAGTGGGCAAAGGCGCCGTTTTGCGGAAGGCTATCGAGTCTGGGCAATTGCCATCAATGATATTCTGGGGGCCGCCGGGGGTAGGTAAAACCACACTGGCTTATATTATTTCCCAAACGCTCGACAGGCCATTTTTTTCGCTGAGCGCTATTAACTCAGGTGTAAAAGATGTGCGCGAGGTAATTGAAAGGGCATCGGTTTTAAAATCTGAAGGGGAGACGCTGCCGGTATTATTTATCGATGAAATTCACCGTTTCTCCAAATCGCAGCAGGATTCGCTGCTGGGGGCGGTGGAGCGTGGTATTGTTACGCTGATAGGCGCTACTACTGAGAATCCTTCTTTTGAAGTTATATCCGCGTTACTTTCCCGCTGCCAGGTCTATATCCTTCAATCGCTAAACGAGGATGATTTGATGGGGCTCATCAACAAGGCGATGAAAGAGGACGAGGTCCTCCAAAAAAAGAGCATCACCATAAAAGAAAATGAGGCATTACTGCGGCTGTCCGGAGGTGATGCGCGCAAATTGCTGAATATTTTTGAGCTGCTGGTAAATGCGTTCTCCGGTAAAAAAGTTATGCTTACCAACGAAAACGTACTGGAACATGTACAGCAAAATATGGCGCTGTATGATAAAACAGGAGAACAGCATTACGATATCATTTCCGCCTTCATTAAATCAATGCGCGGCAGCGACCCTAACGGTGCGGTGTACTGGCTGGCGCGGATGATAGTAGGCGGTGAAGACCCGCTGTTTATTGCCCGCCGTATGCTGATACTGGCCTCTGAAGATATAGGTAATGCTAATCCTAATGCCCTGCTGCTGGCGCAAAGCTGCTTCGAGGCGGTGAACAAAATTGGCATGCCCGAGTCGCAATTGATTTTATCACAAACAGCCATCTACCTGGCAACATCGGCCAAAAGTAATTCGGCAACAACTGCAATCGGCGCAGCAATAGCAATGGTTAAGCAAATGGGCGACCTGCCCGTGCCATTGCATTTACGCAACGCGCCTACCAAGCTGATGAAAAATATCGGTTACGGAAAAGATTATAAATATGCTCACAGCTACGAAGGCAACTTTACCGACCTTGATTTTTTACCCGAAGCAATCAAGGGAACTAAGCTTTATGAACCCGGCAATAACGCCCGGGAAAACGAAACGAAAGAAAAATTAAGAAAGCTCTGGGGCGGCAGGTATAAATATTAGCTTATAATATCTGTTAACAGGTCATTATTTTTACCAATTTTGCGGAAATAGCCCTAAGCTGCTGTTTTTTGCCTATTATTACAACAAATTATTGACTAACCTTATTTATGACATCGACATTTCTGAGGCATGAATTAAAAGCTTTTTGGCGGTCCAAAAATACCGGCAAAAGTATTGCTGTGCGTATCGTAATGGCGTTGCTCATTTTATATTTCCTGGTTATTATTAGCGTTATCGGCTTTAGCCTTGATAAGTTTTTAGAAAAAGCCGCCGGTAGCGAAATGATGGTTACCTATTGTGGCATCATATTGCTTTATTATCTGACCGACTTATTCACCCGGCTGCAATTGCAGGATTTGCCTACGTTGCGTGTTCAGCCATACCTGCAGCTACCTGTGAAGCGAAACTCACTGGTGCGTTACCTTGCATTTACGGCGCTTTTTTCGGTATTCAACCTTTGGCCGTTTTTGCTGTTCGTGCCTTTCGTATTTAAGGTTATAGCACCGGTTTCCGGCGGATTGGTGACCCTCGCGTTTGTGGTGTCTATCGCAGGTCTTACTGTGTTTAACAACTATCTTGCGCTCTACATAAAAAGAAAAGCAAATTTAAACGGTTGGGTATTTTTGATTGCCGCCGCGGCGGTTATATTGATTGGTCTGTCGGATTTTATGTGGCACTTGTTCTCAATCCGCAATTTTTCTTACCTGTTTTTTGGCGGCTTAATTCATCATCCGGTATTAGCTATTGCGCCATTGCTGCTCGGCGTAGCCATGTATTACCTTAACTTTTTATATCTTAAGGATAACCTTTACCTGGAAGAACTTGGCTCACGCAAAGCTTCTAAATATAAAAATAGCACCGACTACCCTTTGCTTAATATTTTCGGTAATATAGGCGACCTTGTGGGCAATGAGATTAAGTTGATATTTCGTAACAAGCGTTCGCGGTCGGCCTTTATCATGGGTTTGTTCATTATGTTTTATGGGCTGATGTTTTATACCAACCCCAAAATGAACGCCGAAGGATATAAGGTATTCGTGAGCATGTTTATGACCGGTATTTTTATCATCAACTACGGGCAGTTTATGTACAGCTGGCAGGCTTCGCACTTTGACGGTCTGCTGGTGAGCAAAATAAAGTTCGTTGATTTTTTGAAGGCTAAATACCTGCTGTTCACTATTATTTCTACTTTCTTCCTGCTGCTGACCACGCCATATGCTTATTTCGGATGGAAAACGCTGGTTATAGAAATAATAATGTACCTATGGAATATCGGCGTTAACGCTACCATTGTGCTGTTTTTTGCCAACCGTAATTATAAACGCATGGATCTGTCAAAAGGAGCAGCGTTTAACTGGGAAGGTATCGGCAGTAACCAATGGATCTTATCTTTGCCGTTGTTAATTACGCCTTACATAATTTACGGGCCGCTGGCGTTGCTGCACTATGCAAATACAGGCCTCGCCTTATTAGGATTGATAGGATTAACGGGTGTACTTACCCGTGGTTTCTGGATTAAAAAACTGGAGGCCGATTTTTACAATAAACGTTACACAATAGCCGAGGGGTTTAGAAACCGGTAATATGATTGAAATTAAAGACCTAAAAAAAGTTTACGGCGGCGCGGTTGTTGTAAATGTTCCGGAACTGCGGATATATAAAGGCGAAAGCGTTGGCCTGGTTGGCAATAACGGTGCAGGAAAGACTACGCTGTTTCGGATGATACTCGACCTGATACGGCCTGATACGGGGCTGGTGTCATCAAACGGTGAAAATGTTGCCGGGCACGAGAACTGGAAAAACTACACGGCTTCCTATCTTGATGAAGGTTTTTTGATAGATTATCTTACTCCCGAGGAGTATTTTTATTTCATCGGCGGCTTGCACCAGCAGAGCCGGCCACATGTGGATGACTTTCTGGCAGGACTTACCGATTTTTTTAATGGTGAGATATTAAAGAAAGGCAAATACATCCGCGACCTTTCAAAAGGTAACCAATGTAAAGTTGGTGTAGCCTCATGCTTGCTGCAAAATCCTGAGCTGCTGATGCTGGACGAGCCTTTCGCCAACATCGACCCGAGTACACAATTCCGGTTGAAGAGCATTTTGAAAGAGCTCAACAAAAACCGTGGTGTTACAACGCTGATATCAAGCCACGACCTTAACCATATCACCGATGTGTGCGACCGGGTGCTGCTGATGGAAAAAGGTATTATAATAAAAGACATAGCCACCAGTTCCTCAACCTTAAATGAACTGGAAGAATATTTTGGTGTTGGGCAGATTGAGCCGGAAAAGATTGGCGGGACGGCGTAGCTTTTAGCCAAGCGGTATTTCGAAGAGAAATACAGACCCTTTACCCTCTTCACTTTCGACCCACAAACGACCGTTGTGCCGTGTTATGATTTCTTTACTGATGAACAGGCCTATACCCAGGCCTGATATATGGACGGCCATATCCTCAACCCGGTAAAAACGGTTAAAGATGCGCTCCTGTTGCTCTTTACCAATGCCGAGGCCGAAGTCCTGGACCGAAACAAGCGCTTTGTTTTTATTGACCGATGCAGAAATGTTAACGGCACTTTCACCAGGCGAGTATTTAACCGCGTTTGAGAGTAAATTAATGATCACCTGTTCAATGCGCTGTCTGTCTGCAGTAACCATAAGCGTGTCCGCGATAATATTGAGGTGTAGCGTATGCGCGTGAGACGAATACTGCATTACTTCAGTAACCTCTTTTACAAGCTGAAGTAAGTCGAATTTAGTAAACGATAGCGGTAATTGCCCGGTTTCAATCTTCGATACATCCAGCAGGTCTGATATAAGTATGCTCAGCTTATTGATTTGTGCCAGCGCCTTTTCAATAAAACTTTTATTTGCATCATCCGCCGGCAATCTACGATTGATAATCTGCAGGTAGCCGCTCAGACTGGTCACCGGGGTTTTTAGCTCATGGCTGGCCAGGCCTATAAATTCATCTTTTTTGGAGTTTAGCTTTTGTATCTCCCCATAAAGCGTAGCATTTTCAAGAGCGATAGCGGCCTGCTTAGAAACGCTTTCAACCAGGCGCTCATGGTGAATCGTAAATCTGCCAGGTTCAGGGTGGCCATAAAACAATCCGCCTATTACTGCTCCTGATTTTGAGATTACCGAAACAGCAAGGTAGCTTACCACCGGCAAATGCCCTTCGGGCATTCCATAATGAGGGAAATTTTTACCATAGCGCGGGTCTTTGGTAATATCATCGGCCCTTACGGTACCCGCGCCGGTAAATGTGTGATGGAAGACAGCCGTGTTACGGGGCATACCAAATTTCTCAAACGCTTCTCTCGAAGCGCCGGAAAGTGTGTAAAGCATATATGATTCGCCGTTCTCATCAAGCTTATTATAAAAAAATACTCCGAATGCAGCGCCGGTTACCTGGGTGGTAACATCGGTTACCTGCTGCAATATCTCCTGCACATCCAGGTGCTCCGAAATCATATTATTAACAGCGTTCAACGTCTCCAGGTTGTTGGCATAGCGTTGCAGGCTTTCTTCGGCGTCTTTTTGTTTTGAAATATTCCGGGCTATTTTCGAAGCGCCTATCACTTCGCCGTCTGAATTCTTTATCGGCGATATCGTAAGCGATACGGGTATTTCAATATTATATTTAGTTAAGCGATAGGTTTCGTAATGTTCCACCCGTTCGCCATTCCTGATTTTTTCTATTATTAAATCTTCCTCATGCCGGCGATTACCAGGTATAATTGTCATGACCGATTTACCTAAGATTTCCGCTTCACTATAGCCGAACATTTTTTCTGCCGATCGGTTCCAGGTGGTGATAATGCCGTCGAGCGTTTTGCTTACAATGGCGTCTTCTGATGATTCAATAATAGCCGCAAGCATGGCTTGTTTGGTTTCATTGGAATGCTTTTCCGTAATGTCAACCAGCGTGTTAATGCCGCCTGTAATATCGCCGGCTGCATCAAAGAGAGGTAACGGATATGGTTGCACAAATAATCGTTCTCCGTCAGGCCGTTGAATTATTATTTCTTCATTTTCGACAGCCAAACCAGATTTTACGGCACGCGCCATTGGGCTGTCTTCCGGCGTAATTTCTTCGCCTTTAGCAGTAAAGATTCTGCCACACCCTATCCACTTTTCGCCGGTGCCGGGCGTACGCCCCCAAAGCGCCGCCGCCGCTTTATTAAATGACGTAATCTCGCCTGATTTGTTGCAAGTGTAAATAGCTATCGGCAGATTCTCGAATTGCTGAACGGTAAGCGGAGGGCCTGCTTGCAATATTCCGGTAAAATGTTGCTGTTTAACGTCCACAGGCGCTCAGATAATAGTTGTGTTTTTCAAACAAAAAATATTCCTGATTGTTTTGACTGATTTTAAAATCAAGCCGTGCGTGGAAGGTGGTATTAACAATACTATGGGGCGACACGAATATATTTGTTATCAGCCGCGGTAACAATATAAAACAGCAAAGCCCTCCCGAAAATCGGGAAGGCTATATGTTTTTGTTTTGAATAGTTCCTCCTTTTGGGGATTAAGAAACTTAAACTCTTTTTGACTTGATACGGGCTGCTTTACCAGTAAGCGCACGCAGGTAGTAAAGTTTAGAACGGCGAACTTTACCAACGCTGTTCACCTCAATTTTGTCGATGTTTGGCGAGTTAACAGGGAAAATACGCTCAACACCTATGCCATTTGACACCTTACGAACGGTAAAGGTTTCGGTGTTACCTGCGCTGTTGCGCTGGATAACCACACCCTGGTAAACCTGGATACGTTCTTTATTTCCTTCCCTAATTTTATAGTGAACACTTACTGTATCTCCTGCTTTAAAAGTCGGAAGTACTCTTTTCTCTACTGATTGTTCCTCAACAAATTTTACTAAATCCATGATTTTTAGCTCTTAAAGCCGATTTTTAACCCGTAAAAATCGGATTGCAAGTATAGGGAATTTTTTTAATATAAAGAAGTGGATTGTGAAAATTTTTGTTGGTGGTTGATTGGGATGTTAAACTTACGAAGTTTTAAAAACTTCGTAAGTTTTTTGGGTTACCGGTTTCACTACTCCCCCAACAAATCCGGCCTTCTTATCCTCGTCCGCTCCACCGCCTGTTCAAAGCGCCATTTTTCAATTTCGGGGGTGTTGCCGCTAAGCAGGATATCGGGAACTTTATGTCCGTTCCATTCGGCGGGGCGGGTATAAACCGGGGCGTCGAGTAAACCATCCTGGAAAGAGTCGGATAGTGCAGAGGTTTCATCAGACAATACGCCGGGTATTAATCTTACTACAGCATCAACCAAAACGGCCGCAGGCAATTCCCCTCCCGATAATACGTAGTCGCCTATGGAGATTTCGCGGGTTACAAAAATATCGCGTATGCGCTGGTCTATGCCTTTATAATGACCGCAAAGGATGATGATGTTTTTTTTTATAGATAGCTGGTTGGCAATCTGCTGGTTCAGTGTTACACCGTCCGGAGACATAAAAATCATCTCATCATATTCACGCTCCGCTTTTAACTTTTCTATACAATCGGCAAAGGGCTGTATAGTCATCACCATGCCGCTGCCACCGCCGTAAGGATAATCGTCTACGCTTTTTTGCTTGTGATTAGAGTAGTCGCGCAGGTTATGCACCACAATTTCCGAGATTCCTTTTTTTTGTGCCCGCTGCAGAATAGAATGGGCAAAAGGGCTTTCGAGCAGGCCGGGCAATACGGAAATTATATCAAAACGCATAGGGCAAAGATAGCTCTTTTGGAGGTGAAAGCTAAAAGGCGAAAGCTGAAAGGTTTTAAAGCCCATGTCATGCCGTCCGCTAATTAGCGAACAGCATGACATTGTTATTAATGCAGCGGCCTGCAAATTTCCCAATGATGCCCGTAAGGATCGATGTAATGGCCCAGGCGATAGCCGTAGTGCTGGTCGGCTACCGGGTAGACTTCGATAGCACCGGCGGCCTTAGCGCCCGCAGCGACAGCATCCGGGTTAGAGACAATCAACCCCATGCGGATAGGGATGATGCCGCTTATAGGCGTATGTTCGTTATCGGCAGCGCCGTCGGCTACAAAAAAGCGGGCGCCGTCTATCGAAAGTTCGGCAACTATAGCGCCATCAGGGGCGCTCACACGCATCAGCTCAACCGCGTTAAATGCCTTTTTATAAAATTCTACGGCAGCAATACCATTGCTTACAGATAGTGTTGGCCGGATAGCTGTTTCAAAAGTTTCTACTTTATTATTTTCCATATTCGCCGGTTGTTAATACACCAGGATTAATAATTTTTTCGATAGTCCAATGATGGCCAAACGGGTCGACAATGCTGCCCTGGCGGTAGCCATAATCATAGTCTGTTACCGGCGAGGTAACCCGCGCACCAGCCGCTTCTGCCTGGGCAACCACCGCATGTACGTCATCAACCATCAATCCAACCGTTACAGTGGTCCCGTTATGCGTTGCAGGGCTAAAGCCGGTGTTCGACGTTTGCTCGTGAATATGAAAAAGCGCATCATCAATAGTGAAGCCTGCAACATGAACGGAGCCATCGTCGTTATTAAGGCGCCACAACTCAACCGCATTAAATGTTTTGTTATAGAAGCTGATATCGGTTACCCCGTTCGGGATAATTAATTCCGGTGCAAACGCTGTCTTTGTTTTCATAAATTTTCCTTCCTTCTTGGTTCTTGACTCTTGATTCTTGGCTCTCGTTCTAGTCCCCTTCTTCCAGCATAAATATCTCCTGAAGCGGTTTTTCAAAAACACGCGATATTTTTAACGCCAGTACGGTTGAAGGTACGTATTTATTACTCTCGATAGTGTTAATTGTTTGGCGCGATACGCCGACTGCTTCGGCAAGGTCGGCCTGGGTAATATTTTTTATGGCGCGTTCAACGCGGATGTTGTTTTTCATAATTAAATGCTTTTTACTTCGGCCTGCCTCGATACCTGGTACACCCTGTAATAAAACCATGCAATAAAAATAAGCGGGATGGTTACCAGGTTAACCAGCTGTATAACCAGGAAGTCGGGGCCGTACACAAACCAGTTCGACAATAGCAGAATGCTATAATTCACATAAACCGCCACCTGCATGGCATCCAGCCTTATGGCGTTTAAGTACTCGTCCTCGTTTTTCTCACTGGTGTAGATGCAAAGCAACAAGCTAACAGGAAGCAGCCATAACAAGTCTAAAACAGATTCATCCCATCCGAAAATCCAAGCTGCCGCTGCAATAGCGATAATAGTAATGGAGGCCCATTTACCTAAAAAACGGTAAGGCTTATAGGGCAGGTAATGTACCGGCTTAACGTCGAACTCGTTTTTGTTACGATAAAGCAAATAGTAAAAACGTCCTATAAAAATGAGCAGTGGCACAAAAAAGTTGTAAGCAAGGTATTGAAGGTTGTCTGTAATTATTTCGATGACCTTATTTAGAAAGTGTGATTTTGTTATATTACCAATAAAAGCTACTGCAACCATGCCGGCAAACAGGATATAATTTACAAGAATAGCCCAGTACAATGAGTTGAGCCTTATTTTGGCAGTTAGCTCGTCCTCCTTTTTGGTGCGCGAAAATGCAATCAGCATGAGGCCAACAACTACGAGCGTGAGTGCCAGTTCATTTGTGAAATTTTCAATCGCGCTTAAAAACAGGGTGCTTTTACTGCGTAGCCGCAGCTCAAATCCCGGTATGCTGTAATTTTTATAAACTACCAGGTATCCTAAAATAAAGCCGGGAATGGCCAGCACTGCGCCCGGGTATTTTGCCCAACGCGGAAATAAATATGTCGTTTTCATTTTGTCTCCTCCTTTAATGAATGATTAAGCCTGAACAGTACCCACCTGAAACGAATAATGAAAAACAATAGCGGTACCCATAAATTCAATTCAAGAATGTGGGCGGTATCGCTTATGGATACCAGGCTGCCGAGCAGGATAATATAATTGATGTATATCGCCCACCGCAGCGAGTCCAGCCGCAGGTGCCATATCTGTTCATCTTCCACCCGTTCTTTGGCGAAGGCCACGAAGAAAAGACCAAGAGCCATAAGCAAAGCGGTGGTAATGAAGAACAGATGTTCGGCGTTGAAAAGCGTTTGCGCGGTGGTGGGCTGGTCCAGCACATTTGTCATGCCGTGGGAGTGTCCTATCATCGATAGCGGAACATGTGCTAGCACACATCCCCACCCCAGGTAGCGGAACCAATGAGGGAAAAGGAAATGGTTTTTCATGACACTGAAGGTTGATTTGTTAAACGGTTAAACTGATACATCCGCCATTGAAAACGAACGATGAAAAATATAAGAGGTGTTATAACGTTAAAAATAAGTATCGGCAGAAAATCTATGCCATATATAAAAATGACACAAATTATAAAAATGCCATAGTTAACGTAAGCAGCCCATTGCAATGAGTCTAATCGTATCTGCGAAATCAGTTCATCTTCTATTTTTTCTCTCGAAAAGGCAACGAATAATAATCCAAAAATTATAAGTAAAATTATGATATCGTTATGCCACCTCGTTCCTTGATCTATGATGGTATGAGGCTGAAGATTATGCCCGGAGCCAGGCACTTGACTTAAATCAGAGTAAACATATCCTTCCGGGCGCAATGTTTTTAAAACAATTGCAAAAATAACATCAGCGGCAAAGCATAAATAACCTGCCAGGCGCCACTTGTGGGGAAATAGAAAATTCGATTTCATGTTTTGTAAAGTTTGTTTTACCAAATGTAAAATAAATTTTACAAAAGTCAAATAAACTTTACAAAAAAAATTTGAGCCGAATTGAGTTTTGTGCCTGTACTACTTTCCTGTTGATATAAAATATTTTTTAACTACCGCCGCAACTTTATGACGGATATGTGTGGATACAGATTTCCCCCAAATTAGTTTATGGCTACCGTTAGGCCTTGTGATAATAGCGAAGTAATCTTTAAGATCTCCGTTTATTTCGCTCGGATTATTCAATTGTATTTGTTTAATCTCGTGGTCAAAATTTTCCATTTTTTTATGTTTGTTTATGGCTGTGATCAATCCAAATAAATATCCAGCAATCCCTCCGGTAAATCAACGCGCACAAGTTCTTTTACCACATCAATCCCTTTAATTGTCTCTTCATTTAGCGGGAAAAGCACCTCGCAGTTTTTGTAGTTAACAGTAGCCAGTATCTGCTGCGGATATTCCTGCACATCAGTAATTTTCCCCAGCTCTCCTTCGTAGTCGTCAATTGCCGTGAAACCCACTAAGTCAAACAGGGTAAATTCTGCTTCTTTCTTTTTAGGTTTAAGCTTGTTAGGCAGGTAAATGTCTTTTTTAGCAAGATGGGCCGCTTTTTCAATAGTATCAACATCCTCCAAAACCAGGTAAGCGGCATTTTTTTGCAAATACTTTATCGAGCTGACAAAATAGGGCACCAGTTTGCCGGTGATTTCAAGAAATACAGACTTGAACTTGACGGTCTCGATATCATCAAAATCTATATAAGCATGCAGTTCGCCTTTCAGGCCTTTGGTTTTTATGGTGCTGCCGATACGGAAGCAATCGTCTGTTGTCATGGGGATATGTGTTTTCATAATAGCAATAGGTTTTAAACCTTGCGTGTTCGAAACGTGGTTTTGTCTGCCGTTTTCGCGATGGGTGTTACCCATCGCTGACAGATGTAACCCTT
>JAZJZL010000054.1:0-5886 GCA_040389845.1 Bacteroidota bacterium
CAAAACAAACTTTGCAGTTCTTTGTATTATCAAGATTGTCACCGGTGGAATTTATAGCTTTTACTTGATTTGCAAAGCGATGTATTGCATGCATTTGTAAATCATTAAATTTTTCCTTTAATTCAGAAATAGTTTTATACCATTTCTTTGTGGCTGTAAAGCCTTAGGTAAAGGTCTTTCGTATTAACACCGCCTGTTTAACCAAACTCTCAAAACTGAAAAACAGGTGGTGAAAGGGCAACGGCTTTGCCGTTGCCGCCGGGCTTTTAGGTGCGCCAATACGCCCTTTATTTACGCTTTGCCTAACCTACCTTCAATGGTTGTGCCCTGAACTCTTTAAGGTTAAGGAAAAAGCCCCGATTAAACAGCATCCCTTCACGGAACAATGACCACAACAGGGATGCACCGAGGTTGGCTAAAGTCGAGTTAATAAATAAGTCCTGCTTGGTGAGGGCTTCCGCTACGGAACAGCTTGGCATATCGTCCTCTATTTCCGAAGTTTCCAGTAACCCTTTAAATTCATCCGTTACCATTGGCAGTTTGGATACGGTTTGGTACTGTTCAGATTCCGGTTGTTTAACCGCTTCAATCGTAGACAAAATGACTTGCCCTGTATCTTTACTATTGCCACAGTCCATCCAGTAAAGCGGTTTATTGCGCTCATAACGGGAGTCTGTTGAAAACGCCTTTAATATTTCTGCTATATCCATGCGGGAAGATACTTTGTCCACGCAGGATATATACAGGTTAGCCTTGCCGTTATTTGGAAAGCTATTCATCCCCTTTTTGGTGAATAGCTCCGTTACCGCTTTCCAGTTCGTACCAAAAAAACGATTGATGCGGTTAATGAGCGCAACGGATTTAAACATATCCAGTTCACTTTCCGCAAATAGCTGCCTGCCCCGGTTCGCTTCGCTCACCCGGTCATTATCATATAGGTAAACCTGCAAGCCGGGATGTCCTAAACCGGTTAGGGCATGGTTCATTTTAGCTAATGCCATGACCATATTGCTCCCTGTACCACCAGCACCGATGAGGTTGATGGTAATGGGGTTGGTCGGGTTAATAAGGTAATTATCGGTGATATGAATGGCGGTTAGTGTGTTCATCGGATGAGGTGTTTAAGTGTTTTTTTATTGGATATTAGGGATTTAAGGGGGAATTGCTTTTTAGTGCCGATAAGGCTTTGCCATAACTGCACCATGTTCCCTTTTACAGGATTGTGGCCTTGCATCATGTGGCTGAAATAGCTGTTAAAGAACGCTTGTTCCCATTGTGCAATGAAATCTTCCAGACCACAATTTTTGCTGATGGCAATGGCGACATTACCCATGCACACCCTGCCATCATTATAGATATTAAAGAAAGGGGCATGATAAAGTTCGGTATCTAAATCAATCACCTTATCATCAGTCAGGGCATAAACGGCAAGCCCCTCTTTTGTCGCTTTCCATAATAAGGCGGGTATGTTGGCGTAGCCATTATTAATGCCCAATCCCACTTTAAAAAGCAGCTTCTTTTTTTGTTTGGGTGTATGCCAAACCGCATAACCATTTCTTTCGGTATGCAGGTATAACAGGTTCTTGGGCAACAAACCCGCAGGTTTTAGAAAGGCGATGTTCTTACTCTCTTTGGTATGCAAGGCTTTCGCTAAAGCAGCCCCTTCGGTTATAGAGAGTGGATGCGCATTGATGGGGCGACCTTGCGGGTCTATATCATAGCTTTCTATATAAACCTGTTTACCGCTATTTCCCTGTTGATAGATCAGCAAGGCTTTTTGGGGATGATAAAGCGAACCGAAGGCACTGGTGAGGTTCTTCATGGTAAATCATTTAATAAGACACATAAGTTATCAATGAGGTCAAAAAGACGGCGTTCAAAATCAAGGGTGTCGTTATTTTCATCCAGTTGATGGTCATAAACCTTTACCAATACAGGCTCTTGAGTGCTGCCCTTTTCGTTGAACTCGCTATTGACCATTTCGGCAAGGCTATCATATAAGCTACCTTCATTTTCAGCGATAAAGTGGACTATTTCAGATAAGAGGATAGTATTATCCCTTTCTTCCTCATTGTATTCATCATCATCTTCTTCGCTACTTTCTTCTTTTTCGGGAAAACTATCGCCGATATGCCTGAACAAAAAGCCATCGGGAAAGGAGGTCCAAAGGTCTAAAGCATTCGTGGCCAGTTTCAGGCATTGCTCTGCAAAGAGGCTATCCGCCTGAAATTGTTGTACCCTTTCTGAAAAATGTTCGAGGTGATATTTGTTAAACAGTTTACGTTGCATGATGTCGCCATAATGATTTGCGGAACGCAGGGCTGACCTTTCAAAATTAATATCCCGCTCATCCATTTGGTCTAAGTCATTTTCTATCCAGTCTTCCAATATCTCGTAATGGTAAAACAGGTAGCTATCTTCATCCCGGTAATAGGGTACGCCTGTAATATGATAGAGGTAAGCACAAACCGATAGCAATAGTTCAGCACTCCGTTTATCTTTACCACTTTTTAATAGGCGGTAAAGGGGCAGCACGGGGATATAGTAAAGTGTGTGGCCTGTGGATACATATTCTTTGGTCGCCAGTTTTACATTTTCGGTATCATCGCTGATGATAAACAGTTCCGTATAGCTTTTGCCTTTACAAACCTGTTGTTCCGCATTCCAGTAAGCCAGTAAGATATTATAGGGAAAAGGTTTGTCGCTAACATCCAACAACGCTATATCATAATGCTTTTCGAGTAGGGAAAGAGAGTTAAACACACCCTCTTCCACCTCTTTTATATCGGGCAATTCCGCAGCAGGTTCATATATGGGTAAAAAGCAATGGTTTAAAAAACCATCGGCAATAAATCCGCAGGGGCTGACCGGGGTTTGTTCCGACTGACTTCCCTCGCATCGGGTAACCGGTCTAAGTCCTTGCTGAATGCTTGTAGTTGCTGATAGAGTTTGCATTGTTTTGAAGTTTTGGGCAGGATTACCCTGCCGTTACTGTTCATCATTATAATTTTCATCCATTTATCCTTTCGTGCCGATGGTGGAAACGAAGCTGTATTGTATCTCATCTCTTTTAATTTCAGGCCCATTTATTTTAGCGGTGGTCAGGATGGGATAAGTTCCCGAATAGAAGTTCAGCACCGCTTCGGGGCTAAAGTTTTTATTGGGGTCGGTTAGACGGACTTCCTGCCCATTCTCTTTGTGTAAAAACACTCTTGGTAATATGCTGGTCAATAACATGGTAGTATGGTTTTATTCGGCGTTAAAGTTGATAAGGGCTTTTTCGTAGAGCGATATTTGTGTTTTTAAATAGTCGGTCTTTTTTTTCAGTTCGGCTTCCTTGTGCGGGTATTCGGTAATGGATGGCAGGATGTTCAGCGCATCGCTGAACTTTAACTTTTTAATCAGTTCGGCGACCTCCTGCATGGCATCATCGTAAGCTTTTTTCTTCTCTTCTTTGTTAATTTTAGCATCGGGAACGATAATGTCCTCATTGTTTTTACTGGCAGCAGCGGCTTGTTTCTTTGCCTTTTCCCGGTTATCCTGTTCCTGTTTGGATGCCAGTTTAGCAGCTTCCAATCCTTTGAGGTAGCTTTCCATGTTGGAATATAAACCTGCGGTTTGCTGTACAGGAATGGTTATAGTTTCAAAAAAGCCATCGTTCAGTTCGGGGGCTGTCCCTTTGAGCAACATTGGCGGGATGGCTTTAGCGGCGTTATCCCCGCATTGTAGGGCGGTGAATAAGGCAGATACGGTAAATTCTATGTTATCTTCTGTTTGGATGGTGATTTTCCAGTTGCCGGGGATGTTCAGCCCGGCAATGTTTTCAAAAAAGTTAGTGCTCATAATATTTGATATTTAATGAATTGAGGTTTTTTAATGTTTTGGATACCTTTTCAAGGCTTTATCATGTAGAGATATTCGTTGTACCGTTGTGTTATATCTTCCCCCCTGTTAAACCTGTCCTTCCCGAAATCATAGGTTTCTTCAAAAAATGAGACCCTTTTGGTCAGCAGGTTAATCTCGTAACGATAGCTGGCGTTGCTTCGCTGCTCACCCATTGTACAATGTTCTTTCAGTAGTTTTATTTCTGCTACGGTATTATTGAAGTCCAACAATGGCAGAATGAGGTTTTCTACGATATAGCCCTGTTCGGGTGCGCTACTGCTATCGGCAACACATTTTATTTTTTTGCCGTTACTCAGGATGATGTGAATATTTGAACGTGTCATGTTAATATTGATTTATGTTGGTAATAATTGTGGATTAACCTTTTAAGCCGGAAATCGCTTTCTTCCTCTCAAGCAGTATGTCCAGTATTTCATCGCTGCTCTCGTAGTCCTGATTTTCAAAGCGGTAGGTGTCGGCTAATTCGTCATATTCATACTGTCCCGTGTCGTCGTCATCAAGGAATATATCGGTGAATATGCCATTTTTATAGGTCGTTTCACCGAAAAGGCTCATGCCGGGTTCGCAATAGCTATAAATAAACCCTACCTTAAAATGGTCGGCGATAGCGACAATCACCTCCGTATTCGGTGCCCATTTGGTTTCATAATTTAAAACCCCGTCTTCCCATCGGATGTCAAAGAGAAAACCGTTGTCGAAATGAGTAAAAGCGGGTAACTGTCCTTTTTCCTCTTTTTTTTCTTTTGAGGCCATCGCCTCAAACAGTATCTTCAGATACTCAAATTGGCTGTGTTCGCCAATAAATTCTACCGTGTTGCTGCACCAGTTTGCCATGTTTTCTATTTTTTTTGATTGATTTTTTTCTTTTGCCAGCCTCTTCTATTTGTTTTTTGGCGGTAAGGGGAAAAAGAAAGCAGCGTTGTGTGGCCGCAACAAGACAAAAGGAAACGGAATATATGGAGGGGACCCTTTGGGGAGGAAACCGTTTATGCCGTAGTCTTTTGACAACCCGGTCAACAACTACGGTCACGAACTTAGCTGTGCTTTTTGCCTGTCCGGTAAAAAACAGTTTAGGGGGTCGTTAAGGGAGTTTTAGCTAATGATGTGCGCTTGCATCAACATTATAATGCTGTACAGATCTGCAAATCCAAAGCATAATGGGAAGGCAAGTGCCTGTCTGCCGGATGAGCGGGCGGAAGCGGCCAGGTTAAACGAGAGCGTACGGTCCGGTTCGGGAAAGTGTGTTGGGCATACGGCTGACAGGCTCTTGCAGCGCGGCCCGGAATCTGGAGAAGCAATGAAGCAGCGCTGAATGAATGAACCTGATTAGCGGGCCAGGGTTTAAAGCATCAGGGATAGCAGCGGCATACTTCGCCAGAAGATACAGCATATAGCCCGGCCCGGACATCGCAAAATTAATCGGGGATGCCCTCTTTAAGAGTATGTTATTAAATCAATGTGGGTTATTTTAGCGAAAGGGCTGGCTAAAAAAAAGAATTAAGGTTTGCCGATGGATTTACAGCTTTCTAAAAACGACTTTATATTCATCGTTTTGAAATCTTTTTTTGAATCTTCCATAGCTTTAAGCACTTCAGAAACATAGGGTGGATAACCAAGTTGTTCCAGATATTGACGCAGCCGGTATATTGAGGGTTTAAACAACCGGAGCATTAGCTTTGATGCCTGGCGATAAACAAAAGATCGGTACCCTGCAATTTTATTGAGTTCATCCGCGACCTCCGTACCTGAGACAAAATCCCCGATCAGATCGACTGTTTTTGACTTGTACTTTTTAGGATGATTAAATATGTAGGCAATGCAACTGCCTATATCCTCTAAAGCAATATAGGGGATCTTTACGTCAGCCGGAAAATTACCCGGTATCTTATTCTTCCTCGCGGAACTTATTTGTTGCTCCAGGTTCTCCATATATAAAGCACATCGCACGATGGTAAAAGATAAGTCCTGCTGTTTAATATG
>JAZJZL010000054.1:5896-11828 GCA_040389845.1 Bacteroidota bacterium
AATATGGCGTTCGAGTTGCAGCTTACTATCTATGAAATTAACACCGGTAGGCTCGTTATACAAATTAAGGAAGAAGCTAAAAACGACATGCTCAACTCCTGCTGATTTACAAGCCCAAATGATGTTCTTGCCCTGAATGATCTCGCTTTGTATATTATATGTGCCTTTGTCAATAGACCATGGCTGGGTAATGCCGAATACGCCATAAGCATCCTGAAAAGCAGCGGAAACAGAGGCCTGATCTTTTGTATCGGCCACAACTATTTCTGCGCCCAACTCCCGTAATTTCACCGCAGCCTCAGACCGGGGATTCCTTGTCAGGGCTACAACCTGCCACTCCGGGTTGAGTAGTAAATACCTGGCTACCGCGCCGCCCTGGTTACCCGTAGCACCGCAAACCACAATTTTTCGTTTTGACATAGTGTTCTTTGTCTTGTTTACGGCATCGCTATGCGGTAAACGTATGTTATAACACAAAAAAACTGCCAACAATATTGGCTTCTAAAAAACAGAGGCTTCATAAGTACCATTTGCATCTGTGTCCCGCTTATATTGATTTAGTTGTATATGTATAAAATATATGATTAACTTTGCGTCGAATGAGGTATTTTGCTTTCATATTCAGTTTATATTTTGCGCTATTGGCTTTGTTACCTTGCCAGGATAGGGAAGATATGATCGCGAGTGTAATGCACGTAACTATTCAAAAAAGTCATTCACCCAATGACGAAAGAGGCCAGGAAACTTGTCCGCCTTTTTGTACTTGCTCTTGTTGCTCTACTGCAAGACACTTAACAACAAAACAAGTTATTTCTGTATTTTCAAAAACGGTTGTCCGTGAATACCCTGAACTTGAAATTCCCTCCGTTCAGGAACAGTCGATCAACATCTGGCAGCCCCCTCAAATAAGTTAATACGAGCTTCTTTATTATTTCCGCCTGCAATAAACTTTGCATGGCTTTTCCGTATTCGTATTAATTTTTACAATTTATGTTTAACAAGATTATCGCGTTCTCTATCAGGAACAAGGTAACTATCGGGATCATGACACTGGTTTTAATACTGGTGGGCGTTTATTCCGCGTATAACCTTCCAGTTGATGCGCAGCCCGATATTACTAATAACCAGGTACAGATCATTACACAAGCGCCCAGCCTTGGGGCGCAAGAGGTGGAGCAGTTTATTACTGCGCCCATCGAATTATCCATGGCCAATATTGCCGGGATCATCGAAAAACGTTCCATATCCCGTTCAGGCATATCCGTGATCACTATCGTTTTTAAGGATGACGTAGATATTTATTGGGCAAGGCAGCAGGTTAACGCCCAGTTAAAGGAAGCGGAAAATAGTATTCCCGCGGGTTTAGGCGAACCTGTATTAGCGCCTATTACCACCGGTTTGGGGGAAATTTACCAATATGTCCTTCATACTAAAAAAGGCTACGAAAACAAATATACTGCGACCGACCTGCGTACTATTCAGGACTGGCTGGTACGCACCCAACTGGCCGGTACAGTCGGTGTGGCCGAGGTAAGTGGTTGGGGTGGTTATGTGAAGCAATATGAAATTGCTTTGGACAACGATAAACTCAATTCTTTGGGCTTGACCATCCCGGAGGTTTACGAGGCCCTTCAAAAGAACAATGAGAACACCGGCGGCTCGTATATCGAGCAGCAAAGCAACGCTTACTTTATCCGTGGTTTAGGGCAGGTTCAGAACCTCGACGATATCCGCAAGATCGTGGTGAAGAATATGAAAGGCTCACCCATTTTGATCCGTGATATTGCCACCGTTCAATTTGGCAGTGCTACCCGTTATGGTGCGGTAACGCGCAATGGCGAGGGTGAAGTGGTGGCCGGTGTTACCCTGATGCTGAAGGGTGAAAATTTTAGTCAGGTGATCGAGAATGTCAAAACGCGTATGGTACAGATTCAAAAATCATTACCAGAAGGTGTCGTGATCGAACCGTTCATTGACCGGACGGAATTGGTTGGTCGGGCCATTGGCACCGTAGAACGTAACCTGTTGGAGGGTGCGCTGATCGTGGTGTTTGTATTGGTGTTGCTTTTAGGGAACCTGCGCGCAGGTTTGGTGGTTGCATCCGTTATCCCTTTAGCTATGCTGTTCGCTTTTTCCATGATGCGGCTATTCGGTGTATCGGGCAACCTGATGAGTTTGGGCGCGATTGATTTTGGGCTGATCGTAGACGGCGCGGTGATCATCGTAGAAAGCGTGGTGCATCATATTACTACCGGCAGCTACAAACAAAAAGGTGTCGAAAAATTGACCACGGCGCAAATGGATGTAGAAGTTCGCGACAGTGCAAGCAAATTGATGAAGTCTGCCGCGTTCGGGCAGATCATTATCCTGATCGTTTATCTGCCTTTGTTATCCTTAGTAGGCATTGAGGGAAAAATGTTCCGGCCAATGGCGCAAACCGTAGCCTTTGCGATATTGGGCGCTTTTATACTTTCCCTTACTTATGTGCCAATGGCAAGCGCGTTGTTTTTGAGTAAGCAAACTTCACATAAGCCGAATATATCCGACCGTATTATTGAGTTTCTGCAAAGGATTTATAAACGGGCGCTAACCGCCGTCCTTAAAGCCAAGATCATTACAGTAGCCATCGTAATTATTCTTTTTGGTATTTCAATCTGGGCATTCAGCCGGATGGGTGGCGAATTTATCCCAACCCTGGAAGAGGGCGACCTGACCGTGGAAATATCCATGATGCAGGGCACTTCCTTAACCGAAGTGGTGAAAACCTTTGGCAAAGCTGAAAAGATACTGAAAGACCAATTTCCTGAGATCAAACAAGCGGTGACCCGTATTGGCAGCTCGGAAATCCCTACCGATCCGATGCCAATGGAAAAAGGCGATATGATGCTGGCCATGAAGCCAAAAGGTGAATGGAAAACCGCTAAAACAAGGGAAGAAATGACGGCCAAAATGGAAGAAGCGCTATCTATTATCCCCGGTATCAATGTCGAAATATCCCAACCAATGCAAATGCGTTTCAATGAATTGATGACCGGCATCCGGCAGGATGTCGCTATCAAGATCTATGGGGATGACCTGGATGTACTGGCCATGCAGGCGAACAAGATCGCCAAACTCATCGCTCCCGTAAAAGGAGTAAGCGAGCCGTATGTCGAAAAGGTAAGCGGCCTGCCGCAGATACAGGTGGCTTACAACCGTGATAAAATGGCACAGTACGGTTTGAACATCAGCGATGTAAACATGATTCTTAAAACCGCTTTCGCCGGTAGTGTGGCCGGTGTGGTATTCGAGGGTGAAAAACGGTTTGACATGGTAGTTCGCCTCAACCGCGACCTGCGGGAAAATATCGCCGGTGTGGAAAATCTGCTCATCCCTTTACCCTCCGGTAATAAAGTACCGTTAAGCCAGGTTGCGGATATATCTTTTAAAGACGCACCAGCCCAGGTTTCGCGTGAAGATGGCAAACGCCGGATTTATGTTGGTTTTAATGTCAAAGACCGGGACGTAGAAACCACCGTTAAAGAAATACAGGCCAAGCTGAATAGTAGCCTGACGTTGCCATCAGGTTATTACCTTACTTACGGTGGACAGTTCCAGAACTTGCAGGCGGCAAAGGCCCGTTTATCTATTGCCGTTCCGGCAGCTTTGATGTTCATACTGATCTTACTATATGTAACCTTCCGCTCGGTGAAAGAAAGCCTGCTCATTTTTACAGCTGTTCCGCTGGCTTCGATGGGCGGTGTAGCTGCCCTAATTTTACGCGGAATGCCGTTCAGTATTTCTGCCGGTGTAGGCTTTATCGCTTTGTTTGGTGTGGCGGTACTCAATGGTATCGTACTGATCGGCTACTTTAACCAATTGAAGGAAGAAGGCATGGATAACATTTATGATAGGGTATTAGAAGGCACCAAAACCCGGCTCCGACCCGTACTCATGACTGCTTCGGTAGCTTCTTTAGGTTTCCTGCCGATGGCCTTGTCGGCCAGTGCAGGAGCAGAAGTGCAGAAACCATTGGCTACGGTCGTGATCGGCGGCCTGATAACCGCTACATTTCTTACCCTGTTTGTATTGCCTTGCCTTTATCTATTATTTAACCGGAAGGAAACCGTAAAGGTGAAAGTACCGAGGGTGCCAAAAGCATTGATGGTTTTAATGATATTAGGGGCGGGTCTGTTGTTTAAATCCTCTACAGTAAATGCGCAGGAAACGATACCGCTAACGTTGGATAGTGCAATCGCCAAAGCGTTGCGCAATAACCTGCAAGTTCGGTCTTCCGTATTGTCGGTCGAACAATCACGGGCCTTGCAAAAATCAGGCGCGGATATTCCTAAAACCGAACTGATGGTAACACAGGACCCAACCAGTGGGGGCAATATGGATAACGCCATCGGCATCACCCAAAATATCGCCTGGCCGGGACTGTATAAGAACCAACGCAAGTTGCTGAACCAGCAAACCTTATTGGCGGAAAGAACGGGCAATATTACCCGCGCGGAGATCACGCGCAATGTGCGGAACGCTTATTATGCCTACCTACTCAACCGGGAGACCCTGCGTGTCCTGGATTATCAAGACAGTATTTATAATGGTTTTGTAAAACGCGCGGAGATCAGGCTAAAGACCGGGGAAACCTCTAACCTTGAACTGTTCAGCGCCAAAAATAAATACCAGGAAGTTCAGGCATTAAAGATAGGCGTACAAGCGGATTTGAAAAGCAATGAATTAGCCTTAAAGCAATTGCTGAATACGAATGAACACCTTGTGATTGCGGAAAGCAAACTGCCTTTAATGTTAACCCCACCGGCTGATACCATAAATACCAGCCGCAATGCGCAGGTGAACGCGGAACTTCAAAATATTGAGGTCGCTAACGCCCGCATTGCGGTAGAAAAATCAAAAGGAATGCCCGACCTGACCGTTGGTTATAACCAGCAGTTAGTGATCTCCGGGTTTAACCCGGCAGGTATTGACCGCAGCTATTCACCAGGTACCAGGATCGCGGGAATACAATTGGGCGTGGCTTTGCCGATTTTCAACGGCGCAAACCGCGCACGGGTAAAAGCGGAGAAACTGTCCGGGCAGATCGCGCAAACCAATTACCAAAACGCCCAAAGCCAGGTTAGGTTACAATATGAGCAGGAAAGCCAGCAATATCAAAAATACCGGCAGTCGGTAGCGTATTACATTTCCGGTGGTTTGAAACAGGCGGATGAGCAACTCCGCATCACGCAGGTTTCCTTTAACCTCGGGGAGATCGGATATATCGAATATATCCAGAACATATCAGCCGCCGTGCAAACCAAGTTAGCCTATATAGAAGCGGTTAGCCGCCTTAACCAGTCCGCCATTCAATTACAATTTTTAAGAGGAGAATAAAGATGAAATATCAAACTTATAAAATATACTTTATCGCCTTGCTGATCGCAGGGACAACGTTGGCTTCCTGTTCAGGAGGTTCAGACAAAACAGATAATAAAGAAAAAGACACCACTAAAATCGAAAACAAGGAAAAAGAAAACGGGCTGGAATTGAGCCCGGAACAAATGAAATCTGTCGGGATCGAAACCGGGCCTATCGAGCAAAAGAACCTGGATGCGGTTGTAAAAGCGAACGGACAGTTAGCCGTGCCGCCCCAGAATAAGGCTGATGTCAGCATTCTGTCCGGTGGTATTATCAGCAATATCAATGTGTTGGAAGGCCAGCAGGTACATCGGGGCCAGGTACTGGGCACGATTAAAAACCAGGATCTGCTTAAACTGCAACAGGATTATTTAGCTGCTAAAAACAATTTCACGTACGTACAGGCGGAGTATGACCGCCAAAGCCAGTTAAAGGCGGCAGGTGCCGGAACCGGCAAGTCCTTCCAGGCATCTGAGGCCACCTATAACGCGGAGCGCTCCCGGATAACAGCCTACGAAAGTCAATTGCAACA
>JAZJZL010000054.1:11838-22423 GCA_040389845.1 Bacteroidota bacterium
CTCCGGGTAAGATAAATAATGGGCATATCGTTTCTCAATTTCCGGTAACCTCACCGATCAGCGGTACCGTAGGCACGATAAGCGCCAATATCGGCGCTTATGTACAGCCGGGCACTTCCATTATGGAAGTGGTAGATAATTCGAAAATTCATTGCGACCTGACTGTATTTGAAAAAGACCTGATGGCAGTAAGGGTTGGTCAAAAAGTAAGTTTTCAACTGACCAACCAGGATAACCAGGTCATTACCGGCGTGATCAACGGGGTCAATAAATCTTTCGAAAATGAAAGCAAGGGCGTAATCGTTCATGCGGTCATTGATAATAAGAAGCACCAAAACCTTATACCTGGTATGTACGTGACTGCGCTGATCAGTACCGGCAGTAAACTGACCGGGGCCGTGCCTGTTGACGCTGTAATCCGTTCGGAAGGTAAGCAGTATATTTTTGTTACGACCACCCATGATAAAGACGGTAAAACCATATTTACTAAAACGGAAGTGACGACCGGTGTATCGGAACTCGGCTATATCCAGATCACACCTTTAACCGCTTTGCCTGCTGGTGTACAGATCGCGACTAAAGGCGCATTCTATTTACAGTCTAAAGCTGCCGGTGGTGCAGAGGAGGAATAAGTGATGAAGGAACTTGAAAGTAAGTTATTGAAAAAAAAGATCAATCCAACCGCTATGCGGTTGGTTGTGCTGGATTATTTACTCAAACAAGCTAACGCGGTCAGCCTGACAGATATGGAATTAAGCCTGGAAAAAACAGACCGGGTAACGCTTTACCGCAGTGTCAGAACTTTTGAAGAACATGGCCTGGTTCACCGGATCGATGATGGAACAGGGATTACCAAATTTGCGCTTTGCCAACCTGACTGTACCATTGACGGGCACCATGACCTGCATGTGCATTTCTACTGCATCAATTGCCAAGAAACTCATTGCCTGCCGAAAACACAGATACCGGAAGTCAAATTACCGGGCGGATACGAGCGGCAGGAAACAAGCTTGCTGGTGAAAGGGTTATGTTCAGAGTGCAAGAAATAAATGCACTACGATTGCAGGGCATACCTACTTAGTTTTGAAGAGGTTAATCATGAATGAAATAAAATTTAATGGGTTTGATGATCAGTTGAAAGATCTGCGTCCCGAAGTAAAAGAAAAGGCGCTCGAACTGGCTGCCGGTTATCTTGATAATGGAACCGATCCGGGAGTTGCTTTAAAAAAAGCAATTGCGGAAGCGGAGCTATGGTTTTTAGATTCAGAAGGATAATTGCCTTAACAAAAAATTATGAAAGAGATTAAAAATAAGCAGACACCCTTAACAGCGGCCCGTTCTGATGCGCCCGCTAAAAAAGACAGCCCGCAGGTGAATATCATTAAAGATCAAGATCGCGAACTGAAAGCGGACGAGGGCGAAGATGACGAAGAAGTTCTTGATCTGAACAAACCCACCGAAGAAGAAGGCTGGCAAAGTCATTGGCCCCTGCTTACGGCATTGGCGATATTGCTGGTCATGCTGACGCTGGAATTTGGTTTTAAATATCAGCCGCCTTTTCCTTTTAATCTGGTCATATTTTCAGTGGCATTCTTATTGGCCGGATATAATGTTTTAGGAATGGCCTGGCGTAAAGCAAAACACTTTGATTTTTTCAATGAGTTCTTTTTAATGAGTGTCGCCACATTGGGCGCGTTCAGTATCGGCTCTTATAGCGAGGGGGTGGCAGTAATGGTGTTTTATTCTATTGGAGAATGGTTCCAGGATGCAGCAGTAAACAAAGCCAAAAGAAGCATTAAAGCCTTACTGGATATCAGGCCGGATAAAGTAACTGTAATACGGGATGGCAAAACATTTGTAAGCGACCCGAAAGAGATCACAATTGATGAGATCATACAGGTTAAAGCAGGTGAAAAGGTTGCACTTGATGGTGAACTTTATTCAGATGCCGCCACTTTTAATACGGCTGCCCTGACCGGGGAAAGTAAACCCGATACCAAAAGGAAAGGTGAAACAGTTTTGGCCGGGATGATCAATCTCGATAAAGTGTCAGAAATTCAGGTTAAATCACTTTTTAAAGATAGTAAGCTAAGTAAGATTTTGGAAATGGTACAGGATGCCACCGCCCGAAAATCACAGACACAGCTTTTTATCAGCCGTTTTGCGAAGATCTACACGCCTATCGTATTCGCGTTGGCATTGCTGGTTTGTTTTGCGCCTTATTTTTTTACAGATCCCTATAATTTCCACCAGTGGTTTTACCGGGCCTTGGTCTTCCTGGTAATTAGCTGCCCTTGCGCCTTGGTCGTATCTATTCCATTGGGTTATTTCGGTGGCATAGGCCTGGCATCCCGTAATGGTATTCTTTTTAAAGGATCAAATTTCTTGGACGTAATGACCACCATTAACACGGTTATTATGGATAAAACAGGTACGCTGACCAAAGGCGTTTTTAATGTTCAGGAAGTGGTTACTGATGGCTTTGACCAAAAACAACTGGTCAGGATCACTGCGGCTATCGAAAGCAATTCTACCCATCCGATTGCCAAAGCGGTCGTTGCTCATGCCGGAAATACTTTAGGCGAATTAAAAGCGAAAAATGTTGAAGAAATATCCGGGCATGGTTTAAAAGGCACGGTGGACGGTAAAATTGTTTTAGCGGGTAACAGCAAATTGCTTAAAAAATTCAATATCGCTTACCCGCAGGAAGTAGACAAGCTGGTTGATACGGTCGTTGTCGTGGCCATTGATGAAAAGTACGCCGGATACCTGACCATTGCCGATGAAATAAAGGAAGACGCCAAACAGTCCATCGAACAGATGCACAGCCTGAAAATTCAAACAGTTATGTTGTCAGGAGATAAACAGGCTGTAGTAGATAAGGTGGCCAAATTTTTAGGTATAGACAAAGCCTTTGGTGACCTGCTGCCAGATGGAAAAGTACAGAAAGTACAGGAATATAAAAACGCGGGAAGCCGGATAGCATTTGTAGGTGATGGTGTGAATGATGCGCCTGTAGTGGCATTGGCCGATGCCGGGATAGCGATGGGTGGATTAGGAAGTGATGCTACTATTGAAACCGCAGACATCGTTATTCAGAATGACCAGCCTTCTAAAATAACCGCAGCTATAAAAATCGGCAGGATTACTAAACGGATCGTGTGGCAGAACATCACTATCGCCATGGTGGTCAAAGTTATTGTCCTGGTACTTGGCGCAGGCGGGGTAGCTAATTTATGGGAAGCGGTGATTGCTGATGTCGGGGTTGCACTATTGGCAATTCTTAATGCAGTGAGAATACAGAAGATGAAGTTAGAATAGATCATGGACTTAAACAGTTAAAACTATGTTAGTCGAAAAGGATGATCCAGCCTTGTTGGACCTATTTCAGAAATATTGAAAAAGTACAGCCGCATTGTATATTATTTTCTGCGGAAAATAGGAATAAACCATGAAGATGCGGATGAGATATTACAGGATGTTTTCGTGAAATTCTGGAGAACAACTGTTCTTAGCAGTAGTATAAAAATCACCATATATCATATAACAACTACATACTGTATGGCCTACCTGTCAAAAAACACGGCGCCGCATTTACATGGCTTAACGGCCGAGGAACTATTGACTATGGCTTTAAAGGGTCAGGAAGAACTTGATTTTGCCGAAATAGCACAAATAACCTCTATTCCTGTTAACGACATACGAAGCCACTTTCAAATAGGTGTTAGTAAAATGAACAATCAACCTAATATTAAAAACTAAAATTTAGCAATGGCGCACGACCACACACCGGCGAATCATGGAAAAGCTTTTATGATCGGCATTTTTTTAAATACCGCCTACGTGGTAATGGAAATCATATACGGCCTGATCGCCCATTCTTCAGCTCTTTTGGCGGATGCGGGGCATAACGCGGGTGATGTTTTGAGCCTTGGCTTCTCTTGGGGCGCGCTTGCTTTTGCGTTAAGAAAACCATCTCCCAATTATACTTATGGCTTAAAGCGGATGAGTATTTTAGCGTCTATCCTGAACGCGTTGATCTTACTGGTTACGATGGGAATCATCGCCGGGGATGCTATTCATAAGTTCAAGCACTTAGAGAACGTAGACGAAACTATCGTGATGTGGGTAGCGGCCGTCGGTATCCTGATCAATGGGTTTACTGCCTGGTTATTTATGAAAGGCCAAAAAGAAGATTTGAACATTAAAGGCGCATTCATGCACATGGCGGCTGATGCTGCTGTTGCATTAGGCGTGGTCATCGCAGGATTTATCATCAAGCTTACTCATTATAACTGGATCGACCCGGTAATGTGCTTTATTATCATCATTGTGGTAGTTTGGGGCACCTGGGGACTATTAAAAGATTCCGTTAATCTGGCGTTAGATGCGGTGCCAGAGGGTGTTGACTTGAATAAAGTAACTAAATATCTTAAAAGTATCAACGGCGTGAAAGGTGTATTTGATCTGCATATTTGGGGAATGAGTACGACCCAGACGGCGTTGTCTGTACACCTGCTTATGCCGAATAATAAAGGTGACGACAGTGTTTTAAATGAGATCCGGGATCAGCTACATGAACAGTTTGAGATCACACATCCGACAATACAAATTATTCATTCGGAGGAAACGGTGGGTAATCAAAAAGATTGTATAGGTAAAACATCCACTCAGCATTAAATTGTTGCCATTTAAAGATGATAATCAAAAGCAGGCGAAAATCGGTGCTGACTCAATTTAAAGAGCCTTTTCAAGCGCTGAAAAATCGAGTTTTCGCAACGCTGTACTTTGCTGAATCCCTCAGTCTGCTGGGTGATGCTTTTACCTGGATAGGACTTGCCTTGCTTTCTTACCAGTTTGGCAGGGAAAAATCAGCTATTATTTTAGCAACCGCTTTAACGTTGCGGGTAACTGCATTTATTATCTTTTCTCCTTTTGCTGGTGTGCTGGCAGACAGGGTGAGCCGGAAAATCATTTTATATACCACCCATTTTATCAGGATGGCTATTGTTGCCTGCCTACCATTCGTAAACCAGGAATGGCAGATCTATTCGCTGGTGTTCCTGCTCAATGTTTTCAATGCTTTTTTTACACCTACTTATCGCGCCGTTATTCCGCAGGTGGTCGACAAGGCGCATTATCGGCAAGCGGTTGGCTTATCTACGGCGACGTTTCAAATATTGGGTGTATTAGGCCCCGGTTTGGCCGGGATATTGGCGGTATGGTTTGGGGCGAGGCAAATCTTTTTTATTGACGCGGGTTCATTTGTGATCGCCGCTGTCTTAATATTGATGCTTCCAACTGCTAAATTGCAACACGCCATTAAAAAAAATGAAAAGACTTTTACAGCCTGGCACGATGCCATTAAAGGTATCAGGCTCTTATTTAAAAATCCTTTGATCCGTTTTGCACTATTTATTGAATTTGTTTCGGCTATCGCCGGGGCGCAAATATTAGTGAACACGGTCGGGCATATCAAAAGCGGACTCCATTTAGATGACAGGCACTACGGCTGGGTGATGGCTGCCTTTGGAATCGGTGCAAGTATCGCGGCGTTTGTAGCGGGTAGCCTGGACAAGACAAAGACAAGACGTTTGTCGCTTATCCTTGGCGCATTGGTATTGTCCATTACAATTTCCATCACCAACTTTGTGGGTTATCCGGCGATGCTGGTGTTATGGCTGTTCGCAGGTTTAGGGCAAAGTTTAGCGGAGATGCCATCAGAAACTTTAATCGGTGAAAACATTCCTGAGAACGAACAGGGCAAGGTCTATGGTTCGCATTTTGCATTCTCACATTTGTGGTGGGCTATCGCTTACCCGATAGCCGGTTATGCCGGAAGTCATTTTGCGGGTAAGGATTTTTTACTTGGCGGTGTCATTTCAGGTGTCTTATTACTCATAGCTTTGTTTTTAAAAAGCGCAGCTAAGGCACATGGCTAAATAAGCATTTTTTATATCACCCCTATCTCTCCATTGCCTTTTATTCAATGGAGGGCCTTCAGCCGCAATTGTTTATCCTTTTGTACTTAATATTCCCTTATATCGTTCAATATTTTTAACTTACAAGATTAACCTGCTTGCCAAATGAAAAAATTCCTTTTCCTGATATTGCCCGCATTGGCATTTTTTAGTTTATCTTCATTATCTAACCTCCCTATTAATTCTATAGGAAACGGACAGCAGCCGCAGGTTAGTGTTGACACTAAAGGAATCGTAAGGGTTGTATTCGGTTTGGCCGATCAGATCTTTTGCGCCACTTCCACTGATCATGGCGTATCTTTTGGCAAACCGCTATTAGTCGCCAAAGTTCCGGAAATGTACCTCGGCATGTCAAGAGGCCCACAGTTCACCAGTTCTAAGAATTTCTCTGTGATTACCGCTATGGACAAAGCCGGGAATATCCATTGGTATAAGCTCAATCATGCTACTGCCAAATGGAAATACATGGGTCTTGTCAATAACCTGAAAGGTTCAGCACCCGAGGGACTGATGAATATTGCCGCTGACGATAAAGATAATTTTTATGCGGTTTGGTTGGATACCAGGACAGGGAAGCATAACCAGATCTATTTTTCATCGTTGACAGGTAAAGCATTTAAATGGTCAAAAAACCTCATGGCCTACCAGTCACCCGACCAGCACGTCTGTGAATGTTGCAGACCAAGCATTGCCGTTAAGGGAACAAGTGTAGCGCTGATGTTCAGGAACTGGCTGAACGGTTCAAGAGACCTTTACGTAACCCGTTCATCCGATCAGGGAAAATCTTTTTCTCCGGCAGTCAAAATGGGTATGGATACCTGGAAACTGAACGGCTGCCCGATGGATGGCGGCGGTTTGCGCATCAGCCCGTCAAATGTTGTTCAAACTATCTGGCAGCGAAAAGGAATGGTTTATTATTGCCAGCCCGGTCAGCCGGAGGTCTTTATTGCAAACGGGAGAAGCTGCGGCATCTCGGGAAGCGGGGATAATACCTTTATCACTTATCAAAATTCAGATACTGTAAAATTAGTATCGGTAAAAAGAAGGCTTACCACCCCGATAGGCAACGGTGGTTTCTTAAAATCAGCCGTGTTGCCCAACGACAAAATCATCTGTGTCTGGGAGCAGGATAAAACTATCAAGTTTAAAAGTATTTAAGCTTTTTGATCTTTCAGATCAGTAAGAAGTTGCAAAAGTAACAGGAGCGGGTGTCACTGATCAGGATAATTGAATTTCAACTGCATTAACTAATTCAGCGACATCAAAAGGTTTGGGCACAACCTCATCAGCGCATACTTCTTTGATAGTCGTCATTACTTTAGGATGTGTAGAGTAAACAATAACAGGAATGTGCTTTGTTTTATGGTTCGCCTTTAGTGTACGGCATATTTCTGTTCCATCTTCGCTTGGTCTGATAATATCCAGTATGATGGCATCCGGCTGATAATTCTCAATCGCTTCAAAAATGAGAGCTTGAGTATGTAATGTTTTTACTTCATAACCTTCATCTTCCAGCACATAAGTCACAATCTCCAGAAGTGCTTCATCGTTCTCAATAACAAGGATCTTTTTCTTCATTGCTTAAAACAAACGTTAAATATAAATAAATCATATAGATTAAATACAATGTGTTCGTTTGTGGCGGCTGTCTTTCAATCACCATATTATATAAATCTTTCCCAGAATCCTGTAAAATTCAAAGCCCGAACTGTCCGTAAATTTGTGCTGTTAAACAAAAGACATGGCAACACTACAATTACAAACCCTTACTTTTCCTGTTACCGGCATGACCTGCGCGGCTTGTGCGTCCAGTGTAGAATCGATGATCGGTGCGCAAAAAGGTGTCGACAAGGCAGAAGTGAACTATGCCACACAATCCGTTAAAGTTGCCTTTCATCCCGAAATTATTCAGCCAGTCAATTTGCAGCAATCGGTTCAGTCGGTTGGTTATGATCTGATCATCGATGTTGTGAACGGCAAAGAAAAACAAGCGGAAGCGCAGCAAACTCATTTTCAGCAGTTGAAGAGAAATATTACCTGGGCCATTATTTTAACTATTCCCGTGGTACTGATCGGGATGGTCTTTATGGACATACCTTATGCCAATTACATCATGATGGCATTAACTGCGCCGGTTCTCTTTATAGCGGGAAAAAACTTTTTTATCAACGCGTGGAAACAGGCCAGGCATGGCCGTGCTAATATGGATACACTGGTCGCCATGAGCACAGGCATCGCCTTTTTATTCAGCGTTTTCAATACTTTGTTCCCGGAATTCTGGCATCGCCAGGGCCTGCACCCGCATGTATATTTTGAGGCAGCTTCGGTCGTGATCGTTTTTATCATGCTGGGGAAGTTATTGGAAGAAAAGGCAAAATCCAATACCTCATCCGCCATCAAAAAACTGATTGGCCTGCAACCAAAAACCGTATTGCTTATTACGCCGCAAGGGGAAAAAGAGACCGCTATTGCAGATGTGCAGATTGGCGACCGTCTGTTGGTTCGGCCAGGTGAAAAGATTCCGGTTGACGGCATAGTCGATGAAGGCAGCTCGTTTGTGGATGAAAGCATGATTACCGGCGAGCCTGTCGCTGTAGAAAAAAAAGTCGGCGATTCTGTTTTTACCGGTACCTTAAACCAAAAAGGAAGTTTCCGGTTTACGGCAGAAAAGGTTGGCGGCGAAACCTTGCTGGCCCAAATCATTCAATTGGTGCAGGACGCGCAAGGCTCGAAAGCCCCGGTACAAAAGTTAGTGGACAAGATAGCAGGCATCTTTGTTCCTATCGTCATGCTGATCGCTTTGTTAAGCTTAGGTGCCTGGCTGGTACTTGGCGGGCAACATGCCCTAACACAAGGCTTACTGGCGATGGTTACGGTACTGGTGATTGCCTGTCCCTGTTCTTTGGGGTTGGCTACCCCAACCGCCATTATGGTAGGTATTGGAAAAGGTGCCGAAAACGGCATTTTAATTAAAGATGCAGAAGGATTGGAATTAGGCCATCAAGTGAACGCGGTAGTACTGGATAAAACCGGCACTATAACCCAGGGGAAGCCAGTAGTTATTGACCTACTTTGGGCAAACTCCCTTCCAATTGATCGCAGTCAACTACAGGGATTATTTTTAGCATTAGAACAGCAATCAGAACATCCTTTGGCTGAGGCAATCGTAGCTCACCTGAAACCCGGTAATAACGTTTCTATAAAAGTAACTTCTTTTAATAGTTTAACCGGGCGGGGCGTCGAAGCTAACTTTGATGACCAGCCTTACTTTGCCGGAAGCCATAAACTAATCGGGGAAAAAAACATATCCGTACCTGAAGAGTTAAAAGCGCCTATCAGCGCTTATTTAAACCAGGCAAAAACGGTGATCTACTTTGCCGATCAAAGGCAGGTCCTGGCCATAGCAGCCATCGCCGACCCGATCAAAATAGGCTCGGCAGCAGCCGTTACCCAACTAAAGAAACAGGGGATCGCGGTTTATATGTTAACCGGGGACAACGCCCAAACCGCAGCGGCGATTGCAAAAGAAGCGGGGATCGACCATTTTCAGGCCGACACGATGCCATCAGATAAAGCGGACTTTGTTAAAAAACTGCAGGCGCAAGGTAAGATCGTAGCCATGATCGGTGACGGTATCAACGACAGCCAGGCCTTAGCACAGGCTGATGTGAGCATAGCGATGGGCAAAGGTTCCGATATTGCGATGGATGTAGCCAAAATCACCCTGGTCTCCTCAGACCTGCAGCAAGTGCCCAAAGCATTAAAGCTCTCCAAACTGACCGTGCGCACGATAAGGCAGAACCTGTTCTGGGCATTTATATATAACCTGATCGGCATACCTATTGCCGCCGGTATATTATATCCTGTAAATGGTTTCTTACTCAACCCAATGATCGCTGGCGCGGCAATGGCTTTAAGCTCTGTATCGGTAGTTAGCAATAGCCTGCGGCTGAAACTTACAAAACTTAATCTTTAATTTTTAATATCAATAAACATGGAAACTTTAAAATTCAAAACCAATATCAAATGCGGTGGCTGTATTGCAACCGTAACACCAGCCTTAGATACTTTAGAAGGCGTAGCTAAATGGGAAGTGGATACCGCAAACCCGGATAAGATCCTTACGGTCGAATCGGATAATGGATTAACCGCAAACGAGATTATCAGCGCTTTAAAAACCAAAGGTTATAACGCTGAAAAAATTTAACCGTAATATTGTTTAAATAAACACATGATCCTGCATATTAAAAATATGGTTTGTGACCGCTGCATTATGGTGGTCAGGCAACAGTTGCAAAATATTGGGCTGAATGTTAGCGACGTAAACTTAGGTTCCGCTACCGTTCAGCCCGAACAGGACAGCGAGCAATTGAGCCTGATCTCATCGCAACTTAAACTACTGGGCTTTGAGTTACTGGACAATGAAAAGGACCGCATCGTAGAGCGGATCAAAAGCTTGATCATTGAAAAAGCCAAGAGATTAAACCTGAGCCCAACTGAACATTAAACTACTTATAACGACTCAACTGTCTTGCAACGTCTCGAGACTTGATCGCCTCTCGCTTGTCGTAGGCGTCGACGCACACGATCTGCTTCTGCTCGCG
>JAZJZL010000054.1:22433-28774 GCA_040389845.1 Bacteroidota bacterium
AAAGGTACACCATAGTGACCTCGCCGATACCCATCTGAATTTCTCACAATACCTGTCGGAAGGTTTGAATAAAGATTACGCCTACCTTAGCCGGATGTTTTCCGATGCGGAAGACACGACCATTGAAAAGTTTATCATTCAGCAGAAGATCGAGAAAGTAAAAGAGTTGCTGGAGTATGGCGAATTGAATTTAAACGAGATCACCTGGAAAATGGGCTATAGCAGCAGCGCGCATTTATCTGCCCAATTTAAGGCGATAACCGGTTTGACCCCCAGCCAGTTCAAAGCCTCCCAGCCTGGCAAGCGGAAACCCATCGATAAGCTATAAATTTAAAACGGAATTATATAAAACTTTTTATAGGCTTATTCCTTAAGTTTGTATTGAAGATGAGAAGTAAAGCGCTTTTATTATTATTCATATTCCTGCTAAATACCGCGACCGGGTTTGCTTGCGCTTTACGTATGTCCATCCATGAGCAGGAGGAAGCTACAGAACACCACCATGAAGGCGACGAAGTTGCTGAATATCATCATGCTGAACACCAACAGGTATCTCAGCTTTCTGTTCACCAGCACCAAGTATTTAATGGAACTTATATCGCTGAAGACGACCCCTGCTGTCAGGGAGCAGTCAATAATTTCAATGCTTTAGCTAAAGTTTCCCCTCCATCAAATCCTGTTATTTTACTGGCACCATTTATTTACATTGGTATGGATTACCAATTCTTTTTAAAGCCGGTTCCGGATAGTAATAAGTCCAACCAATTGTCGTCACTGAATGAACGACGACGGCCTCCCACACATCCTATCCGCATTGCGATACAAAGCTTTCAGATTTGATTAATTGATAGATCATTAGAACTATATGGCTTAGCCATGTTTCAATTTTTCTATTACATTAATTTATTCAAATCATGAAAAAGATATTTCTATTGGTTGCTTTGATCGCAACTACTTCATCACAACTACTTTTTGCGCAGGATACTAAACCAACTGCGCTTACACCTTTACTTACTTCTTATTACCACATTAAAGACGCTTTGATCAAATCAAGTAGCGCCGATGCTGCTAACCATGCCGGTGAGTTTTTAAAAACCATCACTGCTGTGGATATGAAAGCCCTGCCTGCTGCTGACATGACTATGTTTATGTCTTTGCAGGAAAAACTAACTTTCGATGCGAGGCATATATCGGAGAGCAAAGATATAGCCCATCAAAGGGAACACTTTGCTAATTTCTCAACCAATTTCTTTAAACTGGCCAAAACCTTAAAATTGACAGATAAGCCGGTTTATTATGCTTATTGCCCAATGAAGAAAAGCTATTGGTTATCTGCCGATGCGGCGATTAAAAACCCTTACTATGGCAGCCAAATGCTGACTTGTGGTAAAGTAACTGAAACCCTGAATAAATAATTTAATTATCCATTGGAGTGGCCATTGATGGGCGAATTTTTTTCGTTACCGGGTTGCTGTTTATTAAAAATTAACAACATGAAAAATCTAATCATCATATCTGCATAAACAATTACCGCATTTTCGTTTGCGGCCTGTAATAACACCAATAAATCAACTGCGGCCAATTCGGAAACGGATACGGCTAAAAAGCCCATGACCGCTCAACCTAAAATTGTGGCAAAGGCAAGCGAATCTGTAAGGGGGCTGGTTGCGAATTATCTGCAATTGAAAAATGCCATAACCAAAGATAATAGCAATGATGCGGCAACTGCTGGTAAGGCGTTGGCCGAAGGATTCTCGAAGTTTGACCAATCCACTTTAAGCGCGGCCCAAAAGAAATCATTTACCGACATATCTGATGATGCGCACGAAATGTCCGAACACATCGGCGAGAGCGCAGGCAAGCTTCCCCATCAACGTGAGCACTTTGATATGTTAAGCAAGGATATGGTTGACCTGGTTAAATTATTGGGTGCCGGACAGCCCTTGTTTGTGGATCATTGCCCAATGTACAATAATAACAAAGGAGCGGATTGGTTGAGCGAGACGAAGGAAATTAAAAATCCTTACCTGGGTACAAAAATGCCTACCTGCGGTTCTGTTAAAGAAGAATTAAAATAACTACCATGAAACGTGCCCTGAAAATTACGCTTGTCGTAATAGGAATCTTTTTTCTCGCGGTTCAACTGATTCCTCGTGATCACAATGAAAGCGGAATTGTGCAGCCGAATGCACTGATCAAAGTATTACCTGTTCCGGCAAATGTTGGCGCTATCTTAAAAAAATCATGTTACGACTGCCATAGCAATCGCACCAATTATCCCTGGTATGCACAAATACAACCATTCAGGTATATGCTTGACGGCCATATAAGAGGTGGAAAAGCAGAGTTGAATTTTGATGAATTTGGGAGTTATACACCCAGAAAACAACGCAGCAAGTTAAGGGCAATTGGTGAAAGTTTGGATGAGGGCTCCATGCCTTTATCCTCTTATACCCTGATACACAGAAATGCCATACTTTCCAAAGAAGACAAGCAGTTGCTGGTTAATTGGGTAAAGTCAACCAGCGATAGGCAGCAATAAAAGATATAAAGATGAAAAAAATAATAATAGTACTATTGATGCTTTGTCTGAGGCAAGTGTCATTTGCGCAAACCGATATGAAGAATATGGCCGGTATGCAGAAACAACAGCCGGTTACCTATACCTGCCCGATGCACCCGGAAATCCATTCCGCTAAGCCAGGGAACTGCCCTAAATGCGGAATGAAACTGGTCAAGGAAAAACCTAAAGCCGCGACCAATAAATCGTCAGCCATGAAAATGCCCATGAAAGATGCCGTGAAAAAAAAGGAAGATATGGGTGGAATGAAAATGGGTGGGATGAAGATGGATGAGAAAAAACCCAACTCGCCCCCCCAAAAGGCTGACGGGATGAAAATGCCGATGAAAGATCAAATGAAAAAAGCCGATGATATGGGCGGGATGAAAATGGGGGATGATGCTACAGCAGATGCAATGAAAAATGCAAAGGTTAGCTTAGGCCCCATTAGAACATTGGTCAATAACACGCCTCCACATACCGTTCGTTATGACCTGTATATTGCCGATACGATTGTAAACTTTGCCGGGAAGCCAAAACGCGCTATCGCGGTTAACGGGAGTATTCCCATGCCAACACTGACTTTTACAGAAGGCGATACCGCCGAAATCTATGTGCATAATAAATTGCAGGAAGAAACCTCCCTGCACTGGCATGGCCTTTATCTGCCTAACCGCTACGATGGGGTGCCTAATCTGACACAGATGCCTATTATGCCCGGCGAAACACATCTGTATAAATTCCCCATCAAACAACATGGCACCCATTGGTACCATAGCCATACCGGTTTGCAGGAACAAATTGGCATGTACGGAGCTTTTATTATGAATAAGCGGAAGGAATGGAATATCCCGACCTTGCCAGTGGTGCTCAGTGAGTGGACAAACATGAATCCTAAAGAGGTTGATCGCAGTTTACACGCGGCATCCGACTGGTTCGCCATACAAAAAGGCACCACACAAAGCTATCTGGAGGCGATCAAATCAGGCCATTTCAAAACCAAAGTAGCGAATGAGTGGAAGCGTATGAACGCGATGGATGTGAGCGATGTTTACTACGATAAGTTCCTGATCAATGGTAAAAACCAAAACGAACAGCCCCAGTATAAAGCCGGGGATAAAGTAAGGCTGCGTATCGCCAATGGCGGCGCAACCTCTTACTTTTGGCTCAAATATGCCGGTGGTAAAGTCACTGTGGTGGCAACTGATGGTAATGATGTAGAACCTGTTGAAGTGGATAGGCTGATCATCGCGCCATCCGAAACCTACGATGTGGTAGTAACTGTTCCGGATAATAAAAGCTATGAGTTTTTGGTGACACCGGAAGATCGAACCAAATCAGCCTCGCTTTGGTTGGGGAAAGGTCAGAAAGTATCCGCCGAAAAAATGCCAAAGCTGAAATATTTCGCGGGCATGAAGATGATGAATGAGATGATGGACATGAACGGTAATATGGTACCGATGGAAGGCATGGCGATGCAGAACCAAACAATGGACATGAATACCGTGATGTACCCGGAAATAACCGGTGCGGACAAGCCACAAGCAGATGATAAAAGAGCAGCCATGCCGGGTATGCAGATGCCGAATGACAAAAGCATGGCAGGCATGAATATGGCACCTGACAATTCGGATATAGTAACGCTCAATTACGGGATGCTCCGTGACCCTCACAATACTACGCTACCCAAAGGCCCGATGCGGGAATTGAAGTTCGATCTGACCGGAAACATGAACCGTTATGTGTGGACACTGGATAATAAAACGGTATCCGAATCAGACAAGATCTTAATTAAAAAAGGAGAAAATCTAAGGATCATCCTATATAACAATAGTATGATGCGCCACCCGATGCACCTACATGGGCACGACTTCAGGGTGATCAACGGCCAAGCCGAGAATGCCCCGATGAAAAACGTGGTCGATATTATGCCGATGGAGCGGGACACTATTGAGTTTGCAGCCTCTGAGAAGGGTGGCGACTGGTTTTTTCATTGCCATATTTTATACCACATGATGAGTGGCATGGGCCGGATATTCAGTTACGAAAACTCACCTCCCAACCCGGATGTTCCCGATCCTAAACTGGCGCAGCGCATGTTGAATCGCGACGATCAAATGCCCCATCTGATGGGCAAGATCGGGCTGGAAAGTAATGGCAGTGACGGGCAGGTCATGTTGGCCAATACCCGTTGGAAAGCCAGCACCATGTGGCATTTGGGTACCGATGCGATGATGGGCTATGAAAGCGAAACTATGATAGGTCGTTATATCGGCCGGATGCAATGGCTGTTTCCCTATGTGGGCTTTGATTATCATTACAAGAAATTTAATCCTGATGAGAAAAATATCTTTGGCAGCGATGTTAAAAATCTGTTTGGACAGGTAAGCAATAAGGAAAACCGCCATACGGTCGTAGCCGGTTTGGCCTATACCTTGCCGATGCTGTTTGTAGCTGATGCCCGTATAGACGGCAATGGCAAGCTGCGCTTCCAGTTAGGCCGGGACGATATACCGGTTTCAAGCCGTTTACGCTTTAATATTATGGTTAATACCGATAAGGAATATGCGGCCGGTTTAAGATACATCGTTACTAAATACTTTTCCTTGTCAACGCATTACGATAGCGACATGGGTTTAGGCGGCGGATTAACATTAACTTATTAAAACTTTATAGCTATGAAAAATCAACACGAACATCATACTACGGGAGGGCATAAAATGCCTTCCGGTGAACATATGGCTCATAACGATGAGGTTATGGATCACAGCAAGATGAAACATGGCAGTGATGCTCACATGGGGATGTCGGAGCATGACCACCACGCCATGATGATCGCTGATTTTAAAAAGCGGTTTTATGTGGTGCTGGTACTTACAATTCCGGTCATGTTGTTGTCTATGCAAATTCAGCAATGGCTACATCTGGACATTAACTTCAGCGGCTCATCTTATCTGCTTTTTGCATTAGCTTCTGTTGTATTTGTTTATGGCGGCTGGCCGTTTCTAAGTGGCTGGATGAGTGAAATGAAGGCTAAAAATCCCGGCATGATGACCTTGATCGGTTTTGCGATAACGGTAGCCTATGCTTACAGTGCAGCCACAGTATTTGGACTAAAGGGCATGGATTTCTTTTGGGAACTGGCTACGCTAATCCTGATTATGCTCTTAGGGCATTGGATAGAAATGCGTTCGGTGATGGGCGCGTCAAATGAACTGGAATTATTGGTTCAGTTGATGCCAGCCGATGCGCACATGGTGATGGGTGATCAAATTCATGATGTAAAAACAGATACGTTAAAGGAGAACGATGTTATTTTGATAAAGCCGGGCGAAAAAGTTGCGGCCGACGGAATTATACTGGAGGGTGAAAGTTATTTGAATGAATCCATGCTGACCGGGGAATCCAAGCCGGTACAAAAAGTAAAGGGTGATAAAGTTATTGCCGGTTCTATCAACGGTAATGGCTCCTTTAAAGTTACGGTGTCCCATGCGGCCAAAGATTCCTATCTATCGCAGGTGGTTAAACTGGTAGATGATGCGCAAAAGTCAAAATCACAAACGCAGCTATTAGCCGATACTGCAGCCAAATGGCTAACCGTGATCGCCTTGGTAACCGGTATCGGTACTTTTCTTTACTGGTATTTAACGGGCCAAACTTTAGCTTTCGCGATGGAGCGAATGGTGACTGTTATTGTAATTTGCTGTCCCCATGCGTTGGGGCTGGCGGTGCCCTTAGTCGTTGCCAAATCAACGGCCTTGTCGGCAAAACATGGCTTACT
>JAZJZL010000055.1:0-15630 GCA_040389845.1 Bacteroidota bacterium
CCTTTCTTTTGTCATCCTGAACGATAGTGAAGGATCTTTACAAAGCGCCAGGTAGTCCGTGGATAGGTCGCACGTATACCTGTCCTGTGTGAATGTCGCCCGGTTAAGATCTTTCGCTCGCGCTCAAGATGACAAAAATTTAATCATCCTTTCTTTTGTCATCCTGAACGATAGTGAAGGATCTTTACAAAGCGCCAGGTAGCCAGTCGGCAGGTCGCACGTATACCTGTCCCGCGTGAATGTCGCCCGGTTAAGATCTTTCGCTCGCGCTCAAGATGACAAAAATTAAAAGCTTTTCGGAGCCCGTCAGCAGATAAGCTTCGGGCAAAAGCAGGGACAGCTGCCGGGTTGTGCGCGGGGCAAGGGCATAGGAATTTTTTTGCATTACAGGGTAAACGAGCGATAGGGTAGCCCGGCAAAAAAGATTCCAGCCCTGGGCAGCTTTCCCGGCTTTGTGCGTGAAAGGCCCTGTGTTATTCGTGTGTTGTTTTTTTTTAATGGCACTCATTATCTCGCAATTGCTCGGTCTTTGGTTACTTTTTGTATCAAGACAAAAGTGCCTAGCCTCCGCGGCAATGAGCGGTGGTAAAGCATAGGTCCGCAACTTACAGCCTATTCCGAAGCAACAAAACAGTAGCTCAAGTCCGCACCCTAAAGCCAATTCCGAAGCACTCCGCCAACCAACAACCAACCCATTCCATATCCCCTCACCTTTCCTTATCTTAGCTCCCCACACCCCTCAATCACTCAAAAAAATGGAAGAAACCGTAACCTCCGTTTTCAGCAATGTGTTTTACCAGCGCGCGGTGGTAATGGGCGGCGTGCTGCTATGGCTAACCAGCCAGGTAGTCCCGCCCCTGTTCAGCAGCCGGTACCAACACCCGGTGGGACTTTTTATTTTTGCCGCGTGCTTTTGCGCCGTCGACTGGCTTTTTCTGCGTGCCTTTTTGCGCAGCTATAAACGCATAACCGTAACCCCCGAAGCAATATTGGTAAAAAATATGCCGGGCAAACAGACACGCATTCCGTACGCCGAAATTACGGGCATTAACACCTACCGCTCCTCCGGAAAAACGGGCAGATTTGGCGGCAGGTTCAGCGCCGATTTTGTGCTGGAATACGGCAACGATAAATGGCTGAGCATTAACGAAAGCAGCTTCGAAAACTATAAGCAGCTCACCATGGCTATTTATTTGTATAAATATGGTCCGGGGCATGGGAGGGAGAGGTATTTGGAGCGGCATGGGAGGGGGTAGCTTATAGACTCATGGACGATAGACCATAGTAAGTGAGCGTTAAAGCGCGTCAAATTTCAGAATTGTGTTTTATGCCTTATTTGATATGTATAGATTTTGCGATTTTCTATACATGTTGTTATTGATATGTATAGATTTTGCCGTTTTTCTATACATGTCGTTCCTGATGTGTATACGTTTTGCCGTTTTTCTATACATATCATTCCTGAAGTGTATGCGTTTTTCGATTTTCTATATATTCAGTTTCTATTTCTACAGCATCAATTGAAGTCTGGATTTATCGTCTGTATCTCTTGGGTCTCCTGTCGTACTTCCGGTTCATTCTTAAATAGCGTGAATAAAGGGATGTTAATGTAAAAGTTAGTTCTCCCAATCTTTTCTTTCGCCAGAAACCCATGTAATACCAATAAATCTACATATTTAGTTGCTGTAAGCCTCGAAACCATGAGCTCGCTCATTATGAATTCTATCTTGGTATACGGATGCCGGAATATGTTATTTAATAAGTCCTGGCTGTATATTTTGGGGAGGCTTTTTCGTATACGCACCTTATAGTCCTGCATCAATTCCCGCATACGCGTAATGAGCACTATCGTTTCTTTGGCTGTTTGCTCAATGCCCTTTAGCATATATATAATCCATTCTTCCCACTCGCCGGTATCTCTAACCTTTTGCAAAAGTCTGTAATAGTCGCCCTTATTATTAATTACGAACCTGCTTAGGTAAAGGATTGGCAAGTCGAGCAAATCCTGCATTACCAGGTAAAGTATATTCAGTATACGGCCTGTTCTGCCATTGCCGTCATAAAAAGGATGTATGCTTTCAAATTGATGGTGAATCACGGCCATCTTAACCAATGGGTCCAAATCGCTGTCGATAGCATTATTCATAAACCTTACCATATTATCCATCAAACTAACGATAACATCGTATGATTGTGGCGGCTTGTAAACACTCTCGCCTGTTGATTGATTGACAAGTTCGGTACCCGGAAGCTTTCTGAATCCAGCATCATTTTGTTCAAGGATATTTTGGATATTTATAATGTGCCTCGCGGTTAAAATCTTGTTTTTCCTAACAAGGGCAAAACCTTGCTTTAATGCTTCTGCATAATTATTTACTTCTTTGGCTGATGCATTTGATACTAACTCCTCAAATAGCTGCGCCTTGTAAAGCTCATCGTGTGTTGTGATGATGTTCTCAATGGCCGAACTGTCTTTAGCTTCCTGTAATGCCAGTGTGTTGATTAAAATACTTTCATTAGGAATAGTAGCGGCAATTCCTTTTAATTCCGCTAATCGCCGATGGGCTGCAGAAAGCTGCTTTAAAACAGTTTTAGTTTCTAAATCTTGCTGGGGCGGAAGTAATGGAATGTTGTACGACATGCAGAATTGGTGAAAATCAAAAATACCATATTAAAATTTGATTTTTACATCCGGACACGCAGGTAATCGGACAGCTCTTACGCAAACTAAGAAAAGCAATCCTGGCAGTTACGCCGTTACCACGGCTGGTAGAAGCCGGGGCCAGCGCTATTCACTCATCCTCCGCCAGTTGGCGGACTTAGGCGCGAAGGCCGGTATCCGTTGCTATCGCTAACGGGGGGTAAGGCGAATGGCTCTTTCAGAGAGAAACGGAAACCTCAGGCATACGCGTCACGAGTCGCAATTGCGCTGCAGGCCAGCCCGACAGACTCGCGCCAGAAGGGGAAACGGAAACCTCAGGCATACGCGTCACGAGTCGCCAAAGCGCTGCAGGCCAGCCCGACAGACTCGCGCCAGAAGGGGGACCAAAAATCGAAAAGGCACGAAGTTCAGAATACTCTCAAAAATCGAAAGATTCGTATCTTATGGTATGATTCTGATATTCCTTCAGTCTTTGATAAACAAGCGGTTTAACTACAGTTTCATATATAGCGTCTACTTCAGTCGCCAGCATTTTAGAAATTTCAAAGGTTTTATTTCCGTTCAATCCGTTTATTGACCCTCCCATTCTTAGACCTATCTTTTTATCATGTAATATAATATACCTATCGTGAAATGGTGATTTATTGTTTTGCGTTTTTACTCTGATAAACCGATTTAAAGGAGGCGCATCGGATGAGTGTTTCTCCCACGCTTCTAAATAGATATTTTCATTAAAATCGCCCCACGACTCTATACTGGTAAGGACTGTTGTAGTAGAATTATAACACCAGTCATCTAAATTTTTCAAGAACCCCATGTCTTTGCTTGAAAAGTAAGGGTCTATTAAAAAGATTTCTTTTGTCCCAGTACCGTTTATATAATTTTTTATAAAATCGATTGCTTGCTTATACATTCCTGGCGCGATGACAATACTATTTGTCGAAGACGAGATAGAATAGCTTAAAGCACTAGAGTTTTTATTTGATATATTACAAATTAAGTTATAGCACAGTTTGGCATTCGAATTAGCCGCCTCGTATAGGGAGAGTAATAAGTTATCTTTATCCTCACTTTTTATTAAATTTTCGATAAAAAATTGATAAAGTGGAACAGAATAAAAGAAAGGCATAGTAGATGATGAATGCAAGAAAGAGACTGTCTCACCAATTTCTCGACTTTTTCTTTTTTGTGAATTTAATTGTGACAATAAATTCCAAGCAAAGTTGCCTTTTTCTCGCCTGTCTTTTATTTTTCCTATTTGAGAGTAATCTGACTCAGCCGTTTTTTCCAAATCCAATTTTTCGAAATAATCATTGGCGGGCTCCGACATCCTTTTCCGAGCAGGATCAGTGTCTAAATTTGATATTAAGCGCTGAGCAGCTTTATAACCATAATTAATTTGTTTCTTTATTTCGGAAAAAGAACGACTATTTGATATTATCAAATCCAAATTGTCGACCGTTAATAGATCGACGATATTCCCCCACTCACTATTTTTATTAAATAGAGTAGGTAAATTTAATATTGAATTTATGTCATCAGATTGGGTGTAAAAATCGATTAGTTTTGCATTAGTTTCCTTTTCAAACCTTTTTAGTTTATATACTGCATACTGTCTATATGAATTTGAAACAAAAGATATGTTTCCCTCATTGACAGATAAAAACGACACTTTTGCAACTACAGTCAATAATTCTGTGACAGATAGAGCGACGATACTTGATATTCTCTGAATATTCCTGATATTATCGTCAAAAGCAAGTATGGAAATCACTAAAATCTCAGGCGCTACTAATGTAAGCCCCTCTAAATTTGCTTGCTTCCACTCTATTTCTAGCAACTCATTTTTTTCGGAGATATCGAACTTGTCTAAGAACTCCTCTATTGTAATGCCGCTATTGATGATTCGTCTAACTTGACTTAGGCTGTCTGGATGGCCTTTCCAAGTGTCATGAATTTCACGTAGAAATCGGTGCGAGGATGCCGAATCATCCAAATTAAATAACTGTTTGGTTTCATTTTCGGTAAAGCGAGGGATTCGTAACGACTTGAAGTTTTTTAACCATAGCTGTGGGAAAATTTCCTTTAGTTTTTCAATTGTTCCTGAAACTAAAAAGTAAAAATTGTTTGTGTTCCACGGAAGATTTTGTAGCCCGTTTTTCAGTAACTCGAAGTCAGATTTTTCTATTTGATCGAGGCCATCTAAAATAAAATAGACGGGTTTGTTCTTTCTACCAGGGCTCGTAGTCAAATCAAACGCCAGCTTATTGAATATGCCTTCTGTTATTTCTAAATCCTCGCCAGGAATTTCATTTTTATTGAAAAATAAAATTTGTCTTCCAACATCCTCCATAAAATAATCCTGCCTATATGATGCTCGATATGCCGGATTAACAAAAAACGTGATTGCATCAAAGCAATGTTTCTTTGAAAACTGGAGTAAAATATCTGTTTTGCCAGATCCTTCTTTACCTTCTACGATAACTATTTTGCATTCCTTATCGAACATATCTTCTAGTTCATGAACTAGATTTAATCTTTGTACACGATTTTCACTGTATATGTGCTGATAGGATAGAGAATATGTTCTTAAACTAAGTAAGTTATTTTCCATGAATGATAAGTTAAGGAGCTACTTTATAAACATACTCTTTATTTTTTATAGTTAAAATAAAGAGTAGTATTTCTAAAAATATTGATGAATGATTTATGCGACCTAAATTAACGAAGTGTAACTTAAACCTCCAATAATGCAAGCATTCTGCTTGCGGGATTGGATAACCGTTCCCGCATTGTTAATGGCTTAAGCTAAAAGCTTAAAACACTTTAGGTGTAAGTTACACCTCGTCGAACTTAGACCAGTATTTGAATCTATCCGTAATTTTCCCTCCACCCCACATCCACACTCTCTATCCACTCCAACCGCCTGATAGCCACCCCTTCACAAAACCCCGGGCTAATCAGCGAAATCTTTATCATCCTATATTTATTCCCCCAGCCTGCGCCGCGTACCCGGCATCACCCCGCTAACCTGGAAGTAAAGTCTGGCCGCCTCCATGTTTCCGTTAAGGGCGGCTTCATAAATCTTCGAGAGCAATTCCGGCACTTTACCTTTAAACCGGCTCATTTCGGTCAGAAAGTCGTGGCTGTTGTAGGCCTTTACGTGCGTAATGATGGTTTGCCGGCTCAGGCCGGTTTCGCGGGCTATGGCGCTGTTGGTGGGCATAACGCTGGTTTCGCACAACAGCTTTTTGATTGCCGCAGTAATTTGCGACTGGTTGAATTCCCATATTTCTTTATTGGAATCGCCGGCCAGCAGCGGTCGGATCTTGCGGGTAAACTGAGCGCGTTCGTCGCCCTCCAGGCCGCTATAGGTGTCGCCGATTTTTTTATAAAGGTATTCCGCTTCTGGGCCGCCCAGGCTTTTGATATGCTTTTTTGTAATGAGGGGTAACGAAAAAACATCCCCGGCCTTTTTCCTGGCGGCCAGGTATTCCCCCATAAAGTCCATGCTTAAATTGTTAGTTAATTACAAAGGGTGAAAAAATAACACTGAAATGCCAAAAGTATTTTGCGCTGATTGTCAGTAAGTTGCAAATTGTATAAAAATGAACTGCATTGACAATCAGCGTGTTCCGCCATGTTTGGCGTGTTCGTGTTACGTCCGAACAGAACGCTTATCAGCGGCGCGGGCCGTGACCCGGCTTGCGAGGAAACGCCGGTGCCGCCACAGACGCGGGTGCCGATAACAACCCAGTTCACGGGCGTATCGGTTCTAACCGCTTTATAACCATAATTTAACCCCGGGTTGTTAATAAACGGTGTACACAAACTGTTCCAACTGTACACATCGTTCCATGGAACAGTACAGCGGGTGAGGGGACCTCCGTATAGGCTTACCGGAAGCGTCTGTGGAGACACAGACGCGGGTGAGGGACCATCAGCAGTGTTCCAACTGTACACATCGTTCCGCGGAACACTACAGCGGGTTAGGGATTGCAACGTATACCGGCCGGGTAAGGGGCTTCAGGGTAGGCCGCGCTTATGGCCTGAGGGCGTTTGACTCCGAATCTTTCCGGGGTGGGTTTCCAAGCCCGGCCCACGGTTTCTGCCAACCGGGGGCAACTCCAAAGTAACATTGTAGTAACTAACGGCAAAAAAGGCGCGCAATTAAACATATAACTGTTAAACTTGTATTCTATTTAAAACAACCCAAAACAGAGATTATGCTATTAAAAATTTATAAGCCGTTAATGCTGGGAGCGCTGGCGTTATCGGTTACGGCAACTGCTATGGCGCAAACCGGCGCGCCCGTTGAAACCAAAGCGGCCAACAGCACTTACAAACCGGCCTTCGCGGGGCAAACGCGTATCGGCAGCGTTAAAACCAAAACGGCATACACTTCCACCGTTATCAACAGCTCGTTGAATGGTCCGTGGGGGATTCATGTATTGCCGGATGGTCGCCTGCTCATCAGCAGCAAGCCGGGCGCGATGCAGATACTCACTACCGACGGCAAGGTGGTTAAAACCATTACCGGTTTCCCGGCGGTACAGTTTGCCGGTCAGGGTGGTTTGCTGGATGTGAACATCGACCCTGATTTTGCCACCAACCGCATGATTTACTGGACCTACGCCCAGCCAGGCGAGGGCGCAACGCTGGCCGTAGCCAAAGGCAAGCTATCTGCCGACGAAACCAGGCTGGAAAACGTAAAAGTAATTTGGGAAGCCTATCCACGCTTTAAGGGCAGCGGACAATTCGGCTCCCGCATATTGTTCGACAAACAGGGCAACCTCTTCGTTACCAGCGGCGACCGCATGGCCAACGAAATGCGCGTAAAAGCGCAGGACCTGAGCACCAGTACCGGTAAAATAATCCACATTACCAAAGAGGGCAAGCCGGTGGCTGGGAATCCGTTTATTGGCAAGGCTAATGCCAAACCTGAGATATATGCCTACGGTTTCCGCAACCCGGACGGGTTTGCCTTTAACCCGGTTGACGGCGGTTTGTGGGAGTGTGAGTTTGGTCCGCGCGGCGGGGATGAGATTAACCTGATAAAAAAAGGCGGCAATTACGGCTGGCCTGTAATTACCTACGGCATTGAATACAGCGGCGAAAAGGTGTACGACGGTATACAGCAAAAAGAAGGTATGACGCAGCCGGTTTACTATTGGGACCCGGTGATTTCGCCGGGCTGTATGATGTTTTACACCGGCAACATAGCCGAGTGGAAAAACAACCTGTTTCTTGGCGGTTTAAGCAGTCAGTTTATTACCCGCCTGGTTTTAAAGAACAACAAAGTGGTGGGCGAAGAACGCCTGCTTGCCGATAAAGACGAACGCTGGCGCTGCATAGCTACCGGTAAAGACGGCGCCATTTACGCCGGTACCGATAGCGGGAAGCTGTATAGGATTGCTAAGCAGTAGTGGGAATTTTCTTGTCGGTGACAACACCGACAAGGGCGGGAAGGGTCCGGATGTGCGGGCCCTTTTTTTGTTTGGTGGGAAGGATTGCTTCGGAATGGGCTGTAAAGAGGCCGGTCGGCATGTTAGTGCGAATCTGAAAAATCTGACCAATCCGCTTAATCCGGTCATTTTTTTATTATTTTTGTTGCAAAACTTAAAAAGGATGAGCGAACTCATTAAAAAACAAGTTACTGATGCCCGTGCGCACATGGATAAAGCTATAGAGCATTGCGACGGCGAATTACAAAAGATACGCGCCGGCAAGGCAAGCCCTTCGATGCTTGACGATATTGTGGTGGATTATTATGGCAGCCCCACCCCGCTAAACCAGGTAGGCAGCGTTAACACGCCGGATGCCCGCACCATTGTGATACAGCCGTGGGAAAAGTCGTTGCTGAACGCTATCGAAAAAGCCATTATGGAAGCTAACCTTGGGGTTAATCCGCAGAATGATGGTATTATTATCCGCATAAACGTACCGCCGCTTACTGAAGAGCGTCGCCGTGATTTGGTGAAGAAAGCGAAAGCTGAAGCCGAAAGCGGCAAAGTGGCCATCCGTAACATCCGCAAAGACGCGAACGAGAAAATCAGGAAGCTAAAATCGGAAGGCGTTTCGGAAGACGAAATGAAAACCGGCGAAGGCGAAATACAGAAGCTGACCGACAGCTATATAATAAAAGTCGACACGCTATCTGAAGCTAAAGAAAAAGACATCATGACTGTATAATATTCAGCCCGGATAAAATATTAAAAGCCACTTCGTATTGCGGGGTGGCTTTTTAGTTGGATGAGTTTTATTTGGGGGCTTTGATTTTATCGAGGCTCCCGGCGTTTATTGACGTATCGATGCCCGGTCGTGGTGAAATATTCCCGCCATTGGGGTTTACGATGGTGGATGAAAATTGGCCGTCGGTAATGTTCTTTTTTGTTTTGCCGCTGCTGCTTGCAAACATGAACGTGCCGCTGATATGCCGGCCATCGAAGGAGTCGACACTGAGCTTTCCGGAATCGCTTATAAAATACCCGGGGCTATAGGTTGCCAGTGCGCTGTCGATATCCCTGGCAAATTGAAATTCGCCGGTTTTGCCATGCATGAATATGTACAATGCTATTTTTTCGCCGTTGGAGCCGGTTCCGTAAATAAGTATGGAATTGTCGGTATTATAATAGGCGTTGGTAGAGAGATTTTTTACCGCGCCATCCACCTTATAAGAAATAAAGCCACGGGGCTCCGTGTTGTCTTTTTCGCATGAAGTTATCATTACAAAAAAACAAGCCGCTAATACCAGTTTACAAATAAGGCGCATCGGAAGAAATGTTAGGTTAACGGCTGTTAGACTTGATAAGAGCTTAAAGGTTTAATCGTCGGTGACAACACCGACAACGGCGGTGAAGGCTTCGATATACGTCACTCTACATGTCGATGACAACACCGACATGGGTGGTAAGTAGCTTCGATATGGCGCTTCGCTAACTGTTGAAGGCTTCGTTATGTTTTCCAAACCGTAATCGTGCCAGATAATAGATCCTGTAAAATATTACGCCCACGGCAGGTATGCCCAGCCAGTGTGCCTGGAAGGAGCGACGAATATCGCCATGAAAGAGGTAACAAATAGAATGCCCAAGGCCGCAGCCGGGGCACCAGGTTATGCCCATCATCTTAAACGGGCATAACGAGAAATGGGATTGGTCGGTTGGGTTGGTGAGGGCTAATGAAACCATGGCAGCAACCCAGAAGGCAAGCTCGAAATATTTTTTAAACGCAGTTTTAATCAACTTTATTGGGTTTGGTGGTCAGCAATACCGATATGCCCAATGAAAACAGGATACCTACCAGTAGCGCGCCAAATATCCTTCCTGAAAAATCCTGGAGGGTAATGCCAGGACCCGAAAATTCGGAAATAAAAATAATTGCTGCTGCAACAGAAATGATACCGCCTACTATCAATATTTTAAAGCATTGCATCAGCGCTTCCAGGAAGCCCATGTGGCCGCCGCATTCGCTTGCACGGTAACTGTATATCCCAATAAATAATACAATCAGCGGTATAATTACCGAAACGTATTCAATAGGGTTGAGGCCGCTGGCTTGAGGGGAGTAACCAAGGGCGTGCATTATAAACATCCAGGCTCCGCTTAAAATGCCTATCAAAAGGCCGAAAATAATAGCATTCTTCATAGTAAAGGTTGGTTTGGTAATTTCAGAGATCAGGGGTTAGAGACCAGAGATTAGGACGTAGCAAAGAACTGATCTCTAGCCTCCGGTCGCTAATCTTTAACATAAATTTACTATTAAAAGTAATTACATCGCAATATTGTTTGCAATAATTTTTTGCTGATGAAACCGCCTTGCTCGCTCAAAAGCTTTTTGCATATATTTGCGACAGTTTTGAATATCCGCGATATATTAGATAGATATAAGGCTGATAACCGGGTAACAGCATTGGCAGAGATGCTGAACGCATCTAAAAACCCGAGAGTTCAGCTGCGAGGTTTGGTCGGTTCAAGTGATTCCGCCATTGCGGTAGCTTTGTATTTTTTGCAGCATAAACACATGATATTTGTGCTGCCCGAGCGCGAGGAAGCCGGCTATTTCCAGGCCGATCTGGAAAACCTTACCGGGAAGGAAGTGCTGCTCTTCCCATCATCTTACAGAAAACCTTTTGAGTTTACCCAGCCCGACAGCAGCAATGTTTTGGCGCGAGCCGAAGTATTGAATGAGCTGAACCATGCTACCGAATTCGGTCAGCTGATAGTAACCTATCCCGAAGCATTGGCCGAAAAGGTTATCGACAGGGCTTCTCTCGAAAAGAACACGCTTGAAATTTCTGTCAACAATAAACTCAGCATCGATTTTATTAACGAGTTTTTGGTGGAGTACGATTTCGACCGGGTTGATTTTGTGTACGAACCGGGGCAGTTTTCTGTACGCGGCGGTATTGTAGATATATTTTCTTTTTCGCACGAGCTGCCGTACCGCGTAGAGTTTTTCGGCGATATGATCGAATCGATAAGGACCTTCGAAATTGAAAGTCAGCTATCGGTTGAGCAGGTTAAAAGCATTACGATTGTGCCTAATGTGCAGTCGAAGTTTTTGACGGAGAGCAATATCTCGCTCTTAGAGTATGTTGATGCGGACACCCAGGTTTGGATAAAGGATGTGCAGTTTACGCTGGATATTATCCAGACCGGCTATAAAAAAGCTACTGCGCTTTGGAAGGCATTATCTGCCGATGAAAAGCAAAAGAACCCCGATTGGATTGATCCTAAGTTCGGATTTACCGACGAAAAATTAATTGCGGACCAGCTGCATGATTTCCCGCTGGTTGAATTTGGCAAACAGTTTTTTTACAACGATGCCAGGGAAATAAACTTTGATATGCGGCCGCAGCCGTCCTTCAATAAGGACTTTACGCTGCTGATACATAACTTTAAAAATAACGACGCCGAAAAGATAGAGAACTTTATCCTGACAGATTCGGCCCGGCAGGTAGAGCGGCTTTACGCCATCCTTGACGATTTAGACAAGACGGTGAAATTTACGCCGATAAGCATATCTATCCGCGAAGGGTTCGTTGACCGCGAACAAAAACTGGCCTGGTACACAGACCACCAGATTTTCGACCGCTATTACAAATACAAGCTTAAAAAAGGCTACCAGCGCTCGCAGGCCATCACCCTGAAAGAGCTGCGCGAGTTGAAGGCTGGCGACTACGTTACCCATATTGATCACGGTATAGGCAAATACGCCGGCTTGGAAAAGGTGGAAGTAAACGGCAAGATGCAGGAAATGATACGCCTGATTTATGCTGATAACGACCTGCTGTATGTAAATATCAACTCACTGAACCGCATCAGCAAATACAGCGGCAAAGAGGGCCACGTTCCCAAAATGAACAAGCTGGGCACCGATACCTGGGAAAGGCTGAAGAAAACAACAAAAAAAAAAGTTAAAGACATAGCCCGAGACCTGATAAAGCTTTACGCCCTACGGAAAACAAAAGAGGGCAACGCTTTTTCGCCGGACAGCTACCTGCAAACCGAGTTGGAAGCCTCGTTCATCTACGAAGACACGCCCGACCAGGAAAAGGCAACCGCCGACCTGAAAAAGGATATGGAAGCCCCGCACCCTATGGACAGGCTAATTTGCGGTGATGTAGGATTCGGCAAAACCGAAGTGGCTATTCGCGCGGCCTTCAAGGCCGTAGCCGACAGCAAGCAGGTTGCCATACTGGTGCCTACCACCATTCTTGCCGCACAGCACTACAAAACATTTTCCGACAGGCTGAAAGGTTTCCCAGCCAATATCGATTACGTGAACCGCTTTAAAAGCAGCAAACAGATAAAAGAGACGCTGGAAAAGCTTAAGGAAGGTAAAGTAGACATCATCATCGGCACGCACCGCCTGGTAAGCAAGGACGTCAAGTTTAAAGATTTGGGGCTGATGATTATAGACGAGGAGCAAAAGTTCGGCGTATCAACCAAGGAAAAGCTGAAGCAGATGCGTGCCAATGTGGATACGCTCACGCTTACCGCCACACCGATACCGCGTACACTGCATTTCTCGCTAATGGGGGCGAGGGATTTGTCTATTATTTCCACCCCGCCACCAAACCGGCAGCCGGTGGTTACCGAGCTGCATGTGTTTAATGATACGCTGATAAAAGAAGCCGTTGAGCACGAAATTGACCGTGGCGGCCAGGTTTTTTTTATCCATAACCGCGTTAGCGACCTGCCGCAGCTGGGCGGAATGATTCATAAGCTGGTGCCTAAGGCCCGCATCGGCATAGCCCACGGTCAGTTGGAGGGCGATGCGCTGGAAGACGTGATGCTAAAATTTGTGAACCATGAGTACGATGTGCTGGTGGCAACAACCATCATCGAAGCCGGCCTGGATATTCCCAATGCCAATACTATCATTATTAACTACGCCCACATGTTCGGGCTGAGCGATTTGCACCAGATGCGTGGGCGCGTGGGCAGGAGCAATAAAAAAGCGTATTGTTATTTGTTGAGTCCGCCGTTATCTACGCTGACTAACGAAGCGAGGAAACGCCTGAGCGCGATAGAAGAATTCAGCGATTTGGGCAGCGGCTTCAACGTAGCTATGCGAGACCTGGACATCCGCGGCAGCGGTAACTTGCTCGGCGCGGAGCAAAGCGGCTTTATCGCCGAAATCGGCTTCGAGATGTACCATAAGATACTGGACGAAGCCATACAGGAACTGAAGGAAGACGAATTTAAAGGCGTATTCCCGGACGATAAGCCGCGGCCGTTTATTTCCTTCACTCAAATTGATACCGACCAGGAAATATTGATACCCGACGAGTATGTAACCAACATATCCGAGCGCTACAATCTGTACACCGAACTGTCCAAACTGGAAAACGAAACCGAGCTGCGCGCCTTTGAGCAACAACTGCATGACCGCTTTGGCCCGGTGCCGCCGCAGGTAAACGACTTGCTGAACACCATGCGCCTGCAATGGCTGGGCAAGGCTATCGGCTTCGAAAAAATATCCCTCAAAAAAAATGTGCTGCGCGGCTATTTCATCACCGACCAGCAATCGCCATACTTTGAAACCGGCGCTTTCAGGAATGTATTGAACTTTGTTCAAGCCAACCCGCGCCGAACCAATTTAAAGGAAGTAAAGAATACCCTTCGCCTCAGCATTGAAGGGGTAAACAGCATTGACCAGGCGGTAGTGATTTTGGGCGATATCGGGGAAGTGGCCGTGGTGTAGCCAAAGTATTATTACCCGAAAAAGACCCAGGCGCATAAAAATGTAGTGCACAGATAATCAACAAAGGCCAAAACGAATAGCTATGCCATCATGTAGCCGGCTTTATTGAGTCCAGCTTTTCGTTAATTATATACAGTTGCCTATTCATACTTAACAGGAGATCTTCTGTTGTAATATTTTTTCCGGGAGATCGAAGTCCTTTCAATTTTTCTGATATTGTTTGATACAGTCTGTCGTCGTTGTAGCCAGGATTACCTTTTTTATAATTCTTTAAAATGATCTCAATGTCTTTAATGAAATTGTGTTCCAGTTCATTATTTATGAAGTTATCGAAATGGAATTTTGAGACCCAAAGATACCTGTCTACCCAATCTTCTATGGATTGATCAATTATAGTTTCCTGATATTTTACTACAGGAACATTCAGGTCATGGCCGCCAACAAATTCTATAATATTAGGAGTGTACTCATCAACAGAAACTACCTGGTCAAGATAGAATTGCTTTAAAAGGTTAAACTGTTTTTCAGCTGTCAGGTAGTCATCAAACCAAAGAAGAAGCAATACGTTCTGGTAATAATATCTGTTTTTTTCAGAATCTCTGCATATCGAATATAATGCTTCTTGTCTAAAAGACAGCCAAACCGTATTTGACTTATCGTTGATATTGATTGACTTTAGATACCAAGCTCTATTTTCTCTGTCTAAGATTTCCATTTATTTCTTGTAAAGCATAAACACTTTAAAGATAAGTAAAGGCTTTGGTATTTTATTTTTAGAGGGTATCTTATCGGTATAGCTAGTCAGGTAAGCAAATCTCCGGGTTTTTTACTCAAACAAACTTGTTATTTTTGAAAGATAACAAACATCATTATGCCTGCTCTGCAACCCATCCAACTTACCAAATCTGAAGCCAGGAAGATTATTGTTCATGCCGCAGGCCTGGCGCAGAAAGCGCAGTTCGGGATGGGAGCCGAGGCTGTTTATCGTTTGATTGACCATCTGGGTTTTGTGCAACTGGATACTAATTATGTGGTAGAGCGGGCTCATCACCAGGTAATGTGGTCGCGGGTGCCGGATTATGAATTATTGTGGCTGGATGAATTGCGCGAAGACGGGCGAATTTATGAGTATTTTACTTCGGATGCCGGATTCATCCCGATGTATGATTTTCGGTTTTCGTTACCGATAAAAGCGGCTTTCGGGAAGCGATGGGAAAATCAAACCAAAGCAGAATCGCTTCTTGCCAAACAGGTGCTTGATCGCATAGAGCGCGAAGGCCCGCTAATGGTCGGCGATTTTGAAAACGACCGCACCGAAGCAAGCTCGGGCTGGTGGGATTGGCGACCGGCCAAAGTAGCGCTGGAACACCTGTATTTGGGCGGATATCTGATGATCTGCCGTACACCAAAATTTCAAAAATTATATGATTTGCCACTGAATTTGGTACCGCATGAAACAGATTTAACCGAACCTACGCCCGAAGAGTTTGCCCGCTTTGTAATCCGGCGGACGCTTGGCGCATTGGGCGTCGGCTCCGTAAAGGAGATGGCCTGGCGGGCGCGATATGTAAAAGATAACCTGGTTAAAAAGGAATTGCCAAAAATGGTTGAAGAGGGCCTGGTGAAAACCGTTACAGTTGAGGGATTGAAGGGGCCATTTTATATGCTGCCCGATCAGTCAACCAGCGTTGAGCTTGCCGGCGATGCTTTTATCCTTTCGCCGTTTGATATCCTGAACGTATTTCGTCACCGCCTGCGCG
>JAZJZL010000055.1:15640-39267 GCA_040389845.1 Bacteroidota bacterium
TACCAGGTTGAATGCTTTGTGCCGGCGCCCAAACGCAAATACGGCTATTTCTCGCTACCCATATTAATAGGCGATACCTTCGTGGCCCGGATGGACTCCAAGGCAGACAGAAAAAATAAGGTGCTGATCGTCCATAATCTGCATTTTGAGGAAGCAGAACTTAGCGAAACTATGCTTGAAAAGCTAGCCGGTACGCTGAAAGAATTTATCGTTTTTAATCAGTGCCGGGATGTAACGTTTGCGAAATGCAACAGGCCGGAATACCTTGATGCTATTAGAAACGCATTTTGATAAGACAGGAAATAGGGCTTAAAATTATAAAACGATAATCGCTTCCAATATGTACGGAGTGCTTGGAAAACTTAATCGATATAAAACGCTCGGCGAACAGCGCCTGGAAGATGGAACTTTGCTGATTGGCCGGGCGCCACATATTGCACCGCAAGCATGGCTGCACTCCATTTATCCGCCATTAACGATAGATGATTTGGCCGGTCTCGCAACCGCGATAAATGCAGAAATTCCCGAAGCTTACCGAACTTTTTTACAGCATTACAACGGCCTTAAAATATTTAATACAACTTTCTGCCTTTATGGATTGCGGAGAAATTCCGGCAGAAGTGTAAACAGTGTTTGGCAGCCCTTCAATATCATCATAACAAATACATTGGAGCGGCCAAAGGGTGCAACCATGAATATGTTTTTTATCGGCGGATATGATTGGGATGGGTCGCTGATTTATATAGATAATAATACCGGCGAGGTACATTTATGTGATGGAGAAACCGTCGCTTCAACATTTAAATGGCCAGGCTTTGAAGAAATGCTGGATGCAGAGATCAGCCGGCTCATCACCCTTTTTGATGACGGCGGCAAAGCCCTGGACGAAGACGCAAGCACCTTGCCGGGTAATTTGGGATAATTCAATGGCTTCGACAAGGTAGGGTGGCTTTGGGCGTTGCTAGAAGCGTTTGCGCACAGGCTGGCGTCATCCCGCCCCACGGGGAGGTATTCTCACGCTTGAATGGATTGTTTTAGTGCCATGGTGCGATTAACCCTTGATCAACCGTCATGGCGTCTACATCTTTGCCAACCTGGTCGGTGTAGCTTTGGATGCTCCAGGAATATGGCGGGTTGCGGTAGTTTAACCAGTCAAAAAAATCCTTTTGAAATGTTGCTACATCTTGTGTCTTTGTTATCCCGACTAAAATATCCAACTGCTTTTGATAATTAGTTGCCCCGGCCTCTTTAACTTGCCTGTAAAAATCGGGCAGCAATTTTTTACTGTATAAGTACATGCAGATATATCGGGCGAAACAATCATGCAACAAGTTCAAGGGGCCGTTTTCAGGATTATAATCATTTACAATTGAATTGATATCCAGGTAGCCTGAATATTTATTTTTAAACTTTTTTATATAAACCAAACGCCAATTATCTGCAGGGCCACCATTCATTTCTTCATAAAGGCTGGCAATTCCTTCGTCGAGCCATTGGGGGATGTCGGAAAAAACATTGTGCAATAGTTCATGATTTAATTCGTGCGCAAAAGTGCCATAGCCCGAAGATGCCCAGGCCACAACGCTATTATCGTACGGATTCCAGTAGCCAATCCTTTTGCCGGGATATCTAAAATGTATCTTATTACAAAACTTCAAAAAGTCTTTATAATGCTTATTATCATACGGGCCGTTGAAAAGGAAAATGGGTATTAAATTATCGCTGTGATAATCCGCAAAATAAGGCTCGGCTAACGCATTTTTAATCAATTTTTGTTCGGTTTTTACATTGCCCGACACAAACTTATTACCATTATTCTGAAGAAAGTTTTGGCTGTTTTCCATTTGGTCAGAATCTGTTGTGCCATTTACATTAATGATAAGAAACGGGCTCATTAATGTTATATCGACTTGCCAGCCGGTCAAGCCATTGAAGTATTTTACAGCAGCAGTTGAATCAGCGATAGCGAATACATGTTTTTGCAGAGAATCGACCTCATCGCCCAGGTATGGAATATTTTCGAGCGTGCCTAATTCAGCCAGGGCATCTGTCCCTTCGTCTTTGTCGGGATGTTCAAAAAGTGACTTACCATGATACTCTGATTTAATAAACCTAATGATCTTTGACCCGCTGGTGTTCTCAGCAATTTTATTGGTACAGTACTGATTGTGAAATTCACGCAGGATAATGTCTTTATATGAAAAATTGGTTTGATTAAATTTTTCAGTTGAGCAATTAGTTAACCCAAGACAAATGTTAAAATACTTCTGCGTATTAGTACAGTCGCCACCATCGAAGTAATATTTACCGATCTGGTAATTGATCATCAACTTATTTTTGTCGGTGGGGTTGTTTTGCGTTTTAAGGCATTTTTCCAACAAGTCTGCTGCAATTTTAGACTGAGCAACGATATTATCGCGTAAATCAACCGTGGTGTTTTTCGTGAATTTCTTTTTAAGCGCCTGAATCTCTTGTTGCTTGTTTGAGTAGTCGGTACACACTTGCGTAAACGCCCGGCCGCCGGTTAGCAACAGCAGGAACATGAATAAAATAAACTTTTTCATTCGCTTTTGTTAACGGTGTTTCTTTTTTTTGGCTTTGCCCGTGTCAGTGATCGCGCCCCGCACATCTACGTCATTGCCCGGGTCTCCCAGGCTGCTGTTTCCGGATTTGGCGGTCGTATCTTTGCCGGTTTTCTGTTGTTGTCCATCCCCGTATTCTGTGGTCTCAACTTTGTAGTCTATCCGGAAATTCGCACACGTTACTATAATAACAGTTGCACATAATATTGCAAACATGCCGGGGGATACCTTGGTAAGCTTTATTTTATAATCGCCGATGTTACCTTCACCCTCCAGGTCGCCTTTTGCATTAATAAGGAATAGTGAAAAACCCAGGAATGCCAAAGACATGGCGATAAAGAAGGCAATAGAGATCAGTGTCATTCGCCTTTCAGCATTGAAGCTGGTCATCGTTCTTGGGTCAATTTTATTTGCCGGGGGCGACTGCAGTAAATAGACGAATAAATATGACATGGAACCCAGCAGGCAGAGAAATGCAATTAATACAGCCGCCCGGTAAAAAAACTTCAAATAGGTGTGATCTTCATTCATGACCTGGTCTTTTTCTGATTTTTTGTGTGCAGATGTTTTATTATTCATTGCTGACAGATAGTTTAAGATAAGCGCAATAAAATGCGGAGTAATCGTAAAGCTCAAATAATATCGAACATCTCAATTATGAAAATCTAAGTTTTTAAAGGTTCAAGCACGTAAAACTTTGCGGCGTTGATTATAAGGTTGAGGCTAATATAAATATTTTGACCGGATTGTTAAAAGGGTATTTTGCGTTATACTGCTTTAAAATCCGGCTTTGCAAAAGTTAGCACGTAATATCGCAAACGTTCCGCATGCAAAACAAATCGAAATAAGCATTTATTGTAGCGTGTTATCTGCTTAAGGTGAAAGCTTAAAACATTAGGGGTTGAGGTTATACTCATTAAACTTTGACGAGTGTGTTGGGTTTTGTACAGGAATCTGCGGCCCTTGTGTTTTCACCGATATGTTATTAGCTTTAGCGAAACCAGATATGAGAAAAATACTTATCACTACAACGGAGACTCTGTCCGGCTGGGAAATAGATAGCTACATTAAACCCATATTCGCAAGTGCCGTAATTGGGGCAGGTCTGTTTGCCGATTTTAGCGCTTCGATTTCAGATGTCTTTGGCGGAAGGTCCGGAAGGTATGAGAAAAAGCTACAGGTTATAAAAGAAGAGGCCATCGCATCGCTTACTTACAAAGCAACAGAACTAGGCGCTAATTGCATCCTTGGCCTTAAGATAGATGTTGATGAAGTTAGCGGCAAACATGCAGCTATTTATGGTAACAGCAACCGGTATGGCCGTTATCGCCAGGAGCGTAAGGAGCTATGATTCAGACACAGGCGTAAAAGGGATAGATAAAGAACATGTGAGGGAAAAAGCCAACATCATTAATTTCAAAGCCCGGAAACGGTTATAAAAGTAGAGGAACTGCAAACCATCGTTCAGAGCCGCTCAAGTGCTTTCAAAGAGTTTATTATGGGTAAACTCAAAAAAATGTTCCAGGATTCGCAGTATAACGATCCGGGTTTGTCTGAATATTTAAAGCTGTATAAGGAATATTTCCTGGTTATTGACCCGGCTGATGCAATGAGTATTTTGTATCCCGAATTGGCATCAGGACCAAGCGGCCAACTGCTAAATATTTTAATTGGTATTATAAATGATGGAGATCTCGTCAACTTCGACTACATCAACCAAATGCTCGACGGCGATCTGAAACAACGTAAGCTTGGCCTTAACTTATTGGCAGCCCATAAGCCATCCTACAGTTCGGATGACGTTGGCGTTATAAAGCAAATGATCGAGAAGGTGAAGGTAAGCTTTCCGAAAATAGTGTCCATCGGCGCGAAAAAAGGATTCCTTTCTTCTACCGAAAAGGAGGTTTGGATATGTCCATGCGGCGGTTCAAACCCGGTAGAAGATGAACGGTGTTCAAAGTGCGGGCAGGACCAATTTGGTTTTAAATATGACGAATTCAAACCTGATGATATTGTAAGAGGACTTAAGAATAGAGTTGAAGCGTTGGAGAGTTTGTTCTGATTTTTGGTGGAGACGCAGTCTCCAGGCATAGTAGTCCGTAGTTTTGAAACTACGGACAGCAGGTAATTTGCGATAATTCACACCACGCCTATTGCTTTCAAAAACTCCGGCTTATAAGCAGGCGCGATAGGTACTTCAGCCTGGCCGATAAACAACCGGTTGCCTTCAATTAACCTGATGCGATCTTTATTGACAATAAAGGACCGGTGCACCCGTATAAACCTGCCCGCCGGGAGTAAGCCGATAAATGCAGAAAAGGCCATCTTGGTAAGTAAAGTTACGTCGGTAGTTGTTAACCGGGTATAGTTCCCCTGGGCTTCGGCGTACAGGCAATCATTAAAAAATACCTGTTGCAGCTTGCCGTCTGTTTTCAGGAAGATGGAACCGGGCGCGTCGGGGACATTAGTTGTTAGGTGGCTATTGGCTGATTTAACCAGTGATCGTAATCGTTCTTTAGCTTTATCTATCGCCACTATGAAACGCTCCAGCGCGAAAGGCTTCAACAGGTAATCGCAGGCGGCAAGGTCAAATGCATTTACCGCATATTCCTGGTAGGCTGTAGTAAATATAACCAGGGGCGGCTCTTTAAGCGTTTTCAGGAAACTTACGCCGCTGAGCACAGGCATGTGAATATCCAGGAACAGCAGGTCTGCCTTGTTGGCTGATAAAAACTCCCGCGCTTCCAGCGCATTGCCAAACTCGCCAATAATTTGAAGAAAGGGCAAGTGTCCGCAATAGTTGCGGATAATTCCCCGGGCAACCGGCTCATCATCCACTATCACACAAGTGAGCAGTTCAGTCATACTTTGCTTTTAATTCCAGTTCAACTATGTAGCGGCCATTTTTGATAGACTGCTTCAAGTCGTGGTCCTTGCCATACAAAAGCCCCAGCCGCTTAATGGTATTAGCGAGACCCAGGCCCGACCTTTCAGCTAAAAACTCTTCTGTTTTGTTCCCTTCATCGTACGAATTAACCACGCTGAAATAAATAAAGTTATCTATAATTTTTACAGATATCGCGATATAAATTTCTGCAGCTACGCTATTTGCAGAATGCTTGAAAGCGTTTTCTACAAAAACTATCAGTACCAATGATGCTATCTTTAACTGCGGATCTTTAACTGGCTCAATATCTGTTACTAAACTCAACCTGTCGCTTATCCTGATTTGTTCAAAATCGATATAGCTCCGGATATATTCGAGCTCTTCTTTTAATGGAATAAACGGCTTCTTCGACCCGTAAACCGAGTATCGTAATAGCTGCGAAAGTTTAAGCAGCAAACCTGGGATGCGTTTATCTTCGGCTAACGATATTCCATATAAATTATTCAGCACGTTGAACAAAAAATGCGGGCTTAATTGCGACTGCAGCAGGCTGAACTCACTTTCTTTCTGCGTTGCATGGGTGTGCGCCTCTGCCAATTCTTTTTGCACGGAGGCCCGGATAAGTTTCAACAACATGCCGGCTACAAGCGCTATCAGGAAAAAAGGCATCACATCGCGTGTCAATTCAAAGAACCCGGCCCGTGGATGATTGAAAATGTATTTATATATCAGCCATTTCAATACGGCCAGGCCTATAATCGTAAAAAAAGTGTACAACGCAAAAAGCATCAGCCTTTTTGACGAATACCAGGTTTGGCATAACCAACGGCCAGTATAGATGCAAAACAAGAAGAAAAAGCAATCGCCAAAAGCTGAGGCTTTATCGTTGAAGCGAAAACCCGCGGCCTCCAGCAAATACATCCCCACAAATAAAAGCAACAGCACAACCAGGCAAAAGGCGGCATGAAGCTGCCACTTTTTACTGCCGATAAGTTGTTGCGCCGTTTTCATAGTTTAAAAGTCGCTTAAAATAATTTTAGTACAAACTATTGAATTTGGATTGAGCAGATGCGGGGATGAAAACGCCAAAATGGGTTACCAACATCTCCGACACCCGGAATCAGCTTTCCAAAGCTGCGCAACACATTTCTGGCCCCATAATTTTAATCAAGGCCGGCGCTATTTCAAATTTGGATATCAATCTGAAAGAAATATGAGGCCGAATTTTTTGATAACACTGATGCTTTTTTTATTTACCGGTTCAATTGCATACAGCCAGGGAACTATTAGCGGGATAGTGAAGGATGCTCAAAATAAACCTATTGCCGGCGCGACGGTAGCTTTGCATGATGCGGCCACCCAGCAGATTAGCGTTACCAACAGCGACGGCACATTTGGTTTCACAAAGCTTAAAAATGGCAGTTATTCGCTTACCGTCAATTATGTCGGACTAAAGGCCATTACATTCAGCCCGGTAATTTTAGAGGACGCTCACCGGAATATTAAGCTGCCGCCTATCATTTTACAGCCCGCAGGCGGCCAGGTTTTAAAAGAAGTGTTTATTACTTCGAAAAAGCCACTGGTAGAGCAGCAGATAGACCGCACGGTGGTTAATGTTGATGCCATGATAACATCCGGCAGCAGCAATGCGCTGGAAATATTAGCTAAAAGCCCCGGCGTATCGGTTGATATTAATGACGACATAAAGCTAAACGGCAAAAATAATGTACTGCTGTTGATAGACGACCGGCCTACTTATCTTTCGGCGCAGGGACTGGCGGCTTATCTGAAGTCGCTGCCGGGCGGCATGCTGGATAAGCTGGAGCTGATTAGCAACCCACCTGCCCGTTATGATGCCAGCGGGAATGCCGTAATTAATATCGTATTAAAAAAGAACCAGGCCCGCGGCTTTAATGGCGCGCTTTCGCTGGGCTACAACAGGGGCAAGTATGCCCGCAGCAACGATGCGGTAAACGTAAACTACCGCACAGCTCATTTTAACCTGTTCGGCAATATTGGCTACAGCCATGACGGTAACTTTAGCGACCAAACTTTCGACCGGTCTTTCCCGGATAAATCCATTTTGCAGAACAGTAATTACAACTACCAGTCGAACGGGTACAACGGGCGCGTTGGGCTTGATTACTTCGCATCGCCTAAAACAACGCTCGGCATTATATTTAGCGGCAGCACCCGCCCCAAAAGTGATGAGTTAACTTTTATCAACCACCAATACAACGCGGCAATGCAATTAGATTCGTTGGGGCGGGGCAGCACAACCGGAAATTATACGTTTAAAAACTATGCGGTAAACCTGAACCTACAACACCGTTTTAATGACAAGGGCAGGGTACTTACCATAAGCCTGGATCGGGTGAAATACAGCACGGATGGAAACCAGTTATCGCCGCTCGAAGTATATCTGCCCGACGGTACCCTGTTAAGCGATTTGCAACGGATGTTTATTCAGCCAGCGAATGTGCACATTTATGCCGGAAAAGCAGATTATACACATCCTTTAGCCGGTAAAACGGAATTCTCGGCCGGCATAAAATCAAGCTACGTTACTACCGATAACCAATTGCTTTGGTACGATGATGCTGGCGGAAGCCTGGAGCCCGATTATTCTAAAACCAATCATTTCCGTTATTTCGAAAATATCAATTCGGCTTATCTGAATCTGAAGAAAGAATTGCAGCGCTGGTCGGCACAGGCGGGGCTCCGGCTGGAAAATACGAATGCCAATGGCCGCCAGTTTGCTAATCCGGCTAACTCAGGCGCTGTTTTCGCCAAACATTATACCAGCCTGTTCCCCTCGCTTTACCTGCTGCGCAAATTGGATAGCACCGGCAATAACACGCTCACGCTTAGCTATAGCAAAAGAATCCGGCGACCATCTTACCAACAGCTTAACCCGTTCCTGTTTTACCAGGACCAATACACTTACAACGCAGGTAACCCCGGTTTATCTCCGTCGACAGCACAATACCTGGAATTGCGCTACAGCTATCGCCACTATTTCGGGATTACATTGAGCTACGGCGGCGGCAATAATGGCATTAATTCTGTAACGCAGGCCGATGGCGATGTCTTCGTAACCAGTCCTTTAAACTTCCTGGATAACCAGATGTTTGGTATAATTCCCTACTTGTCGCTTAATCCGGCCAGGTGGTGGACGGCTAACCTGAACGCGGTAATTATTTGGCAAACCATTAAAGGAACGGCTGCCGGGGTGATCATCAATCAACGGACCAATATTCACGAGATAGAAACCACCAACCAGTTTATTTTGGGCAAAACCTGGAGCGCCGAGCTTGATGGCTTTTTCCCGGGAAGCCAAACATTTGGACAAAGTAAAAACAGCGCTATATACAATATCAGTGCGGGCATCCAGAAAAGCATACTACAAGGGCAAGGCAGCGTGCGGCTGAATGTGAATGATATTTTTAAAGCGTTAGACATGAAAGGGCAAACTTTAGGCATAAATGGCGTAACCGCATTAAACACCCGGCAAACCGACAGCCGCTGGATTAGCTTATCATTCAACTATCGCTTTGGCAAAACAGTCAATGCCCGGAAACGCAACGACAGCAGCAGCGCCGAGGATGAGAAAGGCAGGACGAATTGATTTGTTGGAAGGGTTACTTGCATTTGGGAAACTGTTCCGCCTGTACACATCTGTTCCGCGGAACAGTACAGCTCCGTACTGGCACGTATAAAAAAATACTACATATGCGTTATTGATACCTCATAATTATTACCCGAGTTTTGAGGCAGTTACCCGCAAGGGGAAATGACAAACTTCAGTAATAATTAGGGATTCCTGAGGCTGGCCGAAGCTACCCGTACCGGGTAGCTTTCGGCTTTTTTAAACTAAGATTAATAGGATTAAAGATTACCGGGATTTGTGTTTATACCACAAAAGTCCCGTTTCTTTCCTGCTCCTGGTAGTTTTGTACGGTTTCGATGGCGTTGTCAATTACATCGCTCAGTGCTACTATAAACGTGCCGGATTTGGCCAGACTCATGGAGTGTTTAATGGCATCAACCTCATTGGGAACCACCTCGTACTGCTTATCCTGGTCAACAGAATGAATACCTTCTAACAGCAAGCCTACAATGTTTTCGGCGGTGCGGCCGCGCAGGTGTTTTTCCTGGCGCAGAATGATGTAGTCAAACATCTCGGCGGAGAGTTTGCCCAACTCGCGGATATCTTCGTCGCGCCTGTCGCCTGTGCCGGCAATGATGCCGATTTTGAGCGGGGAATCGATATGGTCGAGGAATGCCTTTATGCCTTTAAAACCTGCTGGGTTATGGGCAAAGTCGATCATAAAGCGGAAATCTTTAAAGTTAAAGATGTTCATACGGCCCGGCGTTTGCGCGGCGGACGGGATAAAGGTTTCCAGCGATATTTTGATGTCGTCGGTTTTAAAGTCGTACAGGTAGGTGGCGAGGGTAGCAGCCAGCACGTTTTCAATCATAAAAGGCACGGTGCCGCCAAACGTTACCGGGATAAGCGTGGTGCGCTGTACGCGTATTTTCCAGTCGCCCTTTTGTATGGTAACAAAACCATTTTCATAAATACAGGCGATGCCCCCCTTTTTGCAATGCGATTTAACGATGGGGTTATTCTCGTGCATGCTGAAATAAGCCACTTTGCAGTGAGCATTTTTACCCAGGCGCACGCAGTACTCGTTGTCGGCGTTTAATACCGCCCAGCCGTCTTTCTTTATGGCGTCAACAACCACACCTTTTACGCGGGTAAGGTCGTCGAGCGAGTGAATGTCGGCCAGGCCGAGGTGATCTTCCTGTATGTTGGTCACCACGCCTATATCGCAAAAGCCGAAGCCGAGGCCGGCACGCAGGATGCCGCCGCGGGCGGTTTCCAGTACGGCAAAGTCAACAGTGGGATCTTTCAGTATAAACTCGGCGCTAACCGGGCCGGTGGTATCGCCTTTCAGCATCATGGTATTTTGCACGTACACACCGTCTGATGTGGTAAAGCCCACCCTGTGCCCCTCATTTTTCACAATATGGGCGATAAGGCGGGTGGTGGTAGTTTTACCGTTGGTACCGGTAATAGCAATAATAGGTATGCGGGCCGACTTGCCCGGGGGATACAGCATGTCGATAACATGCCCGGCTACGTTGCGCGGCAGGCCTTCGCTTGGCGCAATGTGCATGCGGAAACCCGGGGCGGCATTTACCTCCAAAATAACGCCGCCATTTTCGGTAAGCGGCTCGGTGAGGTTTTCGGCCATTATGTCGATACCGCAGATGTCAAGCCCGATGATTTTAGAGATGCGCTCGCAGATAAATATATTTTGCGGGTGCACATGGTCAGTAACATCTACGGATGTGCCGCCTGTGCTCAGGTTTGCGGTTGATTTCACAAATACCTTTTCGCCTTTCGCCGGTACGGTTTCCAGCGTATAACCTTTCTTTTCGAGGAGGTCCAATGTGTCGCGGTCTACGGAAATCAGCGTAAGCACATTTTCATGGCCATAGCCGCGGCGCGGGTCGGTATTTTCTTTGTCGATAAGCTGCTGTATGGTTGATGCGCCATCACCTTTCACATGGGCAGGGTCGCGCAGGGCGGCGGCTACCATTTTATTGTCGATAACCAGCACGCGGAAATCGTACCCGGTAATAAAACGCTCCACAATTACCCGGCGCGAAATGTTATGCGCATGCTCGTATGCCGCGATGGCATCTTCACGCGTGCGGATATTGATAGATATACCGCGGCCATGGTTGCCGTCCAGCGGTTTAAACACCAGCGGGAAACCTACTTTGCGGATAGCTTCGTCCACGCCATCCAGCGAGGATATGGTGACACCCTTAGCCACCGGGATTGCCTGCTCTAACAGCAGACGCTTGGTTTCGTCCTTATTGCTGGCGATATCCACGGCAATGCTGCTGGTTTTCTCCGTCATTGTTGCCCGGAAACGCACCTGGTTTTTACCATACCCCAGCTGCACCAGCGACTGGTTATTCAGCCTTATCCACGGAATATCTCTTGCTATGGCCTCTTCCACAATAGAGCCTGTGCTTGGCCCCAGGCGGGTATTTTCGCGTATCTCTCGCATTTTCTGGATGTCGGCGTCAAGGTCGTAGTTTTCACCTTTTACCAGGGCTTCAGCAATTTTTACGGCTGACTCCGCTGCAAATACGCCTACCTTTTCCTCGATATAGGTAAATACTACGTTATAAATACCCTTGCTTTTGGTCTCGCGGGTGCGGCCAAAACCGGTATCCATACCGGCAAGCGACTGGATCTCCAGGGCAATATGCTCAATCACATGCCCCATCCATGTACCGGCAATAACGCGTTGAAAAAAGCCGCCTTCCACGCCCGGAGAGCAGCGGTGCGAGTAAAGGGTGGGCAACAGTTTTTCGAGCCTGTCGTAAAAGCCGTCGATGGTATTGGTGGGGCGGCCCTCCATCTCCTGCAGGTCCAGCCGCATTTGGATTAGTTTTTTACGGTTTATACTCCATACATTCGGGCCGCGCAGTACTTGTATTTTTTCTATTTTCATAAAGGTGATGTCTGTCTTGTTGAGAAATTGTCTTTAAATATAGATTTTACCGGAATAAGCCGGGTAATAATGCGGCAACATTTATTTCTATTGTTTGTTTAAATACTGGCTATTCCGGTAAAATCCTGTAAGCTAAACTAAATAAAAATCAGCTATAAATAGCGAAACAGGATTTTTGGTAAGTTTTATTTTTGCCCACAGCGGTATTATTGTCCACAAATGGCTGTGTTTATGACGGTTTTTATTTTAATTTGTAAGATGGGAGGAGAATAGTGAACAGGGAGTAGTGAATGATGAGCATATTTTCGGCTTTTCATACGCAAATATAACAACCACTCACCGCAAACAACGCTCCGCTCGCCATCGTCAACTTAATCAAAAAAGAATGACTGTCCCGAAAGGTAAACTGATAATTATCGGCGGCGCCGTCGACATGAACACGAATTTAGGTGCGCAGGAAAACATTGTAAAACCTGACCACCTCAAGTTTTTTGAGCACGGAATTCTCAAACGGATCATTACCGAGTCGGCGAAGCAAACAGGTTCCACTGTTGAGGTAATTACAACAGCCTCCCAGATCCCAGACCTGGTAGGCGAAGAATACATCGAAGCTTTCGGCTATTTGAATGTTAATGTCGGTGTGCTGGATATCCGTAACCGCGAGGACGCTGCCAACCCAGAGTACCTGGATCGCATACGCAAATGCGATGTAGTAATGTTCAGCGGCGGCGACCAGCTAAGGCTAAGTTCCATCTTTGGGGGCACTGAATTTTTGAGGATATTAAAAGACCGCTACGAAAACGAGCATTTTGTGATCGCAGGTACATCTGCCGGTGCCGCAGCGGCATCAACCAATATGATATACCGCGGCCAAAGCAGCAAGGCGCTGATAAAGGGAGAAGTTCAGATTACGGCCGGGCTTGGCTTTATAGATTCTGTTATTATCGATACACACTTTGTTCAGCGCGGCAGAATTGGCAGGTTGCTTTACGCGGTGGCCAGTAACCCGGGCATGCTGGGCATAGGCTTAGGCGAGGACGCAGGATTGCTGATAACCGAAGGCACCATGATGGAAGCCATCGGCTCGGGCCTTACCATACTTGTAAACGGTCGCAAAATGGCCGAAACAAATATTTACGATGTAGAGATGGGTAGCCCGGTATCTATAAAAAACATGCGGGTAAGTGTAATGTCGATATTTGATAAGTACGATTTACTGCAAAACCAGCTGATAATAAAGCAGTCCGCAAGGGCTGAAGATGCGGTAGTGCAAGTGCCGGGGTTGGGGAGCTGAAAGCTCAAAGCACAAAGCAAAAAGCCGGGAAACATAAAATAAAAAGCTTTCTGTTTTGGTCTTTTAGCTTTCAGCAAAAAAAATGTACTCCTATGAAGATTATCATCCACGGTGGTTTTTTCAGCGAATCGCAGACGAACCAGGAAGTAAAGAAGGCCAAGCAGGATGCGCTTGCCGAAATAGTGAAGCTGGGCCATAAATACCTGCAAAATCATACCGCCATAGAGACTGTGGTTTACACCACGTGCCTGCTGGAGAATTGCGACCTTTTTAACGCCGGCACAGGCTCCCAGATACAAAGCGATGGTAAAATCAGGCTAAGCGCTTCGCTGATGGATGGAAAAACCAGGCGCTTCTCCGGCGTTATCAATATCGAGGATGTAAAGAACCCCATCTGCATCGCTGAGAAACTATTACCGTTTGACGACCGCGTGTTAAGTGGCCGCGGTGCACTAGCCTTCGCCCGCGAAAATGGCTTTAAATACTACAATCCCGAAATACCGCAGCGCCGCAAAGAATATGAGAAAAAACTAAGCGACTCTGTCCGCCTGGGTACCGTGGGCTGTGTGGCGCTGGATGTATACGGCAACCTTGCTGCGGCAACCTCTACCGGCGGCAAAGGATTTGAAATACCCGGTCGCGTAAGCGACTCGGCAACTACCGCGGGCAATTATGCCAACGGCTCTGCTGGTATTTCATGTACCGGGGTTGGCGAGGATATTGTAAGCGGCGCCGTAGCATCAAACATAGTAACCCGCGTTACCGACGGCATGCCCCTCGCCATCGCCACCGAAAAAACACTGAACGAACTGAAACCCTATGACGGCTTTGCCGGCATTATCGGTATATCCGCCACCGGGGAGATTTATCATGCAGATACTCATCCCTACATGGTTTGGGCATCGTATGATGAGAAGGTGGAGGTTTTTGGGTGATTAAGTTTGTTGGAAAGTTGTAAGGTTGGAAAGTTGAAATGTTGAGTAGCTATTTCAAATCTCATATCTAGAATCTCACGTCTCAAATCTAAAAAATACATGAAACTAAAATTAGCCTTATTCAGCCTGTTGCTTGCCGGTAGCACAGCCTGTGCGCAGCAAAAGGACATTAAAGACATCGCGGCGGCGAATCCGCCGGATGTTGCACTTGGCGCATTAAAATACCTGGCTTCCGACGAGCTTAAAGGACGTAATATTGAAAGACCGGAGATAAACACCGCGGCCCAGTACATCGCCGACCAGTTCAAAAAAACCGGTGCAAAACCATTAAAAGGCGCAACAGGATATTTCCAGCTTTTCGACCTCAAAATGCAAACGCCGGCTCAATCTGGCACAATAACTTTAGGCGCTACCACCTACAAAACAGGCACCGATGCCGCGCAGGTAAATGCAAAAGATGTAAGCCTTGCCGGACCTGTTGCTTATGCAGGCAAAGGCTCGAAAGAAGAACTGGATGCTTTAGATGTAAAAGACAAAATAGTATTGCTGGATGCGGGCAAGGTAGACCAAAGTAATGTGTCGAAACTTTACCGCGGCATGGGCGATCTGCAAAAGATGCTGAAAGATAAAGGCGCTATCGCTTTAATCGAACATTGGGATACCGCACCCGATTTCTGGAACGAAATGGCCGGCTACCTGGGCGGAAGTAAACCTATAGAAGAGGGCCAGGCTGATTTATTGCCTGCCATTTTGGTAAACAGCGCAAAGCTTGATGATGCTGTTACTAAACCGGGTGCAACCGCAAACATTGCCATCGCAGGTACAAAAACACGCACCTTGCCGCTTAAAAATGTAATGGCTTATATTCCGGGTACTGATGCTAAATTGCGCGGACAATACCTGTTGCTATCCTCGCACTACGATCACCTGGGCGTAACCAGTAACCCAAAGCAGGAAGAAGGAAAATTGGACAGCATCTACAATGGCGCACGCGACAATGCATCAGGAACGGCGGCAATAATTGCAGCTGCCCGGTATTTCGGCAAACATCCGGCTAAACGCTCTATCCTTTTCATCGCCTATACAGCTGAAGAGGAAGGACTGCTGGGCAGCATCTATTATGCCGCGCACCCGGTATTGCCGCTAAAGCAAACTGTTTATAATTTAAATATCGATAACGCCAGCTATAACGATACCACACTGATATCCCTTGTCGGCCTTGGTCGCACCAGCGTCGACCCGCTCATTAAAAAAGCATGTGCAGCTTATGGCCTGCATGTAGGCGGCGACCCAACCGGTGGTCAGCTATTTTCAGGGAGTGATAATTACCCGCTGGCAGGCAAAGGCATCCCGGCGCCAACCTATAGCCTCGGTATGAAAACCTTTGACGGAACCATTACCAACCGTTATCACCAGCTGAGCGACGAGTTTGAGAACATGGATAAAAACTACGTGATGAAGTTCTTCAAATCATACACGTTGGCCGCCAAATACATCGCCGATGCCCCTGCACAGCCAACATGGATGGCAAAGGATGAGAATGAAAAGGCCTGGAAGAAGTTGTTTGGGAAGTAGGTTCGTAGAGACGCGATACTTGTGTCTCTTTTTGATATTGCCCGTATGCGGGAGACGCAAGTGTTGCGTCTCTACATAAGAAAAACGCCGCTGGTTACTACCAACGGCGCTTTTTATCTTTTCGGACTTTACTGACTTTTTCGACTTTCCGGCCCCTCTTCTACTTCAACTCAAAACTAGTCTTCCCCATCGTAAAGCCATCAGCATAAAGCAAAACGGTATATGAGCCTTTTTGAAAGGCTGCAGGGTTTACCCAGTCGATAGTATAACCGCTGCCATCGTCTTTAAATTCGATAGAGGTTTTGTAGGTGTACTGCAAATCCTGTCCGTCGGCGTTAAATGTGCCTGAATCGCCGCCGGTAATCAGGTTGCCCGTCGGGTCAATCACGCGCAGATAAATATCATGCGAATTCTTTTCGGCTACCGAATTGGCGGCAACCGTAAAGTTTACCTTAATCTTTTTAGCAACGCTCGAGCGTTTGGTATCGACCTCTTTGCCACTGCCCCTTATTTTATACGCTACCACATTTACGGTAGCAACCTTCAGCGCCGAAGCTATCTTAACTGTTTTACCCAGGTCGTCATTCTTTTTTGTAAGATCGCTGTCTTTTTTTGCTGCTACAACCAGGTTGGTTTTTAAGGTATCCCTTTCGTTGGCTAATGCTGTATTTTGTTTTTTCAGCTCCTCAATTTGTGCTGTATACGTTGTTACATTATACCTCAGTTGCTTGATGTCTTCCTGCGCGCTTTTCAGTTCCGCAACAGTTAATTTTCCCTGGGCAAGTTTGGCTCGTAACACCCTGATTTGCGATTTCAGCGAATCATTCTTTGCCTGCAACGACTGCGACATTTTGGTCTTTCCGGCATTTACCTGCTCTATCTGCGCCTCTAAGCTGTCCAGTTCGGTTTGCAGCCTGGTCTTTTCGTCGTTCTGATAAACAATCTTCGTATCCGACTTATTCTTCTGCATGTACAAGTACACATCCGTAGCAAGCAAAGCCAATACAACCACTATAAGGAAGTATATGACGTTTGAATTCTTTTTAGGTTGTTGGCTTGTGGTATCTTCCATAACAATTTGGTGTTTTAAATGTTCAATAATACTAAACGTGCACCGGTTTTGTACTTAAATAAATGTTATAACGTATTTGTTTTAATTTTTTAAGTATTAATCAGGGGGGTTAATTATTGATTTTATCGCATCTTATCAAATCAAGCGGGAAATATATAACGCAAATACTCCCACAAATGATATAATATGTGGTTTAAGATTTGTTAAAAATAAACACAATAAGATTAAAACACAAAATACGGACAATTATTATATACGATACTAAAACAGGCTGGCAACGAGTTTTATATCTTTGCAGCTTTAAAATTTTGTTTGATGCGGATAAAACGGCAAGTGATTTTCCTGGTTTCGACTTTAATAATATGTACACATGCGCACGCCCAGCCCAAGCAAAATATCGATTCTATTCTTGCCGCGCAAAAAGCAATTGCCGATAGCCTGCCGCCGAAACGGGAATTCAGGGGCGTTTGGATAGCTACAGTTGAAAACATCGACTGGCCCAGCAAACCGGGCCTGCCAACAGACCAGCAAAAGCAAGAAATGATTGACCGCCTGAACGCGCACCAGCGCCAGGGCATTAACGAAGTAATGTTCCAGGTACGGCCCGCTGCTGATGCATTTTATGCCAAAAGCCGCGAACCCTGGTCTAAATGGCTGACGGGCAAACAGGGCCAAGGCCCAAATCCCCCTTATGATCCGCTTGAATTTGCTATAAACGAAGCCCATAAGCGTGGCATGGAACTGCATGCCTGGTTTAACCCTTACCGTGCTACGAACGATGGCAAGTTTTCGCTGCTCAGTCCTTCGCATATTACCCGCATAAAACCTGAATGGTTTTTTACCTATGGCGGTATCAAATTGTTTAACCCCGGTATACCCGAAGTGCGGGAGTACATCGTCAAAGTTTTTTTGGATGTGGTTGATAATTACGACATCGACGGCGTACACATGGATGACTATTTTTATCCGTACCCCATCGACGGACAAAAAATTAATGATGCAGCAACCTTCGCACAATACGGGCAGGGCTATGATGATATTAAAGACTGGCGCCGGCACAATGTAGATACGCTGATAGAAATGCTAAGCGACAGCATACAGGCGCATAACCCGCGTGTTAAGTTTGGCGTAAGTCCGTTCGGTATTTGGGCTAACAAGTACCAAAACCCGGAAGGTTCGTCAACTCATGGCGGTTCATCGAACTATGAGCTTTATGCCGATTCGCGTAAATGGATAAAAGAAGGATGGGTAGATTATATCAATCCGCAGCTGTACTGGCCGCTCGGCGACCGTTCGGCAGCTTTTGATACTTTAGTAAATTGGTGGAGCGATAATACGTATGGCAGGCACCTTTATGTCGGCATGGCAGCTTACCGCATAAACGAGCGTAAGGTGAACAAGTTTAAAAACCCCGGACAAATGCCTGAGCAGATACGATACCTGCGCGCCAACCCAAGAGTACAGGGCAGTGTCTACTTTAGCTCAAAATCGCTCATAAACAATCCGCTTGGTTTTACCGATTCGCTAAAACAAAACTATTACAAGTACCCGGCTCTGCCGCCGGTGATGCTATGGCTGGATTCAGTCCCGCCAATGCCCCCGCAGAATTTTACGGCGATACCCATGGTACACGGCGTACAGTTAAAATGGACAACGCCCCTGCCCGCGAAAGATAACGAAACCGCTTACGGCTATGTGATTTACCGTTTCAACGAAAAAGAGAAAATCAACCTGAACGATGCGCGGCATATCCTGCACATTCAATACAGCCACGCCACCTTTTATGTTGATGATAGCGTGCCCAAGGGTAAAACCTATATGTACGTAGTCACTGCGCTTGACAGGTTGAAGAACGAGAGTGAGCCATCGCCCACGATTGCCGGGACGGCGAGGTAGCCGGGAACAGGAAACCCGAACCCGGCTTCGCCACTCAGTCACTCCTCAAATTCTTTTTAAAGCCGGAGCCGCTGTGCTGAAGCAAGCATAAGCTCATTCAGAGCGAAGGCTTTTTACCGGGTTAGCAGTCGCTGCCTTTATGGTTTGAAAACTCAGCGTAAACAAGGTGGCCAAAAGCATCCCTGCGCCGCTCAACACAAATATCCACCAGCTTATGGAAGTGCGGTCGGCAAAGCTTTGCATCCATTTGTGCATAGCCCACCAGGCCAGCGGCGTTACTATAACGAATGCAATAATCACAAGAGCAACCAGTTCGGTGGATAGTAAAACCACGATCTGCCGGGCAGAGGCGCCCAACACTTTGCGTATACCAATTTCCTTTACACGTAAGTTGGCATTATATATTACCAGCCCCACCAGGCCCAAACAGCTAATCAATACGGCCAGCCCGGTTGCCCAGCCAAGCAGCTTTGACGTATGCTGGTCGCTTTTATAATATTGGGCTATGCTGTCGTCATAAAACTGGTAGTCGAAATCATCATCCGGGTATATTTCTTTCCATATTTTGCCTACGGAGGCAATGGCTGTTTTCCATTCATCACCATCGCCAGTTTGAGGTTTCAGCGCCAGGTGAAATATGTTGTTATTGAAGGTTGAAGGATGATAGATCATAGCCAGCGGTTTGATCTGGTCGTGCAGCGACTGCTGGTAAAAATCACCCGTTACCCCAACTATCTCCGCCTTTTTTTGGTCCCATTCAAAAATCTTCCCTACAGCGTCCTGCGGTTTTTTGAATCCGAGTGTTTTTGCGAATGTTGTGTTAATAATGGTTCGTTTATTGGTATCGCTTATCGCCAGGTTGCGCCCGGCTAACAGTTTTATTTGGTAAACGTTAATATAATTCTCATCGACAAATTTCATATCGACGCGCGTCGTTATCTCTTTTTTCCCGTCTAAATATCGAATATCTGAACCACGCATACCTCCGGAAGATGGCGGAAATTCCCCCTGGCTCGCCAGCTGAATTTGCGGTATCGCTTTTAGTTTGTTTAAGAAGACCTGTTTTTTGCTAAAGCTATTATGGTTGAAAAAGGGTGTCACCACAAATACTATAGCATCTTTTTTATAGCCAAGGTTTTTATTCAACGCATAATGCAATTGTTTACCAACCAAAACAGTTGCCATAATAAAAAACTGGGCCACAATGAATTGGGTGACCGTCAGCGATTTTCGAAGCCATGCATTCCTGCTTTTGCCAACTGTTGCGTTAATCTCGTTTTTTAGTACCGATACCGGTTTATAATCCGACAGGATTATTGCAGGATAAAACCCGGAAATTAAGCTTACTGCAACTGTCAGCAGCACGATGAAAATTAAAGGCCCGGCCTGGAACAGCTGGCTGGTTTTTATATTCGGAGAGATAAACTCGGCAAACAAATTCAGGATAACCGGCACCAAACCTACAGATATCACCACCGCCGATAAGGTAACCAGGAAAGTTTCGCTCAAAAACTGTCCAATCAATTGAAAGCGTGTTCCGCCCATTGCTTTGCGGATACCTATTTCTTTAGCGCGTTGTGACGACTGCGCGGTTGTGAGGTTTATGAAATTGATGCAGGCCAGCAGTAAAAGAAATGCGGCGATCGCTATGAGGCTGTACAGCGTGGTTAAACTTGCCGCCGGTCTTTCAATCGCACCATATTTTGCGTTAAAATGTATGTCGTTTAATGGCTGCAGGTGAAAACTTTGTGTGTTGCCTTTGGTTTCGGGTGTTGGCGGATTATATTTTTTTAGCAGGCCGTTGATCTGTGCTTCAAATTTTAAAGGGGTTGTATTGGGCAATAACTTAACAAAGAGCTGTGAGCCGGAAGATGTGGCACGCCATGCATCAAACAGTTGGTCTTTCAGACTTTTGTCAATTTTCCCGGTGGAGTAAGAAATAAAGTCGGCAAAAGTTAGATCGGTATTCTCGCTAATGCTTTCAACAATACCGGTAACTGTGGTGCGCAGGCTATCCTGGTAAGTAATTTGCTTACCAAGCATCTGGTTGTATTGTAACGTAGGGAAATATTTTTTTGCTTTTTCAGATGTCAATACCACCTCGTAAGGGTCGTTTAAAGAGCCGTTAGCTGAGCCTGCCAGCCACTTGTATTGAAACATGCTGAAATAACGGCCGTCTGCAAGTACAACATCTTCCTGCTTTTTGAATTTTGCGGGCGATTTTGATCCGACGGCTATAGTGGCGTCGGTTTGATATAACATTAAAAACGGCGCAGAAATTTCTGCGCCGGTGGTTTCTTCTTTTATTCCCCTTATTAATGATATGGTGGCGCCACCCATAGAGCCCTGTTGCCCCTGGAAGCTTAAGTCGGTGGTTACCCTGTAAATTCTGTCGCCGTCTTTATGAAATTGGTCGAAAGTAAAATCATGATCAACGATAAGATAAATAACCAAGGTAGCGCTTGTGCCTATGGATAAACCTATAATATTAATTAAGGTAAATAGCTTTCGCCTGCTGAAAACACGTAATGCAGTTTTGAAATAATTGCGGAACATATAGCTGTAATTTAATTGTTCATGCCCCCATTTTGGAGGTTCATGATGTAAAATTACAGGCGCTAATCGCAGCCGTCCGCCCAGGTTATAAGATGACTGCTCTTTTTTCAGGTTGTTTTTATATTCCATCGGGCTCGTCCCCGTCATCTGCCTGAAAATACGGTTAAAGGTAGTTTGGGAATTGAAACCCGACTCGTAGGCTATGCCCAGCAAGGTGATATGATTGTAGGCGGGGTCCTGCATTTTCCGGATGATATCCCTTACGCGATATTCATTAACGAAATCGTTAAAGCTTTTTTTGAGCGCTGTGTTTATAATTCGCGATAGTTCATGGGTGTGCAGGTCGAGCTTTGTGGCGAGTGAGGCCAGGCTTAATTCGGGGTCCTGGTAATAGTGGTTTTCTACCATCGTCCTTTTTAACCAGGCGCCCTTTTGCCGCAGCTCTTCCGGGGCTGTTGACTTTGGCTGATGAGATTGTTGAGCCAGCGCGCCGGCTTGCGGTTTTAGGAAGGCTGCGGTGGCGGTCCATATAATAATTACTGCGAAAAAGATGTAAAAGGGATAATAAACAGGTATGCCCAAATGATTCGGATAGTCAAAATAGTCTACAGCGGCGTAAGCCATCCACAATACCCACAACACAGCGGTCGCGGCCAGTAAACGGCGCAGCCACCGGAATTCGAGGCGGGAACGGTCCATCAAAATGGGTTGTAAGCGGGAGTAAAAGCTTTGTATAAGCTTATAAGAGCGGTGCAGGTAAATTATGATGGAAATAAATACCAGCAGCTGCAATACCGCGTTCAGCAGGTGAAAAGTGGATGTTTCATAAGTGGCTACACCGATACGGTTGCTTTCGGTAATCTCCAATAACAGGACGCCTTGTTCCAGCAACAAAGGGATGAAATGCAGCAGGTCTTTCCACCGGAATTTATATCCAGGCCGGGTTATCTTCAGCACATAAAAATAAATGAGGGGGCCGATCACCAGTAAAAATTGCATCGGCAGATGGTCCCAATTGGGGAGGTAGGTTTGCAGGTGGATGTCGATAGCCAGCACCCGCATCATCCATAAAATCATCGCGACCAGCGCCAGGGCGAGCATCCTGTTTGCGGTGCGATTGATGCTTTTTGCAAACGCCAGCTGCAGGGCAAACGCCAGCCCAATAAATATCATCCCGGAAAAAAACAGGTCGTATAGGGTGATATGGAGAGTGTATGGGTTCAAATGGTCAATCCAATTTGCCTATCAATTTTTTCTCCTGCAGTCCCCTCAAATAAATATCAATTTCCGCATCGCCCATGCCGTAAATTTTTTCGGTTTTCCAGAATTCCAGGTAAACTTCCGGTTTGGTGCGGATGCCGCGCTTGTAGTTGTCAAGCAGAACTTGTTCGATGTGGTTTAGTCCGTTATCATTTACCTGCAGGCGTTTCAGTTCAGCGTACAGTGCTGGTTTTAAAAAACGCAGGCTTCCCCAAAAATCGGTTTTGGCCAGATAATCCAATAATAGTTCGGAGTTCTTGCTAACGTATACTTTCCAAACCTGGGCGGCGATAAAAAAATCTTCTGCGCTCAATTGCTCGCGGATGTTGTCATACAGGTATTCCAGTTCTTCGCCATTCAGCTCGCCCATACCCCTGAAATCCGGCTTGCCTGGAAAATCACCCGGACAAATCAAAAATATCGCCGGCCCCGACAGATCTGTTTTTTGTTCCAGGTAAGCCATTACACCCAGCAGGTTGGCCTGGCAATGCAAATCAAACTCAAACCACAGGTTGATAGTATCGTATTGTTCACCCAGTTTGCTGAGCTGGTCGAGCACTTTATGCTGATAGCTTTCCGGTTTTTCGCCAAAGGTTTCCGCCAGCCATTCTTCACGCCTGCGCCAGAAACGTGCCGATGAAATATCTTCTTCCAAAGGCCCCTGCGAAAATATCTCGCGCCAAACCATAATATCGCCATCAAGGCCGGTTTGTTCAAAGCCGTAAAGGGTAGAATCGCCGTTGAGTATGTGGAGGGTAGCCATTTTTTGAGGTAAAAGGGAATATGTTAGAACAAAGCTAAGGCATTTGATGGAGACTTCGCCCGCTTTTTTTGTCATCCTGAACGCGCGCTCCAGAATGACAAAATACTGAATGATCGTAATTTGTCTGGCAATGCAATTTTACCTGCTTTTTCTACAAATTTCAATCTCTCGCAAAATCACGCTATTTTAGTACTATGGCAGATAACCTGAATCCCATATGGCAGCTAAAACTGCTATTTTTGATAAATAACTGACACTAAATCTTGAA
>JAZJZL010000056.1:0-28411 GCA_040389845.1 Bacteroidota bacterium
ATGATGCTACTTTTCAGCATGGTATACGTGGCTTTTTAGGTACCACGCTCGGTCATGATAAACTTGATGATACTTATTACACCGATGATACCTCGACTTCGAAAATGTTTCGTAAGATTTTTCCGCGGGCGAGCTACTTTATAACTTTTAAAAATTATTTCGGCACTTTCGAGATTGGAAACGCCGATTTTGCGCGGTTCGGGTATAAATTCTAAATTTATACTGTTTTGCCAACTTCCAAACCCCAAAATATCGATTGGATAAACAACCTCAGGCTGGTTGCGCTGTATGCTGTTATCATATTGCATGTAAGCTCGCTGCTGCTGATGCAACATGGCAAAGTACCCATGAGTGATTGGCTGGTAGCCGACTTTTTTAACGCCATAGTCCGTTTTGCTGTTCCCGCCTTTGTAATGGTTACCGGTGCTCTGCTATTGAACCGTGAATATGAAATTGGCGATTTCCTGAAGAAAAGGTTGGTTAGGGTCGTTATTCCCTTCATTTTCTGGAGCCTGGTTTATGTGGGCTATTCCTGGTATAACGAGGATATTACTTTTACTGATAATGCCTGGCGGGATATCACTATGGTGCTTCACCTGCTTAAAACGGGCAGTGCGTATCACCTTTGGTATGTATATATGCTGATAGGGCTTTACTTCTTTATCCCGGTTATCGGCAAGTTTGTTCGTAATGCGTCGGAAAAAGAGATATTGTATTTCCTGGCAGTTTGGTTTGCAGTGATGCTGATAACGCAGCCGTATTTGTTGCGCTATAATCCTTCGGTGGATATGCATTACTTCGGCGGGTTTGCCGGTTACCTGGTGCTGGGGCATTACCTGGCATATAAAGAATTCAATATCAAACACCTGCAATTGTGGATGATATTGCTTTTTGTGGCGAGCGTAATCGCTATTGCATTAGGCTCCCGTGTACTGGCCGGCGGCAGCAAATGGCCGGGGACTATGTTGTATGAGCCGGTTAGTCCGCTGGTGGTGCTGCTATCCGGCAGCGCTTTTATGGCTTTTAAATTATCGAAGACAAAACTATCACCGGCAATAGCGCGCGTAAGAGATTTTGCCGGCAATTTTAATTATGGCATCTACCTCGCGCATGCGCTTATTCTTTTTTTATTGGATGATTTGCTGGATATCAGCTATAAATTTTGTACGCCCATAGTGTCTATCCCTTTAACGGCGCTGATTTGTTTGGTAACTACCCTGGCTTTAGTATGGCTGGTTAATAAGATACCGGTTGTTGGGAAATGGATATCAGGTTGAGAAAAAAGAGGATTTTTTGTAGGGGCGTATCGCATACGCCCTAAGCGATATATAAAACGATACAGTCAGATTTCCGTTGTCCGCTGTGCCAGGGCGCATGCGATACACCCCAGCGTTTAAATCCAAGGATGCTAAAATCACATTCCTTTAACTGCCAATAATTAGTAAATTTGCCCGGCAAACCCTGCTCATTTTATTTGAATGAAGAAACTTACCGAAGGCAATGCGGCGCGTTATACCGTTGCGATAATCATCATAACATTTTTTATCCGTTGCCTTATCGCCGCCTTTACAGGTCTCGGTATCGGCGAATCATATTACTACCGCGGCGCGCTTAACTTCGATTTAAGCTATTTCGACCAACCGCCGCTATTCTTTTGGCTGAGCGGCATCAGCGTAAAAATATTCGGTCTCACAAATTTTGGACTGCGTTTGCCTGCGGTGTTGTTGTTTGTGGGTACAAGCTGGCTGCTTTTCCTCATCACCAAAAAAATGTTTACGGCCAAAGGCGGCTTTTGGGCTGTCGCGCTGTTTAACCTGAGCGCGGTATTTACCATATCTGTCGGCTGCTGGTTTCAGCCGGATGCGCCGCTGATGTTCTTTTGGTTGCTGGCTACCTATTATATCGTGCAATTAATGGTAGCGCCCGGTACCGAAAAGTCCGAAACCACACGCAATACCCGTCGTACCTGGCTGCTTTGGCTAGCGGTTGGCGTAAGCATGGGGCTTGCTACCTTAAGCAAATACCACGTGCTGTTCCTGTTCGCAGGCGTGTTTATGTACGTGACTACCAATAAAAGCCAGCGCCACTGGCTGCGCCACCCCGGGCCATATATTGCGGTGCTCATCACCATTGCCATGGCGTCGCCGATTCTTTGGTGGAATGCACATAACGGCTGGGTTTCCTTCGTATTCCAGGGCTCAAGGGCAGGGGCAGGGGAGCATTTTCAGCTGCACCCCGAATGGTTTTTTAGAAGTATTGGCGGACAAGCGGCCGTTATATTGCCGTGGATATGGGTTCCGATCGTTCGACAGCTGTTCATATCATTTAAACTACGCAAGCAACTATTGGCCTACAGCTTCAGCTTCTGGATGGCGGTATTGCCGATAGTGTTTTTTACGATAGTCACTCTATGGTCCAACCTGCAATTTCACTTTCACTGGCAGGCGCCGGGTTATATGATGCTGTTTATACCGCTGGGGTTTGCGGTAGACAGGTGTGTAAGTACCGAAGGCATTGGCTCACGCCTAACAAGAAGGTGGGTGAGGTTCTCATTTTATTTTACAGTAATTACCATCGGCGTATTGGGTATGCACATGGTTACGGGCTTTTGGCAATGGTACGGGCCAAAATGGATAGTTAAAAAGCTGCATGACGATAATAATGACCCCACTATACAAGGTGTGGACTATACTGATATCCTGAAACGTTTTGATAAAGAGGGCTGGACAAATAACCCTAATGTGTTCGTCGGGAGCCCGCGCTGGTGGCTTACCGGCAAAGCGGATTGGGCGCTGAAAGGTAAAAAAGAGATTGTGGTATTCAGCGACGACCCGCGTAACCTCGCGTTTCTAGTCGACCCTAAAAAGCTGGTGGGTAAAGATTGTGTGATTGTTAGCGACAAGGAAGAAGCTGAGATAAAAGCCAATGCGGGGCCGTTTTTTGATAGCCTGGAGCAATTGCCGGACATCCCTGTCATTCGCAGCGGTATAATAGAATACAGGCTGCAGGTATTTTATGGAAAGAATTTTCACGCACCCACCGACAAGCGCATGGACCTGCCTATTTACAGGCAATTGATAGGTTTGCCTCCGTTTGGAAAATAAGCACAAATTTTCACGAATTAAAGCGAATTTTACGAATTGAATAGGTTCGAATATTTACGAAATAGTTAACACGAATTTTTAAGAACCAGAATAAAGATACTTCCGATAATCCTGATGAATTTATTTAATTATTACTGCTCAAATCCACTAAAATCTTTCTTTAAAAAATCGTGTAATTCTTACCAATTCGTGAAATTGGTGTTTTTTATCTTCTTGCTGCCGGTGGTGTCTTCTGCACAAAATCCGAATATTATCCCCTTGCCAAAAACGTATACGCTGAATGACGGCAAGTTTGCGCTGAGCAGCAATACCATTATCGGAATGAATGATGCTTCATTGCTGCCGCAGGCCAACTACCTGCAAACCGAGCTGCAAAAATCGAACGGAATTGCTATAGCTGTTGACCAAAGCGAAGGAAAGGCTACTATCGATCTGCAATTGGTTAAACTGGATGAATTGCCGGGCGCTTATAGCATTAAGATAGTCCCGGAGAGGATAACCATCAGTTCGGCAACTAACGAGGGCGTTTTTTACGGACTTGTATCGTTATTACAAATAGTAAGGACAAGTCCGGCCGGTGGTGCATTGCAATTACAGGGTTGCGAGATAACTGATATTCCGCGGTTTCAGTGGCGTGGCTTTATGCTGGATGAATCGAGGCATTTTTTTGGTAAAGAGAAAGTTAAACAATTGCTGGATTGGATGGCTTTTTATAAGCTGAATAAATTTCACTGGCATCTTACCGACGTAAACGGCTGGCGTTTAGAAATAAAAAAATATCCTAAGCTGACTATCATTGGCGGTATCGGCAACAAAACAGATACTTCTGCCGAAGCAAAGTTTTATACCCAGGCTGAAATAAAGGAAGTTGTAGATTATGCTGCATCACGCTTTATCACCGTAATACCGGAAATAGATATGCCGGGTCACGCTACAGCTGCCAACAAGGCTTATCCTGAGTATAGCGGGGGCAGTACTGTAAAATACCCAAACTTTACTTTCGACCCGTCAAACGAAAACACTTACCAGTTTTTAGCAGATATATTAAAAGAAACTAATTCGCTGTTCCCGTCCGGAATGATTCATCTGGGTGGTGATGAGGTGGCGCTGGGTATACAGGCCTGGGCCGGCCGGCCATCAATTATGGACATGATGGCGAAGAACAATTTTACTTCCCTGGCTGATTTGGAGCATTACTTTTTCCGCAGGATGACGGATACTGTACTCCGCATGGGGGATAAAATATTATGCTGGGACGAAGCGGCAGACAGCGATTTGCCGGCGGATAAAACCATCGTGTTCTGGTGGCGCCAAAATGTGCCATCACAATTAAAATTGGCGTTGGATAAAAAGTACCAGGTGGTGCTGTGCCCGAGATTGCCGCTGTATTTTGATTTTGTGCAGGATAAGAGCCATGTATCCGGTCGCCGGTGGAGCGGCGGGCTTTTCAATAGTGTAAGCAATGTTTACAATTTCCCGTACCGGGAATTCCCTGCAGAACAACTTAATTCGAAGCTGGTGCTGGGTATACAGGCCAATATCTGGACAGAGTTGGTAGGTTCTCCGAAGCGCCTCGATTTTATGATATTTCCCCGTATGGCAGCATTAGCAGAAGCCGCATGGACAGATTCGGCAAGGAAGGATGAAGCATCGTTCAACGAGCGGCTGAAGGTTAATTTTCCTTTGTATGATAAAGAGAATATCTATTACTACAATCCTTTCGACCCGGGCGCTCACCCGGAAGCCGTAGATTTTGCACCAAAACCTGTTGTAAAACCTGAAAAACACAGGCGGCACGGTCACGGAAAGAAATCAAAGGAGCACCACGCCAAAGGAACTACGGCAAAATCCTCATCCAAAAAATCACATTCAAAATCGGTGAAGAAGAAAAAGCATAACCAAAAATAAAAATGATCGCAGATTTTAACTGATTATTTTTGTGATTTCACCGATTACAAAAGTTATTGCAAATAGGGGCTGATGACGCAGATAAAAGGATGTGCAAATTTCTAATGTGCGAATGAAATGTTATCAAACATGCATCTGCGTAATCTGCTTTCATCTGCGATAAAAAGCTTTTTTTTCTCTGTGGCCTCTGTGCCTCCTCCGTATCTCTGTGGTTAAAAAACGCGCCATGCAAATATCTGCTTACGATGTGCATAAATTTCATTAACCTTTTGCTGCGTAATCGCGTTAAATTTAGCCGCTGGTAAATAAACATGCCGGATACGTTATTTTGAAAATTATACGCCAATTCTTTTTCGCTTTAATATTTTGTTCGTTTGCTTTTGTCGCTGATGTGCATGCCCAGGCAGAGCTGCAGCCCTGGGGAAATATAACCGGTATCCGCAACCATGGGCAGCTTTATAAATTCGAATCGAGCTTAAGGATGGTAAGCACCGACCGTAAGCATGTAACGTCCACAGCCAAAGAAAAACAGCAGCCGCATTACCGTCGTGTTAATGATGTTGAGCAGGAAGTAACCAGCTGGATTGACAGCTTGTTTTTTAAGGAAAATGTAAGGGAAGATGGCCCCGGTAAGATAAAGGTGACTGTAAATGTAACATCGCATAAAGACACCGCCCTGCAAGGTATTTACTTTTGTGTTTCCCTGCCGCAGGAGATGCTGAATGCCGACCTGCGCTATAAAGATGGTGATAAACCCGAATACGAAAATTTTGTAAAAGCTGCCGGTCCGGAGTATGATGACAATGCAAAAGAAATAGAATTCGCAACAAATAACCGCAAACTGAGCGTAAAACCAGATGGTAAATCGCTGATGATGGTGCGGACGGACGATATTACAGGTAAACAAAGGATTATGCTGTTTATTCCTATCAAGCTTGACGGTGTGAAAACCGGTGAGGTGGTTGAAAAAACATTTACTATCAAAACTTCGGGTGATATAGACGAGACTCCTGCTAATATCACCATAAATACAGCTCAGCAGGGCAGGGCTTTTGAAGGACTTGGCGGAAACTTCCGTCTGCAAAACCCGAAGACCGACCCCCAGGTTATCGATTACTCGCTTCAAAACCTTCGCCTGGCCTGGGGCAGGATAGAAATGCCATGGCGCTTCTGGCAGCCGTATCTTAATATCGACCCAACTTTGGCTGCTGATTCGGGCAAAGCGCATCCTGCCGTAACAAAAGCTATGGAAATGGCGCACAGGCTGGATAGTTTGGGCATCCCTTTAGTTCTTTCAGCCTGGTTTCCACCGGATTGGGCAGCAGAAGGCAAGCTTAATATGCGGCCGGTACACGGTATCTGGGGCAATAAGCTGAATAAGGATAATATGGAAGCGATCTATAAATCCATCGCCGATTATATTATCTACCTAAAAAATAAATATGGTGTACAGGTTAAGCTGTTCTCGTTCAATGAGTCGGACCTGGGCATTAACGTTAGAGTAACCGCAGAAGAGCATGACGAATTTATAAAAGGCTGTGGGGCTTACTTTGCAGCACACGGCCTGCAAACTAAAATGCTTTTGGGCGATAACTCAGACGCTAATACCTACAAATTCATCTATCCAACTTTGGACGACCCTGGCGCAAAGCCATACATCGGCGCAATATCCTTCCACTCCTGGCGCGGTTGGGAAACGGAAACCCTGCAAAAATGGGCCGATGCTGCAACCAAACTTGGTGTTCCGTTATTGGTAGGAGAAGGTAGTATCGATGCGGCAGCCTGGGGGTATCCTGACATCTTCCAAGAGCAAACCTATGCACTTGAAGAGATAAACCTCTACACCCGCCTGTTGGCGATTTGCCAGCCGGCATCCATATTACAATGGCAATTAACCGCCGATTATTCGCCGTTGATAGGCGGAGGCATTTTCGGCAATAACGAGCCGCTGAATCCCGGCCAGCGGTTCTGGAATTTAAAACAACTATCCCTGACACCAAAGGGTCTGTTTGCCATGCCGGTAAGCAGTGATAGGGCTGATATAACCTGTGCGGCTTTGGGTGATAATACTAAAAATACCTATGCCTTACACATTGTTAATAATGGCGCTAAACGTAAAGTAATTTTAACAGGATTACCAGCCACTGTTACCAGGCTTACAGCCTACGTTACAAGCAAAAAGTCGTATTTTGATAAATCGACAGTAAAGGTAAAAAACGGAGTGGCAGAGTTTAAGTTGGCTGAAACCAGTTATTGTACTTTGATAAGCGAATAGTTTAGTCAACAACCTAAAAACACAAATGCATCGTGCCTTAAAATGAGCGGAAGATAACCGGCCGGCAAATGCGTTGTCGATGGCAGGTATGAAGATTGCAGGTGGTTTACCTGCCTGTTCACAGACTCGATGCTTCGCATCTACGCTGGCAATGATATCTTTTTCGGCGACATATATGCAGAATCAGGGGTAGATGGATTACTCCTGGGCTATTTTTATCTTAATTCCTGCATCTTGCCTCTTGGTTCTTTTTCACTATCTTTCCGAAAAAATAACTATTTACCGTATATGAAATACGCCAAACTACCCCTGTTGCTGTTGCTATGCGCCGGTATGTTTAATGCCCGTGCGCAAAATGCCGATGATGCTAAACCTGTATATGACCAGCATAAGATATTTAACCCCTTGTTTTATCCTGAAAAAGGCAACGAATTTCGTACCGCTGCGGGTGCGCCAGGTGCCAAATACTGGCAAAACCATGCTGATTATAAATTGAATGTCACCCTTGATACCGCTAAGCACAGCGTAACGGGTACAACCCTTATTACCTATACTAACAACAGCCCCGACCCGCTGGGTTTTTTATGGCTGCAGGTTGACCAGAATATTTACAAGGAAGATTCGCGTGGCCAGGCGACAAGCCCGGTTGAAGGCGGTCGTTTTAATAACAAGACCTTTACGCAGGGCGACGAAATAAAAGGTGTATATGTAATTAAAAACGGCAAAGCCGAGAAAGTGGACTACATAGTTACCGACACCCGTATGCAGATAAGGCTGAAAGACACTTTGCGGTCGGGCGGAGCTAAAATCCAGCTAAAAATTGATTATAAGTTCGATGTGCCTGAATATGGTACCGACCGTATGGGCCGTGTGCTGACAAAAAACGGCTGGATATATGAAATTGCACAATGGTACCCACGCATGGAGGTGTATGATGATGTTACCGGATGGAACGTGATTCCCTACATGGGTGCATCAGAGTTTTATTTGGAGTACGGCAATTTTGACTATACTGTTACTGCGCCGGCCAACCTTGTGGTGGTAGGGTCGGGTGAGTTATTAAATCCTGCCGAAGTTTACTCGCCAAAAATACTGAGCCGTGTAAATGCAGCAAGAGTGAGCGACAAAACGATAATGATTAAGGATTCTGTAGATTTATTCAGCAAAGACAGCTATCCTGCCAAAGCCACTGTTACCTGGCATTTCTTCTGTAAAAATGCCCGCGATGTATCATGGGCGGCCTCGAAAGCGTTTATATGGGACGCGGCGCGCATTAACCTGCCAAGCGGTAAAAAAGCAGTTGCACAATCCGTTTATCCTATTGAGTCTAAAGGTATGGGTGCATGGAGCCGCTCGACAGAGTATGTGAAGGCATGTATCGAGCTGTACTCGCAAGAGTGGTTTGAATATACTTACCCTGTGGCCACAAATGTTGGTGGTGTTGTAGGAGGGATGGAGTACCCGGGCATCGTATTCTGTAGTTCACAAAGTGCCGGTGGGGCTTTATGGGAAGTAACCAACCACGAGTTTGGTCACAACTGGTTCCCGATGATCGTTGGCTCGAACGAGCGTAAATATGCCTGGATGGACGAAGGTTTTAACACCTTTATTAATAAGGTTGATACCAAGGTATTTAACAAGGGCGAATATTGGGAGCCGGGCGACGAGCAAAAAGCCGCCGTGTCGATGTTTGCACCTGGTGCAGATGCTATCATGAATACCCCCGATGTAATAAATGCCGATTATTTGGGCTATGCCGCTTATGAAAAGCCTGCTTTGGGCTTAAAGATATTGCGTGAACAGATACTGGGTGAAGAACGTTTTGATTATGCGTTTAAAACCTATATCAAGCGCTGGGCATTTAAGCACCCTACGCCATGGGACTTTTTCCATACAATGGATAATGTGGCAGGCGAGGATTTAAGCTGGTTTTGGAACGAATGGTTTATCACTACTTTGTCGCTCGACCAGGCTGTGCGCTCGATAGACTATGTGGAAAACGACCCTTCAAAAGGTTCGCTGATTACAATAGAAAATTTAGAGGGTATGGCGTTGCCGGTTATTGCGTCGGTAAAAGAAGAAAACGGTAAGACCGGCACAGTAAAGCTTCCCGCCGAAATTTGGCAGCGCGGCGGTACCTGGACATTCCAATATAAATCGACCTCGAAAATAACGTTTGTAACCCTGGACCCTGACCATGTACTACCGGACATAAAGCCTGAAAACAACTCGATGAGCGGCTTATCGATGGAAAAAGGTGTTACTGTAAATTCGGTAATAAAGAAATACTTTGATGCGGTTGGGGGTGAGCAGCGTTTAAAAGACGTAAACGACCTTACTTTAACTTCGCAAGGCAGCATCCAGGGCATTGATTTGATAAAGGAAAGTAAATTCAAAAATCCCGGTAAAGAGGCTGTACAAGTCGTTATTCCGAAATATAATAACCTGGTGTTTAATCATATTATAGTTAATGGCGATAGCGTAAGCGTGCACCAGAACAACCGTTTGATGGATTTAAGTAAAGGCGACAAAGGCGCAATATCAGCGAAATATAAACTGTTCCCTGAGCTTGATTTTGGCAAGCAAGGCTACTCGGCAGTGCTCGATACTAACTACCAGGTTGTAAACGGGCAACTGGCCTACCTCATTACGGTTAAGAATCCGGATGGCATACCGGTTAAATATTATTACGACCAGAAGACAGGCTTAAAGGTTAAGCAGGATGTAGACATGCCGAATACCAGTGGCGTTGATTTTGGCGATTACCAGAATATTCCGACAGGGATCAAAATTCCATTCAGCGAAAAGACTTCGGTTGCAGGTCAGCCGGTTGAATTTAAGGTAAAAACGGCGGTAGTAAACACCGGCGTTGCGAATGATGCTTTTAAGATGTAGAGGAATTTATAGTTGATGGTTCATAGTTCATAGTAGGAGCAACGGAAAATATTAGCCGTAAACCGTAGTGGCTATGAACCATGAACCATCAACTTTTTTACTATATTTAAAAAAATTACCTAACCTGATTTTTATGAAACCCATCACACTTTTATTATTCTGCGCGTTTGTGTTTTCTATTTTCAGCAGTTGTCGCAGGCACAAGCATGAAGAAGAAACTATTGCCGCTTCGCCCAACGGGCATTGTCTTTTTATTTCTGATATGCATTTCAATCCGTTTTATACCAACGACGGGAAGCATAATATCGATATTAAACTGAGGGATGTATTGGCGGATGCAGATATCACCAAATGGGATTCTATTTTAACGGCTTATAATGGTACAAAGCTCGACACCACGCGGGGTTTCGATTCACAGTTCAACCTTATTAAATCGGCGATGAATAATATCAGCGCCACTTACCCCAAGCCTGATTTTATTGCCATAACCGGCGATTTTCTTTTTCACAGCTATTATAATAATGTAGACTCGATCCCTTTTAAAAGCCCGCAACAGGAGCGTTTGCTGAGGACAAAAACCATGGCTTTTTTAGGCAGCTTGTTTCAGCAAAAATTCCCGGGGATACCTGTTATACCGGCATTTGGCAATAACGATACAGATAATGGCGATTACGTATTCCCGTCTGATGCTTTTTTGTCTGCTTATTTAAAAGTTTGGAACCTGGTGCCTTCGCCGGCGGGTAAATTTAAGGTGGATACTTCAACTATCCATACCGGGGGCTACTACAGGGCACAGCTGGGCAACCAGTTATTTTTATCGCTCAACACTACCTTACTGAGCAATAATAAATCGGCAACGCATAAAGGGGACACCGCCATGCTTAACTGGCTCGATAAGCAGCTTGCCGCCGCGGGCAATCAAAATGTGTGGATAATTTCGCATGTGCCGCCCGGTAGCGATTTTTGGCTGCCTCAATATACCCCGCGCCTTGCCGCAATTATTAAGAACCATAGCGCAAACGTAAAGATGTACCTGGCAGCACATACGCATTTTAATGATTTGAGGGTGTTTTATAAGGACTCGACAACCCAATATACCTTTGTGCGCATGGTGTCGTCCATTACCTCAGACCATAGTAATACACCGGGCTACATTTATGCCGACTTTGACGAGAATGGCCATGTTACCAACGAGACGCAGCACTACCTGGATTTTAAAAACCTTACGTGGAAGACCGGATTTGGAATTGGCACGCTGAATATGGGAGATGTGAATGCCGCAAATGTTTTCAAGTTTTTGAATACAACCCAGGATCCGTTTAAGTCGACGCCGTACCTGCAGTTTCACAGCCTGGATAGCATTAACCGCGACAGTTATTTGAAGCATACTTTTGCTCCGAATTTGTTGCAGGTGCAGTAAAAAAAGGTGAAAGACAGGCGGCGTTTTAGGTAGGGGCGTATTGTATACGCCCTTGTCATTATGCGCAGTTTGGTCCCATGATCACCTGTCGCTTTTTGAGGGCGTATGCAATACGCCCCTACGTTCTAAATTCAATAGATATGAGGATTACTCGTACCTCAACGCCTCAATAGGATCTAATCTCGATGCTTTTTGTGCGGGGTAATAGCCAAAGAAAATTCCGGTTACGGCGCAAACAACGAATGACAGGACAACCGATGATTCCGAAACGATAGTAGGCCAGCCAAGGGTAAGGGTTACGACCTGGGTAGACACAAAGCCCAGCAATACGCCTATTACCCCACCGGTGATGCTGATGAGCACGGCCTCCATCAGGAATTGCATCAGTATATCTTTGCCACGTGCGCCGATGGACATGCGCAGGCCTATTTCTTTGGTACGTTCCGTTACGGATACGTACATGATGTTCATGATGCCGATACCGCCGATTACCAGTGATATACCGGCTACTACGGTTAGCAATACAGTGAGCAGCCCACTGGTTGAACTTAAGGTGGCGATCAGTTCAGCCTGGGTGCGAACGGTAAAATCGTTATCTTCAAAAGAACGTAAACGGTGCGAGTCGCGCAGTGTCTGGGTTATTTCGGTTACGGCAGCGTCTGTAGATGCCTCATCCGTTGCCGACGCATAAATATTAGAATAGTAGATGGTAGCGAGGATGCGCTTTTGTACGGTGGTGTACGGCGCTATCAAAATATCATCCTGGTCCTGGCCGAAGGAGTTAAAACCCTTGGCAGTCAGTACGCCAATAATTTGGAAGGGAATATGGCCGAACCTGATAACCTTGCCGATAGGATTCTCTCCGCCAGGAAAAAGGTTGTCAATAACCGTTTGGCCAATTAAACAAACTTTGGCCGATGTACGCACATCATTTTCAGTAAAGGCAATACCATCTTTTAAGGTCAGCTTACGGATATCCAAATACTCCGGGCTAACGCCCGACATGGTTGTAGGCCAGTTTAAAGCTCCGTTAATGGCTTGTCCTTTTGATGAAACCGCAGGCGACAATTCGGTAATGTTTTTTACATTGGCCTTCAGCGCAACGATATCTTTGGAAGTAAGGGTTTGAAAGCTGGAGCCGGCAATTCGCACACCGCCGTTAAGGTTACTGGCGGGCTGTACAGTTATCATGTTGGTGCCCATGTTGCTCAGTTGGTCGTGTATGCTCTGTTTTGAACCCTGGCCTATGGCCACCATGGCTATAACCGAACCCACGCCGATGATAATACCCAGCATGGTTAAAAACGCCCGCAGCTTGTTTCGCTGCAAAGCCTTAAGCGCTATTCGTATCAGGTTGGCTAAACTCATATCTTTTTATTATTTTGATTGCACCGATTACACTGATTTTTTTGATTTATAATGATTGTACTGACCTGCTATTTTTAATTTTTATCGGTGAAATCTCTAAAATCAATGAAATCATAAGGCAAACAGCCTAATAATCGTCTGTTACCGGTAAATTATCCAATACCTCCCTGGCGTTACGGATGTTTTCGTTTTTTGCGTCTTTTTGAATAATTCCGTCCCGCAGCTGGATGGTACGGCTGCTGAACGAGGCGATATCCGGCTCGTGCGTAACGAATACTATCGTTTTCCCCTGTTTGGCATTTAGTTCCTGCATCAGGGCCATAATTTCGTATGATGTGCGGCTGTCCAGGTTACCGGTAGCCTCATCAGCCAAAATCATTACAGGCTCATTTACCAATGCGCGGGCTATGGCCACACGCTGCTGCTGACCGCCGGAAAGCTGACTAGGCGTATGGTCAAGCCTTTCGGCAAGCTTAACGGCTTCGAGCGCATGTATCGCACGCTCCCGGCGCTCGGCTGCGCTTACCTCCTTGTTGTAAAGCAGGGGCAGTTCCACATTCTCCAGCGCTGTAGTTCTGGGCAGCAGGTTATAGGCTTGGAAAACAAACCCTATTTTATGGTTACGCAGTTGGGCAAGCTCATCACGGGTTAACTTTTTCACGTCCACGCCATCCAGGAAATAATTCCCGATAGAGGGCTTATCCAGGCAGCCCAAGATGTTTAGCAGTGTTGTTTTACCAGAGCCGCTGCTCCCCATAATGGTCACAAATTCACCCGCGTCTACCTCGAAGTTAATACCTTTTAATGCGCGGACAGTCTCGCTGCCCATTACGAACTCGCGCTTAAGGTCTTTAATCTCCAATATTTTTTTAGGCGTACTCATCGACCGCGGCCTCCTCCGCCACCGCCACCACCGCCACCACGGCGTTGCGGTAAGAATGGACTTGCGCCAGGTGTTGCAGCTCCAGCTTTGCCGGTTGGTCCGCCTGTAAAGCCGGTTACCACCATATCGGTAGCTGCTAATCCCGAAAGCACTTCAACATGTGTATTATCGTTAAGGCCGATGGTTATACGTTTTTGCACCAGCTTTTTGCCCTGCAATAGCCAAACCTCTGCGTGTTGTTTGGTAATTCCTGAGGAATCGGAACGGCTTTTGGCGGAATGAGATATCTGGTTGGCGTTAGCACTACCAGCGCCCCCGGTGCCACCCGAACCACCTTTCCCCTTCTTTTTGTGGGCCACTTTGCCTACAATCTCGTAGTCTTTCATCGTCGCCGAGTCCGGTGTAAAAGCCAATGCTTTAGCCGGTATCAGCATGGCATTTTGCACTTCTTTTGTGTAGATGACGATATTGGCGGTCATGCCGGGTTTGAGCTTCTCGTCGTCATTCGGTGCATTAATGATGGTGGTATAGGTTACTACGTTTGATGAAACAGATGGGTGTAAACGTATATCCTCCACCGTCCCCCCGAAAGAGTCATTAATAAACGCATCCACGGTGAACGATGCTCGGTTGCCTTTCTTTACATCGCCGATATCGGCCTCGTCAACATTAGCCTGCACCTCCATCTTGGTAATATCTTTAGCGATAATGAACAAGGTAGGGGTACTGAAGCTCGCGGCAACCGTTTGTCCGACGGCAATGTTACGGTTAAGTATCACCCCGTCGATGGGCGAGTAAATTTCCGAATACGACAAATTTTTCGTCGCCGAGGCTACCTGGGCCTGTGCACTTTTAACGCTGCCTTTTGACGCATTGTAAGTATTAAGGGCGATATCGTAATCGGCTTTACTTATGGCATCAGTTTTAAAAAGCAGGTTTTGACGGTCGTAGTTATTTTTTGCGTACACCTCCTGGCTTTGGGCGTTCAATAAAATACCTTTCGCCTGGTCAAGCGCGGCCTGCAACAGCGATTTATCAAGCTCGGCAAGCAATTCGCCTTTTTTAACTTTGGAGTTAAAATCGACATAGAGTTTCGAGATAATCCCCGACACCTGTGTGCCGACAGTAACCGTATCCACCGGTTCAATTTTACCGGTAGCTGTAACGCTTTGGGCGATATAGCCGGTATCCGGCTTTTCGGCCTGTATAATTACCGGTGCATCCTTTTTATGGAAAAACAGCAGCCATATCAGCAGTATAGCTATCAGTATCGCGGCTATAATTAATATTCGTTTTAAAACAGGTTTCATGATGATAGCTTCTGGTTATAGTTTAATGGGGACACCCCTGTAAAAGTCATATATCTTTAAAGTAAGCAGCTCGTTATATTTTGCCTGGATAAATTGTTGCTGCGCCTGTACAAACTGATTTTTTTGCAGCATAAAGTCGGCAATATTGGCAACACCTACTTTTAACTGCTCACTGGCAATGCGGTAGCTTTCTTTGCTGTAGGTGTATTGTTCCTGCGCGGCATCGTACTGGCCTTTTGAATTTTGTACATTGATAAAAGCCCGCTCCACCGCCTGCGACAAAGTTATCCTGGTATTATCTAAATTAAGTTTTGATTGCTGAACGTTTAATTTGGCTTCCTCCACCTGCGTTTTTACTGTTCGTTTGGTGAAAATGGGCACGGCTAATGTTACACCAACCTGCTGGGTAAAATTGTTGTTCAGCTGGCTGCCAAAGCTACCCTGGCCGTTGCCTGAAGTATAGCCACTGTTTAGCGATGCGCCTGCGGTAAGCACCGGCTTGTAGCCTGCTTTTGCTTTATCTACATCGTATTGTGCTACTTTTAAGTTCAGCTCTCCATTTTTTATTTCAGGGCGATTTTGCAGTGCAATTTGCTCAACAGTATGAAATGCGGCTACTGTATCAATAGGTGCTATAGTGTCTGGTTTAATAATGTCAAAATCTACATCGCTGGGGAGTAACAGCAATTGTTTTAAAGTCAGCAGGTCGCCGCGCTCGGTATTTTTTGCGTTTACCAGTGTGTATTTGTCGTTAGCCAGCTGGGCCTGCAACTGTATTAAAGTTGCGCGTGCCACACTGCCCGCATTATAACGCTTTTGCTGTACGTTAACCTGCTCGCTTGTGGTGCCCACCAAATCGTTATCGTAAACAATGTTTTCTTTGTCAAGCAAAATGGCAAGGTAGCTTTGGGTTACCTGCAGCGTTATGTCGTTTTCCTGTTGAATGATGCTGAAATTGGATGCCTGCACCGCCAGGTTTTTCTGGGCGATATCGTTATTGATGTAACCGCCGTTGTAAATGGTAACCTGGGAATTTAATCCGTAAGAACCTGATGCAATAAATGATGAACCCCTGTTGTTGAGCACCGTGCCGTTGCTATCTACCTGGGTAAAGCTGTTGTTGCGCCCGCCGTTGTTTAAATGCTCGAAGTTTTGGGAGACGGTTCCTGACAGATTTGGCAGACGGGATGCTTTCGACAACAAGTATTCCTGCTGGCTTATCTGCTGCTGGATGCGCAGGCCGTTTATCTGGATATTATTCTTTTTGGCATAATCTATACATTTTACCAAATCCCAGCGTATGGTTTTGCCGATGAGCGTACTGTCCTGTGCGTGCAGGATACCTGTACACAATAGCAGCACAATGATTGGCAAGATATGTTTTAGTTTTAGTGGCATAGCTTAATTGTTGTACCGGCTAACTGTTTTTAATTTAATTAAAGTGCTTAATATCGGTTCGACTGAAAATGTTTGATTTGGTGTAAGTTAGGTTTGTAATATTTTAATTACCGATGCTTTGCGGCGTAAGCCAAAAATAGGCTGGTGATAATTCCTGACTATGTTTTATCTTCATGTCACAATTTTGTATCAAATGCATAAAGTTTTATCGACGCTATTTTTTTGCCTGTTTTTATCGCTGACGGTTAATGCTCAAAAAAACAAAGCAGCACCGGGAACTTTTTCTGATCCTGTCGAAGTTGCGCCTTCATATCCCGGCGGGGTAAATGCTTTTATCAAATTCATAGATAAAAACCTGGCTTATCCAAAAGCGGCACGCAGAAACTGCACTCATGGCAAGGTTATAGTTTCGTTTATTGTTGAAAGATATGGTAAACTAACCAACTTTAAAGTGGTGCGCAGCCTGGGCGACGGGTGCGACGAAGAAGCGCTAAGATTAGTTAAGCTGTCCTCTCCCTGGAAACCGAGTATGCAAAACGGGGAAACCGTCCGGTCGGCTTATGCTCTTCCTATAAATTTTACCCTGCCTGACTATTATAATAAAAACTGAAAATTTAGTTTATGAGAATTGAAGGGGATATATTACCTTCATGAGAAAATTTATAATATGAAAAGAGTATTATTTGTATCGTTGGTTTGCGCCTTGTTTACTTTGACCGCTAAAGCACAAAAGGACACGGTATCGCAGGAAAAGGTTTATACCTCGGTACAGCATGTGCCCTTGTTCCCCGGAGGGATGGAGGCCTTCTACAATTTTTTGGGTAAAAATATCGTCTACCCTAAAACCGCCCGCGACAAGAATACGCAGGGTAAGGTAATTGTTACCTATATTGTTGAAAAGGATGGCAGGTTAAGTGATGTAAAGGTTGTCCGCGGTATAGGCGATGGGTGCGACGAAGAGGCTGTGAGGGTGATAAAGCTGTCGTCGCCATGGAAACCGGGGACGCAAAATGGACATACAGTGCGGGTGGCTTATGCCGTACCTATAAATTTCTCGCTATCGCGGTAAGTAATGAAAAAGATATTATTGATGATGCTAAGCTTTTTGAGCTTTACTGCTATTTATGCGCAAGGCAGCTTAACCTATTATCTGAAAAATTCAGGTAAACGCGTAATGGCCAAAGATTCAGCCGATTATTGGATGGTTGTAAAGCCTCCCGATACTGCCGGGAAATATCCTTACAGCGTTTACGAATATGGAAGGGACGGCAAAGTGAGGTTGAAGACTAATGCTAATACGAACGATCTAAACCTAAAATACCAGGGCCGCTATACGGCCTATTTTCCGAACGGAAAAACAAAAGCCGCCGGTACGTACGAAGGCGGTGATATGAAGGGCCGGCAGATTCAGTATTATCCTAACGGTCACCTCTACTGCATTATCACTTACAACAGTCCGGGTGTTGGTTATTTTGGCGAATGCCGTGATTCTACCGGTGCAGTATTAACAACTAACGGAAATGGCATCTGGAAGCAATTTAATGACGATTTTACGGAAGTGACAGCCGAAGGAAAAATGATGAACGGCTTGCAGGAGGGTGAATGGCGGTTTAAGAAAAGCGCTGCCGAGTATATTTTACTAACCTTTAAAGCCGGGCAGGAAATAGCTACTGCAAAGTCTGACCCGACTGAGGAATTTAAGCCTGTAGAAGTGGTTCCGTCTTACCCGGGCGGCATGGAGGCGCTTTATCAATTTTTACAAAAGCATATTGTTTATCCTATCGCAGCGGAGAGAAATAATACCTATGGCAAGGTGCTGGTGACTTTTGTTGTTGAGCGGGATGGCCAGCTAACGGAAATAAAAGTGAGGAGAGGAATAGGCGATGGTTGTGATGAAGAAGCTATCAGGGTTTTAAAGTTAACTTCTCCATGGAAACCGGGAACCCAGGGCGGTAAACCTGTTAGGGTAGCGTATAGCATCCCGATAAATTTCGGCCCCGGAAAATAAAAACTTAAGAGAATGAAATTAAAGGTTGCATTGCTATTTATGGTGGTTTGTTTATGCCATGAAAGCCATGCCCAAAACGCGCGTGTAATATACTACCTGAAAGATTCCGGCACATTAGTCTCTACTAAAGACAGTGCGGATTACTGGATGGAAGTATCACCACCCGATACCAGCATCAGTAAATTTTGGTATGTAGTGCGCGAATATGGTAAAAACGGTAAAGTACGGCTGCAAACCACCTCAAAAACCAATGACCTGAATTTATTTTATCATGGTAAATACACCGCATTTTATCCTGACGGGCGCAAGATGCGTTCGGGGGAGTACGTAAATGGAAAATTCTCGGGCTTTCAAACAGATTATTACCCTAACGGTAACATCTACAACATAAAGAATTATAACGGTGATGGGGCCATAGTTTTTGTTGAATGCCGCGACTCAACCGGTAAGATTTTATCGGAGAAAGGCAACGGCAATTGGTTGGAGTATAGTGCCAATTTTAAAGATACCACAGCTAGAGGCGAAATTATGGGCGGCCTGATGAATGGGGAGTGGACGGGTATGTTGAATGATACCTTGGGTTACAGTAATAGATATTTTAACGGTAACATAGTATCTCACCGAAACATCTATCAGCTTAAGCCTATTCCTGGTACATATACTGGCCGGGTGGATAAATTTCCGACATTTCCGGGTGGGATAGAGCAGTTTTACCAATATCTTGGGAAGTATATACGGTACCCTGCACGGGCGCGTGAAAAAAATGAGCAGGGAAAGGTCGTCATATCTTTCGTGGTGGAGGCAGACGGCTCGCTTAGTAATTTTAGGATTGCTCAATCGGTTTCTGCTGATATAGATGGCGAAGCATTAAGAGTTATGAAGAGCTCGCCGAAGTGGGTGCCTGCTATGAAGGACGGTAAGCCTGTAAGGATTCAATATTCGGTTCCGATAAATTTTGCGTTAGCACGGTGAAATTATAAATATGAGAACTAAAATAGTTTATGCATTACTTGCTATCGTAACATCGTTTAGCGCCAACGCCCAAACCGACAGCGTAACCTATTATGTTAAAAACTATCACCAGCAGGTTTCAACAATAGATAGCGCGAATTACTCCCTGGTGGTAGTTAATGCCGGCAAAAAACGACAGTACGTTGTTCATGAGTATTATAAAAACGGGAAGCTTCGGCTGATTACAAATGCTTTAAGTAACCAGTTTGACCCGCTATACGAGGGTAAGTACCAGGCATTTTTTCCTGGAGGTACGTTAATGAGAACAGGGGAGTTTCGTGATGGAATCCCCGAAGGTCACGAAGCTAGCTATTATCCTAACGGCAAGTTCTACAAATCGATAACCTATCTGCCGGAGGCAAAGATATCTTACGACGAGCTAAACGACCCAGCCGGGAAAGTGTTGGCCAAAAGCGGCAATGGAAATTGGATAGAATTTGACGAATCGTTTAAAGACACCATAGCGAGCGGTAAAATTAAAGGAGGTGTTAAAACAGGAATATGGGAGGAGAAAATTGCCGACAACTTAAAACAAAGAATAGACCACACCAAAGACACGCAAACACTTACAGAATATTTCTGCAAAATAGACGGCGTTTCCTTTGTTAAACTGGATGAGGGGCCATCTTTTCCCGGCGGGATGATGGCTTTTTATAAGCAGGCGGCGAAAATAATCAGGTACCCCGCTTATGCCAGAGAACACGGCATCCAGGGGAAAGTTTTAATAGGGTTTAAGGTTAACGAAAAAGGTGAGCTGTCTGATTTTAAGATCCTGCACAGCGTATGGATAGGTATAGACCAGGAGGCCATGCGTGCTGTAAAAGCATCACCGCCCTGGAAACCTGCGATGATAGGTGGTAAGGCGGTTAGTGTTCCATTTAGCGTTCCGATAAGTTTTGCTTTGGCAAATGATTAATCAATAAAAAAGGCTTTCACCAAGTGATGAAAGCCTTTTATCGGATTGAAAATTAAATAATCTTAGATAACGCCCGTATCGCTCAAAACTTTGTTCATTGCGCGAACAGCATCTGCGCTTTTGTTGAACTCAGCCTGTTCAGCATCGCTCAATTTAAAGTCGATAATTTTCTCGAAGCCGTTTTTGCCCAGTATAACCGGAACAACAAGCGAAATATCGCTTTGTCCGTATTCGCCGTCAAGCGCAACACCGCAGGAGATTAGTTTTTTCTGGTCGCGTACGATGCTCTCCACCATGAAGGCCGTGCCTGCACCCGGTGCATACCATGCTGAAGTACCGATTAAGCCGGTTAAAGTAGCGCCACCAACCATAGTAGCTTTAACAATCTTATCCTGCTGCTCCTGGCTTAAAAGCTGGGTTACCGGAACGCTGTTCCAGGTAGCATGTTTAATTAAAGGTATCATGGTAGTATCACCGTGACCGCCGATAACAACTGCATTCAAATCAGCAGGAGAACAGCCCAGTTCCTGGCTCAGGTAGTATTTGAAACGTGCTGAATCCAGTGCGCCGCCCATACCTAAAATACGGTTCTTTGGTAAGCCCGAAGTTTTCAGGGTAAGGTAGTTCATGGTATCCATCGGGTTTGACACCACGATGATGATAGTATTTGGAGAATATTTTAAGATGTTTTCGGTAACACTTTTAACGATGCCTGCGTTTGTGCCAATTAGCTCTTCGCGGGTCATGCCGGGTTTGCGGGGAAGGCCGGAAGTAATAACCACAACCTCAGAATCAGCAGTGGCAGCATAGTCGTTAGTAACACCTTTTATCTTGGTGTCAAATTCAAGCAGGGCCGAGGTTTGCATCATGTCGATAGCTTTGCCTTCGGCAAAACCTTCGCGGATGTCTAACAAAATAAGTTCTTCGGCCAATTCTTTCCTGGCGATATTATCCGCACAGGTAGCACCTACAGCCCCGGCGCCAACAACAGTTATTTTCATGATATATTGATTTTTGCAGATGGAAAATTAAATTGGCCGAAGATAGAGATTTATATTTTTCTGCGTGTAAAAAATGTGCAATATGTACGTTACTCGTGTTTAACAAAGGTCGCAGGCTTGTGTTGATTAAATTGTTAGACAATAAGCAAAATTGTGAACGGAATTATACCAGATCCGGGTAAGAAGACAAAAACTGCCAAAAAAAGCTTGCAACTTATCTCTACAACAACGCAAAAGGTGAAATTTATACCACAATCGACCAGGGAAACTTCGAAAATGAGCAAACTGTAAGTGATACATCACTCAAAAAGATTAGAAATAATTGTTTTTGGAGCGTTGCATGTGCTACGTAATCAATTTGGATTGTTGAAGTTTGTTAAAGGGGGGTATGGAGGGTTGGTTTTTGCTTTTAGAGGCGAATTTTTAATCAGATGTTAATAAGTTCTAAAAAATGAGCCTTAAAATAGTCAATTTAATATCATAATGGCAATTTTTTAAAAAATATTAGAATTTTTTCAACAGTTCGTGATAAATTTTACAAAATTAGTTTAGATTTGCATTAATAATTGAATAAACCGTTAAAGAATTTAAGAACTCAATCCAATATCGTAAAATCAACTTAAAAAATGGCAACTAAACTAGAGTACATCTGGCTTGATGGCTACAAACCAACTCAAAGCCTGCGCAGCAAAACAAAAATTGTTAAAGATTTCAGTGGTAAAGTAGAAGACCTTGATAACTGGAGCTTCGACGGTTCATCGACCGAGCAGGCGCCAGGTGGTTCGTCAGATTGTATTTTGAAACCTGTTTTTGTTGTTCCTGATCCGCAGCGTAAAAGCGCGTACCTGGTAATGTGCGAAGTATTAGGTTCAGATCACAAGCCACACGAATCAAACGGCCGTGCACTTATCCAGGATGACGATAACGATTTTTGGTTCGGTTTTGAGCAGGAATACTTCCTTTGGGATATCCAGACTGACAAACCTCTTGGCTTCCCTACAGGTGGCTATCCTGCGCCACAGGGCCCTTACTACTGTTCAGTAGGCGCTAAAAACGCTTATGGCCGCGAGATTGTTGAAGAGCACCTTGACGCTTGTTTAGAAGCAGGCTTAAACGTTGAAGGTATCAACGCTGAGGTTGCTGCAGGTCAGTGGGAGTTCCAGATCTTCGCTAAAGGCGCTAAAGAAGCAGGCGACCAGATTTGGGTTGCACGTTACCTGCTTGAAAGAATTGGTGAAAGATACGGAGTTGCTATTAACTGGCATTGTAAACCGCTTGGTCAGCTTGACTGGAACGGTTCTGGTATGCACGCTAACTTCTCGAACACGCTGTTGCGTACTGCTAACAGCAAAGAGAAATTTACTGCTGTTTGCGAGGCGTTCCGCCCTGCAGTTGCTGAATGTATCGCAGTTTATGGTGCTGATAACGACCAGCGCTTAACCGGTAAACACGAAACCGCATCAATCCACGACTTTAGCTATGGCGTATCAGACCGTGGCGCATCTATCCGTATTCCGCTTTACGCAGTTGACCACGACTGGAGCGGCTACCTGGAAGATCGTCGTCCGAACTCGGCTGCAGATCCGTACAAAGTTGCTGCTGTAATTATCAAAACCGTTAAAACGGCAAAAGTTTAATTCCTAACTAACTAAATATGCTCTTATCCCCTGGCGGTAAATCGCCGGGGGATTTTTTTTTGCTGGATTTCACCGATTATTTTTTGGGGATTACACCGATTGGAGGATGACTATGCTGATAAGAACTATCGCCTTTGTTGGTGTTGTCGCCAAAAAAACCTGTGTGTTTGTGATAACGATAAATCCGTCGACCTATCGCAGGCATTTGGTGGCATCATTGGCTTAAACGTTGCTTGTTGTTGACAACACCAACAAGGGCAGGGAGATTTTATAAATGTAAAAATTTTAAATGCTTTATAATCAGAATGTTCCGTAGTGTTCCACGCGTTCAGCCCGGAAACGGAACATCAGTGCAGGGTTAGTAGTACTTGTGGGCTACTTATTACTTTGCTTTAAATATACCCCAGAGCCTATTGCGTCAAAGCCATCAACCGGTAAGTTATAAATATATACCCAGCATTTAATTTTTCCGCCCGGAGTATCTACATCAATCAATTCCCTTACAAATAAATTAGGTTGCTCTTGTTCCGGGCCAAAGCCTTCATAATCATCTAATAGTTCCAATACCTTTTCGATGTTGCTTAGCTGATAAATTTTGCCATGTACAAATCTGTTTTCTTCATTTGTAAGAGTTGCGCCGGGGTATTCGCCTAAGTCGTAGAGTTTGCCGGGCATTTTTCCAGCGGCATAAAAGGTACAGTTATCGTTAAGATATGCGCCGAACTCGTTCTGTTTGTCGAGGAGCGTTCCGTAAATAAATAAATAGGGCCGGGGTTGGTTGGTTGTTGGCATATTGTCAAACAAAGATACCCCTTGCGATGTACAGTGTTAACAAATTTTTATTGAGGCATTACATATATGTTGCTTAAATTGCCATTTATATAGCGCAAATACCCATGAACGAAGAACAGGTTAAAAAATATTTGAAGGAAAACGATATACAGAAAATAAAATTCGCTTTTGCGGATATCGACGGCGTTTTGCGCGGCAAGGTGATACATCCCAAAAAGTTTATCGACGGTTTGGAAACCGGCTATGGCTTTTGCGATGTGGTTTGGGGCTGGGACAGCAGCGATGCCGTTTATGATAACGTAAAGCTTACCGGCTGGCACACCGGCTACCCCGATCAAATGTGCCGCGTAGACTTATCTACTTTGCGAAATGTGCCCTGGGATAATGATATTCCATTCTTCCTGGCGGATTTTAGTAAAGCTGATGGTAACGATTTGCCTGCCTGCGGACGAAGTTTGCTAAAACGCATTGCCAAACAATGTGCCGATATGGGCTATCACGCCGAATTCGCGCAAGAGTTTGAGTGGTTCAATTTTGTTGAAACGCCGCAGAGTTTAAATGAGAAAAGTTTTACCAACCTGGAAAGCCTCACACCGGGCATGTTCGGCTATTCTATATTGCGGACATCACTGAATGACGATTTTTATAATGACCTCTTCGACCTGATGCTGCAATTTAATATCCCGCTTGAAGGGTTGCATACGGAGACTGGTCCCGGAGTTTATGAGGCGGCGATATTGCATGATGAGGTTTTAGCTGCCGCCGATAAAGCGGTATTATTTAAAACCGCCGTTAAGGAGATTGCCAATAAGCACGGCGTTATGGCAACGTTTATGGCTAAGTGGAACGAAAGCCTGCCCGGATGCAGCGGTCACCTGCACCAAAGCCTGTGGACAAAAGACCAATCAAAAAACCTTTTCTACAGCGCTGATGATGCGTATAACATGAGCGATTTGCATAAGCATTATTTGGCTGGTCAGCTGCATTGCCTTCCACAAATTTTGCCGATGTATGCACCAACCATTAATAGTTATAAACGCCTGGTTGAAGGCGCCTGGGCTCCGACCACCATCACCTGGGGCGTAGATAATCGCACAACGGCCCTAAGGGTAATTCACACTTCAGAAAAATATACCCGCCTGGAAACCCGCATTCCCGGCTCCGATACCAACCCGTACCTGGCTATGGCGGCGGCATTAGCTTCCGGATTGTATGGCGTAAAAAACAAACTGCCTTTAAATATACCGGCTACTGCAGGCAATGGTTACGAGGATAAGCGTAATGGCAGTTTATCACCGAACTTATTTGAGGCCGCGACTATTATGAAAAATTCAGCGCTTGCGAAAGAATTATTTGGTGAGGCTTTTGTTGACCATTTTACGAATACCAGGTTGTGGGAGTGGAAGCAGTATGGTAAAGCGGTGACTGACTGGGAACTCAAGCGCTACTTCGAAATTATTTAACTTGTGCGCTTGGATGAATGATTGAATCGGCGAATAAAAGTTTAATTATTTTAAATAAATCCGTAATTCTGCAAATCATTAAAGTCAAAATCCGGCACAATAACATCAATAGTGACTAACAACAAGAAAAATACCGTCCTTCCATCTTTCCCGGTCAGGGCATCAAAAGTTCAAACTCAACTTGACTTTGAATCAATTATAAGAAAAGCATGGGAAGGCTATGATGCATCAAAAATAATTGCGGGCATTGAGGATATCAGCGCAATGGTATCTACCAACCACGTGTTCCGCATTACTTTTACGGATGAGGATATCGTTATTGCCAAGCTGTCGTATTTTGGTAAATACGAACATTTTAAGGAAGATCACCGCCTGATACACGCCCTTTCGAATAACCTGCTATACCCTTTTGAAAACCTGTTGTCGAAGTCGCTGTTGAAGAATAACAGGGTATATGTTTACCGGTATAAGCATGGCCACACCGATGCCTGGGTGATTTTTTATAATCCTACCCGCATATTAGATCGGTTACCACGTAGACTGGAAGACCATCATATTATTAAGTTAGGTCAGCAGGTGGGCAAGTTTCATAAGGCATGCTCAAGGGTGAAGAACGTGCTGCCAAAATCATCAAAAACACTTCGTACCGATATTTTTGCTTTACAAAAAGAACTGGAAACTAACGAAAAGCAATTCGGCACGCCTATGCAGGTGGATTTTCTGAAATATCATTGCGAAACCTTCCTAAAAAACCGCTCGAAATATAATATGCATTCTTTCGAGATTATCCCGGTTTTCATCGACTGGAACATCGGCAACTTTTCCGTAACCCCCGAGCTGGATCTTTATTCCCGTTGGGATTATGACTGGTTCAGGATGAGCTACCGCATACTGGATTTTTACTTTTTCAGTCGCGTTTGCTCCGACCGGGGCGACCGCACGGTATTCAGCTATGTGATAACTACGATGATGGAAGACCGGTTTATCCTGTTCCTGAAAGAATATCACAAAGTAAACCCCATAACCGCCGACGAAATACGCTTTTTGAAAGAAGCATACCGCTTTTTTATATTAAATTACGTGATAAAAGACGGTAAGTATTTCTTTAACGAGCAATACGCCAAAAAGCTGCAATCCGAAGCATTTTCTATCTACCTGCCATCGGTAGACAGGGATTTTGATGCGGAGAAAATTATTAATGCCCTGGGTTTACAATAGTTCACACGCTATATCAATCAATAAAACTAATCTCTAATCTCCAGTCTCTAATCTCTAGTATGAAACGCATTGAAAACTTTAAGTCGATAATCGACAAATACGATGTTATATTTTTTGATGCGTTCGGGGTTTTAAAAACTTACCAGGGGCTGGTGCCGGGCATTGAACGCACTTTTGAGTACTTGCAGGCGCAGGGAAAAGAATATTACATTGTAACTAATGATGCTTCGCGCAGCCCGGTGCAATTGGCGGAAAGCTATCACAAACACGGCTTAAATCTTATTACTCCGGACAGGATAGTTTCATCCGGTATGCTCACTAAGGAATACCTTGATTTAAAAGTTGATGATGGGATAGTGGCTTTTTTGGGTACTCCGGAATCTTCGCATTACATAGATAGTTCAGGGCTGCACACGTTGCCGGTGAGTGCAATTAATGCAGATAACATTGATAAAGTAAATGCTTTGATTTTTTTGGATGATGAGGGTTTTGACTGGTGCTCCGATCTTAATAAAACAGTAAACATCCTGCGTAAGCGTACTATCCCGGTTATCGTAGCCAACACAGATAAAGCTTACCCGGTATCTTTAAGTGATGTTGGTATTGCTATAGGCGGTATTGCGGCGATGATAGAAAGTATTATCGGTAAACAATTTATTCGTTTCGGTAAGCCTGATTCGCAGATGTTTATGTTTGCTTATGATTTGATACGCGAATATCGAACCATCAGCAAAAGCCAGATTTTAATGGTGGGGGATACGCTGCAAACCGATATCCTGGGCGGTAATAAATTCGGCCTGGATACGGTACTGGTATTGTCGGGTAATACCCTGCCGAAAGATGCGGATAACCGGATTACGGCCACCGGCATTGTGCCAACTTACATATGCAATTCGGCAGTGGTTGATATGGGTGGGTTTAGTTTTTAAATTAACCGTGTAGAGGCACAATACTTGTGTCTCCGCATGCATAAAAACAGCAACATTCTCAGAGACACAAGTATTGTGTCTCTACAATAGAAATCAAAATCACCTACCATTATGAGAAAAATAATAAATGTAATCTTAACAGTTTTATTGGCCCATGCCGCCATCGCGCAGCAAAAAACATTCACCAACCCATTGCTGCCTTCCGGCGCCGACCCATGGGTAATTTACCAAAACGGTTATTATTATTACACCAATTCTATGGGCAGTAAGCTCATCCTATACAAAACAAAAAACATTGCCGATTTAGGCACAGCGACCAATAAAACCATTTGGACGCCGCCGACGGGAACCATGTATTCAAAAGAGTTGTGGGCTCCGGAACTGCATTACATCAACCATAAATGGTACATGTATTTCGCGGCCGATGATGGCGATAACGACCATCATCGTATTTACGTGCTGGAAAACCCATCTGCCAACCCGATGCAGGGCGACTGGACATTCAAAGGAAAAGTTGGCGATGCGACAGATAAATGGGCGATTGATGTTTCTGTTTTTGAGCATAAAGGCAAACTGTACATGATATGGGCCGGCTGGGAAGGCGATAAAAACGGGGAGCAGGATATTTACATAGCACAGCTTAAAAATCCGTGGACTGTCGGCAGCCAAAGGGTTAAAATATCAAGTCCGCAATATGACTGGGAGAAATACGGTGATTTGGGCGAGAAAAGCAACCCGCCACATGTAAATGTGAATGAAGGGCCGGAGATATTAAAGCATGGCGACAAGCTGTTCCTGATTTATTCGGCAAGCGGCTGTTGGACTGATTATTATGCGCTGGGAATGCTCAGTATATCGGCAGATAAAAACCTGCT
>JAZJZL010000056.1:28421-46700 GCA_040389845.1 Bacteroidota bacterium
CAAAATCAAAAACGCCTGTATTTAAGGCGGCGCCGGAAAATGGCGTTTATGCGCCGGGGCATAATTCTTTCTTTAAATCGGCCGATGGCAAGCAGGACTGGATACTCTATCATGCTAACTCGGCGCCGGGGCAGGGCTGCGGCAAGGAGCGCTCGCCGCGTATGCAGCAATTTAGCTGGAATGCCGATGGTTCGCCAAATTTTGGCGTGCCGGTTAAGGCGGGTGTTGCTTTGGATGCGCCGTCGGAATAAATGACAAAATTTAGAGGCTGCGATTTTCTTTATATTTTTTATTGTATTTTTGACACATATAAACCATTAAACCCTGTATGAGAATCAAACTAACCCTTGCCGGTCTGTTGCTATGTGCCACATCCCTTACGGCGCAGAAGAAAACAGTTGCCGGGGTATGGCCGGCGGCTAAGGCTAATGCCTGGTATGCACAGCACAAGTGGATTAACGGCGCCAACTTTACACCAAGTACTGCCATTAACCAATTGGAAATGTGGCAGGCTGATACCTTTGACCCGGCAACCATCGACAGGGAGCTTGGCTACGCCGAAAGCATCGGCTTTAATGCCATGCGCGTGTTTTTGCACAGCGTGGTTTGGAAAGAAGACCCCAGGGGTTTTAAGTCGAGAATAAATAAATACCTGGAAATTGCGGACAGGCACCACATACAAACCATATTCGTTTTTTTTGATGACTGCTGGAACCCGAATGCAAAACCGGGAAAACAGCCAGAGCCAAAACCTGGTATACACAATTCCGGCTGGATGCAAGACCCCGGTTACCCGCTTACTAAAGAAGCGGATTATGCCGCTTTAAAAGTTTATGTTGATGATATATTAACCACCTTTAAGCACGATAAGCGCATACTGCTATGGGACTTGTATAACGAACCCGGTAACGGCGATAAAAATAAAATCGCCCATATATTGCTGCCAAAGGTATTTGCCTGGGCGCATGCCATTAACCCCGACCAGCCGGTAAGCTCCGGTATGTGGGACTGGAACCTGGAAGCATTTAATAAAATTCAGCTGCAAAATTCGGATGTGATAACTTACCACTGCTACGACTCGCCCGACTTGCATGAACGCGTAGTGAAGGTATTAAAGATATATGGCCGACCGCTTATTTGTACCGAATACATGGCCCGCCCGCGCAACAGTACTTTTGAAAACACCATGCCGATGTTGAAAAAGGAAAACGTAGGAGCCATTAACTGGGGCTTTGTAAGCGGCAAAACCAATACCATTTATGCCTGGGACACTCCGATGCCAAATGGCAGCGAGCCAAAGGTTTGGTTTCATGATGTGTTCCGCAAAAACGGCGAGCCTTACAAGAAGGAAGAAACTGACCTGATAAGGAAATTAAACGGTAAATAAATACTAATCACGATAAAAACCAATTACTAAATTAGCAGTCCTATGAATCTTATTAAAAGCATTTCTGCAATCGCATTGCCGGCTTGCATCTTCGCGATGTCGGCCTGTAACCAACCATCAACCGATAAAAAAACAACTACCATGACTGATAGTACCAAACATGCTGGCTTGCCCGACACCGCGGCTTATTCGAAAATTATTAACGGGAAACAAGCTCACCTGTATATATTAAAAAATAAGAACGGAATGCAGGCTGCCATTACCAACTACGGCGGCAGGGTGGTAAGTATTTTGGTGCCCGATAAGGATGGCAAGATGACGGATGTGGTATTGGGTTATGACAGCGTAGGTGGTTTTGAGCATTCTACCGAACGTTATTATGGCGCTACTATCGGTCGCTACGGTAATCGTATTGCAAAAGGTAAATTTAAGATTGACGGCAAGGAATACCAATCGAGCACCAATAATGCACCGAATATGCTGCATGGCGGTAAAAATGGTTTCCAGGAAATGATGTGGGATGGTAAGCTGGTTGATTCGTCGACTTTGGAGTTGACCTATCTTTCAAAAGATGGAGAAGAAGGCTTCCCGGGCAACCTGAAAGTAAAGGTAACTTACTCGCTTACTGATGATAACGGATTTAAATGCGAATATGAGGCTACTACGGATAAAACGACTGTAGTGAACCTAACCAATCATGCATTCTTTAACCTGAACGGCGAAAGCAGCGGCACAGTTTTAAACCACATTTTACAGGTTGACGCAGATACTTATTTGCCGGTTGATTCTACTTTGATTCCATTAGGCAAACCGGAAACTGTTGCCAATACACCTTTTGATTTCCGTAAGCCAACGGCTATCGGCGCGCGCATCAACGATGATAACCAACAGCTAAAAAACGGCAAAGGCTACGACCATAACTTTGTATTGAACAAACATGATTTGAAAACTGCGATTGCCTCTATCACCGGTGACAAGAGCGGTATCAAGATGGAGATATTTACCGAAGAGCCGGGCTTGCAGTTTTACAGCGGCAACTTTATGAAGGGTGTTAACGCGATGAAGAATGGCAAAAAGGACGAATATCGCACTTCGTTTGCGTTGGAAACCCAGCATTTCCCGGATTCGCCAAACCAGCCATCGTTCCCATCGACTTTATTGAAGCCTGGACAAACGTATAAAACACAATCGATCTACAAGTTTTCGGCGGTAAAGTAGTTTTTAACTACGCCGCAAAGAAGGCACGGAGGACACGGGGCTCCGTCAGACTTACGAAGTTTTTAAAACTTCGTAAGTCTTTCCACAGTTTTTAGATACCCGAAAGCTTCTGAAAATCCTCAATCGTATCAATATCCACACTCCCCAAATCAAAAGGCACAGTAACAACTTTCTCTCTATATTTTAATAGCAGATGTTTAGCCCCTTCATTGCCTTTTAGCGATAACAACTCATCGAAATAAAATCTGTCAAAAAAAGCAGGTGACCCGATGGTCTCATTATATCCGCTGGCGACAATGGCTCGTGATTTATTTGCAGGAATAAGCTTTTGCAAAACCACTTCATCAACAAAAGGCTGGTCGCACAGCATTAGGATTGCAGAAGTTGTTTCAGGATGATTTTCATGCAGATGTTGAATTCCCCCACGAATAGAAGATGACATTCCTTGCTGCCAATCTGCATTAAAAATAATATCAACTTTAAAGTTTTCGAGGGTAGGTTTTATCAAGTCGGCATTGCCGCCCAATACAGTAATAACCGGGCCGCAATTCACCTTTAGTGCTGTTTGGATAGCACGCTGTAAAAGTGTTTGCCCGTTAAATATTAAATTTTGCTTGGGTTTGCCCAACCTGCTTGATGAACCGGCGGCGAGTATAATGATGCCGGTCATGTTAATCAGCAGATTTGAGTTCGGCGCTGGCTTCCTGCATTATGTTTTTGATATGCCGGTGGTGCACACTGGTTTTATCCCGTAAGGAATTTATCGTCCTTTTGTTCAGCACGGCCTGTATTTCGGCGATTATGGCAAGGGCGATTTCATCAGCATTATCGGAGCCTATATCGATACCAGCCGGGCCGTAAATACTTTGTAGCTGCTCGCTTGTTATCACCATGCCGTCTGCTTTGAATTCATCCAGCATGCGGTTTAATCTTTTCTTTGGGCCGAGCGTTGCTATGTATGGCAATTGCAGGGGTAATAATTGTCGCAGTACCGCCATATCATAGTTATAATTGTGGGTCATTAAAACCAGGGCTGTGCGCTCATCGGTTTTGAATTGCGATAATGCCTGTTCGGGTTTTGTAATGATGATTTTATGTGCCAACGGAAAACGTTCAGGCACGGCATAATTGGCGCGGCCATCAATCAACGTTGCCTGCCAGCCTAAAACAGATGCTATCTGTACTAATGGGATAGCATCATTCCCGGCGCCAAAAATTACCAATGATACCGCTGGCAGCAATAACTCTATAAAGCAGGTATAGCCGTTGCCGTATATATAAGTTTTAGTTACAGAATTGCCGTTTTTTAGCACATCCCCGGCATCGGCCAATACTACATCAGCTATTTGCCGGTCGGCGATGGAACCAGCGGTGCGCTTATCTGCAGCCATAAGCAGGCAGGTGCCGGGTTGTGCGGCATGCCGGTCATCCAGCGAAAACATGGTTACTAAAACAACGGGTTCGCGTTTGGATAAGAATGTTTTGAATAAAGCTATGGGCGAATTATAGTTTTGCGGGAAAAGCGGCTCGATTAAAATATGAATGATACCATTACAGCCGAGGCCCACGCCAAACTTTGCGTCGTCATCGTCGGTGGTATCGTAAGTAACCAGCATGGGTTTGCTTTGTGCCATTACCAGGCGCGCTTTTCTTAAGGCGTCTCCCTCCAGGCATCCGCCGCTGATGGCCCCGGTTAATTGTCCATCCTCAGTTATAAGCATGCGTGCGCCTGCCCGCCGGTAGGAGGAGCCTTCAACCAGCACCACCGTAGCCAGGGCAGTTTGCCTGCCGGATTTGATGGCTTTGTCGTATGCGTTTACAATGTCCTGTAATTCTTTCAATCGCCGCGGGTTTGTTAACAAATATAAAGCAAGTGGTTTAAATTATCGATACAGAACGCTTTTTGTAACTAATACGTTATTTGCCGCACAAAAAGTACAATCTGTAAACAATAGCCTAACTTGGAATGGTTATCTTTACAATTGTAATTCTGCAGGGGCGTAATATTTTGCATCTCTTGCAGTAGAATTATGCACATGCATAGCTCAGGGGCACAAGTGTTGTGTCTCGGCATTAAAAATATATTTACCATTGTTATTAGATAATCACGGACGAAAAATTAATTACCTGCGCCTGGCAGTTACAGACCGCTGTAACCTGCGCTGTTTTTACTGCATGCCCGAAGAGGGCCTGAATTGGCTCTCGCGTAAGGAATTGATGACTTACGAGGAAATGCTGCGTTGCTGTTCGACGCTTACCGAAATGGGCATCGATAAGATAAGAATTACCGGCGGAGAGCCCTTTGTTCGTAAAGATATTATGAATTTCATGACGGCACTTTCAAAACTGCCGGGTTTGAACGAGCTTACCATCACCACTAATGGCGTTTTAACGGCGCCGCATGTAGCGGAATTAAAAGCTATTGGCGTACGTTCGGTAAATTTAAGCCTGGATACGCTGGATGCCGGGCGATTTTTTAGCATTACGGGCCGCGATGAGTTTGCCAATGTAATGCAAACGCTGGATGCGCTGCTAAAGCACGATATGGAGGTGAAGATAAACGCAGTAGTAATGGATGGCAAAAATACGCGGGACATTATCCCGGTTGCCGAGCTGACTAAGCAATTGCCCGTGAGTGTGCGGTTTATAGAGGAAATGCCGTTTAATGGCGATGGTCATATCTACACCGGATTAAAGTGGGATTATGTCCGGATTCTGGACGAAATAAAAAGCGTTTACCCGGATATCAAAAAACTGGACGATCCGCAATATTCAACGGCTTACAATTATCAAATCCCCGGTCATAAAGGCACAGTGGGTATTATAGCAGCTTACTCCCGCACTTTTTGCGGGACATGTAACCGGATAAGAATTACGCCCGATGGCGGGTTGAAAACCTGCCTGTACGATAACGGCATATTGAATATTAAAGATCTGATGCGACAGGGCGCTGGCGAAGAAGACTTAAAGAACACATTATTAAACGCATTTAATAACCGGCCCAAAGATGGCTGGGAAGCAGAACGCGAACGTGTGGAAAGCACGGGCGTTCATGAATCGATGGCCACGATAGGCGGCTGATAAAAATTACATCGTTTATGATAACAGTTGAAGAAGCCGAAAAAATAATACTTGCAGAAGCCGGCGACTACGGCGCTGAAATAGTTCCTTTCGAGATGGCACTGGGGCGTGTACTTGCTGAAAATATCAAAGCCGACCGCGACCTGCCGCCTTTTAACCGCGTGACCATGGATGGCGTTGCTATCAATTTTGATGCAATTGAGGCCGGTAACAGCACGTTTAAAATTAAAGCAACCCAAGCAGCAGGCGACGAACCTATTGAACTTGAGGAGCATGACGAATGTGTAGAGATAATGACTGGTGCAGTATTACCGCAGTCGGCTGATACAATTATTCGTTATGAGGATTTAGAGCTGCGGGCGGGATTGGCCACACTGGTAACCCATGAAATAAAGCGCGGACAAAATATACATTACAAAGGCCGGGATAAAAAACAGGATGAGGTGGTGGCATCTATCGGCCAGGTAATTACACCGGCGCTGATAAGCATGGTTGCCTCTGTTGGTGAAACCGAATTGAGGGTGAAAAAGCTGCCGCGGGTGGTTGTATTATCATCGGGCGATGAGCTGGTTGATGTGGAACACAAACCCGAACCGCATCAAATCAGGCGCTCGAACAGTTATACGGTAAAAGCCGTTTTGCAGCAACATCAAATTGAAGCGGCGACCATGCATTTGCCCGACGACCCGGAAATCATTAAAAAACAATTAAAAAACTGCCTGGAAAATTACGATGTTATCCTGCTAAGCGGCGGCATATCCATGGGCAAGTTCGACCATATCCCCAAAGCTTTGCAGGAGCTGGAAGTTGAGCAGCTGTTTTATAAAGTGCACCAGCGCCCCGGCAAGCCATTCTGGTTTGGTAAACATGCTAAAGGTCAGCTGGTATTTGCGTTTCCCGGAAACCCGGTAGCTACGTTTATGTGCGTGCATCGCTATTTTTTGCCCTGGCTCAGCGCCTCACTCGGCAAAGAAACGAAACCACAATTATGTGCTGTGTTAAACAATCGCGTAAGTTTCCCGCATCCGTTAAAGTATTTTTTACAGGTAAAGCTGCATCAAAACGAATACTGCCAGCTTGTAGCTACCCCTGTTGAAGGCAACGGTTCGGGTGATTTTGCTAACTTAACCGATATCGATGCGTTTATGGAACTGCCATCGGGGAGAAATGAGTTTAAGAAGGGGGAGGTGTTAAAAATTTTTATGATTTCACAGATTTGAGAATGATTTCACCGATGTTAATTAGCGTTGAAATGTACCAGAAAATAAATGTATGTTAAGTCATATCGATAAAGACAATAATCCAGCTATGGTTGACGTGAGTGGAAAATCAGTGACTCATCGTACTGCCACAGCCCGGAGCATTATATCGCTCCCGCCGGAAGTATTGGAACATCTTTCAAACGGCGATTTACAGAGTAAAAAAGGCCCGGTGTTTCAAACGGCGATTATTGCGGGGATTATGGCGGCAAAGAAGACCGGCGATTTAATTCCGCTTTGTCATCCGTTGGGATTGGATAATTGTAATATTGCTATCAGTATAAACGAGGCGCAGGAAGTGGTTGTTGATTGTACTGCCAGCATTACAGCCAAAACAGGGGTGGAGATGGAGGCGTTGGTGGGTGCATCTATCGCAGCGCTTACAATTTATGATATGTGTAAGGCCATGAGCCATGATATAGTGATAAGGGAAACCAAACTGATTGAAAAAACGGGAGGTAAACGTGACTTCAAACGAGCATAACCGGCACGAAAAACACGCGGCGCTTGCGCGGCCGGCTTTCGGCACATTCCACCGCAATGAATGGGCGATAGTTGGCGGCCATTGCACGGTTATAAAGCTGCTGGCCGACCAAGTAATAGGCGCGTTAGCTGCAAACTATAAATGCGCGTATGTTGATAGGGCGCATAACGATGATATTACAGTATCGCCCGGCCGACTGGCTAACGGTGCCGTGCTGGACTATACCGACCAAATTAATTATCGCCAGTTAAATTATGCTGCTGATTTTAATAGCTTTAAATTAAGGGATACTTTTTCATTCGCGGATATAGTTATCGCCAATGGCAATCATCATCAATGTAAAGCACAGGTAGTTATCATCACCGAAAATAAGCGGGCTTCGCTGCAAAAACGGATTGACCAATTGACCGATGTACAGCTAATTTTATTGTCGGAAAACGTAGACGATGTTTTCGATTTTATTAAAGAAGCGATACCCAACTGGCAGCAGGTACCTGTGTGCAGCGTTGGTGATTTACAAAGCATTACTGCTTTTTTTAAATCGAAAATGACAAAGCCAGCCCTTAATGGGCTGGTGCTGGCCGGCGGTAAGAGCATGCGCATGGGGTTTGATAAGGGCGCGGTGGATTGGCATGGTAAGCAGCAGCGCTATCATGTAACCGATATATTAAAAGCCTGCTGTAACGAAGTTTTTATATCGTGCCGGGCAGACCAGCAAGCGGAAATTGATAGCAATTACCAAAGCTTGCCCGACACCTTTACCGGTTTGGGGCCTTATGGTGCTATACTATCGGCATTCAGGCAAAATCCGGATAGCGCGTGGTTGGTTTTAGCATCGGATTTGCCGTTGATGGACGAACAAACTTTAGTATTTTTGGTTAATAATCGTAACATTTCATCAGTAGCCACGGCTTTTAAGAGTCCGCAAAATGAATTTCCGGAGCCATTGATAACCATCTGGGAGCCGAAATGCTACCCGGTACTGTTGTCGTTTTTAGCTCAGGGATACTCCTGCCCGCGCAAGGTTTTGATAAACAGCGATTGTACTTTGCTGGATGCGCCTGATCCCGATGCGCTGACGAACGTTAATACCCCGGATGAGATGGAAAGAATAAAGAACATGTTGCAACAAAATTAATACCGGATGAACTCAGAATTTTTACGTTACAGTTGCCAGATTGCATTGCCCGGTTTTAGCATACATAGCCAGCAATTGCTGCAGGATGCCCGGGTTTTGGTGGTAGGAGCGGGGGGACTGGGTTGCCCCGCGGCGCAATATCTTGCCGGGGCGGGCATAGGCACCCTCGGTATAGCCGACTTTGACACCGTTTCGGAAACAAACCTGCATCGCCAGGTTTTGTATGGTCCGGCAGATTTTGGCAGGAAAAAGGCGGAGGCGGCCTGTGAAAGATTGCAAAGACATAATCCCGGTATAAAACTGGTACCTCATGATATGCGCATTACATCGCAAAATGTGATGGAGCTGATTGCAGATTATGATATGCTGGTTGACGGCACGGATAACTTTGAGACCCGGTATTTACTAAATGATGCGGCTGTACTTCGGGGTATTCCGGTAGTTTACGGGGCCATTTACCAGTTTGAGGGCCAGGCGGCAGTTTGGAACGTAAAAAACGACCGTGGTTATTCGCCTAACTACCGCGACCTTTTCCCAACGGTTAACGCCTGGCAGATACCAAATTGTGCCGACGGCGGAGTTATTCCGACATTGGCCGGTATTATAGGTTGTATGCAAGCCAACGAGGTAATTAAATACTTCACAAATACCGGCGAATTGCTTGCCGGGAAGATGTTGGTTTTTGATGCACAAACACTGCAAAGCCGTGTAATTAAAATTGGAGAACAGACACAGGTACGCATCCGCAAGCTGGTAGAGACGATAGATATACCGACATTATCGGCAGAAGAGTTAAAAGCTGAACTGGCCAACAATGCCGTTAAACTTATTGATGTAAGAACAGCCGAAGAACGCGAAGAATTTAACCTGGGCGGAGAGCATATACCTATGTTTGAAATTTTAAATCGTGTTGACGATATCGTCAAAAACAGTAAAATAATACTTTATTGCGCTACGGGAAAGCGCAGCGCAGAAGCAGTAAAAATCATAAAAAGTAAATACCCTGATGCAAATGTGTTTACGTTGGCCGGCGGGACACGGTTCCTGGATGAGAAGGATTTTCAGGATTTAACAGCATGATTCAGATTCGTCAATTTTTTGACACGATTTCTTGATGATAAAGATTTACATGATTTAACCGCGTAATTAAGATTTGTAGACTCAACACCCGCCGACCATCCTGTAAATCCGTAATATCCTTAAATCGTGTTTACGGAGTCGCTCCCACCCAAACATCGCCATCCTCAAAAAACTCTTTTTTCCAGATGGGGACGGTTTGTTTTAGGGTGTCGATAATATAACGGCAGGCATCAAAGGCAGCAGCGCGGTGCGCGGCAGATACTGCAATCACAACCGGTACCTCGCCGATTTGCAATACGCCCGTGCGATGATGAATTAACACTTTTTGAACCGGCCATTTTTCAAAAGCTTCTTTTGCTATTTTCTCCATTTCGGTAATGGCCATTGGCTCATAAGCCTCAAACTCCAGTCGTACTACCTTTTTGCCTTTTGTTTGATTACGGACGGTGCCGATAAATACATCTATGCCTCCGGATTCGGGAGACATTATCCAATCGATGGCTGATTGGATGTTGAGGGTAGAGGGGGATATTTGGATGTTGCTGTTCAATAGATTGATAATCAAAATTTTGTCATTCTGAACGAGAGTGAAGAATCTTGTGCGATTGCAAAGTTCGCAAACTATCCGGCGCCTACCTATTTGTTGCATAAGATTCTTCGCTCACGCTCAGAATGACAAGTGAAATTTTACCCCCCACTCACCGGCGGAATAATAGCTATCTCATCACGCTCATGCAAATTATCGCCGGGTAACGCATATTCGTTATTTACTGCCACCATGTATGATGCCAGCTGCTTTAGCCGCGGATATTGTTGCTCGAGCAGGTATTTTAAATTGTAGACGGTAGCATCATTAGCCAACTCTAAATTAACCGACGTGCTCCCAAAAATGTCCTTCGCAATGCCGAACGCCAGGATTTTAATTTTCATGCCTCAAAATTAGGGTAAATTGTAATAATAACGGGTTGCCGCATTCAAATATTTGCGTGTATATTTAGCATGCAAACAATCTATCTAAACATTGGTTTTTAAAGGGAGCGGCGGTTTTTATAGCAAGTCTCAAATCTCATATCTTACGTTTGATGCCCGAAATTAAAAACATACCAGTAACTAAAGTTAACGGGCTTGACAACCAGTACACTACCGATGCGCTTGCTATTGAGGAGCCGCTGGAAATCAGGATGGAATACATTTCGGAAGATGAACCAAAGATTCAGAACGTATCTGTTACCATGCGCACGCCCGGAAATGATGCAGAGCTTGCAATAGGTTTTTTATTCACCGAAGGGATTATAGGCAACACGAATGATATAGCCAATGTGGACTATTGCTTTATCGCCTGTGCCGAAAACAAGGAAAATGTAATCCAGGTGAAACTGGAAGACGGTGTTGTTCCCAATCTTAAAAACGCGGATCGCAATTTTTATACGACATCCAGCTGCGGGGTTTGCGGAAAGGGGTCAATTAATGCTATCAGAACTGTCGGCGCTTTTATCGCCCAAAATGAAAATGAAATTGCTATAGATAGCGAACTGCTTTATACACTGCCGGATATTTTGCACAACCACCAGCAGGTTTTTGCGGAAACGGGCGGGCTGCATGCTTCGGCTTTATTTAGCCTTGATGGAAAGCTGCTGATAGTCCGCGAGGATGTTGGCAGGCATAATGCACTGGATAAGCTGATTGGGGCCGCGTTACAAGAAGGCATGCTGCCATTAAATAATCACATTTTGTTGTTAAGCGGGCGTGCCAGTTTTGAGCTGGTGCAAAAAGCGGTAATGGCCGGTATAAGGATAATTGCCGCTGTTGGTGCACCTTCGAGCCTGGCGGCTGAGCTGGCGGCGGAGTTTAATGTTACGCTCGCAGGCTTTTTGCGCAACCGGCGCTTTAATATTTATACAGCGGGTCACCGCATTTTATTCCCCGTACATGAAAATTCGAATTAAACATAATTCTATACGATACCGGCTTACGCAGTCGGATGTGGCGAAGATTGCGAAAGATAGAAGAATCAGCGACAGCCTTGACTTCGGCTTACAGCAGCTTACTTATGAGCTGCAGGTGGTTGACGATTATGCGCTGTCATCTACCTATAGCAATAACATTATAACCGTTTATATACCGCAAAGTATGGTAACCGAATTGGTAGAAACCGATAAAGTGGGTTTTGAAAATGAGCGCCATGTACCGCATTTACTGGTGGAAAAGGATTTTACCTGTTTGGACGAAGTTGAAGAAGACCAGAGCGATAATTACCCCAATCCTTTAGCTGCGAAAAAGATATGAAGAAGGAAGTTAGTGCACCGGCTGAGGAAAATCCCGAAGAACTGCTGGATTTAAAATTGCACGAGCCTAAGAAATGGGCTGCGGGTATTCCGGCTGTGTTGGAGTCGGGTAAGGATATCTTGGCAGAGGCTGGTTTTGTTCGGGGAATGAACGGCTTGTTCCACATGAATAAAAAGGGTGGCTTTGACTGTTCCGGCTGTGCCTGGCCCGACCCGGATGATGAACGTTCACCCATTGCCGAATACTGCGAGAACGGCGCAAAAGCATTAGCAGAAGAGGCCACTACCAAAAAGCTTACGCCTGAGTTCTTCTCCCAAAACGCGGTTTCAGACCTTGCCAGGTTAAATGATTATGAAATAGGGAAGAAGGGCCGTATAGCGCAGCCAATGTTCCTGCCCAAAGGCGCAACGCATTATGAGCCGATAAGTTGGGACGATGCTTTCAGAAAGATCGCTAAAGAATTAAAGGCGCTTAAATCTCCTGACGAGGCGGTGTTTTATACTTCGGGGCGTACAGGTAATGAAGCATCGTTCACTTACCAGCTTTTTGTAAAGGAATATGGCACTAACAATATGCCCGACTGCTCCAATATGTGTCATGAGTCGTCGGGTGTTGCGCTGTCGGAGACCATCGGTATTGGCAAAGGCACGGTTACTTTGGATGATTTTAACCATGCAGAGGTAATCATTATTATGGGGCAAAACCCCGGCACTAACCATCCGCGTATGCTTACCGCGCTGGAAAAAGCCAAAAAAAAGGGTGCTAAAATAATCGCCATTAATCCGCTGCATGAGGCCGGCTTGATGGCATTTAAAAATCCGCAGACGGTAAAAGGTATGATGGGCATAAGCACCCAACTGGCCGATGTGTATTTGCAGGTGAAAATTAATGGCGATATGGCGCTGTTTAAAGCGATTGAGAAATTGCTTTATGCAGCGGAACAGCAGTCTCCGGGAAAGATATTCGATAAGCAATTTATCAGCGAAAGAACAACAGGCTACAAAGAGTTCCTGGAAAGACTTGATGACTATAGCCTGGAAGAACTTGCCGCGGAAAGTGGTGTTTTGCTCAGCCAGGTTGAAGAAGCCGTTGAAATATTAAAATACAAGCACAAGATCATTATCTGCTGGGCCATGGGGATAACCCAGCATGTTAATGGCGTAGATACCATAAAAGAAATACTGAACCTGGCCCTTCTGAAAGGCAGTATCGGCAAGCAGGGTGCCGGCATGTGCCCGGTGCGCGGGCATAGTAATGTGCAGGGTAACCGCACCATGTGGATTTGGGAGAAGCCCAAAAAAGAGTGGCTGGATAAGATTGAAGAAGTATTCGGTTTTGAGCCGCCGCGTAAGCATGGTCTTGACGTGGTGGAATCGATAAAAGCTATGCACGAAGGCAAGTTGAAAGTGTTTTTTGCGATGGGGGGGAACTTTATATCCTCAACACCCGATACCCTTTATACGGCCGAAGCGCTGCGAAAAATGAAGCTCACCGTGCATGTCTCGACCAAATTAAATCGCAGCCACCTGGTGCATGGTGAGGAAGCCATCATTCTGCCGACCTTGTCGCACAGTGATAAGGATATGATAAAAGGTGAGGCGCAATTTATTACCTGCGAGAACTCGATGGGTGTGGTACAAATGTCGAAGGGCATGCTGGAGCCTGTATCGAAAGATTTAATAAACGAAAACCAGATAGTTTGCCGGCTTGCCAGAGCAACTTTGGGCAAGCGTGCTGTTGTGGATTGGGATTCGTTTGAAAATAGCTATGATGCTGTTCGCGATGCCATTGCCAGGGTGGTGCCCGGCTGCAAAGATTATAACAACAAGGTAAGGCAGCCTGCTGGGTTCTATTTGCCTAATGCCCCGCGCGAAGGGAAATTTGAAGGCCCCGGATTTAATGGTAAAGCACCCTTCAGCATCACAAAGTTGCCGAAGAATAAGCCGGGAGAGGATGAGTACATGATGACGACCATCCGCAGTCACGACCAGTTTAATACCACCATTTACGGCCTGGATGACCGTTATCGCGGAATTGAAAACGAGCGTCGCGTTATTTTTATGAACCCTGCCGATATAATGCGGGCGGGTTTTAAAGAAGGCGGGAAAGTGGACCTGTTTAATTATCATGGCGGAAAAGAACGGGTTGCACGATTGTTTGTGATTGTGCCTTATAATATCCCTGAAGGAAATACAGCCACCTATTTCCCCGAAACCAATGTTTTGGTGCCGATTGATAGCGTGGCCTTAAAAAGCAATACGCCGACGTCGAAGCTTATCTACATTAAAATTAAAAAACACATTGCGGAAGAATCAAGAACCAAGAGTCAAGAATAAGATGAAAAAGAGAAACGGACAATTTTGTATAAAATTTTTTATAGCATTATTTGCTATATTATTTATAATCGATGGGTATTTTTCAACTGCAAAAGCACAGGGCGACAACCTGAGAATAGTATTTGTACGACACGGTGAAAAAGAAACGACGGGCGACAATTTGAACTGCCAGGGACTGAATAGGGCTATGCAATTGCCAAAGGTGCTTGTTGCCAAATTTGGTACGCCGGCAAAGGTTTATGCGCCATCTATCAATTCAAAAAAATCCACCGGTCATGCGCGGATGTTTCAGACAGCAACACCGTTGGCGGTTAAATACGGTCTGAAAATTAATACGCAATACGACGTTGAGGACTATGACGCCCTGGCTCAAAGCTTAAAAAGCCAATCCGGGACGATAGTTATAGTGTGGGAGCATAAGGCCATGGACAATATTTTGAAGGCTCTTGGCGTAAAAACGCACGGCCTGAAATGGGGCGATGAAGATTTTGACAGCATCTGGGTGGTGAGTTTCAAGAAGAGCGGTAAGGCTGAGTTGACGACGGATAAGGAGGGATTGCATCCGGCGGGGAATTGTGCGTTTTAGCATGTTTTATACCTGGCCCCGGGGTGATGGGTAACACCCTGCGTAAAAATGATTATACATTTCTTTTTCCTCGCACCATCCCACGTATTTAAAGAAAAATTTCTTTAAACTTGGTTATGAAATTGTACAACACAATTAGGGGCATCGTTGTGGAACATAACGAATCGGCCTTTATCATCAACGAACCATGGGATACCCTCGTAAACCGGGATAAATTAAACGAATACCTATCTACCCAAATTAAAACCGCCAAACCATTAAGTGCAGGAGAGAAAACCGAAAGGCTGGCGGACAACGCCCTGCTGCCGCCCATAAGCCGCCAGGAAATTTGGGCGGCCGGGGTAACCTACTTAAAAAGCCGCGATGCGCGGATGGAGGAATCGCAGGGTTCTGGGGCGGCCAGCTTGTATGATATGGTTTACGATGCCGAGCGTCCGGAGCTGTTCTTTAAAGCGGCTGCATCGCGGGTTGCGGGGCATGGACAGCAGGTTTACATCCGTAAGGATTCCGCCTGGAATGTACCGGAGCCGGAACTAACCTTGTTTATTAACTCAAACGGGAATATCCAGGGATATACGGTCGGCAATGATATGAGCTCGCGCAGTATTGAGGGAGAAAATGCTTTATATCTGCCGCAGGCTAAAATCTATGAAAAAAGCGCAGCTATCGGTCCGTGTTTGTATGTGAGCCCGGAGCATATCGGCGGTGATACGGCTATCAAATTAAAAATTAAACGCGGCGGCGAAGTAATCTATACCGACGAAACTACCGTATCGCGCATAAAGCGCACGTTTGATGAATTGGTAGGCTTCCTGTACCGGGAATGCGATTTTCAATATGGCTGTTATTTAATGACCGGCACCTGCCTTGTTCCGCCCGGGGAATTTACGTTGCAAATTGGCGATGAGGTAGAAATTACTATCGATAAAATTGGTACACTTGTAAATACCATTGCGTTAAACCCAAAACATAAACCGTAATTCTACATGAGCGTTTTAAAGTATTCATCCATCGCACTGGCGGCGCTGTGCCTTGCCGCATGTCAGCAAAAAAAAGCACAGCAGGAACAGGCCGCTACAGCCGAAAGCCAGTATGCGAAAGGTACATTTGGCTACGACCTGGATTTTTTGAAAAAGAAAGACAGCGTTATTGTTTTAAACAGCAAGGATGGTAAAGGTGAAATTATCATTTCGCCGAAATACCAGGCCAAGGTATTTACGTCAACAGCCGACGGTGCGAGCGGCAAAAGCTTTGGATGGATAAACTATAAAACATTCGACCAGGAGAAGCTGGATGAGCACATGAATGCTTATGGGGGAGAGGATAGGTTGTGGCTTGGCCCTGAAGGTGGAAAATTTTCACTGTTTTTTAAGCCTGGCACCAAAATGGAGTTCGCCAACTGGCATACGCCGGCTGCCGTTGATAACGAAGCCTGGAAGCTGGTATCTAATACCGATAAAAAAGCATCGCTGAGTAAAATAGCTACGCTGCTGAACTACGCCGGTACGACCTTAAACTTGCAAATTGACCGCGATATAGAAATACTGGAAGCCGCCGATGTAAAAAACAAGCTGGGCATTGATTTAGACAACAAAGTAAAGTCTGTTGCTTTCCATACCACCACTACGCTAACCAATACCGGCACTAAAGCCTGGGATAAACAAACCGGCGCGCCATGTATCTGGAACCTGGATATGTTTTCTCCATCGCCAAAAACAATCACTGTTGTACCATATAATGACGGAACCGGCAAGGTGGCGACCACCGATTATTTCGGCGAGATTCCAAAAGACCGCATTACCATGAAAAATGGCATTTTATTGTTTAAGGCTGATGGTAAATCGCGTGGCAAGCTGGGCATGCAGGCAGCGCGGACAAAAAAGCTGGCTGGTAACTATGATGGCGAGAATAATATATTAACCATTATCCAATTTGATGCAGATCCAGGCTCGACCTATCTGAACCAGGAATGGCGCACTGATCGCGAGCCTTTTATTGGCGATGCAGTTAATGCTTATAATGATGGTCCGCTGGCGGATGGCAGCCAAATGGGGCCTTTTTTTGAATTGGAAAGTGTATCCCCCGCTGCTTTTTTAAAGCCTAATGAAAAGCTGAGCCATAACCACAGCGTATTCCATTTTACCGGGGATAAGGATGCGTTGAATACCATCGCCTTAAAAACTTTGGGAATATCGCTGGCTGATATACAAGCTGCTTTTAAATAATTATATTGGGAGCGCAAAGGAGGTGAAAGCTCAAAGGCGAAAGCTGAAAGGTTTTCCCATCTTCAATTATAAACCGATTATTAACTGATTTAAACCTGTTTCATGTCAAAAGATAACAAGCTTGTTGCGCTGGCTTTAGTAACATCCCTGTTTTTTATATGGGGATTTGCGCTAAACCTTAACCCGGTTTTGATACCACATTTAAAGAAGGCGTGTGAACTTACCGACTTTCAATCCTCATGGGTGGATTCGGCATCCTATATTGCTTATTTTATTTTGCCTATACCTGCGGCGCGTTTTATGTATCGTTACGGTTATAAAGGAGGCATTTTGTTAGGGCTGATATTGTTTGCCACAGGCGCTATTTTATTCTTCCCGGCAGCGGGTGTGCGCAGTTATGCATTTTTCCTTGCATCCTTGTTTATCATTTTCAGCGGCGCGGCATTTCTTGAAACTGCCGCCAACCCCTACGTAACAGTATTGGGCGACCCGGCTACCGCTACCCAGCGTATTAATTTTTCACAGTCGTTTAATGGCCTCGCTGCGGTGCTTGGTCCGCTTACCGGCAGCTTATTTATCTTATCCGGCAAAGAACTTACCCCGGCACAAAAAAATACCATGTCGCCGGCGCAATTAAATAATTATTTGAATGGCGAGGCCTCCTCAGTGCAAATACCTTATTTGTTAATTGGCCTGGTGGTACTTGTGGTAGCATTTCTGATTTACAAAAGCAGCCTGCCGGAAATAGTTGAAGAAACTACAGATGAAACGCTGCAACAACATAGCTCATTAGTGAAACAGATAGGGGCTCTACTCAAAAAGAGAAGTTTGCTGATGGGGGTATTGGGCGAATTTTTTTATGTAGGGGCGCAAGCAGGCATTCTTGGCTTTTTTATACGATATGGTGAACGGGTTGCGGAACTTAGCGAGAAACCTGCTTCGTATTGTCTTACTGCAGCTACAGCATGTTTTATGTTGGGCAGATTTAGCGGTTCGTACCTGATGAAGTTTTTTAACCCGGTTAAGCTGCTGGCAATTTATTGCGTGATGAGCATTTTATTACTGGTGTTAAACTTCTTCCTTACCGGTGTGTTTACAGTGTGCGCCCTGATGGGTGTTGCATTTTTCATGTCAATAATGTTTCCAACCATATTCTCACTTGGTATTAAGGGGTTGGGGTCACAAACTAAATTGGGCTC
>JAZJZL010000057.1:0-51876 GCA_040389845.1 Bacteroidota bacterium
TCTCTTACAGCTCCATTAATATGATTGGGCTGGCCGCCGGTTTGTGCAGCTTTATTGTTATACTGCTGTACATGAACTATGAGTTGAGTTATGATAAATGGAGCCCGGAACTGAATAAAGTTTACAAGGTTTCGTTACGTGAGGATGATGATTACCGTGAGACCACTCCCGCACCGCTGGCCGGTTTCCTGGCGCAAAAATATCCAAATGCCGAGGCTGCTACCATGCTGCAGTCATCTGGTGACTATGAGAGCCTGCTGACTGCGGGTGATACGAAAATTTTTCAGAAAAACACCGTTTCCGCCGACTCGAATTTCTTAAAGGTTTTTCCTTATAAACTGGCAGTCGGCAATGCAGCTACCGCGCTGAACAGCCCTAAGTCGACCATACTGACCAGGGAGCTAAGCCGTAAGCTTTTTGGCAACGCAGACCCTATTGGTAAAACAATAAGGTTAAATAACCGTACGGACGTGGTAGTGACAGGTGTATTGGCGGATCAGCCTGTAGCCACACATTTACAGGTTGCCATGCTGATACACGATGCTTTTGGCAAATCAAATAATTTCTGGGGTAATTACTCCTTTCAAACCTATATCAAACTAAAGCAGCCGGCAGATGATGCTACGATCGAAACAGCAATCAACCGGCTTTATTATTATGAGCGCATAAAAAAACCCGGAACGTCTTTTGAAGAATATGTAAAAGCCGGCGCCAAAACATCCCTGTTTGTAGACCAGGTGCCGCGTATACACAATTTTCCGAAGCACGGCAGCAGCAATTTTTCTACCGTAACCATTTTACTGGCTTTAGCGGTGCTGCTTTTGTTGGCGGGGGCTATTAATTTCAGCAACCTGGCCATTGCTCAATCCATCAGCCGGGCCAGGGAAGTCGGCATACGCAAAGTAATGGGTTCCGGCAAAAAACAGCTAATTTTTCAATTTATGCTGGAAACCGCACTTCAATGCTTTATTAGTTTATTGATTGCAGTAATTCTGCTGGCTATAGCGCTGCCCTATATCAACAGGTCTTTCAATATCAGCCTTGGCTTCCTGCAGCAGCACGAATTGTTAAGTATAGCCCTGCAATTAGGGGGGTGCTTATTGGCTATTATCCTGCTTTCGGGATCCTATCCGGCCGTCTACCTGTCCAGGTTTAACGCGGTTAAAGTGCTAAAGGGCAATTACTCTACGGGTAAAAAAGGAGCATTGTTCCGTAACAGCCTTATAGTAATGCAGTTTATGGTATCGGTGTTCTTTATTACCGGCATCATTGTAATTAAAAGCCAGATGAGCTTTATGCAAACTAAAGATAAAGGCTTTTCGGGGACGCAATTGATACGCCTGCAAACCACGCAGGAAACCCGTGAAGAAAGCTTTGATAATACCCGGAACACACTGCTATCGGTGCCCGGCGTGGTCAGCGTTGCCAAAACAATCAAAGTACCGGGCGATGATTTTTTCTCCGACACTACAACGTTTCCATTCAAAAACAACGGAAAAACCTACCGGATGTCGTCGGTTAAAGTAAGCGCCGATTATTTCAAAACGCTCGGGGTTACTTTGAAAAAGGGCCGTTTTTTCACAAATGAGGTTTCGGATCAGCAAACACGCACGGCGGTAATCAACGAGTCGGCTGCCAGGAAATTAAATTTGTCCAATCCTGTGGGAGAAAACATTAACTTCCCCGGCTGCGACAGTATACCCATGCGAATTGTAGGCGTTGTAAAGGATTTTAACGTGCAGGGGTTTGAAAGCGAGATTCAGCCTGTAGTATACACTATCGGGAACAAGGCATGCATGTTCCAGTCGGGTGGTGCTATTTTGGTTAGGTTAGACAGCAGGCATCCGCAGCAATCTATCGCCGGCATTACGCAAGCCTGGAAAAAGATAGAGCCGGCCTTCCCGCTTCGCTATTCCTTCGTCGACCAAAACTTTGAGCAATTGTTTATTTCTTACGCGCGCCTGGAAAAGATTATTACATTTTTTGGTTTGATCGCCATTACGATATCGGTAATGGGGCTGTTTGCGCTCACTGCCTTCTTTACCCGCCAGCGCACCAAAGAGATAGGTGTGCGAAAGGTATTGGGTGCATCGGTACTGCAGCTGACAACACTGCTAAGCAGGGATTTTATATACCTGGTACTTTTATCGGTATTAATTATTATGCCTTTTACCTGGTGGATGGTACAAAAATGGCTGCAAACCTTTGCCTACCGCATTGAATTAAGCTGGTGGATATTCTTCGCAGCAGGCGCAGCCGCTATTTTGATTGCAATAATAACAGTAAGCTTTCAGTCGGGCAAGGCAGCTTTGGCCAATCCGGCGGATAGTTTGCGGAGTGAATAATTTATGCTCGTCTCGAGTCTAGTCCGATAGGGGCAAATGAAGCTGCTTAGCGAAGGCTAGGCGGCTTCATTATGCTAAAAATAAAACACCATTGCCTGTTCAATCTCATTTCAAAACCGTACAATTTTTCGTTCGTTTTTGGTACATTGTCTACTTTGAATAATATTGTAACTTGTTGTTAATTAATTGTTTATATGTTTGGAACAGCGATTGAGCTTATAGCCTCAAGTGACACCCTACACATTCCATATATCCCTTTATGATGCTGCTTTCTTTGGAATGTTGTTTACCGGCTCTACTTTTATATTGCTATTATGGTTTACCCGGAAAGTAAATAAATCAGCAAACCGCTTCCTGGCTATTGCATTGGCTATTGTTGCTTTGTGGACAGCCCGGATTTTGGCTATTGACATTCAGCTTCAGAGCTACCTGCCAAACTGGGACAGGCTGCCAATGCAATTTTCGATGGCGCTTGGCCCCCTGATTTATTTTTATGTGCTTAAGCTAACCCGGCAGGAATATAAATTGCGATGGAAAGATCTGTGGCATTTTAGTCCGCTGCTATTGCAGCAGGTTTTGGTGGTGTTGCAAATTAATGAAAGTATACAAACAGGCGCTGCTATTTATGATACAATAATCTTCCGGCAAACTGATTGGGTAATTCATCTTGCGACATGCGTTTCGGTCATCACCTACTTGTATTCGTGTTTAAGGCTGGTAGAGCGCTTTTATCGCAAATCGCAATTTAATAGTGTTAGCGATAGGTATCGATATGAGTTAAGGTGGCTTCGGAATCCATTAATTGTTTTCGGCTTACTATGGCTGTTGTGGATACCGTTTATCTTGTATTATCGCAGTCATGCAGAAGTACACACTTATTACCCTTTTTATTTTCTTTTAGGGGTTATCATTATACGGATCGCAGTCAGGGCACATTCAAAACAAGGTGTTGGAACGCAGTTCGTCGCGCCTTCATTTGTAAAGCTTCCGCCACCAGCTGAAGCAAAACAAAAAAGCAGTTGGTTGAAAAAAGTGGTGAAAGCCAACTTGTATTACCAGGACCCCGACTTAAGTCTAACCTCGCTGGCTGAAAAACTGGAACTCACTCCGCATGAATTATCGCGGATAATCAATACGGTGCTTAGAAAAAGCTTTAGTGACTTTATCAATGAATTCCGCGTTGCGGAAGTAGTAACTAAAATGCAGGACCCGGCTTACGATCAATTCACACTCCTGGGCATCGCGCTCGACTCTGGTTTTAATTCAAAAACTACTTTTAACCGCGCTTTCAGGCAACTGACTGGGAAAGGCCCTGCGGAATTTAAAAACGACCTAAAAAAAGAGCGACCATATTATAAAACAGAACCCGGTACTCATTCTGCGCCTTTAATTTCGTATCAGCAAGCCACGCAAACGTGGTCTGAACAGAAATTAAACCGCAACTTTATGTTTAAAAATTATTTAAAAATGGGATGGCGCAACCTGGCAAGTAACAAACTTTCCAGCGCGCTTAATATAACCGGGCTGGCAGCAGGAATGGCTGTAGCTTTGCTGATAGGTCTTTGGGTGGTTAACCAATATTCGTACGATCGCTTTTTACCGGGCTACGCGCAGCTATACCAGGTGCGTTTCAATATTACCGATCCCAAAGAAGGCACGCATACCCAGCCGGCCATTAGCCTTCCGCTCGCAAACGTATTACGCACAACTATTCCGGGGATTAAGTATGTGGCCGAAACGGATTGGGTGGGTTATAGCGTACGTGATTTGAAAGTGGGCGATAAGAAGCTTTTGGTTAGCGCAGGCTGTGTAAACCCCGATTTTTTGAAAATATTCAAATATACTTTTATAAAAGGTAACCGGAATACTGCGCTTAACGATGTTTATTCTATCGTGATAGATGAATCGACGGCCAAAGCTTTATTTGGCAATGATGACCCTATGGACAAAACGGTCCGTATCGATAATCAGCACGATGTGAAGGTTAGGGGTGTCTTTAAAGATATTCCCCAGGCTTCATCTTTGCGGTTCGGGTGCCTGCTGTCGTTTACTTATAAAGAACTTACCGAAAGCTGGGTGAAAACGGCTATGCAGGAGTGGACAAACAACTCGTTCGAAACATTCCTGGAGCTGCAACCTGGAGTAAGCCAGCAACAAATAGAGCCACGGATAAAGGATTTACTGGTTAAAAATCATCCGGATTATAAGCGTGTGAAAGGCGAAATAATCCTGCAGCCCATTAAGGATCAGCATCTTTATTCTGATTATAAAGACGGCAAAGTGTCTGGCGGTTTTATCGATTATGTGCGGATGTTCAGTATTATCGGGGCCCTTGTGCTGCTAATCGCCTGTATCAATTTTATGAATTTATCTACCGCCCAGTCTGAAAAAAGAGCCCGTGAGGTAGGTGTACGTAAAGCAGTGGGCTCACGGCGTAAAGATCTTATTTTTCAGTTTTTGACGGAATCGTTGATGATCACTTTCATGTCCTTTCTGCTTGCAGTTTTACTGGTACAGCTTGCGCTTGATCCTTTCAATTCTATGGCTGGTACCCTAATCGAAATACCCTGGGGCAATCTTGCTTTTTGGGCGACTATGATGGGTTATGTGCTATTTACCGGCTTGCTGGCAGGCAGCAGGCCGGCGTTCTACCTGTCGTCCTTTAATGCAGTGAAAGTACTAAAAGGTACTATGCAGTTGGGCAAAGCGGCGGCATTGCCCCGAAAGATATTAGTCGTAGTGCAATTTTCCTGCTCCATTGCATTAATAATAAGTACGGCAATTATTTACCGGCAGATAGAATATGTTAAAAACAGGCCGATAGGATACAACACTGACAGGCTGGTTTCGACATTTATGAGCGACGACCTGTCCAATAATTACGACGCCCTTAAAAACGACCTGCTGCAAAGCCATATGGTAGAAAGCGTAACTAAAGCATCCAGCCCGCTCACCAATCTCTTTTGGCATACAGGTATAAATAAGTGGCCTGGAAAAGAAGCGGGTGACCTGGGAATAAATGCTGCAGGAATTAATGTAATCGACAGCTATTTTAAAACGGTTGGCATGAAGCTGGTAGCAGGCCATGATTTTTCACCAAACTGGAGCGATGATACACTAAATATTGTAGTTAACCAGGCCGCCGTAAAACGTATGCAGCTTAAGCAACCGCTAAACCAGCTAATAGTGTATGGCGGTTTCGAACACCCGATGCGCATTATCGGTGTAGTTCAGGATGCGCAAATGGAATCGCCGTATACCCCAGCAGAGCCAACGGTATTTAACCATGGTCGGGGACCAAATGTTATGATTTACCGGTTAGCCACCGGGGTTGATCCTCACGAAGCAATTGCCAAAATTGGTAAAATATTCGACAAATATAATCCCGCTTATCCGTTCGACTATGTTTTTACAGATAAGGCTTATGAACAAAAATTCGGCCTGGAAGTGTTAATAGGCAAGCTGGCAGGCCTTTTTGCAGGCCTTGCAATATTTATCTCCTGCCTCGGCCTGTTCGGTTTAGCGGCGTATATTGCCGAGCGGCGCACCAAAGAAATAGGTATACGTAAAGTGCTGGGTGCGTCTATAGCTCAATTATGGCTAATGCTTTCGCGCGACTTTGTGTTATTGGTGCTCCTCAGTTGTGTCATTGCCTCGCCCATTGCACTTTATTTCCTGAATCCCTGGCTGTTGAAGTATAAATATCACATCAGCATCAGCGCCGACGTATTTATATGGTCGGCCCTGGCGGCACTTATTATCACGCTCATCACCATCAGTTTCCAGGCTATCAAAGCTGCAATTGCCAACCCGGTGAAGAGCCTTCGCTCAGAATGAGGTATGGCTCTCGAAGAGAGCTTTGCCCCCCGCCCCCTAAAGGGGGTAAACGGGCAATTGGGCGATAACGGAATCGCGCAATGGGTTCCCCTCTTGAGAGGGGTAGGGGTGTGTTACCCCCATGCGATAGGTACCCTGCAATAGTGCACTATGCTAACGCAAAAGAGCTTAGGTCTATCAGCATGAGATCTGAGATTTAGTTGAAGGCGCCCCGGGTTGAGATACGGGGCGCTTTTTTGTGTAATTCCTAATCTCTTCAATATTCTTTCTTGTTCCTGACCCTTGATTCTTTAATTCCAAACCGTCCGCCTCACCTGTTCGCTTTTATTACAAATGCTTATAATGTTTACCTGTTCAATTTTCTGTATTTCAATACCTTGTATCTTTGGAACAGCAATTGATTCATTGAACCAAATTGAACACATACATTTTCCATATCACGTTCTACGACCTGGCTTTCCTGGGCCTGATATTTATCGGTTTAACTTTTGCCTGGCAATTATGGTTTACGAAAAACAGCAACCGTGCCGCAAACCGGTTTCTCGCCCTGGCGCTGTTAACTATTGTTTCGTGGATGACATGGGTGTTGGGTGTTGACGCCAGGCTGGAGAACTACTTTCCCTACTGGAGCTGGTTACCCCTGCAAATCTCACTGGCAATTGGTCCTTTGATTTATTTTTATGTGCTTAGGCTAACGCGACCGGAACATAAATTCCGCCGGAAGGAACTGCTGCATTTTGGCCCTTTGCTATTACAGCTGGGTATGTTGATATTGGAAATAAGGGAAGGTATACGAACCGGCGCAGCTACCTATAATACGCTGCTCTTCGGGCAAACGGATTGGATATTACACCTTTCAGTTTGTGTTTCTGTCATTACCTATATCTATTTGATTTTAAAGCTGATAGAGCGCTTTTATCACCGGGCGCAATTTAATAGCGTTAGCGACCGGTATCGGTATGAGTTGAAGTGGCTTCGTAATATATTGATCGGCTTCGGCTTGCTATGTCTGTTGTGGATACCCGTTACCTTATATTATCGTAATCAAACAGAAATACATGCTTATTATCCTTTTTATATTCTTTTAGCAGCATTTATCATCCGGATTGCGGCCATAGCTCATTCAAGGCAGGCCGTTAGCGTGCAACCGGTTGTGCCATCTTTTTTAAAGCTGCCGCCACCGGCTGAGGCGAAGCAAAAAGGAACCTGGCTAAAGAAAGTGGTGAAAGCCAACTTGTATTACCTGGACCCGGAACTCAGCCTGGTCTCGCTGGCCGAAAAGCTGGAGCTTACTCCCCATGAGCTGTCCCGGATAATCAACACAGTGCTCAAAAAAAGCTTTAACGATTTCATTAATGAATTCCGCGTTGCGGAGGTTGCCCGCAGGATGGAGGACCCCGCTTATAATCATTTAACCTTGCTGGGCATTGCATTTGAATCGGGATTCAATTCCAAATCCACGTTTAACCGGGCTTTTAAGCAGATGACCGGGATAAGCGCCGCAGAATACAAAACCGAGCTCAAGAAAGAGCGCCCATCTTATAATTTGACGCGTGACGCCAGGTTTGCGACAATAATTTCGTACCAACAAACCACACCAAAGTGGTCTGACGAAAGATTAAATCGCAACTTTATGTTTAAGAATTACTTTAAAACCGCCTGGCGCACCTTATGGAAACAGAAAGCCTTTTCTGCAATAAATGTATTAGGGCTGGCTATCGGCATCAGCGCTTCACTCGTTATTTACCTGATTGTAAGCTACGACTTGAGCTTTGACAAATTTGAAAAGGATAACAGCCGTATTTACAGGGTGGTATCTGCTTACGATTTTTCAGGTGAAAAAGCATATAATTCCGGCGTTGCGCTGCCAACGGGGCCTGCCATAAAAACAGAACTTACCGGGCTGGAGGCTGTGGTTCCCTTTTTTACATTTAATAACAATCCAAAAATTTCCATTCCTACCGCAAACCCGGCACAGCCGGTTGTTTTTAAAAACCAGGGTGGTTTTATTTACGCCGATAAAAATTATTTTGATTTGATAGGTTATAGTTGGCTGGCAGGGTCTGCAAAAATCTCGTTAAAAGAGCCTTATCAAACAGTATTAACGCAATCGGCAGCGGCCCTGTATTTCCCAAAACTACAGCCAGGGGAAATCGTAGGGAAACATTTTAATGTGAACGATACCATAGCGCTAACGGTAACCGGCGTGGTTGAAAATATAAAGGCTAATACAGATTTAACCTTTAAGGTTTTCGTTTCGAAATCTACATTTGAACTCACCAAATTTCGGCCATCCTATTATAACGACTGGTCGAGTACCAACGGGGGATCGCAACTGTTTATAAAGCTCAATGAGGGGGTGTCGCCTGAAAAAATTCAAAAGGAAATGACGTCCCTTTATTTCCGTCATAACCCCAAAAAGCCTGGCGAAAACTACAAGTTCAATTATGTATTGCAACCGTTGAGCGATATCCATTTTAATGGCACTTACGGCACTTATTCGATACCGCAGGCCAGTTCTTCGGTATTATGGGGCTTACTGGCAGTCGCGGCATTTTTACTGTTGTTGGGCTGTATTAATTTTATCAACCTAACCACTGCCCAGGCTTCGCAACGGGCAAAAGAGATTGGTATCCGTAAAACGATCGGCAGCTCGAAAAAGCAGCTGATTACGCAATTTCTCAGCGAATCTTTCCTGTTGACCTTTATTGCAACAGCAACTTCTGTCGGCCTGACGCCCGTTATCCTGAAAGCTTTTTCCGGCTTTGTACCCGAAGCGGTTAAATTTAATATACTACAGCAACCCGGCATCCTGGTATTTTTACTGATACTGATTGTGGTAGTTACTATTTTATCAGGGTTTTATCCTGCGCTCATCTTGTCATCCTACAAACCGGTAGCTGTGTTAAAAAACCAGGTAAGTACAGGCACTGCCGGTACGCGAAAAGCATGGTTGCGTAAATCATTGACAGTATCACAATTTGCTATTGCACAGTTTTTTATAATGGCAACTATTTTAGTAGGTAAGCAGATCAGCTATTCCCTGCATAAAGACATGGGCTTTAAAAAAGATGCTATTGTTTATTTTGGGCTAAATAATCCGGATACGTCGAAAAGCAGGCAGGCAGCGTTGCTGAATACGCTCCACGGCATTCCTGAAATTGCCATGATTAGTTTGAGCAGTGATCCGCCGTCATCAAACGGCGGCTATAATTACGAGATGGAATATAAGGATGGTAAAAAGGCCACTAAGACCGTTGTGGTTTTGCGATATGCCGACACCAATTATGTGAGGCTATATGGCATTAAATTACTGGCCGGCACTAATCTTTCCGCCGCCAATATCGCAAAAGGCGTACTCATAAACGAAACCTATCTCCATGTACTGGGTTTTAAAAATCCGAATGATGTTATTGGCAAGAACATCAATTGGGAGGACGTTAAATTGGTTACAGTTTGCGGAGTGGTAAAAGACTTTAACCAAAGATCTCTGCATGAACCTATAAAGCCCTTAGTGATTGCAAGCAACGCCGCGAACCAGGGCTTGGTAAATCTGTTGCTTCAACCGAAAAATGCAAGCGGAGCCACGTGGGAAACTGCGCTGGAAAAAACAAAGAAAGCATTTAAAGATACCTATCCCGACAATGATACCTATAATGGCTTTTTTGATGAAGACATTGCCAAATATTACCAGCAGGAACAAAACACCGCCAGCCTGTTGAATTGGGCAACTGCACTTTCCATATTTATTAGCAGCCTTGGCTTATTAGGCCTGGTGATATTCACCACCACACAACGCACAAAAGAAATTGGCGTACGAAAAGTGCTGGGCGCAACAGTGGAGCAAATTGTAGCGCTTATATCAAAGGATTTTTTACGGCTGGTATTGATAGCGTTTGTTATTGCGGTACCGCTGGCCTGGATAGGCATGGACAAATGGCTCCAGAATTTTGCATTCCGCACGGCTGTCAGTTGGTGGATTTTCGCTGCCGCTGCCTTATTAATGCTGACGGTTGCATTTATTACGCTAAGCTTCCAAGCCGTGCGGGCAGCTTTGGTTAATCCTGTGAGGAGCCTGCGGAGCGAGTGATCAGAGATTAGGAAAAATTGATGCCGGCTTAAGACCTGCGTAGTGGGTTCCCCTCTTGAGCTACCGTGTACCCACAAGTTTTTAAATCAAGAAAGGCAATGACCCGTAGGGTCTACCGCTTTGTAGAAAACGATTACAATAGTAATTTTGCCTCGTAGAGGCTACCTGCGACCAGATATTTTGCCCACAACAGGTATGCGTAGCGACTAAGGGTAACCCTGATGGGGCAAAAATCTCTTTCTTGTCATAGGCTACAAAGCGGTAGCCCCTAATGGGGCATAAAAATTTAGCGCCGAAAAGATGTAGGGACACGGTAGCCTCTTGAGGGGGCAGGGGTGTGTTAGCCCCCATGCGATGGTGAACCTATGCATAACCCGTAAGAACGTAGGACCGAAACATCAGATCTGAGATTTAGCTGACAGCGCTCCGCAGTAAGATACGGGGCGCTTTTTTGTATTGTTCCTAATTGAGCTCTTCAATATTCTGTCTTGGTTCTTGACTCTTTAATTCCAAACCGTACGCCCCACTTGTTCGCTTTCATTACAAATTCTTATAATATCAAGTTGTACAATATTCTGTATTACAATGTGTTGTATCTTTGGAACATTGATTGAGTTATTTATTTTAGTTGAATACATATACTTTCCATATCACCTTTTACGATCTCGTATTCCTGGGAGCGATTTTCACCGGGATTAATTTTGCCCTGCAATTATGGTTTACCAAAAACAGCAATCAAGCAGCAAACAGGTTTTTTAGTTTGGCGCTGATGGCCATCGTTTTGTGGATGACTTGGGTGTTAGGTGTCGATGTCCGGCTGGATACTTACTTTCCGCATTGGAGTTGGCTGCCGCTGCAATTCTCGCTGGCGTTTGGGCCGCTCATCTATTTTTATGTGCTTAAGCTAACGCGACCGGAAGCCAAATTCCGTTGGAAAGATTTGCTGCATCTTACTCCCTCTTTATTGCAACAGGGTGTACTTGCATTGGAGATTAAGGAAAGCATGTCTACAGGCACAGCTACCTATAATACGGCACTCTTCCGGCAAATAGATTGGATAATACTTCTTGCAGCTTGTGTTTCGGTTATTACCTACTCGTATTGGTGTTTAAGGCTGATAGAACGCTTTTACCACCGGTCGCAATTTAATAGCGTTAGCGACAGGTATCGATACGAACTGCGGTGGTTGCGCAATTTACTCATTGGTTTCGGATTACTCTGGATCTTGTGGATACCCTTTATCTTATATTATCATAGCCAGGCGGAAATACATGCTTATTATCCTTTTTATGTTCTTTTGGCCGTGATTATCATCAGGATAGCAAGCATAGCCTATTCAAGACAGGAAGTTGGCGTGCAACAGGTTGTACCATCTTTTTTAAAGGTGCAACCACCGGCGGAGGCGAAACAAAAGGGTAGCTGGCTGAAGAAAGTGGTGAAAGCTAACTTGTATTACCAGGACCCGGACTTAAACTTAACCTCGCTGGCCGAAAAGCTGGACCTTACTCCCCATGAATTATCCAGGATACTCAACACCGTGCTTAAAAAAAGCTTCAATGATTTCATCAGCGAATTACGTGTTGCGGATATAGCCCGCAAAATGCAGGACCCTGCTTATGACCATATTACCTTGCTGGGCATTGCTTACAGCTCAGGATTTAATTCAAAAAGTACCTTTCACCGCACATTCAGACAAGTCACCGGGAAAAGCCCCGCTGAATATAAAAACGACATAAAAAAAGATATCCCACATTATAAACTGGGACTTGAGCCTCATTTTGCGCCGCTAATTTCGTATCAGCAATCCACTCCAAAGTGGTCTGAACAGAAATTAAACCGCAATTATATGTTAAAGAATTATTTGAAAATCGCCTGGCGCAACCTGGTACATAACAAGGTTTACAGTGCGCTTAATATTGCCGGACTTGCCTCCGGGATGGCTGTAGCTTTACTGATTGGCTTGTGGATAAACAGCCAATATGCGTATGACCGGTTTCTGCCCGGCTATAACGATTTGTACAAGGTAAAGCTGAACTTTTTTCACAGCGGCGAAATACATACGCAAAGCGGGTCGGCGTTGCCGCTCGTAGAAGAGCTTCGCAAGAATTATCCTGAAGTAAGGTATGCGTCGGAAACGGACTGGGGAGCGCAGCGCAGCCTGGTTACCGGCGAAAAGAAGCTCGATCCCTTCGGCTATAGTGTGGGCACTGATTTTTTAAAGATGTTTCCTTACCCCATGCTGAAAGGAAATATCAACTCCGCCTTTAGCGACCCCAATTCCATCATTTTAACGGAGTCGGTTGCGAAGGCTTTGTTTGGGAATGATGATCCTATTAATAAGCTCATCAGGATAGACAATAAAAATAACGTGAAGGTAACAGCGGTAATGAAAGATAACCCGCCTAACTCCACTTTGCAGTTCGGCTACCTTTTGCCTTACAGCTACCTGGAGCAAACCTTCCCCGAGATTAAAAAGGACCGTGTTAACTGGAGGAATTGTTCTTCCCCCGAATACGTTCAGTTACAGCCGGGCACAGATGCAGCAGCCTTTGAAAACAAGATAAAAAATACCATTGCCCAACATGATGCGACTGATAAGGTAGAGATCATCCTGCACGCTGCAAAAAACTGGCGTTTGCTTAACGATTTTAACAATGGTAAGGCCACGAACGGCTTTATTCAGTATGTGCGTATGTTTGGCATTATAGGCATATTGGTATTGGTAATTGCGTGCATAAACTTTGTGAACTTGTCGACGGCCCGGGCCGAGAAACGTGCACGCGAAGTGGGGGTGCGCAAGTCTATCGGCTCATCCCGTGCAGAGTTGATTATCCAATTCCTGGGCGAATCATTCCTGCTTACCTTTATTGCGTTTGCAGTATCGATAGTGATTGTTCAACTGGCGCTGCCGGGGTTTAATACCATAACCTATAGCACCATTGCTGTGCCATATACCAATATGATGTTCTGGAGCCTGATGCTGGGTTATGTGCTGGTTACCGGGCTGTTAGCCGGAAGCCGGCCGGCGTTTTATCTCTCTTCTTTTAAACCTGTAAAAGTTTTAAAAGGCACTATCCAGTTGGGTAAGCGGGCTGCGCTGCCGCGTAAAATTATGGTTGTTGTACAATTCACCTGCTCCATTGCGCTCATCATTAGTACACTTATTATTTACCAGCAGATAAAATATGCAAAGGACCAACCGAAAGGCTATGATCCCAATAACCTGGTGATGATAAACAGCAGCGACGACCTTAACAGAAATTACGAAGCGCTTAAACATGACCTTTTACAAAGCCGACAGGTTGTAAGCGTTACCAAAGCGGCAAGCGGAATGACCTATTTCCCGGCGTCATTCAGTATACGGGACTTTCCGGGTAAAAAGATTGGCGAATCATTGGAGATGGCCACCACAGCCGTTTCGCAAGGTTATTTTCAAACAACCGGGATGAAAATAAAAGCGGGACATGATTTTGCGACCGAGGCGGGCCCCGATACTTTAGACGTTATACTAAACGAAGCCGCAGCCCGGCAGCTGCGGTTGAAGGAACCACTTAACCAGCTGATAACGTTCGATTACCGCAAAAACCCGATGCGCATCATCGGTGTGGTGGAAAGCGCGATTGTCGGATCGCCATTTTACTCGGCGGGGCCGGCGCTTTATGTGTATAATCCGGGCTGGTCGGGCGCCGTTATGTTCAGGCTGAACCCTGGCGCAGAAAAGCAGCAGGCCATTAAAAAAATATCGGCCATATTTAACAGGTATAACCCATCCTTTCCGTTCGATTATCGTTTTGCAGACGAAGCCCTGGCACAGACTTACTTAATCGAGCTTTTGGTGGGCACATTGGCAAGCATCTTTGCCGGCCTGGCGATATTTATTTCGTGCCTGGGTTTATTCGGCCTTGCAGCGTATGTAGCTGAACAGCGGAAGAAAGAAATAGGGATCCGCAAGGTATTGGGTGCATCGGTTTCACGGGTTTGGGCGTTATTATCAACCGATTTTATCATATTGGTCGTAATCAGCTGTGTATTCGCGTCCCCTGTTGCGTTTTACTTTTTACACGGATGGCTCCAAAAGTTCGACTACCGGATAACCATAGGAGCAGGGCCATTCATTATAGCAGCTGCACTTACGCTTATCATCACCGTAATTACCATAAGCTTCCAGGCTATCAGGAGCGCCTTGGCCAATCCTGTGAGGAGTCTTCGTTCGGAGTGATTAGAGATCAGAGGTTAGAGATTAGTTAAAAAACCAAGTAACAATCTTGGAAAAGAACTTAGGTCTGCAAGCGTGAGATCTGAGGTTTAGTTGATTGCGTCCCGGGGTGAGATACGGGACGCTTTTTTACGTATAGCTCCTAATTGAATTCTTCAATATTCTGTCCTGGTTCTTGACTCTTGGCTCTTGATTCTTTCCCGTTCCAAAACCGTCCGCCACTGTGCACTTACCGTACGCTACCGAACACTTTTTAAATAAAATAAAAAATTATTTTATTGATAATCAGATAGTTAAAAATATGGTGCCAAAATTGGCATAGGGTGGTAAATTAATAACAAAAATAATTTACCATAAATATTACGACAATGAAAACTATATTTTTAACCACAGCAATCTTACTGGCAACAGTAATCGGCATAAATAATAGCGTTGCAGCAGCCCCACAAGACACCGACCAAACTTACCCCGTTTTAACAGAAACCGGCGCCATCAATAAAATTGAAGTTTATGGCAACGTTGAACTTTATGTATCAGACGGTGATACCGACAACGTAAAAGTTTACAACAGCTATTACAAAGAAAGCGCAATGGTGCAGAACCAAAACGGTACACTTCGCATTTCATCCTACAAAAATGAAAAACTGGTGGTATGGGTTACCGCAAACGATTTACGCAGCCTTTCGGCTTATGACAATGCCCAGGTAAAATCATTCGGTAAGCTTACAGCTATCGAGCTTGACGTGAAGCTTTTTAATAATGCATCGGCTAAATTGAATATGGATGTTTTCGAGGCCAGCGTAACGCTGAATGACAACGCAAGGGCAAGTCTTTCAGGTAATGTTAACACCTGCGAGCTGAAATTTGATTTACCAGCCAATATTAACACCGGCAGCCTGGCTTACGCCTCGTTAGTACAAAAAAGCACCAACAACCAGGTTAAAGATACCTCGGGCGATTTCGCAGCATTATAAGTTAGTTTACATAGTTTAGTTTAACCCGGCCGCGTGTATTATCCACCGCCGGGTTTGTTTTTTATTGTGGATTTCACCGATCGGAGAATGATTGCACCGATTTCTTTATTTTGGATTTCACCGATTGGAGAATGATTTCACCGATTTCTCATGGTTAACGTTACGCCATTGTCGGTGTTGTCACCGACAACTAGATGCGCCTAAACGCCCTCCGGGCTCTCATTCAACTCATGCTTAGTATTTTCATGAAACCTGCCGCTGCGGTAAAGTATCCGCATCATGCTGGGTAGTACAATAAGCAGGAGCGGTAGCGCCACTAAAAATCCGCCTATAACGGCAATAGCCAGTGGCTGGTGCAGTTGTGCCCCGGCGCCTATGCCCAGGGCTAGCGGCATCAGGGCAATGATAGCACCGATAGCCGTCATTAGTTTTGGCCTTAAACGGGTTGAGATAGAGAATACGATGGCTTCATCTATGCAGTTTTCAACGCCCTTACCCGCATTTTCCAATGCGCGTTCTTTAAACTGCAAAAATGTGAAGATGGCATTCTCGCCGATGATACCCACAATCATAATCAGGCCGGTATAGCTGCCCACGTTTAAAGGCGTTTGTGTAATATATAAGGCGAGAAAGCTTCCTGCTATGCCCAAAACGGCTACTATCAATATCAAAATTGCTATCCGGAATTGCTTAAACAGGAATAGGATAACCGCAAACACCAGCAGGCTGCTCGTAATAAGTATGATTAATAACTCCTTAAACGATTGCTGCTGCTGGGCATAATCGCCACCGTACTCAATATGATAACCCTGTGGCAGGCTCACACGGTTACCGATGCTTTTTTGAATTGCCGGCATTACGCTGCCCAGGTCGGCGCCCTCCAAACGTGCGCTGATTACGCCTATTGATTGCAGATTTTCCCGGCTCACCTCGGCATCGCCTGGTTTAAGCTGCACATCGGCAAGCTCGCTTATCGGTATCAATTTGCCGCTCGGAACAAATACGGTTTGATTTTGAATACCGTTAACATTTAGCCCGCGGTTGCCGGGATAAACCATACGGATAGGAGAGAGCTGCTCACGCTCCAGCATATTGCCGATAATGTTGCCTTCCAAAGCAGTTTGCAATTGAAATTGCAGGCTAGCCGGGGTAATATTGTATTGAGCCAGTTTACTATAATGCGGGTCGATGCTTACCGATGGGCCGGCGATAACTATCCCGTCGAACACATCGGCAGTACCCTTTACGCCTTCTACAATGCCGGCAACTTGTTTAGAAAGGCTTTGTAGTTTTTGCTGGTCATCGCCAAATATTTTTATTTCGATAGGCTGTACGGAGGTCATTAGGTCGCCCAGCATATCGCCGATAACCTGCCCGAAATCAATACGCAAAGCAGGTTGGTTGACGGCTATCTTTTTGCGCAAATCGCTGATAACTTCTTCGGTTGATTTATCGCGTTCTTTTTTCAGGCTGATGAGGTAATCGCCTTTATTGGGCTCGGTGATGAAGAAACCCATCTCTGTACCTGTACGGCGGGAATAAGCCGCCACCTCGGGTTGCTTTACTATAATTTGCTCGATTTGCCGCAACATCCGGTCAGTTTCGTCAAGCGAGGTTCCGGGTGGCGAGGTATAATCCAGTACAATGCTGCCTTCATCCATTTCGGGCAAAAAGCCGGTTTCCAAAAGTGGCGGCACAAATATGATGGCCAATACAGCAGCAGCTATAATAATAATGCTCACAAAAGGTCGCAGGATAAACCATTTTACCCAGCGCTGGTTTTTTACATGGTGTTCTTCATCTTTTTGCTGTGCGTTGTTGTTTTGTTTGTGCCGGGTCAACAATACATAAATAACAGGCAAACCAATCCACGTTACAAAAAAAGAGCATACCAGCGTGATAATCATGGTATTGGTGAGCACGTGGAAATATGCCCCGGCAACACCTGTCATCAGTAAAAAAGGTACAAATATCACGATCGTACTGATTGACGAACCCAGCATAGCAGGAAATAAATAGTCGATAGCACTTTTAATCAGTTTTAACGGCCGCTCGCGGGGATGCTCTTCATGTGTACGGTGGATCTGTTCGACTACAACTATGGCATCATCAATTATCAAACCCAAAGCCGCTGCGATTGCGCCCAGGGTCATGATATTTAGGGTGTAGCCTATACAGTAAATCACTCCAAGACTAAGGCACAATGTAACAGGTATAGTAATGAGGATAACAGCACTTGCCTTTACCGACCGTAAAAAAATAATAGCGACTATTATAGCCAGCGCCAAACCTATCCAAAGGCTGTCACTCACACTCTTAATAGAATCGTTTACAAAATCAGCTTGCTCATAGTAGGGCTTTATGGTTACATCTTTCGGTAATATCTTTTGTAAATCGGCCACTTTGCCATCCATATCAGCCGATAAGGAAACCAGGTTAGCATCAGGCTGTTTGATAACGGCAATCAAAACCCCCTCGTGCCCGTTGGCGTTAATGCGGGTATATTCAATGCCCGGCTGTATAGCCACATCTGCAAAATCTTTAAGGCGAACTACCCGTTTTTTATTATTGCCGATAACCAGGTTTTCCAGCTGATCCTTGGCGTTAATGGTGGCATCGGTCACCGTAAGGTACATACGGTTATAGTCCGACAGGTAGCCTTCCGATTTAACAAAATTCGTAGTACCCAGCGTGGTGCTGATAATATCAGGCGTTAAGCCGAGGGAACTCATCTTTTGCTTGTTCAGCGTGAGCCAGTATTCCTTTGCCTTACCGCCAATCACCCTGATTTCGGACACGCCATCCACTTGCGACAAGAATGGCTTAACGGTATAGGTAGCCAACTGCCGCAATTCTATCGGGCTGCGGCTGTGGCTTTCCAGCGTGTAGCCGCTAACCGGTAGTATCGACGGGTTCATTTTTGCCACGGTGATATTTACATCAGCAGGCAGGTCGTTTTTTACCTGGTCGATACCGGCCTGTATTTTTTGCAGGCTTACGTCGATGTCGGTATTCCAGTCCATATAAGCCGATATCTCGCAGCTGCCGCGGCTGGTGGTACTGCGGACGTTTTGCAGGCCCGGCACTTGTTTGATGGCATTCTCCAGCGGCTTGGTAACCGTAACCATCATCTTATTTACAGGCTGTAGCCCTTCATCGGCAATTACCTTTATTTTGGGGAAAGTAATTTCGGGGAACAGCGAAGTTTGCAATTTTGAGTAAGCGAAAATGCCGCCCAAAATAATGATGACCAGTACCAGGCTTACCGGCTTTTTATGCTGCAAAAAGGTATCCTTAATGGGCTTCATTGGTCGTAATTTTAACTTTTGCAGTATCAGGGAGACCGTAGTTTCCGGTCACGATAATTTTATCGTCTTTGGTAAACAATGGCGACAAAATCTCCACCCTCTCCCCGGCTTGAATACCTTCCTTAACCGGGATTTTTACCGCGGTTGTGGGGTTAATCAACTTCATTACCCAAAACTCTGTTTGTGTTTCGTTGGTCAATACGGCTGCTTTCGGTAGTGATTGCGCGCTTGTTTTGGCCGATTTTACAATCCTTGCTTTGGCAATTAAATTTTCCGGTATCTGCTGAGTGGCATTTACCTTCAATGCCACACCTTGTGTTTGTGAAACGGTGTCGACAGTCTGCATAAATGAGCTTACGATTGCAGGTAATTTAGTGCCGCCGGGTAGTGTCAGTTCTACCGTTTGGCCCTGTTTTACGTATTTGCGCAGCTCGTAGGGCAGCTGCATTAAAAACACAAAGCTGCTGCGGTCGTTAATGGTGGCCAGCGCTTCGCCGTCCTGCACATAGTCGCCTTTCTGGTGACTTATCAGCGAAATATATCCCGGTGCAGATGCCTTTATCCTGTTAACGCCCGAAAATTTGAAGGTTGTATCCAGCACGTTTATGCTGTTGCCTATAGCCTGTGCTTCTTTGGTTTTTACGGTGAAAAGCAGCTGCCCTTTGCTAACATCTTTCCCAAGTTGCGTATTTACCTGCTCGATGTAACCATTGGCGTTTGATTTAACAAAGTTTTTTTGCAGAATGGTTGATGTGGCATTAAGGTCGATATAATCAGTAAGCGTGCTATCGCTAACACTTGTTACAGTCACCGGCGTTTGCGATGCTACTTTTGAATCTTCGTCACCAGCAGCCTTGTCTTTTCCGTGGCAGGAGAAAAGCAGTACAGCAAGGCCATAAATCAAATATTTTAGAGGGGTATGCTTCATGTCATTTATTCCAATAGTTAAGCTGGTTAATCAGCTGTAGTTTGTTGATATTGGTGGTGGTGCGTAAGTTCCGGATAGTAAAGTAATTGCTGACGGCGAGTATCAGATCTGCAATGCGCAGGTCGCCGGTTTGCAGTAATTGGTTATCAACCTTAATCAGGCTTTCGGAATATTTTAATTGCTCATCTACTTTTTTCAGCAGGTTTTCAGTTTCGTTTATCTGTAGCTTCAATTGTGCTATCAGCTGTTTGTACTGGCTGTCGAAAAAAGCCTTGTAGCCCTGCCGGGTCTGTTCCTCCAGCGAGATCTTACGGTACTGCATCTTGCGCTGACCGCCATCGTAAATCGGCATAGTAAAAGTAAAGCCTGCGCTTATGCCAAAGTTTTTATATGCCTGGCTGGAGGAGAAATCAGAATTATATCCGCCATCGGCCAGTATGCTTGCCTTCGGTTTATAGCTAAAATCAACCAACTGGCGGCTGTTTATCAGTTTAAGGCTGTCGATGCGATACTGGGCGAAGAAAATGCTGTTTGCTGCATCAGGCAATATGTTTTGGTGAATATCCGGCTCGGTTAGTTCAACCATCGCCGTGTCAGTTACGCCGGCCAGGTAGTTTAGCGTGGTGTAATCGGTTTTATATTGCAGGCGCGACTGGGCAACCGTAAGCTCCTGCTGCTTTAGGGTTACCAAAAATGTCAGGTAATCGCTTTGGCGATACACGTTGTTGCGGGTGAGCTGTTTCAGCAGGGCTTCTTCTTTGCTAAGCAGGTTGATAAGTTCCTGGTTAAATTTAAACTGCTGCAGGCTGCCGTAAGCGGTGATATATTGCGTAGTTATCGCTTTCTTTAAATCCTGTTCCGATATTTTCGTTGTGTTTTTAACCGACTGCGATTGCAGCGTAATGGCCTGTAACTGCGCATCGATATTCTTTTTACCCACAATAGCCTGGTTTACGCCCATCAGGGCATTCAGCGTATGTTCGTTGGTGATGGCGGATGCATAGCCATATCCTCCTGCGACAGGAGCGTAAAGCCCGGCACTGGTTAAGTTCACTTGTGGCCTAAGCCCGGCGCGCAACCGGAGACTGTCAATCTGGTTGGAGGCAACCTGGTTTTGTAAGTCTTTAAGTAACGGACTGTTGTTTTTGGCGGTTTCTAAAAAATGGTCGAGCGTTTGGGTTTGTCCGAAGGTAACGGAGCAAACTAAGAGGCACAAACTGATGCTAAAAAGCAATTTCATTAAAGATATCAATAAGGGTATCGGGTAGCTAAATTATAATATAATTCTGAATTAATTTGGAGCGGACCTAATTAAAGGATGAGAGGTAACTTCCTTTTTTTCTCCATTACTTCGGAGCTTCCGTTGCTGTTACCGTGTTTTTAGGTAACCACTGCATTACACGGGGAAGGCACAGCCAAGTACTCATCTGCTCTGTATCTGTGGTTAAATATCAACCATCTGCTAATATTTAAGTACATCGGTTATATTTGACCTATTATTTACAAGGCCCCGGATGAACAATACAAATAAAAATTTTTACATACTGTTATTTGTATTAGCTCTTGTGGTTAATTGCCTCGGCATAAATGTTCAGTTTTTTACCGACGACCCTGGACTGTACGCGGCCATCAGCAAAAATCTCCTTTATAAAAAAGACTTTTTCGAGCTCTTCACCTATAACCAGGACTGGCTGGATAAACCGCATTTCCCGTTTTGGATTATACTGGCCAGTTTTAAACTGTTTGGCGCAAGCGTTTGGGCTTACCGTTTACCGGCATTGCTTTTCTTTTTTATCAGTTTGTTATATACCTGGTTATTTGCGGCTAAATACTATGGGCGGCAGGTGGCAAATACTGCCATACTAATATTGTCCGCCTCGTTGCATATCCTGCTTTCAAACACCGACGTTCGGGCCGAACCTTATTTAATGGCACTGATAATCGGTTCTGTTTATCACATCAGCCAACTGAACGACCGCTATACATTTAAACATTTATTATTCGCCGCCCTGCTCACTGCATGCGCCATAATGACTAAGGGCATTTTTGTGATAATTGCCATATATGGCGCATTATTCGGTCAACTGCTCTTCAAAAAAAGGCTGAAAGATTTATTCAATTTTAAGTGGCTGGCGCTCGCGATTTTAACGTTTATATTTACATTACCTGAGCTTTATGCATTGTATACCCAGTTCGACCTGCATCCCGAGAAGACCGTTTTCGGCAGGCAAAATGTTTCGGGTATCAAATGGTTTTTGTGGGACAGCCAGTTTGGACGATTTATTAATAGCGGCCCTATCAGCCGGGTTGAATCAGGAAGCAAGGTGTTTTATTTACACACGCTTTTGTGGGCATTTGCGCCCTGGTGCCTGTTGCTTTATTATGCAATTTTTAAAAACACCAGGAGTATTGTCAAGCGCATTGCTTTACCTGAATACTATGCCTTAAGCGGCGGGCTATTATTGCTGGTTCTGTTCTCACTTTCGCGCTTCCAGTTGCCATTTTATACCAATGCCGTTTTTCCACTGTTTGCAGTTATCACAGCGCCCTTGCTTGTTAATCAGCTAAATAAAGCCGAAGAAAAATTCAGGTCGATATCGTTATGGATTTTAATTGCGGCGCTGCCTCTGGTAATTATTGTATTGAACTACTTGTTAAGGCCCGAAAATAGTTATCCGTTTTGGATGGGAGTTATTGTTTTTAGTGCAATTGTATTGATGATAACCCTAAAAATAAAGGAAACGCAAACCCGGGCTTTCTTTCTTGCCTGCTTATCGGTTCTATTCGCCGGTTATTACCTCAATGCCGTTGTATTTAATGAAATTACACTCTACAAAGGCGAAATTGCTGCTGCCGAATACATCAATCAAAAACCATTTGACAGCGTGGATATCTATTCCGTAAAATTTGAGAATAATAATTTCCAGTTTTATTGTAAAAGGCCGGTAGGTTTTATGCCGATAGATAAGTTTGATAAATTCACCCCCATTAAACCATCAGTATTTTACGTTAATCAGCGCTCGATGGATTACCTCCTGGAAAGCCATGCCAAATTTAGTATTGTAAAGACATTTACCACTTATCCTCAAGAAAACATCATGCCGAAGTTTCTTAATAAAGCTACCCGGCAAAATGTTTTGGGGCATGTATATCTAATTACCAAACCTTTTAGTGGTAATTAGCGGCCGTTACTGAACCTTGTATTTAAACACCTGGCGCCCGAGGGTACCTTTGGTATCCATGCCCTCAACTACTACACGGTAAGTGCCGGCGCCGTCTGAGTTGAAGAACGTGACAGCAGCATTACCGTCACTATCAGTAACAATATTGGGTTTCCAAAAAACGGTTGTGCGCGTGTCGGGGCTCTTAGCTGCATTTACCGCGTCATATTTCGGCGAGTAAAAATCTTTCGCTTTATAAAAACCTTCGGGTGTAAAAGCAAATACACCAGGCGACATTTCCTTACTCATTACGCCAGTTCCCATTGTAAAACTCTGCCTGGTGGTAATTACAATAACACCGCTACCACCCTGCAAACCATAGATAGAAGCGTTGTTGCCCTTCAAAATCTCTACGGTTTCAACAAGCCTCGGCAGAATTGCATCTATCGGGTTGTTTCCTATCACACCGTCAACAACAACCGCCATCGGGGAAATCTCTCCACCAGCTGTTGACCCATACGATCCTGTTTTTAAATACGGCACACCGTCCCTAAAATCTACATCGCGGGCAATGCCATTCAGCGCCGTAACAAGCGAGGGAGCGTTTTCAAATGAATCGCCATTAATAACCTGGTCGGCGTGGCCAGAACCACCTAAATTGGACGAGCGGTAGCTATTGCTTTGCTTAGCAGTATTCTTATCATTTTTCGGGTAAACCTTCGAGTCGTTACTTGCAGTCATAACCCCGTTTTGGCTGTTTTGTAACGAGGCGAGTATGTCAGCATTGGGATTGTAACCGGCTTCTATCAGATTTCCAGGATCTATAACAGCGCTTTCTACGGGTCTATCTAAAGCAACCACAACAGCCTTTTTACCTGATTTTGAGTCTGTTTTTATTACAAAGCTGGTACCTGTCTCAAAAACCATATCAGGAAAGTTAAATTTTCCCTCTGCATCTGTCATCGCTAATTTAACAGCACCTCCTGCAGATGGTAGCAAGGTAACCTGTGTATTAGCAACCGGGGTACCGCCTGCCTTCGTTTTTACAGTTCCCGAAATGGCGAATGTACGTTCCGGTTTATAGGTATCGGTTTTAGCGGCATTATCATTTAACAATTGTTTCCACACAAAACGGCGATAGCCCTGGGTAAGCATCAGCGCATCAAGGTTGCTGCGCGTTTCGCTGGTTACATTAGCAAAATAATAGTTAGGTTTTTCAATATAGCCTTTCAGGTCGGGTGTAAGCAGTAAGCTTGTTAATATGGTGGCTTCTGCATTTTCATCAACTGCAATTTTACTCTCGTCGATAACCGAAACCGAGAACGAGCCTTTGGCAGCGCTGCCGTCCTTGGTTTTTGCGTTCAGGTTCAGCACTACGTTTTCGCGTTTGCTGTAGGCAGGCTTATTTGATGCTACAGTCATTCCAAGTAAATCATTATTTTGAACAAATGCAAGGCGCTCACTCAACGGCTCGCCTGTTTCCGAAAACAGCGTAACCTGCACTATACCAGTCATCATGTTAGTGGCGGGCAAATCAAGGCCGAGTACGGCATTGTCAAGTTTGGTATTTACCTTTTTAACCGAACCCGACCAGTAAATCAACAGGTTAACATCTTTATTCATGTTCTCCTTGTAGTAAGCGCGGTTAGCTCTTATTTCAATACTGATTTTTGCCGGATTATCAGTATTCACTGCTAAAACTATACCTTTTGCAGCAGCATCGGGTAAATTAACCGTGGCTTTTGAGCCGTCAGCGTAAGTCAATTTGGCTGTGTATTTTTTCCCTTCTTCAGGGATAAAATCAAAAGTGCCCATACCGAAATGGCTTGACTCAATTTTTATAACCTCTTTGTTATCGTTGTCCACAATTACCCCTTTCAGGTCTACTCCCAAACCGTCAGGCCCGATTGCTTTAAATGCAACTTTGCTATGAATATCAGTAACCAGGTTACCTCCTTCAGGAAAAAATTGCACCGAAGGCTGCCCGGTCTTTTTAGAGGTTTGTGCTACTCTATCTACATTATTTGGCGAACTAATCGAAATATATTTGTCGAAATAATAAGCATGGTCGCGGTTGCGCATGTAATTGGTATACGCCCTTATCCTGTAGCTGCCTTTTTGCAAGGTATCGGGTAGCGAAAAATCGCCCCAGCCAACCCCGTTTGTAAGCGCGATCGATTTTGTTTGCAATAAGGCATCGTTTTTACCAATCAGGTCGACGTGCAGAATACCGCTGATGGTAGATGGTTGATGCAGCTCGCCCATAGTTACATAGGCTTTAAAATACATTACATCACCGGCAATGTAATAAGGGTAAGGCCTGTCAAAATGCAGGTATGCCTTTTCAATAATCTGGTCGGTAATGGTGGTTTTAATTTTCGAAACTGCATTTTCCAGTACCGGGCTGCTGCCCTGCCCAAATACAGCTGCCTGTATCGATACAAACAAGATGAGGGTAAAAAATATCTTTTTCATATTGGTGGGTTCGTTTGTAAACGCTGTGATAATCGCCTGTAAAACCTTTTAGCCGCTCATTGTATCCGGCGGTACTATTACTTAAACCTATCTTTGTATAAAGTAAATAAAAATAAATGCCAATGGCCAGAAACAGGAAAACTAAAAAAAGGTGGCTTATAATTAATATTAAATGTAACTATTTTTCGGCTATCAAAAAATATCAAAAGAAAATATAATTCCCATAACAGTCGCGGGATGGCTCTATAAATGAAGCTAATGGGCACTTTAGCTTACTACAACTAATGTAGTTATTTATTGTTTAATATTTTCAAAAAGCTGCGGGTAATGCGCTGTAAAATTGTGGCATCCTGGGTAATGATTTCAGCGTCAGCCATCATACCCTGTTTTAAATGGATTGGCTTTTTTAAGTCGGACGACTGCCTCATTTTAAAATCAACTTTCGAGATAAAAACGCTGTCTTTATAGGGCACATCGGCTATGTACTGTATCCGTCCGCGTATCATGCCGTATTCTTCAAAAGGATAGCTCCTCAGCTTTACCAGAACCTCCTGTCCTTCTTTAACTTTACCCATGTTGTTTTGGGGGATGTTCATCTCGCCGAAAAAAGCCTCATTGCCCGGGTCTACATAAAATATTTCCTGGCCTGCAGCTAAAACCTGGTTTTTTTGGATGATGCCCGCATACGACAGCTTGCCCGCTTGCGACGCGCTTAATACATATTTACTTTTCCAATCTTCGGCCGTACTAATTAGGCTGTTCAGGGCCTGCAAAAATTTCGATTTCTCTTCAAGCACCTGGTTATCCAGCTCCAATATTTCTTTTTGCTTGGCCGCATAATTGTTATCGCCGTTAACTATAGCCGATTCTGTTTGCAGCATCGACGTTTTTTTGGCAAGATATTTACTTTCTTCCTGCCTCAATTCAGCTTTGGTTTCCACCTTTTGCTGTGCCAGCTTTTTATGCATTTCGTATTCTTCGCTGGCAAGTTCAAAATCCTTTTGCTCATTATTTTTTTGCGAGGCCAGCTGCTGCTGTTGCTTGTTCAGGTTGGCAAGGTCATTCTGCAGGTAGTCTTTCTTCTTAATCAAATAGCCATTACCAACGGTCGACTTATATAATAAGTATTCCTGCGAAAAAGCCTGGTAGGCCGATTGCAGCTCACCAAGCTGCGTGTTATCGGTGCTGTTAATAAAGGCGTCGTCCGCAGGTTTACCCTGTAAAACTTCTTGCTGCAGTTTTTTAAGATTGGTCAAAAGGGCCAGGGCTTTGCTGTGGTCTGCCGTGCTTTCCAGGTAAGCCAGGGGCTCGTTCGCTTTTACGGTTTGATTTTCGTTTACCAGCAGCTGCACCAACTTACCGGACATCTTTGCTACAACAGGCTTGGGTGAGTTGGGTGAATCCACTTTTAGCTGTGCATTCACAATGTCGGGGTACTTTATCAGCGCGCCTAACAGCACAATCAAAATTAAAACTGCAAAAAATAACGAAATGCCCCAGCGCAGCAGCCAGCCCGGTGCGGCGCCGATAATATCCTGCATCTCGTCTGTATGGCGGGTTTCTTCGTTTATATCCGTATATATTGATGGCATAATATTTTTTTTGATTTCACCGATTATTAATTGATTTCACCGATTATTTAATGATTATGTTGATAAGAAGATGATTGCGATGATTTTCACTGCTCGCTGCCAACTCAAAACTGCCAACATCTTCCCTTACGTTCCCAGCTCCAATTGATTCTTCACTAACTTATAATAATCTCCCCTTAAGGCGGTAAGTTCCTGGTGGGTGCCTTGTTCAACTATCCGGCCTCTGTCCAGCAGGATGATGTTATCGGCGTTGCTTACTGTGCTCAGCCTGTGGGCTACAATTACTACAGTACGGCCCTTGAAAAATTCGGCCAGGTTATCCATTATTACACGTTCGTTATTGGCGTCGAGCGCATTGGTAGCCTCGTCGAAAAATATGTATTGCGGGTTTTTATAAACCGCCCGGGCTATCAGCATTCGCTGTCGCTGCCCCTGGCTTATGCCGTTACCCTCCGCACCTATTTTAGTGTTCAAGCCAAGCGGCAGGCCGTCAATAAAGTCCTGTATGTTGGCCACCTTAATGGCGTGCCGGAGCTTTTCCTTATCCGGGTAATCATCACCCACGGCAATGTTGCGCTCAATCGACTCAGAGAATATAAAACCGTCCTGCATTACCACGCCGCATTGTCCGCGCCAGGTTTTAAAGCCGATGTTGTGAATGGATTGGTCACCAACCCTGATTTCTCCCTTTTGTGGCTCGTAAAACCGCAGCAGCAGTTTAAGTATGGTAGTTTTCCCGCTGCCGCTCATGCCCACAATAGCGGTGGTTTTCCCTTCGGGGATTTTCAGGTCAATGTCTTCCAGCACCGGTTCATTGCCTGCACCCGGATATCTGAAAGTGAGCTTATTGATACTAAGGCTTTTATTTTCCGGCAGGCTATGGTTCCATTCTTTGTTTACCGGCTCTTCATCCTCCATCTGGTGAATTTCGTTCAACCTTTCCAAACTGATTTTCGCATCCTGGAAGCCCTGTACAAATCCCAGCAGTTGCTCAATCGGACTGCTTAACTGGCCCACTATATATTGTACCGCAACCATTTCTCCCAGCGTAAGGCGCCCGTTAATTACAGCCGCCGCACTTAAAAACGTAATCAGTATGTTTTTCCCTTCGTTTATAAATGTTGCGCCGCCTTGCTGGTATTGGCTAAGCGCGAGGGTTTTTACATTGAATTTAAACAGGCGGGCTTGTATATGCTCCCATTCCCAGCGTTTTTGCTGCTCGCAATTGTTCAGCTTTATTTCCTGCATACCGCCTATAAGCTGCACAATACTGCTTTGGTTCCTGGCCGATACATCGAAGCTTTTATAATTGAGCTCCCTGCGCCGTTTCAAAAAGAGCACTATCCATGTTACGTATAAAGCGCTGCTTACCGCGAAAACGAAAAACACCCCGATATTATAATAAGCCAGCACAACCGAAAACACCAGCAGGTTGAACATAGAGAACACAGTAGTTAAAGTTGACCCGGTTAAAAAAGTCTGGATATTCTTCTGGTCATTCATTCGCTGCATAATGTCGCCGGTCATTTTGGTATCAAAAAAACTCATCGGCAGCTTCATCAGCTTTATCAGGAAATCGGTAAGGATAGATATGTTGATGCGCGTGCTGATGTGCAGCAATATCCACGACCGTATAAACTCCACGCTTACCCTACCGATTATCAATGCCGTTTGGGCGATAAGAATGATATAGATAAAATTGAGGTTGCGGGTATTGATACCGATGTCAACAATCGACTGCGTTAAAAATGGCGTAATCAGCTGCAGTAAGCTGCCTATACCCAACCCAAAGAGGAGTTGTAAAACCAACTTCCGGTAAGCAATAAGATACCTGAACAAAAACGACCAGCTAACCGAGCTGCCTTTTTCATCGTCCTGCTCATAAAACTGTGGCGTTGGCGATAGCAGCAGCGCAATACCCTCCTGTTTTTCCTTATCGCCAAGCCAATTGCGGGCAAAGTCTTCTTCACTAAGGGTAACCAGGCCGGCAGCGGGGTCGGCAAGATAATATTTATCTTTTTTTACCTTATAAAGTACTACAAAATGATTTTGACGCCAATGCAAAATACAGGGTAATTCTATATCGGCGAAACGTTTTGAGCTTAACTTTGCTCCCATGGAGCGAAACCCAATTTTTTCACATGCATCGCTAATGCCTAATAACGAAACCCCCTCTCGGTTTATCTCACAAAGTTTTCGTAAAGTCTCCGGTTTAAAATTGCGCCCGTAATGTTTGGCAACCATGCGTAAGCAGGTTGGTCCGCAGTCCATTTGATCGGGTTGTTTGTAGAAAGGAAATGGCATAGATAATTACATGTAATAGTTAACGGTTTAGTGATTAAATTGGCAGCAGGCACCTATTGGCATCGCTAAGCCGCGTAAGGCCTAAATATATCAATATATTGCTGTCGTTTATAAAAAATAAAGCCAGGCTTCTCTCCAATTGCCATAGTTGTTATTGTTAGCCCTCGTTAATAATTTGTATATTCCATTTTTCGCATCGGCGACATCCTTTTCGAAAGCCGTATTATTATTAGAAAAGCTTGATATTTCAGTATGACAAAATGTATAAGGCTGCCTTTTAAGTATATAACCTGCGGAGATATACGCTTGCCACATAGGATCATTTATGTTACCGGTAATTGCCACAGGCGTTTTGCAAATTATATTGATAAATTTAAAAACTTCTTTAATAACAATTTTCACCTTTTCGTGATTAATGCGAAGCGGTTCGACTAAACTTGCAAAAACCAGAGACTGTGCTATTACCTGCATGTCTTCTGGATTAGCATTATTTAGTAAGCCATCTTTTTTATCAAGTAATCCGTTATATATTTCATCGATTAATAGTACAAGGCATTCTATTATATATACTTTGCGATAACGAGAAGTATAAGGGTTTTGAGCCATCAACCTTTTATAAAAAAATAAAGCCAGCCCTATCGCTCCCGTCTCGAGTGAGAGATTTTTAATTTTTGAATATATTATAGCTTTAAATAATTCATCATCCAGACTTTCCAATACATCATCCGTATTTGCCTTGACAAAATTATTCTGTACAATCCATTCCAACGCCCAGCCAATGCCGGGTAGACCGGAAGCAAAATCCATTTGCTGAACTACTGTGATATTTTCGCAAATCTCGTCCAGAAGCTGCATTGCTTCCTGGTTCCAAATTGCTTCAGCTGAATTGCGATACTCCAAAAAAGCCCCTATGCATAAACCAGCTTTTCCGTCATGCAGTCCGTATCGTTTTGCATACGATTCTTTTAAACAAAAGAAAGTTTGTTTAAAATTCAGCTTTGCCGCGTTTTTAGTTTCGTTCCGCACGGCTTAATGTATTATGTACTCATTTAAACCCGCATGATCGCTGTTTCCTTTTTCGGAGTCCCTAAACTCATCCTGCGGCTTGGGTAGCCAATACGCGTTACTCATTATCTTAATTGCTTCGGGCCCGCTGTCTAACTCAAAGCAAGGATTAGTTATGAGAAAAGAAGAGTCAGTGTTTGAGACAGTGTCCAGGTAATATTGCCTGCCGGTTAGTACCAGGCCCCTAGTGTCGTAATTAGCCATAGTATTATATTTGCCCTGGTTTTCTTCAAAAAAAGCCAAATCAAGGGTTTTTGAAAATATTGCTTTACTCAATCGGTCTACCCTCATACAACGGTCCCATTGTATTGAAATAAAGTCCGCACCGCACTGTCTTAATTCATCAACAGCCAATTCAATCTGGTGAACCGGCAATATCATACCAGTTTCATAAAATGAAATTACAGGGGTTGTTAATTCCTGCAGCACCTTGTTAACATTCCGTAAAGAAAGCGCTTCTTCAATATTATCCTCAACGAATATATATCTGATCTCTTCAATAAACTGAGATTGATCAACCTGTTTAATATCACCAAGTTCAATTATATAAACATTGGTATTAAACCATTTGGTTAAGTAATTTACGCAGATATAAAAATTCTCTGAGTATTCTTCTGAATTAATGCGTACAACAAATATAAAAGTTACATCAGAAAGGTCAATTCTTTTATTTTTCTGAATTGTCCGATACTGCTCAATCACGTTTTTTAAAGCATAGCTCGCGTTACCCTCATCAAGTTGCGAAAACTGGGTGTAAAACGGATCATGGTACGCGAAATCACCTTTTCTAAATACTGATGTTCTGCTCTTGGAAATATCACCGGTATAGTGCAATATTTTCTTTGAATTCCATTGTTCCATTGAACTGTCGGCCCATACAAAATCCAGTTCAGGATGGATCTCGAAATTTTTATTGCATAACAGCGCATTCCACCAAAAGGCCCACATATCGGCGCACCACGATTGAATAATTTTGGGATCTTGCTCCCCCCTTACATATTGGCTAATATTGTGATCCTCCATCAGCCGATACAAATTTTCACTATCCTTTTCCAGCTTTTTCCAAAACAACAAAGGAGAGTTTTTTATAACATATTGTGCGCCCCCCGCATTGTTGTCCTGCTCTTTTACGGCGCCTACCGATATGCCTACAATATCGCACATTTGTTTCAGCAGGCCTTCGCCACCTATGTTTATTAGGTAGTTGGTATTAAGGTAGCTTCTTGTATCCGAGGCATACCAATTTTCGTCTTCAATTAAACATTGAAAATTGGGCAAGCATCGGAAAATGATATCAGAATCGTGATAGAAAATAGTTTCTTTTTCCAAATAACGGAAAGTCTCAAAATGCTTAGCAATTATATGCGACCGGATAGATGACAAATATGACGGCGACTCCCTTTTGTCTGCATAAGTAAAAAACATGGCGTCCATGTTTCCTTCTATCCAATTATAAAATTCCGGATTTAGCCCTTTAAGCGGATTGAAGCCAATAAGTATATGAATATTTTGAGGCTTGATACCTAACGAATGAAAGTTAAATACCTGCAACTGCAACTGCCAAAGAAAATAGTAATCATCCGGTTGAGCACTTAAATATATCATATTTTATTACGTAGCCGCAGCTTCGATCTCTTTTATCATTGCCTGAACATTTACCGGGTATTTAGTTGTTGATTGCTTATAACTTCCGTCCTTTTTTACAATAATGTAGGTAGGATAACCGCTTGCTTTAACTTTTCCCATAATGTCTCCGGTTAATTTAGGATTAGCCAAAATATGCAAGCCTTCAATCTGAAAAAAGGCAATCAGTTTTTTCCACTCTTTCTCTTTTCCTATATCATGATTGGCGATATATAAAAAAGTAATATTTTTTCCCTTGAAATACGCCCTTAGCTGTTCTGCATTTTTTTGCATTTCTTCTCTGCAAGGGCCGCACCAGGTACCCCACATGTCTATAAATACAGTTTTTCCTTTCATTAATGCCAGCACATCCTTAAATGTATTTAACTTTGTGCCATTGTCTGCAACAAAAATTGATTTACTATTAAGCGCTTGCCGTTGCTTATTAAACACCTCGGCCAGTGGAGCGCTAAACCCTTTAATATATACACTCGAAGGATATTTCTTCTTAAAGTCATCAAATAGCAAAACAGTTGAGGGGTAATCAGCTTTGTGGAATACAAATTTCAAAGCCTGACAATATGCATACTCAGCCGCCTGCCCCGTGAAATATTTCCCGATGATCTTTTTTATAACAACGCCCACTTTCGCATCGTCGAAAAGCTTTTTTTCCTTAAGGGCACCAGAATGAAACCATTGTTTATTAAACAACACCGGGTTCGCCTTATATTCTAACAAAAGTTTTTCCGTTTCCCGCATCATAAAATTATCAATCAAGTGCGCATAGTTATAGGCTGTTAATGCGCCACCATTGCTCAACTTAATGGTTGAAAACAGGCTGTCCTGGGTCCTTTGCCATTTCCATAATTGTTCTTTGGGTTTGCCAAAGTAATTATTATGATAAAATTCATAGTAGGTTACAGGAGCGAAATATTGTAGATTGCTTGTCGCAATTTTTATAAACCCGGCCGATGGCTTATTAACTTTAATATAATTTGCCAATAGGAGTTTATTAAGCAAAAATTGCTTATTAATAGCGGCGATGATATTGTCTGGCGTTGCCTCGCCCTTAAACCGCTCTGTATCCATATTCGTCAAGGCGAAAATTTCAGGCTGGTTATTGTTGCTACCTCTGCCGGTTATTACGATATTATTGTTTTTCCTGCCAAAATCGGTCGCTATGAAAAGCTCGTCTCCGGGCGACAGAAAAAGACTATAGTTAAAAAATTTGCTGGATAAAAAATATAAAACAAGATACGTTGGCTTCGCGATATCCATCGTATAAGATGCCGATCCATGTGTATCAAAATGCAGAACGGTCATTTTGTCCTTCGCCAGATCATACCGCAATTCGGGGTCAAGCACATCGATCGTCCCCCTAAAATTCTTAACCGTAATATGTATTGTTGCTCTTTCAGCGACAGCGGTTATTGAAAAAAGCAAGATCAATATACCACATATTAAAGATCTTTTCACGAAAACATAATATCCTGTCATAAAAAACACCTGATTATTAACAAGTTATCTATAAAATGTTTCACCAACATAACCCAGGAAGACCTGCAAAACCACCTCCTGACATAAATTGTCAGGCAGTATATTTAAAAGCAATATTCCAGGATTACGCCGGTGAAACAAAAGAACTAGCAGCACATGTAAACGGGTACGCCATTACCCTGACATTGGCCGCAGGAACCCGCGGTGTTACATTGACCGCAAGTACCATAATCCGGGGTACAGCACTGCCAACAAACATTACAGGTACCACCTACCGTACTGCGTAAAACATTTTTCATCTGTTCTCTTGTCAGCAATTCTGAACTTGCCAGCTGCTCAATTTTTAATTTTAATTTTTTCATAATAAAATAAATTTAATTTGTTTATTACAATAAAGTTCGGGCCCTTGAAAGCACTATAAGTGCATTCTTAATTTTTCTCAAAATTTCCGCAAGGTTCAAAAATGGAAGTTTCCGAAAAGCAAAGATTATCTACGTTGCTGAATTCTTCCTTTTTTATTTCATCCCTTGATAATATCTGTGCGTCTTCAACAAATAATTTCCCCGCCATTTTTCCATCCTTTGTATAACGATAACACTGCGTGGTTTTATCGTACCTGATGGGAAAGCCCATTTCTTTCATCTCGTTCAATACTTTCGCCAGCCCTCTTTTACTAAGGTGATTTTTTTGGGCAAAAACCTGCGGGTTGCCTGTTGCCTTGCGACGTATCAGGAAATCAATATACTGTAAGCGAAAAAAATACTTAAGTAGCGACATGATTTTAATTTATACAGTTAAAAAATATTTCAGGTCACTTACGCTATACATTTCGGGTAGTTGATGCCCGTTTACAAAAAATGTAGGGGTAAAAGTTATTTCTGTTTTACCACACCAATTATGCATGGCATCTATTTTACCGTCCTGTAGTTTCAATTCACCATTCATAGGATATTTGGCGGCGAAAATCTCGTAATCTTTTTCTTCAGGTAAATACCAGTCGCCCAATGCCTGCTGGGTAAGTTCCTCACTTCCTTTTCCAGCAATGGCTAATAAATGTTTAACCGGTGGGCCTTTTTTGTCGCCCTCCTTATTGGTTGCATAAAAAATAATCTGCATTTGCACATCAGGATTATTATGCAACAATTCTTCCATTGGCAGGTGCGCCTGGGCACAAGGGCCGCAATAAGGATTGCAAACTTTTACTATTTTATGAACGGCATTAGGGTTGCCTAATACAATTCCTAAACCTTCGGTACTTTCTGTAATTGTTTTCTGTTTCCCTAAAAGCGCTTCAAATATCTGCGGGTTATGCTTCAGCCGCTGCAATTCAACTTTACTGCGCTTGCTTTCTTTTGCCGAGCGGAAGCCTGGCAATACCAGGTTAACTATAATAAAGGGAATAGCATATGCAAATAAAACGGGTATAAGCACCCCGCTGTTAAATACTTCATTTAAAGTTGAAACAGTATGCCACCCCGCAGCAAGCGAGACTGCCAGCTGCAAAACAAGTAATAGCTGCACGCTTAAGCAGAGTACACACCATTGTTTGGCTATACGCCACTGGTAATAAACAGAAAAGAATACATAGGGTACAGCTAATACATTAAGCCAGGCTAATGTAAATAATGTCGTGGTAGTTAATATCCCTGTAAATAACTGCGTAAACAATGCTCCCAAAAAATACGTGAAGCCTATCAGACTCCAGCTGATGCCGGCGATTTTAGATGCCTTGGAATTAAGTACGGCGCCACAATTCGTTTTTTTGCCGGTTCCGCATATCTGCTGTGCAATGGGATTGTACTGATCAATTTCGTACCAAAGCAACAAACCACCCACAATACATCCAGTCAAAGTAAGTACGGTAAAAGTTACCGGGAGAAACGCAGGCTGGCCGTAATTAATAATGGCTAATAAACAGGCTATTATAGTAAACGCGGGCAACGTTAAAAAAGTGAAATAGTTAGCAATTTTTAAACGTCGTTCTTCGCGAAATTTCTTATTGTAATCTTTTTCGCCGATGGCATCTTCGGCATCTGCCAGCAGCACAATATCAGACGACCATATTTGCTCGAAATCAGTTCTGACAATATCTTCCCATTGATATTTTTCATGGTTATAATACCTTACCAGATCAACAGATACCTTTTCAACAACCGTAACCGACTGGCTATTGTGGGCTGTTTTACCCTTTATAGGTATTATAAAAGGTGTAGGGAGTTCATCAAGCTTGTCAGGCGTTATTTTCAACGAAACATTACCCACGCCGTACCCGGTAAGTACATCGCTTATACTTAAAAGACTTGGATAATCAGGATGGTTCTGTAAGTCCTTTTCTAATGTCGCATTAGTAACTTTTACATTTAGCAATGAAAGAAATTTCTTTGTTGATTCAATTAGATCCTCTTTGTTTGTTAAGAAGAGTTTTTTCATAATATGTCAGATTAGGTTTTAGGTAAATATACCCGAGAGGTATATTAATCTAATAATTAATACAGCGCAAACGTTTGCTTAAAATATTAAAGTTAAAGCCCTCATTTTTAACTAAGTAAAAAATAGCCAGCCACACTACAGTAAGTAGTGTTAGTATTTTCAACTATAAACCAAGTTGATTTGATTTACTCAATTTATGTTCGACTCTGCTTTTGCCTGATAATTAAATTATTAAGTAATACACATTATTAATAATTATCACGCAAACGTTTGTGCAAATTTTTCTTCTTAAATAATTTAAATTTGTTTACAATACTAAAAGTCATAATCATTTCAAAGAATTTATTTAGTAATGCACTATTGCTTCTTAATTTTAAGCACAACTTTGCGAATAATTAATATAAAAAAAGGCCCGCGAAATCGAAAACTATTCGGACACCTGTGAATTTATTGTTTTTTTCAAATTGCTTGCCTGCTTACTCCAACATATACCTCAAATCCGGCAATTGATAAATATTCGGAAGCTTATATCCATTTACCAATAAAGTAGGTGTAGCTGCAACTTCTGCAACTTCACACCAGGCTTTTTGCTGATCCCGCTTTTTAAAGTTGTCTTCAATTAGTGTTACAGGATAAATTTTAGCCCAGCTTTCGTAATCCTTTTATTTTTGCTAATACCAGTCGTGCATGGCTTTTTTAACAATGCTTTTATCGGGAAGGTCATGCAGCGCCATCAGGTGGCGGGCTACAGGAGTTGATCGGGTTGTTTGTAGTGGGTGAATGGCATAGGAAAAGGTAGAATCGTCTAATTTACGGTTTTTGATTGTTTGGTGGTATATATTTTATTGGGGCTAATTGCGAACTTATTCGGAATACTTTGAATTTGTTTGGGAGCCTGCTTACTTTTAAAGTAAATCAAATGATAAAAAAGTACTTCAAATTTGTTTTTATAGTACATTTTTCCATTCTCCCATTTTAATTTGCCTGGTAATCCCTCTATTATAAAAAAATCAAAAAAGGGTCTCAAGCGCCCCTCATCCTCCAGTCGTTTTACCACATGCGTCATACTTTCTATTTCCGATTCAACTTCCAGGTAGGTCTTTCCATCAGTAAAATCGTCGTGTTTAAAATTGGTTTCGTCAAAGCAATAATGCTTATCCTCAGTAAATACTTTTTGCCAGTCCCGGCTTTCACGAAAGAGCGTATTCAATTTTTCGTTGTTGCGGTACAATAAAAAACAACCGGAAAGCCAATCGTGCCTAACGCTTATCAGTTCGTAATTATCAAGCAGTTCGGGTATGATAAATTCGCGTATATCGCCAAATATGATATCGATATCGCAATGTCCCCAAAAATCATAGTCCTTTAATATATCCGAAAATATAAGGCCATAAGCCGGTTTAAAGTCGCAAAACTTGTAACCGTATTTAATATCCACAGGTAAGCTTAATTTTTCTGCAATAAGCACATTTACCTCCTGCATCGACCGGTAAAGCAGGTAAACATTTGCAGGCACAGGCCCCGGGTACGACTGATCATCCGTAATGATATAAAAATCAATGGTCGGGTTGTATTTGCAGGAATGTACAAAATATGGAAAATACCATGGCAGCTTTCCAAAATAACATACAAGTAAGGCGATACTTTTATTTTGTTCCATTAATAATTTATTCAACTGTATAATGATAAACCTGCCTGCCTAAATTGCCTTTATTGTCAATCCCTTCAATAACAACCTTGTAGCTACCGGTTCCATCGGCGTTATAATAAGTAAGTGAAGCATTACCATCTTTATCTGTCGCTACTTCAGGGTTCCAGTAAATGGTAGTTCTAAAATCAGCGGTTTTGCCGGTATCGGGGCTTTCGTACTTCGGGCTATAAAACTCGCGGGCCTTGTAAAAGCCGATTGCAGTTATAGGTAAAATGCCCTTCGATTGAATTTCATCAGCCGAATAGCCGTGTTTAAGGGTGATAATGATGGCGCCATCCGTTTCTAAATCATGTACCGTGGCATTCGTCATTATCTCGATTTTATCTATCAGCCCGGTGCTAATTGAATTGATACTGAAGTTAGGCTGCATTTCAAAACCATCAACAATAACTCTCATCGGGACAGGTCGCAATGCCTTACTAATACTCTTCATAGCAATAGCATCATTTCCTATTCCGCTTTTATTAAAAACAACGCCCGGTATTTTATATTCAAGCTGGTCGGTCAAAGAGCCGCCAAACCTGATATCTTTCCCATTGATCACATGATCCGCTACGCCGTACCGGCTGTTTATTATAGGTTTGTCCAGTTTTCGGCCGTTTACTTTTACCTCTTTAAGCATTTTACCGGTAATCTTTCCTTCTGCATAAAGCTGTTCGCGTTGTTTTACGCTATTTTTTATATAGGCTTTTATAGCGGCTCCGGTATCTTCGGGTATTGTCGTACGGTAAGCCAGCTGCTCAACCACCGGCGGCTTTTCGGGCGTATACGTAAGCCTGGTATTGTTACTTCCGCCAGCGTTTACCGCCTGCAAAATAAATTTGGCGGTGTCCTGGTAAAGCAGATTAGCAAACTTAAAATTCCCTTTGGCATCGGTAGTTTCGGTTAACACCTGGCCGCTGCCGGATGATGCAATTAATGATACTACTGCCTTGGCCAGCGGCCTGCCGCCTAAAGAAGTGGCAGTACCTGCTATCTCCAGTCCTTTTTCGGCCTGGTAAACCGGTGGCGTATTATTTCCGCTTAACACCTGTTTCCATTCAAAACGGCGGTAGCCATGGGTAAGCATAACCAAATCCAGGTTGCCGCGTGCTTCATCACTAAGATTAGTAAAGTAATAATTGGACTGTTCTACCCTGCCTTTTAAGTCCGAGGTCAACAGCAAATCGGTCAGGATAGTATGCTCATCATTGGTATTAACGGCAATCTTTCTTTCATCAACTACCGAAACTGAAAAATAGCCAATAACGGTAGAATCCGCCCTGTTTTTCACATTAATATTCAGGCTTACCTTTCCTCTCGTTTGGTAAGCAGGTTTATCGCTGTTGACACCGATTTTAAGCTGATCGTAATTCTGCACAAAAAACAACCGTTCGCATAAGGGTTCTCCGGCCGGCGAAAATAAAGTAACTGTGGCAACGCCTGTATGCAGTCTCCTTTTTACAATATCCAGTGTAATTATATTTGTGTCGAGCTTGCATTTTACCGACGTGGGCACTCCTCCGGAATAAATCAGCAGGGTATAGTCTTTATCCCTGTTTTGAGCAAACAAAACTTTATTAGCTTCAATGCGCACGGTTGCTTTTGGAAGCGAGTCGTTATTTACCGATAATAACACGCCGGATATTTCTGCTGCAGGCAGCTTTACATTAGTTTGGGTGCCGTCTGCATAAGTTAGCTTTGCTGTATAATTTTTACCGGGCTGCGGCTGCAGGTAAAAATAACCCATGCCTAAGTGGGTAGATGAAAAACGGCCGACTTCCTTATTTTCATCGTCCATAATAACCGCCGAGGCACCAATGCCATACCCATTAGTCCCGATTGCTTTAAAAGCTACTTTTGAGCGGATGCCTGTTACCAGGCTGCCACCTTCGGGGAAAAACTGGATATCCGGCTTGCTAATGGCATTCCTAATCGGTGCGTTTTGCGAAATTCCTTGTTTTTCGATTCCGGTAACCAGTATCTCCCGCTCAAAAAAGGCAGTATTACCTTCGTTGCACATCCAATTGGTGTAGGCGCGTACGCGGTAGTTACCTGCAGGCAGCGAATCAGATAAGGCAAAATCGCCCCAGACCAAGCCACTATTTAGTTGAAGCTTTATTGTTTTATAAATTTTATTATTAGGATTGATAAGGTCGACATGCAAAACTCTGCTTAGGGCTGATAATTGATACCGATCACCTAAAGTAATATAGGCTTTAAAGTAAATAGTATCGCCGGTGATGTAGTATGGTTTATCGAATTGCAGGTAGGCTTTTTCTGTAGCATGAGTTGCAGAAAACACCTTTAGTTTTTCAAGAACATCATCGTTAGTAGCTGTTTGAGCACCAACGTGTAATCCGGCCAATGAAAATATAAAAATCAATATTATTAAAAGTCTTCCGTTTGTTTCATTCATTATCAAAGCTCATGCTTCTTTACAAAATAAATGTTTCTATAAATTCACTAAGAGGACAGATCCACAGTAACAATCTAAGCTAACGGCTTTATAAAATTACAAAGCCGTTAGCACATTTAGCCTACGCCGGTGCGCAAAGATTTCCGCCAGAACAGCGTATGTGCCGTGCGCCAACACAGTTAACGTCGTAGCATATGTAAACAGTACCCATGCATGGCCTGTCGTCACAAGCGCCTCCACCACCTCCGCTCCCCGCCATTATTTCCTTCAATTCGCCCCTGCTAAGCGCATTCTTAATGCCTTTCAGGTTTAATTTTTCTTTTTTCATAATCTGGATTTAAATGTTCTGTAATAGGTTTAGTTATCACGTAACTAACGGCATAAATTAAAAGGTACATGCTTCCCTTACCTTGCAAAGTATCATCGGCGCTTCTGGGGTAAGGCGGCAAATAGCAAATCCGTGCGTTAACCTTACGACAGCGTCACTAAATAACATGTACAAAAACCTAATAAATCAAGCACTGCTGGTGGTAACAAGATTTAGGTGATTTATATTAATTGGTGCCGTAATTTAAACTAAAGGCACCGTCTATGCAATTTTTTTTGATATTTTAAATACCCTGGTTACCTGGCCCCCGTTTTGCCGTTACCAATTGTTATTTTTTGCGTTTTGAATCCTAAATTTCCGTTAAAGTCTGTTCCCTCAACAATTATGGTGTAGGTTGTAGCTTTATCCGCCGCATAAAATGATATGGTAGCTTCGCCATTCTTATCGGTCAGTATATTTGGCTCCCAATCAATAGTTGAGCGAAAATCAGGTAAATTTTTAGCGGTATCTGTTACGCTATATTTGGGTTTGTAAAATTGTTTGGGCCAGCTCAACGCTAAGGGCTTATACAGATACATGCCGGGGGTGTTATCTATAATCGGGCCATGGCCCGAGCGGGTGGTTATTTCGACAAATGCCTGATCTTTATGAGGATCTAAATCCATCACCGAATCAGCCGGAAGGAACCGGCCTTTGTAATTTGCATTGTATTTCAGGGATGACATTACCTCAATGCCTTTAATATCTTCAGCATTATGCGACTGTAAATATATTCTCAGCGACATGAAGTCAAGCGATTCGAATGTATCATTCAACATTATTCCATCTATCACAAAAAATATCTTTTTAAAGTTTATATAATACCATCGGGGGTAATGAGGTGGCAATTCCATTTCCCCGAAACCCTTAACATTTTCCTGGAGCAACTGCAGCCAATTTTTTTTAAGTGCTTTTTCCAAATCCTTTTCATCCATCACAAAGTCGGCACCGCCCGGCCCATTTAAATTTTGCGAGCCTTTAACAATTTTTTTTGCCGATATTTTTACTTCCTTCAATATGTGCCCACCGGCAGGAAAATAATCTTGTTCTCGTAATAATGCATTGTTTTTAGAATAATTAAACAAAGCGGTATCACTATTTATATACCAGGGTATCGTTAAGGGCGTAAGTGCCTTTGAAAAAACCGGCGGTTCCGTGTCCTCCATAGTGATGCGTACATTAAAACTTTTCCCTTTTTTATTTACTGCTTTTAATACAAAAACCGGCGTGTCAACACGGGGGAAATGATGAAAAACAAATTTGCCATCCTTGTCGGTAACCGTATCCATTAAAATAGCAGGGGTTTTCGAAAATAAAAGCACGTCTGTTCCTTTAACAGGCTTATTGAATACGTTGGAGACGCGGCCCTTAACTGCATATTCATACGCTGGTGAGAATGTTATAGCCGGTGGATTAAATACATGTGCCCAATCGTAGTCTACCCAGCCCTGCGTAAGCAACAGGTTATCAAGTGCCTGAAAGGATTCGGCGGTCTTTGACGAAAGATAATAGCCCGGCTGCTCAACATAGCCTTTCAACTCTGATGTCAGCAACATTTTGGTGAGCATATTTTCACTCTTTAAGGTATCTATTTTAACCTGTGCATCGTCGGTAACGGCCATAGAAAAATTTCCGGCGATTGTTTTTCCCGTGTTATCAGTCACTTTAATTTTTAAGGCAACACTGTCGCGGGGGCCGTAATTTGCCTGATCTGTTTTAACTTGTATATTAAAATTATCGTTATGTTCTACATATACCATCCGCTCATCTAATGGCTTTTTGTCGGCAGTCATTATCGTAAAGTGGGTTATCCCGGTAGGAAATAAATTTTTAGCAATTTTTCTTTTGATAAGGCCGCCATTATTAAAGTTGAAAATAGCGGCATAACATACTACATTACGGGCTTTGCCTATCAGAAAATAACTATCGCCGCGACTGACCAGGTTATTTGTGGCAAAAACGCACACTTCCAATGAATCGCTTAGCAATTGATTTTTTATTTGTATTACAGTGCCGCTGGTTTTTACAGCAGGTAATGGGTATTCTTTTATTATACCGCCGGGCAGGGTTACTTTTGCGGTGTAGCTTTCGCCGTTTTGCACTGCCAGATCAAAGCTGCCGATGCCATGGCGAAGGGATTTAAATTCGGCTACCTGTTTTTGATCGTGCCCGATAATTATACCCGAAATATCAACCCCTCTGCCATCTTCGCCAATGGCTTTAAAGCCAATGTGCGCGGGCAAACCGGCTACAAGGTAACCGCCTTCGGGTAAAAACTGGATGTCAGTATTTTGCGGCAGGATTAAACTAACCGGTATTATGGCCTTCTTGCCTGCCGGGATACTTTCGGCGATCAGATTTAGGTTGGCAGCTTTGTTTGGTACTTTAAAATTTACATCTAATAATCCGTTATTATCAGTTTGCGCGGTTTGTTTGTACAGGCGTTTATCGCCAGCCATTAGCTGCAACTGCAACTTTTTATTAGCAGCCGGTATTTTATTTATATCACTAAACAGTAACTTAACTTTTACCGTATCATCGTTGCCGGTCGATTCTTTTACCTGCTTATTTATTAGCCAGCTGTTCTCGCCGCTGCCTGCAATGTAAAAGCTTTTGCTGTAAAAGTAGTCCTGACCGAAATTGCGCATCCAGTTTGTATAAGCGTGGAGGGTATAAGTTCCCGGACTAAACCCCTCTTTTTCATTAAGACTGAGATTTCCCCAGCTAAGCCCATTTTTTGCCGGTATCATGTATTGTTTAATTACCCTATTGCTGTCGTTAATTATATCTATATTGATAATACCGCTTTTGTCGGACGCCGTTAAAAAAGAATTTAGCAGGTATGCCTTAAACCATACAGTGTCCCCAGGGGCGTAATAGGGTTTGTCAAATTGGAGGTAAATTTTTTCGATAGGCGTTGATTTACTAAGGCTATCGTTCCAGGCTTTTATGGCTAAAAGCTTATCGTGCAATTGCTTTAACTGGCCTAAAGCAATATTATGATTGGCCAAAAAAAGAAAAAGAGCAACGCCAATAATTTTAACTACCTTAAAATGTATTAATGTAAGCCGCATAAAAATACCATAACAGGTTCCCATGTACTTTATCATAATGCTCATTCACTTTTATTTTTTGATTCCCCCTGTTTAAATTCTCTAAATCAGTAATCAACTAAAAAAGTAAAAAAGCGGGTTGAGTAATTTAATACTCAACCTACTTATTGATTATACTTCTTGACAGGTGCCATGTGAGCCGAGGCCATCTGGTACGCATGTTTTGCAAAATACACCAAAACAACCACCTGGGTAACATCCGCTTCCACAGCCATCGGGAAGACCGCCGCCTCCGCCACCCGGTCCGCTCCCCGCCATAATTTCCCTCAGTTCTGCGCGGCTTAAAACATTCTTAATACCTTTTAAGCTTAGTTTTTGCATTTTCATAAAATGTAAATTAAAAGTTTGTAACAGGTTTAGTTATCACGTAACCAACGGCATACGTAAAAGCGCATGCTTGCTTACCTTGCAAAGTATCATCTACGCAGTGTAAGGTGGTAAATCACAAATTCGTGAATTAACCTTACGATAGCGTTATTAACGCATCATGTATGTAAACTATAAATCAAGCACTACTGGCAGCGACAAGATTTAGGTGGACTATATTAATTGGTGATGTAATTTAAACTAAAGCTGTCGTTTATCCAAATTTTTGTAATATTTTCAAACGTCACCCGGTAACTATCCCTCATTTATTTTATCAACTGCGTTATTAAATATATCCCACCACAATAAAACCGCTTGTATCTGTCTTGATTTGTCGCGCCGCGAAAATGTTCTGTTGTCTATCTGCCACGGCTTAACAGCGCCCCAATAGTGTATTATTGCTATGTCGGTTTTAAGGTTTCGCAGGGTATAGGAAAAAGAAAACCCATGGTTTAGGCAATAATTATCCAGGTATATAAAAGGCACATTAAATGAATGTGGCAGGTGGAGCACTTCATCTTTGGGCCATGTATTGTAATAAGTTTGCAAAAAGCCCTGGTCGCTGCCGTCTTTTGATGCAGTGTGCGGAATTGCGGTTATAATTTGGTCAAATAATTGCTGCGATGGCTCAATAACCAGCAAGCCTGCATTTAATTCTGTCCACGCTGCGTTTTCTTTTACCAGCCCCCCGGCAACAACTGCCGACATATGTGGTGCATCAAACAATGCTTCTATATTAGCGCAAATAAGCAGGTCGCAGTCCAGGTAAATTACCTTGTCATAATCAGTCAGCAAAAATGTATGCAGCTTGGTATACATGCAGCCAAAGCGCCTTACGTCATTTTCAGGTGTAAAAGGGTTAGCTATATCCGGTACGAGTTTAATTTTTCCGCCTATGTTTTTCAGTATATCTATAACATCGCCCGATATTGCATCTGTTATCATTATAACCAGGTCACGATGCGAATTGTAAGCACGCAGCGAATAATTGAGCGCCAAAATGCCGGGCAAAAAATCGTCTGTCGCTAAAAACGTAACGAAGGCCTTTCTCATCTAATCATTAATGACCGTTAATAGTGAATTGAAACATTTTTCGGGCGAAAAATTATCTTTTATAAATTGATTTGCATTTTCAGAGAGGGAATTACGGAGCGGCGTATTTTCTATTAATGTGCCAATCTTTATAACGAAATCATCAGGGGCGTCCGCCACTAAAAAGGCATTGTTAACCCCGACCCCGGCTTCCAAACCACGGGCCCCATGTGTAGTAGTTATAAGCGGCAGGCCATGCGCCAGGGCTTCTATATTTTTAATTTTAAGGCCTGCACCAAAGCGCACCGGGTTAATCACCAGGTCGGCTTCGCTATATACCTTACCTAAATCCGAAACAACACCTTTATACGAAATCGTGTCGGTGTCAACGTGGTTGATTACGCTGCAAATCAGCCCGTAAATATTTAAATGCACATCGTATTTTTCAGTAATCTTTGGCCAGCATTCGGCAATAAACCATTCTATCGCATCCCGGTTAGGCAAGTACGAGCTTGCTACAAACGAGATGTTTTTTACCGAAGACCTTGTTTGATGCTTTGTTGAAATCTGCGGATGCGGGCATAGCAAAACCCGGCCCGGCTCAAATGCCGTCGACAACTTTTCAAAATCGGGCTGACAAATCACTATTACATGGTCGTAAACACTAAATATTTCAAATTCCGTTTCTTTTGGCAATTCATACAGCTGGCCCTGCCGGTTAAATTTCTTAAACTCTTCAGCCCTGTCGCTTATTATATCGTGGGCATCGAGTATAATTTTTGCATCGCCGGTTATGTAATTTAAAAAGTAGCTGCTGTGTATGTATTCAATGATGATAACATCGAAATCCTTATCCTTTAAAAAAGCTTTTAATTTGCGCCCATAGCCGGTCGAACTCAGATATTTCGATTCCTCTAACACAAAAAAGTCTGCGTTGTATTGTTTAGCCAATATATCTTCAACGCCAGTAGGAGCGGGCCCCGTATTTACTACCGTGAGCCGCACATGTTGAGATAACCAGGCTACCAGGCCGGCAATGCGCGCCCTGTTGCCAGAGCATTGCTCCCAGAAATTAACGTCGGTTACTATCAGAACTTTCTTCAACTTAATTTTGGTTGAGCATAGTGATCAAATTCTTTTCGAATAATTCCGGGTCCACTATATAATCACCGTCAAAATAGTCTTCCTTTCCTTCGGTGCCACAAAGCTGGTGATAGTAATTAATACCAAGGGCGTCTGCCATATACCAAAACAGCGGGCTTGGGTGGTCAAGCTCGTTGGTCTTGTCCTTATGCAATTCAAGTATCGAAGCGCCATTGGGCATAAATAGCAAATTGGTGAGTCCTGAGCCATGAGTTCCCACCAGGTATTTCACCTGCGAAAAGATGGCTACCTGCTCCAGAAAACTATGCTGCTCGGGGTAAAATATTTCGAAGCCATATTTGGGGAGCAGCTGCAGTATTTTATCTTCGTTTACTATCTGCCTGCGCGGCGCCAGCTTTCTGCTTACATACAGCTTCCCGATTTTTTTAAAGGGCACCTTTTTTTCAAGCAGTACATAGTTTGTATAAAACGCCCTCACCTGTTTAAGGTGACGGATATTGTACGAATCGCATACCGGTTTAATTTGCGGCAGGCAAATATTCCTTACCATCAGGCTTTTGCCTTGCGGTATATAAAATATGTTCTTGATATTAAAAGGTTCCAGGGAGCCCGTAATAAAGTCGGCGTTACGGTAATATTCGGGTAACACCAAAACAAGTTTGTCCAACGGCTTGCGTACCATCCACAGCCTGAATAGAGACTCTGCCACCCAATGATAATAATTAAACCAGGGGTGATGAATGGCTAAATAAACGTTATCATCATCCAGGGTTATTAAATTTTCGGGGCTGTCTGCTACATCATAGTAATATTTTGATACCTCGTTCAGGTAATCGTTGTACTGATGCGGATAATCATGATGGCACTCCTTTATCAGCCCCTTGCTATTCATACAAAAGCCGGAGAAGGCCACGAAAACATTCTTCAGTCGCTTTATTTTTTGTTTAGGTACCGGGTACGATAAATGCTGCTGATAGAAATGCCTGTCGCTATCAGCCATATTTAATGGAAACGGAACTGTGTGCGTATTTTGCATAAGGGATAAGTTAATTCAGGCGAACCCGGCAGCGGGATAAGCAGGCCTGTTAACTTAGCCCCGTCCGCCTGAATCCTGTAATTTTCTGGTTTCAAAAATCACACATATCACTCCAACATATACCTCAAATCCGGCAATTGATAAATATTCGGAAGTTTATACCCATTTACAAGCAGTGTCGGGGTAAATGAAACTTCAGCCACTTCGCACCAGCTTTTTTGCTTATCCAGTTTTTTAAAGTTTTCCTCAATCAGCTTAACAGGATAAATTTTAGCCCAGCTTTCGTAATCCTTTTGTTTTTGCTCATACCAGTCGTGCATGGCTTTTTTAACAATGCTTTTATCGGGCAGGTCGTGAAGCGCCATCAGGTGGCGGGCTACGGGGGTTTTACGATCTGTCTCGGTATTATCGGCGGTAAAAATTATACGGGCCTGTACATTACTATTCTTTTCTATCAATTCATCCAGCAACAAGTGCGTTTTGGAACATGGCGGGCAATATGGATTGCTTACCATAGTGATAACATTTTCGGCGGCTGCATTACCCAATACAAGGCTCCATTCATCGTCAGGCGTGGTAAATTTAGGCTGGTCTGTCAGCATACGGCTAAACAGCTCCGAATTATATTTAAATTTCCGTAGCTGGTCTTTAAGCGGCTGCAATTGCTGGCCTTTTAATAAAACCGGCTTAAGCAGCAGCCATAAAATTACAGGGCTCAGCAAACTGATAAAAGCAATGCTCCAAAAGGCAACCGGCGGTGCAATAACAGGTTGATTATATAATGCGAATGCCAGCGAGAAAAACTCAAGCCACAGCGCAGCCTGTACGGTACAGCACAACACGCACCATTGCTTAGCTACCCGCCATTGGTGGTAAATGGAATAAACGGTATAAGGCAAGCTCAATACGTTCAAAACAATAAGTACCTGTAATGTTTGAACAGAGGCGCCGCCAAACAAAAGCATTAACCAGGTTCCGGCAAAATAAAAAAAACCGACCTCGCTCCAGGTTAACCCATCGAAAACATTGGCGGCCTTTGATGATAAAATGGCATTGCAATCCTTATTGCCACCACCACCGCATAGTATCTGCACCAGCGGATTATTGCTGTTAATACTTTGAACCAGCAGCAATACGGAAGTAATAAGCCCGGCTGTTTTTACAAGGGTGAACACCGCAGAAGCCCAGCTTACATTTGATAAATAAGCAGTATTGAAAATAACCATGCTTAATATTACCAGCAGTGCGCCGGTTAATAATAGCGGATACTTAATATTTGCCAGAAACGTTTTGGCCGAAAAAGCAGGACTGATATTTTCTTCCGGTTCAGGAACCAATACCACACCGCCGAAGGTTTTTTTCAAGTCGTCCAGCGATACGCGTTTATTATCATATTTATCGCCCGAAGTATAAAAATCGTTACCCTTAACCTTTTGTACCACTAAAAACTCACCGCCACCGGTATTCGCATGAATGATAAAAGGAGCAGGTACATTTAACAGATCTTCTGCCGCCACCCTGAACGCGCTGTTGGCAACATCAAAGCTATTAAGCACATCGCTGATTGCCAGCATGCTTGGATAATCCGGATGTTTGTCCAAATCGGCAATAATCTCCTTGGTATTAACCTGCAGGTTAAGGCTTTTAAGCAGTTTCGCAACAGCTGCATCTGCGTTATTTATCGTAAATATTGAAAACATAATAAGGTTTTTAGTTTAAATAAGGTTATTGGTTTATTGCGTGTAAGTTAAACGTGCATTTTTATAAATGCAAATGTTTTACCGGATTTTTTAGTTTTATCGTTAATTAATAGAATATCAACGTTATTGAAGTAAAACATCAAGTTGCCTGCTCAAGGCTGTATCACCCGGTTCTTCATATCGCCCTATTATTTTGCCGGTTTTATCTATCAGTACCAGGTTCGGTATCCCTAAAACGCCGTACGTTTCTTTTGCCAAATTGCCGGGGGCGTTAATGCCGCCATTAAAAGCATAGGGTAAGCCCGTAAGGTGGTATTTCTTCCTGGCGATTTGGAAAGCCGCAAGATTTTGGTCGAGCGATACCATAACCACCTGCAGGCCTTTTTGGCGGTAAAGTTTATAAACCTGCTGCAATGCAGGCACGCTATTGCAGCAAGGCACGCACCAACCGGCCCAAAAGTCTATCAAAACACAGTTTTTCTGTTTATAGCTGCTCAACGTTGTCGATGCTCCGTTTTCATCCGTTACCGCAAAATCGGGGGCCAGGCTTCCAATGGCTGCGGCGCCACTTTTTTCAACGGCGCGCCTGGCCTTAACGTATTGCGATATCCGTTTATACGCCGCACGACCGGCCTGGCTATTTTGTATCCGTTTACTTGCCCTGTTGTAATACATCAATGTAGAGTCGGCTCCTAAACGGGCTAACAGTATCCACGAATAAATAATATCGGCACTAACATACGAGTCTGGGTGAGCCGTTAAAAAGGCAAGGTAGGTCTTTTGTACTTTTTCCTTCAATGGGGCCGTCTTCTCTAAAATATAATCCAGCCTGCCGTTGATAGCTGCTGAGGTATCTTTTTTGGTACGATACAGGTCGGCAAGGTCGCCGTATTCATTAACCAGGGGTATATATATTTTTAATAAAGGTGCCAATTGGCGCTGCAATATTTCGTTTTGGTGCTGTGTAAATGAGCCGGTCATCCTGGCGTGGGCATAATCATGCTCATTGAGGGTAATCTGCATCTTTGCCGGTTCCAGAAAAATCGTCACAAAATCCGGGTCGTACATGTTGTAACTCTTCGGCAGCCGCAGCAGACCGTAAAGCTCGGCCACGGTGGGTTCGGCGATGGTGCCTGTAAAAGAAAATGTGCCATTTTTCAGTCTTATGGTATCGCTTACGTCGCGATTTCCATCTGCTGTATACGACAATACCATAATTCCGGTATCACGCCCGGCCACTTTGCCGTTCAGCACAAATTTACCGTCGGGCTTTTGGGCAAAACCTGAAAACCAGAGAATATTAAAAAAGATAACTAAGTTTAAAAGTCTCTTCATTCAAAACGATTTATAAAAGCGCCGGCCTGCCGGCGCTTTTACATAAACAATTACATAACAGGCTGACATCCCTTTTTTTCGCCAAGACAGCTACATTTTTTTGGACAATCAGAATCTGATTTGCAGTCACCCCCGCAAGTTACCGGCTCCGTGCCGCCCACAACTTTTTTCATTTCTTCCCTGGTCAGTTTTTTTAGATTTTTCATTATCGTTAAAAAAATAATTAGTTAACCCGGTTACGCCCGGGCATTAAGCGGCATATATTGCAAAGTGCATGCTTCTTTGGTGTAGGTTTAAAATTTGCATAACGATTCTATGCAAAGGCCTTTAACCGAAAGCTTGGTCCGGCGTTCCGGTTCAGAAAATCAAATCTTGAATATTTTATCGGGAGGCCGTTAAGGGCTTATTAACGATAGCATAAGGGAAGGTTTGATAATCACCGCTCAAGTTAATACTTTGGCGATAATAAATAAAGTGAAACAAGAAGTATTTTCATACTGCCTGGTTAGCGGCAATATTAAAACAGATAAATATCGGCTGATATAATCCGCACTATGCCCGGCAATTATTCCACCTTATACCTGTACATCTGCCTCCTCAAATTGCCATCTGCATCAATACCCTCAATCACTACACGGTAAGTGCCTTTGCCATCTGCATTAAAATAGCTGAACGATGCCTTGCCGTCTTTATCGGTTATAATATTAGGGTTCCAATAAATGGTACTGCGTAAATCAGCCATCTTTTGGTTGGTGTGCGGGTTATCATATTGCGGCGAGTAAAACTCACGGGCTTTGTAAAAGCCTTTGGGCATGTAGGTTATTACGCCGGGGGCGTAGCGGTAGTATTCTTTTAGTTTTGATGCACGTTTTGTGGTAATAATTAAACCGCCGGCTGCCATTCTCGAACCGTAAATAGCTCTGTATTGAGAGTGAAACGTTATGATTTCTATTCCTTCTATGTCATCCTGGTGCAAATCGTTAAATACATCTTTATCCACAAAATTGCCGTCGACTACGAGTGCTCCATTTGGAAGGCCCCTGGTGAAACTAAGGCCGTAGACACCATCCAAACAATCAACAAGCCTGCCACAAATCATTTTCTCTATATCTTTTGCCGTTAATATGTAGTCGGCATTTCCAGGGCCGTTCAAATTTTGCGAGTGAGGTATAAGAGGAGGATCTTTTTTTGCTTCTACCTTTACTTCTTTTAGCAGTATACTATGCTGATTGATACCGTATTTTTTTTGCTCCTCATAAAACTGCTTCTCACTAGCCAGGTACGTGGTGAGTTCGATATTTTGTAGTGTTTCATTGCCGTTCGCTACTCGCTTGATTTCCAGTTGTGGTGCACGCGCTGTATCCAATTCCAGTGTTACATCATCCTGTCCTTTCTTTACTTTTGATTGTACTACAAATTTTGTGCTGTCCGCAAAAATCAGGTCTTTAAAAGCAAATTTGCCGTTTACATCAGTAACCGTATCCAGCATAAACATACCGCCGGCCTTGCTGAATAGCTTAACCTGTGCGCCTGGCACTGGTTTGTTGTTTCGTTTTACGGTGCCTGATATGATTATGCTCTTTTCCGGCTGGAATTTTGGTTGTGTAGTATCTGCCAACTGCTTCCAGCTAAAATGACGGTAGCCCTGCGTCAGCAACAGGTTATCCAAATCGGCCCTTGTTTTTTCTGTCGGATTATTAAAGTAGTAATTAGGTTGTTCAACGATTCCTTTTAAGTCTGATGTCAGCAACAAACTCGTCAAAATGGTAGTTTCATTCAAGCTATCTACAGGCACTTTATCTTCATCTGTTACCGCAACCGAATAGCTGCCTGTGGATGGCTTAGCGCCATTTTTTGCATTAAGCTGAA
>JAZJZL010000058.1:0-42976 GCA_040389845.1 Bacteroidota bacterium
GATAAAGCATTCCGAAGATTTGTTCCTTTTCACAAATAAGGATTGCGGGTGTTGAGCATCCTGTACCTGCAAAATTAGCGGTACACCGCCATAGGCCTTAACCATTTTAAAATACGCCCAGGCCCTCCAGAATAGCGCCTGCCCTTTTAAATGTTTAATATCATCTGCAGGATAAGGGGCGCCATCAATTTTGCTTAAAAACAGGTTGATTGCATCAATACCAGCGTATGAATAAGCGTCGTACGAATCAATTGTAGCTATTCCTTTTAGGTAATCTGCCATGCCCTGTGAGCCATCCGTAGCTTCATCACTTGCAGATCCGTTATAGGACCATCCAGGCAATTGAGCAGCATAGATGCTATTAAGATAAGCTGATGTCTGCGTTTCAGATGTCCATACCAGGTCGCCGGTATACACACCCAGGTTTGGCTTTTCCAGCACTTTGTTACAGCTAATCAGGCAAAGGCCCACTAGCGTGCTTATTGCTATGGTTGTTATAATATTTCTTTTCATTTCAAGTCTTTTAATAATAATTCAACAAATTAAAATGTAACGTTTAGGCCCAAATTGAATGTCTTCATGACAGGATAGGCGTTAACACCACCTAATTCGGGGTCAACATCCAAAAACTTATTTGAAGCTGCTATATAAAACAGGTTAGTGCCGGTAGCAAATACCTTAACATTAGATACACCTAATTTATTAACCCATTGCTTTGGCAGGGAATAGCCAAGGTTCAAGTATTTTAATCTTACGAAGCTATTATTTGTTAACCAATAGGTTGAATTAACATTGTAAGTATTTGGGCCAAAGGCGCTTACCGGGTTTGGCATTGGAGCATTCTGATTATCCGGCGTCCAGTGATTCAACCAATAACTTGGCACCCTGTTCCACTCTACCCATCCGCCGCCTGTATTATATATTTTACTTCCAAACTGTCCGGCAAATAATACATCGATGCTAAAGCCTTTCCACGATGCGCCAAAATTCAAACCAGCCCTAACAGGCGGAGCCGAATGACTTGCGATCTCGGTTTGGTCATAGCTGTCAATTATTCCATCAGGCGTTCCTTTAGGGCCGCTGATATCTTTATAAGTCATCATACCCAATGCCGGTTTTTGCCCGAAAATCAAAAATCCGGAAGGAAGAGCATCCAAATCGCCCTGTGTTCTGATAATTCTATCATATACATATCCGGTCATAAAACCTAATGATTTTCCGTTAGGGTTGCCATATGCAGCTCCGTTAGCCGGATAATCCATTTGTATCACTTTATTTGTTCCGTAGGAGAAAGTGCCTTTTACGTGGTAAGTCACCTGGCCAACATTATTTTGATAGCCTAATTCTAAGTCAATTCCATGTGCGTCAACCTTTGCATAGTTTGCCTGCGGCAAAGCAAAGCCAAAACTTGTAGGCAGGGCCTGAACACGTGAACCCAAAATATCGTAGGTGTGTTTAAACCAATAATCGGTCGAAAGGGTAAAGTGGGTAAGGAAGTTCATGTCAACCCCGATATTATAATCGCGGGACTTTTCCCAGGTAATATTCGGGTTTGTTATTGAAGCCAGGGCAATGCCCGGCGACATAGAAGGTGGGTTGCCAAAATAAGCGTTTCCTGATGGATTAAAGGTCTGCAGCCATTGTGATGATATAACGTTATCATTGCCTGACAATGCAGCTGATGCCCTCAATTTAAGGAAGTCTATCACATTACTTTTGAAAAATGATTCTTTAGATATGATCCAGCCGGCTGAAACCGTCGGAAAGTATCCCCATCGCTGGGAAGGCGAGAATTTGGAAGACCCGTCACGTCTGAGGGAAGCATTAAAAAAATACTTCTCCGCATAATTATACCCCAGCATACCAATATATGCTAAACGCCCGCCCTGGCTTGCAGAGCCGCCTACATAACCATCGGCCCTCGCGCCGCTGGTAGCAAAAAACTGGTCGATAGTAGCGATGGGAAATGTTTCCCTGCCACCATAAAATGAATCGAGGCTGGATTCAGATTGTTCGTACACAAACACACCGGAGAAGTTGTGGTTCCCGAAACTATGTTCATAATTAGCCTGTAGATCCAACTGGTAATTTTTTGTGAGAGCGCTGGATTCCTGGAGGAATGGCCTGCCGGGGGCGTTACTTTGAACATTGGCTGTCACCGTATCTGTCCAGATATGGGCATGCGCACCATCCTGTTTTATCCGAACCAGGTTTTGTTTCTGTTCAAAAAGCCGGTTATTCATTTCACTGAAATTATTAGCGTACTGAACTTTTAAGTTTAAGCCCTTTACAAAAGGTACTTTATATACGGCGTTTAACAACACGTCTGTTGTCCGTCCACTATTTGTATTATAGCCGGAATGTCCATTGGTAAATTCCCCTATATTGCCCAGCCATCCATTGTCAATAGGCTGCCCCTTGTCGGTATACATTTGCCAATCAGGCTGCCAAACCATTAATTTGTTGTACAGATCACTTAGGTTGACGTTTGAATCAAAATAAAGCGAATTTTGGCTTGTGCTGCCTGTTGCCAACTGTCCAAACAGTGTTAAGTTTTTAGTTACATCTATACTTACATTGCTTCGCAAATCGTACTTGTTATATTTTAGATTTGCTAAAAAGCCATTTTGATTTAAGTATGAGCCGCCTACATAATACCTAACCTTATCAGAACCACCGGTAACACTCAGAGATTGGTGCATGTCGGTTGGGTTATGCCAAACAGCTTTTAAATTGTCGGCGCCATAACCGTTATTTACAGTTTTGATATACGCTATCTCATTGGGGTCCCAGTAGTAAAAAAAAGATGGATCATTGGGATGCATGTAATCTGTAAAATTAGCTCCCTCAACGGCACTCATTAAAGTTGGCACTTTCGAACGTTTCTCAACATCTGTAGAAACGATGTAATTAACTACCGGCTTACCGGCTTTACCCCTTTTTGTGGTAACCAATACTACGCCACCTGATGATTGCGAACCATAAATAGCTGCCGAGGCGGCATCCTTTAAAATACTGATGTCGCCAACTTCACTTGGGTCCAACAAATCAAATGTTGCTTTATCACGCACAACACCGTCAATTACAAATAATGCCGGGGCCGTATTTGGTGAACTGTTTGTGCGGATACTAAGGTTAGAAGCAACTCCCGGTACACCGGTATAGGTTTGGATATTAAGTCCGGAAGCTTGTCCGGTTAATAAAGCACTAAGATTGCTGGTAGGAATATCCCTCAGTGACTCATTTACGGATATGGTTGAAACCGCACCGGTTATGTTTTCCTTCTTTTGGCTGGTGTAACCAAGCACCACTACTTCGGTGAGCCCGGTTTGGTCGGTTTCCAATTTAACCAGCATGGGGCTGTTTGTTGTTACCGGCAATTCTTTTTTTACAAAGCCTACAAACGAGAAAATAAGAACTGCTTTATTATCCTGAACATCGATGCTAAATTTGCCGTTAGCATCAGTTATTGCAGCTGCTTTACCATCTTTTACTTTAATGGTCACGCCAGGCAATGGCAAATCTTTATCATCAACTACCTGCCCTGTTATTGTAATAACAGGTACCGCTACCAAATTGGGAGCCTTGTTAGCAGTAACAGCATCAGTTTGCTGCAACACAATCGCTTTATTTACAATTTTGTAAGTTAACGACTGGTTTTTCAAACATTCATCTAAAGCCTCATTTAAAGAAGCACCTTTCAAATGGACATTGACATTTTTGTTGCTCACATCCTTAGAATCATAAAAAAACACGTACCCTGTTTGCTTTTTTATTTCCCTTAGCACTTTTGTAAGTGGTGAATTATTTTCGTCCAGATTGACTTTCTGACTATAGCCCCTTGCACTGCACTGCAGAAGGGCAATTAGTATAATCAGGGTTGTTAGTTTCATAATCCGTGAGATTTTGCGCAGCCATGGTTTATGCATGGCTATATAAAAAGGATTTAATTTCATACCTTTGTTGAGTTTGGGTTAATGGTAAAAGACACTAAACTTATTCCCGTTTTCGGGAGGGTTAGCCCAACATTTATCGCATTCCGATGGCCGTCGGGGTGCGTTTTTTATGGGATAACCTCATCAATGGATGGCCTGAATTTATCATGGCCGCTGAGGTATCTATCTTATCATATCGTTTTTGGGTTTTAAGTAAATAATTGGTTTTTATGGTTTAATGATTATTGTTTTCCCATCAATTTGGTAGTGAATTTTTTTGAAGGTCAAAATGTCTAATATTTGAGATGCGTTAACATTCCTCGGGATCTCGCCGGAAAATTCTCTTGATGGTAACACCCCTTCATATTTTATATCTACATCGTACCAGCGCGCAAGCTCCTTCATCACTCCCCGGATATTATCATCCTTAAAATAGAAGAACCCATTTTTCCAGGCCACAGCCTCATCAGCATCTACCTCCGCCACACTAATAGCGCCTTGTTTAAATCTTGCCTGTTCACCGGGTTTAATAATGCTACTTGCTCCTGCAGCCGTTACTTTCACGCGGCCTTCAAGCAGCGTAGTTTTAACTGCATCTTCATCGCTGTAGGCATTTATATTAAAATGGGTACCAAGTACCTCAACAGTCTGACCATTGGTGGTTACTCTGAAAGGCTTTCTCTCATTATGCGCTACTTCAAAATATACCTCGCCGGTGATTTCTACATTGCGTTCATTTCCCAGAAATTCAACGGGAAACTTAATGGAGGATGCGGCATTTAACCACACTTTAGTGCCATCTGATAAAATAAGCTGGTACCGCCCTCCCCGCGGGGTGGCCGCGGTATTATAAACCATATTTTGGGCCAATGAATTGCCTTTTGAACTTGCGTAGTTTACCAGTCCGTCAGCGGTTTTGTTAATTGATGTATTTCCCTGGCTGGCAAGCTTGCCATTTGGTGTGCCGTTTAATGTTATAACGTTCCCGTTCGCCAGCGTTATCGTTGCTTTATTCCCTCCGGGGGCAACGTCTTGTTTCCGGAGCTTATTAATTGCTATATGTTGCCGCGGCGCCTTATTTAAAAATAAAACATATACGCCCGCGGTAATAAAGACAAGTGTTGCTGCCGCAATGCTAAGCCATAAATTAAGGTTCCGGACTTTCCTCTTAGCCATTCCGGCTTCAATTCTCTGAAATAGCTCAGCTTTAAGATCTTCCTCCGAACCTAAATGCTCCGCATCCCAGTCCTTCTGTCCTGAAGTAAGCTGATTTAACAATACTGAATATTCAACCAGTTCCTGGTCCGAAGCAGTTCCTGAATTTATTTTATCAATTAAAAAGGTAAGTCTTTCTTTATTCACTTAGCGGTGCTTATATATTGTAAGGCACATAACAGCGGCCCAACACCTGCCATGCTATTAAAAAAAGTTTAAATTCTTTTAATTAGCTGTAATACAGCAAGATAATTTTAACGCAGGTTGTGTGTTTAGAATAAAAGAAAGATAGAAGCAAGTTTGGACAGGGGCGTCTTTAATTTTTGCAGTGCCCTGGTTATGTGATCATCTACCGTTTTCTCGGCAATGCCAAGTCGTTCTGCAATTTCTTTGTGTTTTAGGTGTTCTTCCCTGCTGAGTAAAAATACCTCGCGACATTTTTTCGGCAGCCCGTCAAAAAGCTGGGCAATTAAGCATTTAAGTTCTTTAATCTCCAATTCATTTGCATTGTAGGCTTGCAAATCTATTTTCGCCAGGTCGTCAAAAAGGCACTCCCGTACTTTTCCGTTCCTGATCAGGTTGGCTATTTTATATTTTACCGCAGTTTGCAAATAGGCTTTCAGGTTGGTACTCACCTTAACTTCAGACCGGTTTTCCCAGAACCATAAAAAGATTGATTGGCACACGTCCAAACTGTCTTCCCTATTCCTGTTTACGTTATAGGCGGTATTAAAAAGAAGTTTCCAATACCTGTTATAGATTTCAGTAAATGCATCACGATCACCATCTCTTACCAAGCAAAGCAATTCCTCATCAACCATTGTGCTGCACCGTACCGACATAATTTAATTTGCTAAAATCAATATTTAAAGACATATAAAACCAAGGAAAAACATAAACCCGGCCTTCAAAAAAGATCCGCGTAGGGTAAAGTTCGACAATTGGCTTATTGTATGTACATAATTACATTTTAAAATTTAGATTTACAAATAATATTTTAAATAATACTTACTGTAACTAATACACAATCACGTTATTATGAATTAACACCCGTCAAATACTCATAATAATAGGGCAATTATGTAAAGACAAACGTTTGCGTAACCTGAAGACTTTACGGTCTTTAATGATACCTTTGGAACGGCTGCAATACATATAAAAAGCGCCAATTGCATTATACAGGTCGCAGGTGATTCAAAAAACAGAACCTTAATGTTAAAGTGCAAACTGGCTTAAACCCTAACTCATGAAAAAATTATTTTCACATTTCATATTTCTCTTTTTAATACAATTGACCCTGCATGCGCAGGTGAAAAAATATTGCGCCTAACATTATACCCGCAGTTCGTCAATGGCAAACAGGGCATGGCAGTTTTATAGTCAGTACTAATACTGAATTCAAGTATAAACAGGCAATAGCAACCCAAAGGACAATCTCAATCTTCCTGGAAGACTTACATGCATTACAGGGCTTTCAGCAACTTCCGCCGGCAAGGGCAAATACAGGCAAAAACTATATTATAATAAAGATCAAACCGAGGCAACATCTGTCACAAATACAAAAAGAATCATACAGCCTGCAAATAAAACCGGGGCGAATTGTTATAAAAGCCGCAGATGAAGCAGGTGTTTTTTATGCCACCAGAACGCTATTGCAATTAGCCGCCAGCACCACTGACAGGAGAACTATTTCCTGTTATACCATCAAAGACACCCCGGCTTATCCTTTCAGGGGATTTATGCTGGACGTAGGCCGTAAATTCTTCCCGATATCGCAATTGAAAGATTATATATGCCGCATGAGCTGGTACAAAATGAATCAGTTACAACTGCATTTAAACGACCAGGCTTTTCATGGCGAACATTACGCAGCTTTTAGGATTGAGAGCAAGACATTCCCGCAGCTAACAGCGAAAGACGGTTTTTATACGCAACAGGAAATTAAAGAACTGATACAATACGCAACGGATCGCGGCATCAATATTATTCCGGAGATAGACGCGCCTGCTCATGCTATGAGCATATTGGATATGGCGCCCGAATTAAAAAATGATAAGCTACAGGACGGTCAGTTAGATGTATTAAACGCAAAAACCACGCAAATAATGGAACAAGTATATGATGAATTTGTGCCATTATTCCCATCCCCTTATTTTCACATCGGAACTGATGAGTACCGGTTTAAAAAATCGACACCGACCGAAGATCGTAAGGCTTTCGCTGTAGGCTTTTGCAATTATATTAACCACTTCAACAAGTATATACGGGCCAAAGGGAAAGAGGTAATGATATGGTCGGGATACAACCAAATGACCGGATTTACACCCATCGACAGCAATATAGTTATTGATATGTGGCTGGGAAACAATGCCAAAGAAGAGATAAAAGCAGGGCATCAGTTAGTCCAATCTACCGATGAATGGCTGTACATCGTTCCGGGCGCACCTTATTATGGTGTGGACAACAAGTTTTTATATGAAAAATGGACGCCTAATGATTTCGGCCCAAATCAGCAATTGAATCCAGCCGAACCTAATTTATTGGGCGGAAAATTACATGTTTGGAATGACCTTGGGCCTATGGGTTTTACCTACCATGAAACAGCATACGAGATTTCGGTGTCTATGCCGGTGATGGCCGAAAAATTATGGGGCACCAAAATGTCGGCTACTTTTGATGATTTTACTAAAAGGATACCAGCCTTAAAAAGCATTCCGCAAGTAAATGATATAAGAGCATTGGAAAATGAAAAAAACACCGATCCGATTATCGATATCGATTTCGATAAAACGATTTTGACTGACGCTGTAAATAAACAATTAATAAAATCTGAAACCGGCAACAAGATAAACCCTGTCCTGGCGCTTGAACAGCATGATTTTGTTCAGCTAAATTTAAAGGCCGATGAATTGGAACAGCCATGGACGTTGAACTTTTCCGTAAAAAAAATGGACAACCGCGATACAACCGCGGTGTTATTCGAGTCTCCTTACGGAACGATCTTCATGAATTTTAAAGATAAAAAATCCGGCAGGTCCGGGTTAGGCATTGCCCGGACGATTGGTTACAAAGAATATGCAGGTAACAACGATGATTATTACCATGTATTTAATACAGTTATCCCCGCGAACGAATGGACTCGAATAACCTTAACCGGCGATCATAACTCCACTACTTTGTATATAAACGGCAATGAAACAGAAATTATTAAAAAGCAATTTGTTTGCCCTTTAAAAACTATCGGGAGTAACAGTAACCATCTTTCTGCCAATGTCTTATTGGACAATTTAATGGTGTTTAGCCGAATATTAAATAAAGAAGAAGTAAAGGTTCTTTTTGTAAAATCAGGTCCATTCCCAAAGGATTAAATTTCAGTCGTTTTTTTGTGAAAAATATATCCTCAGACCTTGTTGATTTCTGAATGTCATGCACGAGTCTTATCATTTTGCGACAACTGTTATGGCAGCCTCTTAATGCAGGTCAATTTATAAAACGCTTGTTGTTACCTCTTTAATTTCACCGTTAACACGTACCTTAACCTTACTTAATTTTGCAGACCTGATTTTGTAAGATATTACCTTACCATTCCGCCACGCGCAGTCAACTATCAATCCACCGCGTGCACAAAGGCCTTTGAAAGCGCCCTTAGCTGCCCATGCCTTAGGCACGGCCGGCAATAAATCGATTTCGCCGTTATGGCTTTGCATCAGCATCTCAGCCATTGCTGCGGGTATCCCGAAATTCCCATCTAATTGAAACGGTGGGGCATTGCAAAATAAATTAGGCAGCATGTTATAAGTGAGTAATCCCCGAATCATCATGCCAGCCTTTTCACCTTCGCCCAAACGGGCCCATAGCGCGCATCGCCACGGCCACGTCCAGGACTGGCGGCTATCACCAACTGTTGATTCAACAGTCAATGGCTTGTCGATGTTCTTTCCATAATTACCACTACGGCTTCGTAAAGAAATAATTGCCGCTGCTGCCAGCGCCGGTGTTTGGGTCTTATCTATCTGACGACCGGGGTAAACTGCAAATAAATGCGATGTGTGACGATGTTCATCGTTAGGGTCGTCCCTGTCTTCCTGCCATTCCTGCAACTGGCCCCATTTACCTATTTTATTGGGGGCCAGCCGGGCTTGCATATCAGCTATCTTTTTTTGATAACCCTCATCAATATTTAGTGCTTTGGCTGCCTCCAGGTAGTTTTGGAAAAGATCCCAAACTAATTGCTGATCCATCATAACACCGTCTTCACGCGGGCCATGCTCTGGCGACCATCCGTTTGGCGCCATTAACGTGCCATCGGGCATTTGTTTGAGCCGATCTTCCCAATATTCACATATTTCTTTGATAATAGGATAAGCCGTTTTGCTCAAATATTTATTATCACGCGTAAAATCCCAATGTTCAAATACGTGATGCGCATACCAGGCGCTGGCCGGAATATTCCATTCCCATCCGTTCCCCCCGAATATACTTTGGCTGGTACGAGCCGTCCATCCGCGAATACTTGAACCGAAAGCTTTCCTTGTTGCTATCCTGCATGGTTCCCGGGCAGCAACAATAAAGTCTATAAGAGGTATGTGGCACGCTGAAAGATTGGTTGTTTCGGCAGCCCAATAATTCATTTGGATGTTGATATTGCTATGATAGTCACTTGCCCACGCAGGCGTGTTGCTATCGTTCCATAATCCCTGCAAATTAGCGGGCAACCCGCCCGGTCTGGAGCAGCTTATCAATAGATAGCGGCCATATTGAAATATGGTTTTTTCAAGACCAGGATCGCTGCCGCCTGCCGCATATTTTTTCAGGCGTTCATCCGTAGGCAGCGAAAGCGTAGCTTCGTCACTGCTGCCAACATTAATAGAAGCCCGTGCCGCCAACAACTTGAAATCGTTTATATGCGCTGCTTTCAATTTTTCATAGCCCTTACCCCGGGCCGCTGCCAATTCCCTATTCATTAAAGGCATAGGGTCATCGCCACGCCACCCGCTTTTATAATCCGGCTTGTAGTTGGTTCGGGCATCCAGAAAAAGGGTGAGTGATTTGCAATTCTCAAATACCAGGTGATTATCTTTTATTTTAATATTTCCACCAACATGCGTGAGCATTAATGATGCTGCATATTTTAATTTGTTGGGCATTTCGCCGTTGAAACTAACAGACCGGGCATCAGCAACACTTATTGCACCTTGTGCAGATTTCAAAGAAATTTCACCGGACATTGTTCCTTTATCGCCCGCTTTAAAATTGAAAACCATTACATGGTCAGGATTACTGGCGAAAGCTTCCCTGTTGTAATTCACGCCGCGTTGGGTAAAATTGGTTTTATGGATACCTGTAAATAAATCGAGTGACCGGCTATAGTTTGTACTTGCAGATTGATCGGTAAAGGAAATTAAAAGTTCTCCGAAATTCCTGTATGAGCCAAAACCATGGTCACCCGTTTCGTACCCGCCGTCCCAATTATTATCGCCCGACCATAGACTTTGCTCATTAAACTGGATATGTTCATTGGAAATACCACCATAAATCATCGCTCCTATGCGGCCGTTACCGATCGGTAATGCTTCCAGCCATTTTGATGCTTCCTGCTTATACCAAATATTTAAGGACGTATTGCTTTGCGCTACAGACAATACGGCTATGTGAAGCAAAATAGCTAAAGCCGAAATTGTTTTTTTTATTTTCATAGTTAATTGGGATATAGAAATATCTTAGTGGTCACCTGTTCTCCATTATAAATACTGTCATGCTTCTGGCCCCGTGGGCGCCTATTACCAGGGATTGTTCAATATCTGCTGTTTTTGAAGGACCGGCTATAAATGTCCCGAACCCATAGGTGGTTCCATCTATTAATTTATAAGCATGGTGCATAGTTGGGACGATGGCTTGTATATTAATAATTACGGCCAGGTGCTGACAAATAAAAGGCAATGCCCTGTGGTGCATATCGTTTTCTGTCAGCCACACTGCCCCGTTTTCTGCTACACCAAAATGCGCCTTCAATAAAGCAACATCTACATTGTATAAATCATGTGGTGATGAAACAGGCTCATTTCTTTCATCGCAGAACTCTTTAAATTCAGGCAAGGGGCTCACTATTTTCGCATCCGGCCCGTGCTTTTCTAAAATTAGCTTTGTAATTTCTTCATAGTTTGACACATAAAATACATTTCCACCAACAGATAATAATACGCCGGCAAATTCCTTTAACGAGCCTTTATCCTCCGTATCAAATACAGTGATATCAGGCAGAACTACGCTTCCTGGTTGATTTGCTTTTACTGCTGACAATATTGCTTCCCTGCTGCTCATAAGGACTGCGGTAATATGTTTTTCATTTTAAAATAGCTTAACGTGTTATCTATCAGTTCTTTTTCCTGTTTTTAGCATACCATTCGCCAAATGACCACACCGGGGGATTAGGCATATCCCGTTGTTTATACCACGGGTTTAGCTTGTTGGTTATGGCAAATGGTGCATGTTGCATAACCCACCTACCGGATTTTCCCGCCAGACGATATGATATGGGCGAGGAAAGGGCCTTCGCCATAATGTGCATACCGGCTTTTTTGCCGGCCGAGGCGTGTCCGTCTTTGACCAACACCTGCCGCCATTTGTACAATTGCTCATGTATGTCAATTTTAACCGGGCAAACGTTCGAACACGAACCGCAAAGCGTGGAAGCAAAAGGCAGATCGGCATATTTCTTCATATCCAGGTTGGGGGCCAATATTGATCCTATAGGCCCGGCGACCGCGGTATGGTAACTATGACCTCCGCTACGGCGGTACACAGGGCAGGTATTCATACAGGCGCCGCACCGGATACATTTCAACGAATTACGAAAATCCTCGCGGCTTAACTGGACTGTTCGCCCATTGTCAACTAATATTACATGAAGCTGTTTTCCTGTTTCGGGTGTTTTAAAATGACTGCTATAAGTGGTAATGGGTTGCCCGGTAGCACTCCTGGTAAGCAAGCGCAAAAATATGGCGAGGTGCTTCTTTTCAGGTATCAGCTTCTCAATACCCATGCTGGCAATATGTATATCGGCCAGGTGTGCCCCCATGTCGGCATTGCCTTCGTTTGTGCAAACTACAAACTCGCCCGTTTCGGCAATGGCAAAATTTACTCCTGTAAGTGCTACTTTGCGGGTCAAAAATATTTCACGCAAATGCTGCCGGGCAGTTTCCGTTAAAAATTGTGGATCAGAAACACCAGCCGGCGTACCCAGGTGCTGATGAAAAATTTCACCTATTTCTTCTTTCTTTTTATGAATACAGGGCAATACAATGTGGCTTGGCGGTTCTTTAGCCAGTTGTACAATACGTTCACCCAAATCAGAATCTATTACCTCGATGCCATGTTCGGCTAGGTATTCATTTAAACCACATTCTTCAGTAAGCATAGATTTGCTTTTTACCATCCTGGCTTCGCCGGCCTTATTCAAAAGCTGGTGAACTATGCGGTTATGCTCAGCAGCGTCGGCTGCCCAGTGAACTTCAATGCCATTAGCAATAGCATTCTTTTCAAATTGGAGCAGATAGTTATGAAGATTGGAAAGGACATTATTTTTGATTTGCGATGCAGCCTCCCTTAGACGTTCCCATCCGGGTACCTGGTTTACAGTTTTATCCCGTTTTTGGCGTATCCACCATAACGTTTCGTCATGCCAGTTTACCCGGTCCTCATCCCTGTTGAATTCATTTGCAAGGGTTGAATGATCTTTTGTTGATTGTTCTGCCATCTTATCCCGCATTTAAAATTTCAGCAATATGTATAACCTTTACTTTGCTACCCTGTCGCCTTAATATACCTTCCATGTGCATCAGGCATGACATATCTACCCCGGTAATATATTCAGCGCCATTTAACAGGTGATCAGCCACGCGATCCTTCCCCATTTTTGCCGAAACGGCCTCTTCTGTAACACAGAACGTGCCGCCAAAGCCACAACATTCATCTTTGCGGTTTAAATCGACCAGGTCAATTCCATCAACCATTTTTAATAAGCTACCCGGTTTTGAAAACTCAGGCGCAACCAGCTCGCTCATCGAACTTATATGCAAACCGCGCTGCCCATGGCAACTTTGATGTACACCTACACGATGCGGGAATTTTGCCGGGAGACTTTTAACTTTTAATACGTCTGTTAAAAACGACGTGAGCTCGTAAGTTTTCCACCTGATTTCTTCCACTTTTGAGGCGTTATTTTCATTATGTAAATGATCCCGGATATGCAGCACACAGCTTCCGGAGGGAGCTACGATATAATCAAATTCAGCAAAATTTTTAATAAACAGCTCGTTACAACCATGAGTAAGATGTTCGAATCCCGAATTTGCCATCGGTTGCCCGCAGCAAGTCTGATTCATAGGATAAACTACATTTACTCCCAATTTCTCTAATAATCGCAGGGTGGCTATGGCCGCACCGGGATAAAACTGGTCAACATAGCATGGTATAAATAGTCCAACCGTCATCTTTTCCATTATGATAATGTCCTGTCAAGATGGGTATAACCACCATCTACATATATTAACTGCCCCGTGGTATGGCTGGAAACAGCGGAAAGCAGAAAGACTGCCGTCGCAGCTATCTCCTCAACCGTGGTCATACGTTTACCGAACGGGATTTTATTTACAATTGCCTTTAATTTTGCATCCGGGTCGGGTACCGTACTGATCCAACTTTCGTACAAGGGAGTCCAGCATTCTGCAACGATAATGGCATTTACACGGATGCCGTATGGGAGCAGCTCAACGGCCCACTCCCTTGTTAATGCATTTCTGCCCCCGTTTGACGCGGCGTAACCTGAAGTACCTCCCTGCCCGGTATCAGCCGTTTTTGAACTGATGTTCAATATGGCCCCTTTCGATTTTATTAATTCGGGCAAGGCGGCTTGCGCAACCAGGTAATAGTGCACCAAATTTTTGTGGAGGGAGGCTAAAAATTGCTCATAATTCCCGTTTACTAATCCAACCCCATCATTTACCCCGGCGTTATTAACCAGGCCATCAATACGTCCAAATTCCCCAGTTATCTCCTTTACGGCCCTTACACAACTTTCCGGGCACGTGAGCTCTGCAACCACTTGCCATGCTTTTCCGCCAGCCAACCGGATATCCGCCACGGCATTTTGGTTATCTGCCTCGCAACGGCCTATAATTACAGCTGTTGCGCCCTCCTTCGCAAGCATCAATGCTATCCCCCTGCCTATGCCTTTAGCCCCACCGGTTACAATGACAATCTTATCCTGAAGCTGTAAATTCATCTATCGTATATAACTCTATATATCATTTAATTTGAAAAGACGATTAATATTTAAAATATCTGTCTCCCGTCCGAAACGAAAAATCTGCTGACAGGCATGGGTCCATTTCGCCTTCGTTCAATTTAACGATGCCTATTGTTTGGTATTTAATTTTATTATTGTATCATAAGGATCAACATTAATGTCTTTTATATAAACGAACACGCCTTCCGGCTGTTGCTTAAACTTAAGCGGGGTATCACTTCCTAATACGGTAGCTTTAACAACTTTTTGATTGAGTGATGGGATCAAAATGTAGTCTTCCGTTGGCGCTGCAAGAATGTGTGCGAACACGATATTTTGTTTTGCGGTAATTACTCCCCATTGCTGCGGTGCAATAATGCCGCCGCGGGTACCGTAAATACTTTCCCCATTCTTTTTCATCCAGTCACCAACTTTGGCCAGGGTATCCACAAATTCAGGTTGGATTTTCCCGTTGGGCATCGGCCCTATGTTTAGCAGAAAATTGGCATTTCGGCCTGCGGCATTTGCCAGGTAGCCGATAATCTGCTTAACGGTTTTATAATTCCTGTCGTTTATATTAAAGCCCCAACTGCCGTTAATAGTTTCGCATGTTTCCAACGGAAGTGCACTTACCGTCTGGTTATTGTTAAAACCGGTTGATTTATTTCCTGGCAAGTCTTTTTCAAACATCTGAAAATCTTCTCCATCATACGGAGCGATATGGTGATTGTTACCCACCAATATTGCAGGGTTTAGCTTATGGATCAGGGAATAAATCTCGTCAAAGTGCCAATTAACTGCATGTCTTTCCCATTCTCCATCAAACCAAATTCCCTTTACCGCAGGATAATTAGTAATTAACTCTGTCAGCTGTCCTTTCATAAACTTGATGTAACTATCCCAATCGCCCTTTACAGGTTTACCATCAACAATAGGGCTGCCAAATGCATAGTCCGGTCTACCCCAATCCAACAATGAATAATAAAAATGGAGCTCAATGCCTTCTTTCTGGCATTCCTGCGCCAGTTCCATCAAGGGGTCTTTGTGGTAAGGCGTTGCATCTACAATATTATAAGGCGATAATTTTGTGCCGAACATACTGAAGCCATCATGATGGCGGGACGTAATGGTGATGTATTTCATACCCGCCCGTTTGGCAAACTGCACCCATTCCTTTGCATTAAAGGCCTGTGGATTAAAAAAATCGGCCAGCCGTTTATAGTTATTATACGGAATATTTTTGTCGTGCATCACCCATTCGCCGGCACCCAATTCACTGTAAATACCCCAATGGATAAACAGCCCGTATTTCATGTCCTGGAAATTCTTACGGGATTCCGTGTTATCCGCCGAAGGTACGTACCTGGCAGTTTGTGCTTTAGCCATTAAACAGTTCAACAGCAAAACAATAAGCAATAGTTTTCTTGTCATAATCTTCAATTATTAATTTTTATAAATCCTCCATCAATAGGGTAATCGCACCCGGTTGTAAAGCCGGCCTCGTCCGAGCATAGATATAAAGCCAGCGCAGCTACTTCGTCCGGTTTACCCATACGGCCTATAGGCTGGCTTTTTGATAACTTTTCGAAAATTTCTTCCCGGTTATCCGGGTAGTTCTTCGCAATAAATCCATCAACAAAAGGGGTATGGATGCGTGCCGGCGAAATGCTGTTACAGCGGATGTTATCATGCAGGTAATCGCGGGCCACAGAAAGCGTCATGGCGAAAATCGCCCCCTTGCTGGTTGAGTAGGCAAACCTGTCGGTAATGCCCACGCTGGCAGCAATCGATGCTGTATTTAAGATCACACCTCCGCCATTTGCTTTCATAGCAGGAATCGTGGCAAATAAACAATTATAAACCCCTTTAACATTTACATTCATTACTTTTTCGAAGTCGGCCTCGCTGGTAGTATCGGCTTTGCCAACGTGGGCTATTCCGGCATTGTTCACCAAAATATCAATCCGGCCAATGGTTTTGAAAGTATCTATTACCTGTTGCTGATTACTTACATCACAGGCATGACTGAAAGCAGCACCCTCATGAGCGTTTATTTCGGACATCGTAACAGAGGCTGCCCCGGCATTCAATTCAACAATATGCACAGTTGCGCCTTGTTGCGCAAACAGTATGGCTATAGCCCTGCCAATACCGCTGCCCCCTCCTGTAATTATTACTGATTTATTTTTTAGGCTAAACATATTTTTCTATTTCGGAAATCGAATGTTCGATTTCGAATTTTCTCTTTTAATTTCTATCTATTTTATGGTTTCAGATCCCGAGATCATAAAGAAACCCCTCTCTTCCATGGTATAAAGTCATCCTGGCCCAGTTGTACTGCCTTTGGTTCAACTTCACCGCTCGCTGCTGCGATAACGTAATCCAAAATACGTTCCCCTAATTGCGGTATTGTTTCCGTTCCTTCAATTACAGTTCCGCAATTGATATCAATAATGTCCGGCATACGCAAAAAGAGTGGGGTATTAGTGGAAAGTTTAACAACCGGGGCTATTGGATTGCCGGTTGGCGTTCCGAGGCCTGTGGTGAACAAAACAATGTTTGCTCCAGCCCCTACCTCCGCAGTGGTGCTCTCCACATCGCTGCCAGGTGTGCATAATAAATTTAGCCCGTTCGTGCTTACTTTTTCAGGGTAATCAAGCACGGCCATAACCGGCGAGGTGCCGCCTTTCCTGGCCGCTCCTGCAGATTTTATTGCATCTGTAATCAACCCATCCCTAATATTACCGGGCGATGGATTAGCATAAAATCCGGAACCATCACGCTCCGCCCGGGCGTTATAGCTAACCATGAGATCGATAAAACGCTGAGCGGCAAGATCGTCTATACAACGGTTACTTAATTCCTGTTCAACCCCGCACAGCTCCGGAAACTCTGAAAGAATAACTGCTCCGCCAAGGGCCGCTAACATATCAGAAACATGCCCTAACGCAGGATTTGCGGAAATTCCGGAAAACCCATCGGAACCACCGCACTCCAGCCCGATACATAATTTAGAAAGAGGGGCCGGCTGCCTGGTACATTTGTTTGCTTCAACTAATCCTGCAAATGTTTGTTTCAAGGCTTCCTGCAGTAAGTTGCTTTCGGTGCCCATAGTTTGCTGTTCCAATACAATAAGGGGCTTGCTGAATGCAGCATCACGTTTTACAATTTCTGATTTTAAAATGCTGGCTTGTGCATGCTGACAACCCAGGCTCAACACAGTTGCTCCTGCCACATTAGGGTGAGTGATATAGCCTGCCAGCAAGCCGCATAACGCGTCGGAATCCATACGGGTACCACCGCACCCCATATCGTGGTTCAGGAATTTAATGCCATCGATATTTCTGAATATACGATCAGCTCCTGGTTTTCTTTTTTGCAGCGGTATATCCGCATTCAAAATCTCTTCGGCGGTACGACCGGTTTTATAGAGATTTATCAGTTGGTCCACTTCGCCATCGTAACTGGCCTCTTTCTTATAACCCAGCTTTTCAACCAGCGCTTGTTTAAGAACATCTATATTCCGGTTTTCGCAAAATACCAATGGAATCACCAGCCAGTAATTGGCTGTGCCAACAGAGCCGTCAGCGCGATAGTATCCATTAAATGTTTTGTCTTTATAACCGGTGATATCTGGTTTGTTCCAATCTAATTTACGCTCTCCTAATCTAAAAGCCCCTGCCGCGTGCTGCAGGTTGTCAGTCGATAATAAAGATCCCTGTGGTACTGCTTTCGTGGCTTTACCTACCAGAACGCCATACATATAAACCTCATCTCCCGGCTGAAGGGTTTTTAATGCAAACTTATGCTTGGCCTTAATATTTTCGGAAAGTAAAAAGCAGTGATTTTCCAATCTTATTTGATTATCCTTTTTCAAATCCTGTAGCGCCACAGCAACATTATCGGCCGGATGAATGCGTAAATAGCTTCTTGTATTATTGTTAAACATTACTTTTTTAAAATTCAAATACCTTGTCCATTAACACCAATTTCTCACCGGACAGACCTGGGAACAGCCCGCCGGTATTTTTCCACGTTAATCTAATGTCTAAATTCAACCACCACCGCTGTCGCACTCTTACCATCCTTTACCTTGTAGCCTTTCCATCCGTACCAGGCCACAACTATAAAGCAGGCCAACGGTATCGAATAAGAAACTGCAGTTGAATATTTGTCGGCAAGCAAACCCATTGCAACGGGTACAATTGCGCCACCCACTATCGACATGATGATAAAAGAGGAGGCTTTTTTGGTATGATGCCCCAAATCCTGAATGCCCAATGCGAAAATTGTGGGGAACATAATGGATTCGAAAAAGAAAAGAGCCATAAGGGCATAAACGGAAATCCAATGGTTATTCCAGATGACAACAATACAAAGCACGACATTGATGATTGCATAAATCGCCAGCAATTTATTCGGTGCTATTAACCTCATTAAAGCGGTCCCTATAAACCGGCCTGCCGTAAACAATATCAATCCAACCGATAGCAAAGTAGATGCGTTTGCATTTTTGATACCGACTCCGCTTTCGGTACAATAATTAATAAAGAATGCCGCCACGCCTACCTGTGCAGCTACATAAAAAAATTGCGCTATTACACCGAACGTGAAATTGCTATGGTTAAATAATGGCTTGCCATACATTGACGGTGACGATATGGTTTCGCTTTCTTTTATCTCAGGCAGCTTAGTCCTCAAAAAGAAACCTGTAATAACCAACACCACAGCGCCAATAAAAATATAGATTGTTTTAACTGATTCAAGGTTGTGATGCACACCGTTATCGCCTCCAAAAAAAAGATAAGCTGCTATGATAGGGCCGAGGAAAGAACCAACCCCGTTAAAACATTGGGCCAGGTTTAACCTTGAGGTGGACGTTTCGGGAGTGCCCAGGACCGTTACATAAGGATTTGCGGCTGTCTCTAGGCAGGCCAGGCCGGATGCAAGTATAAACAAGGCCAGCAAAAAGAAATTGAAGCTTAACTGTTGGGCCGCCGGATAAAAAAGAAAAGCACCGGCCGCATATAAAGACAGGCCCAATATAATGCCTTTTTTATAACCGTACCTTGTCATGAAGAACCCGGCGGGAAGCGCCACCAAAAAATAAGCACCAAAATAAGCTCCCTGCAGTAAGGTAGACCGGGTTTTTGTAATATTAAGCGTTTCCTGGAAATGCTTGTTCAGCACATCCAGCAATCCGTAAGCGAAACCCCAAAGAAAGAACAAAGAGGTTATTAATATTAAAGGAAAAAGATATTTGCTTTTCGACATATATTTAGCTTTAAAGTCAGGGGTGACTTAATAATTGGTTTACAAATAAAGGACTTGTGAAAGGCTTAAAGTTTAATGTTTTTATCAATTCATTAAGTGATATTGGAAAATAAGCATACACATTCGAGCATTTTTGCTCCATTAAGCTCAATTTTACTTACATTGGCATTACAATTATAAAGCTATGAGGCCCCAGTTATTAAAAGTATCCCAGGACCAGGTGAATTCATTTAGTGCCAGGAGGGACACTATGCCTAATATCAATAACAGGTGGCATTATCATCCCGAAATCGAACTGCTATATTTCAAAAAAGGAAACGGATCTCAATTTATCGGGGATAATATCAGCGCATTTTCAACGGGTGATATTGTGCTGGTGGGCGCAAATCTGCCGCACTACTGGCAATTCGACAATAGTTATTTCGACAGTCCGTCAAAAACTGCCGCTGATGTAAGTGTAATTCATTTTAATGGCTTTTTTTGGGGAGATACTTTTCTTAAACTGCCTGAAACTAAACCAATCAGGGATACGCTGGAGAGATCAAAAAGGGGAATATATATTCCGAGCGCCGCCGGCGCTGATATCGGAAGTTTAATTGAAAAAATTATTTATGCCGAAGGCTTCAAAAAGATAATGCTGCTATTAGAGGTATTAGCGGCAATTGGCGACTGTAAAGAAAGTAAGCAGGTAGCCACAATCGGATTCAGGCATAATTTCCAGGAATCAGAAAGGGATCGCATAAACGCCATTTATAATTACTCTATATCTAATTTCAGGAAGAATATAACATTGAAAGAAATTTCAGCTGTTGCTAACGTAAGTCCAAATTCCTTTTGTAAATATTTTAAGTCGAGAAGCCGAAAAACATTTTCCCAATTTATACATGAGATCAGGGTAGGGCACGCTTGTAAACTCCTTATTGAAAACAAACTGAATATAAAGGAGATTTGCTACGAAAGTGGTTTTAATAATTTCTCCAGCTTTCACAAACATTTTAAACAAGTAAAAGGCAAAACCCCTCTGCACTATCAAAGAAATTTTCTTAAAGGCGATGCGTGATAAAAATGGGAAGCTATGGCAAACGTGCTTCATGATAACAGTTTTCGCTGATTCGTTACTATATTTTTGAAATTCAGTCAAATTGTTTATTTGTTTAAGAAGTTAAAAAAAACTTGGAGTTATATTTTTTTTATGTAATTATGTATATACAAAGAATCTATAAATAATTTAGCAAGAATGAAGTGATTGTGCGGACTAACGCCTATTACCTGTATAAGGCTTTTATAGAATAAAAATGGGAATTTCGAAAGAACTTTAGGTTTCCTTAATAAGACTAGTCATAATATGTTTCTACACAAAAAAACTATTTCATGCGAAAACTTATTTTAATAGCGCTATGTGTTTTATTAGTGATTGTAGTAAGCATATATTTTTATTCCCCGCCTGTTGCGTTACCGCCGGATGTAAAGCAGGCCTATGAGGCTTTACCTGGATCACTGGATTATAATGTAGATGTTAAACCAATACTTTCCGATAAATGTTTCGCCTGCCATGGCCCCGACAAGGCAAAACAAAAGGCTGGTTTAAGATTGGATATCGCCCAATTTGCTTATGCTGATCTGCCCGAGGATAAGGGGAAAGTGGCTATTGCTCCCGGGGATTTGGAGGGCAGCGAATTTTTTCACCGGATTCTTTCGGATGATCCTAAATATATGATGCCTTCGCCTGAATCACATCATACATTAACCGCCACCGAAAAAGCAATTTTAATTAAATGGATAAAAGAAGGGGCTGTTTATAAGCCGCATTGGGCCTTTGTAAAACCGATAAAATCTACGGTCCCCGATGTTGATGAAAAGGGTTGGACGATCAATAATCCCATTGATAATTTTGTTTTGGCTAAGCTGAAGCAAAAAAATCTTCATCCATCTGCACAGGCCAATAAAGAATTACTATTGAGGAGGCTTTCCCTGGACCTGACCGGCCTTCCTCCAACACTGAATGAAATAGATACATTTTTAAAGGACAATTCCGCCAACGCCTACGAAAAACAAGTCGACCGTTTACTCAATTCTCCGCATTACGGAGAAAAAATGGCGGTAGACTGGCTTGACGTGGCGCGTTATGCCGATTCTCATGGTTATACCATTGACAGGTTGAGAGATATGTCGCCCTATCGTGATTGGGTAATAAAGGCCTTTAATACTAACCTTCCTTATGATAAATTTCTGCAATGGCAACTGGCAGGCGACTTGATGCCGCATCCGACCCGGGAAATGATCATTGCTACCGCTTTTAATCGCAATCATCCGCAAAATATGGAAGGCGGTATTATTGAAGAAGAGTTTCAGACAGAATATGTCATGGACCGTACTAATACCTTCGGCAATGCAATATTAGGCTTGTCTGTTGGGTGTGCCAAATGCCATGACCATAAATTCGATCCAATTACCCAGAAAAACTATTACCAGCTATTCAGCTTTTTCAATAATGTCAAGGAAGCCGGCCAAATTTCATTCGACGACGCGTTGCCTACGCCCACATTAATGCTGCCAACTGAACAGCAGGAAAAAATAGTACAGTTTATCAATAACAATATATCGAAAGAGCAGCAAACAATAGCTCAAACTGAACAAAAAGCCGATGCAGATTTTGAAAAATGGTTAAATACTAGTGACTATAAAAAACTTGTTGCAGATAAAATTCCACAATATGGCTTGCAGGCATTTTACAATTTTGACAATAACCTGGTTAATACTATTAATCATCGGGAAATTGGTGTGATGAAGCGTGAAGCCGGGCAAGCAGGCGACAAACCACTATTTATAAATAAAGGCTCAGGAAAAGCGTTGCTATTGAGCGGTGATACCTGGCTTGATTTGCAAAAAATTGGCATTTTCAGAAGATCAGAACCATTTAGTATTGGTATTTGGGTAAATATTCCAAAAAACCTCACCGAAGGTGTTATCCTGCATAAAAGTAATGCAGAGCGTCTTTACAACTTCAGGGGATATCATTTATACCTGAAAAATAATAAACTGGAATTGAATATGGCGCATACGGCCCCATCAAATGCCATTACTAAAGTAAGTACTGACAACGTTCCCCATGATAAATGGATCCAGCTTACAATTACCTATGATGGCTCGTCAAAAGCTGCCGGCTTTAAGCTGTATCTTGACGGAGCGGAGATGAAAATGGAGACCACTATGGACCAGCTAACTAAAGATATCCTTTTTACAGGCGGACCGCAACCAGGGCTTCAAATCGGCGCGTGGGAACGCGGGAGTGGTTTTAAAGACGGCAAAGTTGATGACATCGCTGTTTACAACAGAGCACTAACCCCTTTTGAAGTTAAAATTCTCGTACAAAAAGCAAGCTGGGCTCAAATTGCCACAAAAGAAAAATCAGCATTAACAGCAGATGAAAATAGTATTCTAAAGAGCCTTTATTTGGCAAACGTTGATCCGAATGTGCAAAAAGAAATTACAACCTTAAAAACATTGCGGACTGAACTATCAGACTCAACCGAGCATATCAATGAATTAATGGTAATGCAGGAAATGGCAAAACCTAAAAAATCATTCTTACTAAAAAGAGGCAACTATGATATGCGCGGTGAACAGGTGTTTCCTAACACCCCTGAAGCAATATTGCCGTACCCTGAAAATTTGCCTAAAAACAGGTATGGATTGGCGCAATGGGCAACCAATCCAAATAACCCTTTGACTGCGAGGGTTGCTGTAAACCGTATCTGGCAAAACTTTTTTGGTGTGGGTTTGGTAAAGACTGCTGAGGATTTTGGTAACCAGGGCGAAATGCCATCCCACCCGGAGCTGTTGGACTGGTTAGCCGTTACCTTTAGAGAGTCGGGCTGGAATGTTAAGATACTAAACAAAATGATCGTAATGTCCGCAACATACAGGCAGGATTCACGGGCATCTGAGCCAATAGAAAAGGACCCGGAAAATCGTATGCTGGCGCATGGGCCTGCATACAGGATGACTGCAGAAATGATAAGGGATAATGCCCTTTTTGCAAGCGGATTAATGAATACACAGATCGGAGGTAAGAGTGTAAAACCATACCAACCCGAGGGCATGTGGGAAATAAACAATTCTCATTATATTCCTGATACAGGGAAAGCTGTTTACAGGCGCGGCCTATATGTTATAATAAAAAGATCGGTACCGAATCCAACACTGTCTACATTTGATGCCCCGTCAAGGAGTTATTGCATCATACGCAGGCAAAAAACCAATACCCCCCTGCAGGCGCTGGTTACACTTAACGACCCTACTTTTATTGAAGCTGCCAAAGTGATAGGTGAACAAATGACCAGGATAAGCGACGGGCGAAAAGCAATAATAGAAGCTTACAGGAAGCTTACCGGAATACCGCCTTTACCTAAAGAGATCGACCTGTTACTGATGCTTAAACAGGTTGAGTTAAATAAATTTAAACAATATCCGGAAAAGGAGAAAGGATGGCTAAATGCAGGCCAATATAAAATTGATAAAAAACTCGATCCTGCGTTAGTGACAGCTAATACTGTTATTGCCAGCACGATATTAAATTCTGACGCATCACTTACCAAACGATAACCATTATGTCAAATCACCATCATGAAGAAGAGTTTAGGCTCAATTCCCCTGAATTTGATAGGCTAAATAAAAAATTAGCGCGGCGCGATTTTTTGACCAAAACCGCTATGGGGCTTGGAGCAATAGCTGTAGGGTCGTTATTCGGAGAAAGCCTGTTTGGCAGATCGGGAATTCCATCGAACAGTACAGGCAGTGATCTGGAGCAGGATATTTTAAAGGCAATTCCCCATTTTGCTCCAAAAGCAAAAAGAGTGGTATATTTATTTATGAGTGGCGGGCCATCTCAATTTGAATTGTTTGATTACAAGCCCAGGCTGGCATCTATGATAGGCCAAAATTTGCCTGATTCGGTCAGAAAAGGGCAAAGGCTCACCGGGATGAGTGCTAACCAGAGCGCGCTGCCGATGGCGCCATCCTTTTATAAGTTTAACCAGCATGGGCAAAGCCAAACCTGGATGAGTGAGTTGCTTCCTTACACAGCACAAGTGGTTGATGAGCTTTGCATAGTAAAGTCCGTTTATTCTGAACAGATCAACCACGATCCGGCTATTACATTTTTTCAAACAGGTAACCAGCTTCCCGGCCGACCATCAATCGGCTCATGGCTAAGCTATGGTTTAGGGTCTGATAACAATAATCTTCCAACTTTTATTGTACTGGTTTCTAAGAACGGCCAAAAAGATCAACCATTATACTCAAGGTTATGGGGCAACGGGTTCCTTCCGTCTAAATACCAGGGGGTACAATTTGGTTCGGGAAAAGATCCGGTATTATTTTTAAATAACCCGGATGGTTACGATGGTACCGACAGGAAGGAGATGCTGGATTATCTTTCAAAGCTTAATAAACTACAGAATGGGGCTTATGGTGACCCGGAGGTTGAGGCAAGGATAGCGCAATACGAAATGGCTTACCGCATGCAAACATCTGTGCCCGAAGTAATGAGCACTGCTGATGAGCCCGCTGATGTTTTTGAAATGTATGGCCCAGACAGTCGCGATCCCGGCACTTATGCTGCCAATTGCTTGCTTGCACGTAAGCTGTTAGAAAAAGACGTAAAATTTGTTCAGCTTTATCACCAGGGATGGGACCAGCATAGCAATTTGCCTAAAGGCATAGCCCAGCAATGCAAAGCGACTGACCAGGCGACCGCCGCGCTGATCAAAGATTTGAAACAGCGTGGTTTGCTGGAGGATACGCTCGTAATTTGGGGCGGCGAGTTTGGCCGTACCGTTTACTCACAGGGAAAATTGACAGCCAATGACTACGGTCGCGACCACCACCCCCGCTGTTTTACGATGTGGATGGCCGGCGCCGGTGTTAAACCAGGCATCACTTACGGCGAAACCGATGATTTTAGCTATAACATAATAAAAGATCCGGTACATGTGCATGATTTCCAGGCTACGCTATTGCATATAATGGGTATTGACCATGAACGTCTCACCTATAAATTCCAGGGCAGGCGTTTCCGCTTAACCGATGTGGAAGGGAAAGTTGTTAAAAATATATTAACCTGATAATTTAAAGTCATGAATAACTCCAGAAGAAACTTTATTCGTAATTCCGCCATTGCATCGGCTGTAGTTGCATCCACTCCCATACAAAGTTTTGCTATTTTGCATAAAGATAAACAGCCTGACGAACAAACTATAGGGCACGGAGGCTTTACCTACAAAGCTGATAAGAGTTGGGCAAAAATCAGCGTAAATAATACGCCATTAGCCAACTGCCATGAAATGGTCCAGGATAGTCAAGGCCGTCTTATTATGCTTGGCGACCACCCGCACAACAACATCCTGATCTTTGATAAATCGGGCAAGTTAATAGACTACTGGGGTACAGCTTTACCCGGAGGGCACGGTTTAAGCATCAGTAAAGAAGGCGGGGAAGATTTTTTACTGCTTACTGATTGCGGCTGGGCTTTGGACAAAACCGGTAATAGCTATGGACAATCGGGCCAGGTACTAAAAACCACGCTTGATGGCAGGCTGATATTTGCCATAGGCCACCCTCGCACCATCGGTATTTATAAAGATGATGAACCATTTAAACCGACTGAAACTGCGGTAGCGCCCAATGGCGATATTTATGTAGCCGACGGATATGGCTCCGATTATATTATCCAGTATGATAGCAAAGGGCAATATATCCGTCATTTTGGCGGGCACCATAATGCCAATAAAGATCATAACCTGGTTAATGCGCACGGTGTGTGTATTGATACCAGGGATAAAAACAACCCAACACTGATTTGCACCTCGCGCGAAGAAAATTGTTTTAAGATATTTACTCTTGACGGTAAATTTATTAAACGTATTGATATGCCCGGCATGTACGTGTGCAGGGCAGTGATTAATGAACAGAACATTTACGCGGGAGTTTGCTGGTCGAAGGATGTGACTGGAAAACGGTTGGATTATTCTGGTTTTGTTACTATACTGGATGATAATAACAAAGTGATATCTAATCCTGGCGGGATGGCTCCTGAATATAAAAATGGTGTTTTGTCGCCTGTTTTGCAAGCTGCCCAACCCGTTTTTTATCACGGCCACGATGTATGTGTTGATGATGATAAAAATCTGTATGTATGCCAGTGGAATGCTTACCATACTGCCCCGGTAAAATTGACGCGTGTATGATACTGCTGGATATTACCACATTTTCGGGGCACTTGCACCCGTTGATTGTACATTTACCAATCGGGTTTATATTAATCGGAGTAATTTTCAACATTTTATCCTACTCGAAAAAGTATGAAAACTTAAAACCCGCCGTCCCCATAGCCCTCTTATTGGGTTTTATATCTGCTGTTTGCGCTTGCATTTTTGGGTATGTGCTCTCCCTGTCGGGCGATTACGATCAACATGTATTAAAACATCATGAATTTTCTGGTATATCTCTTATGCTTATTTCAGGGATATTATGTTTTATAGCAACGGATCATTCAAAAAAAAGGGCGCTTATCCCCGGCAAGTTATTTTCTATAATTCTGGTTGGCCTTGTTATATTAATGAGCTATAGCGGGCACCAGGGTGCAAGCCTTACACATGGCAACGACTATCTGACAATGCAGACACTTACAAGAAGTGTACGTGATAAACCTACAAGTGTTGATAACGCTATGATATTTGAAGATGTTGTGCAACCTATCTTTCAAAACAAATGCCAGCAATGCCACAGTGACGGAAAGTTAAAAGGGAATTTATCTGTTGAATCACTGCAAGCACTTTTTAAAGGGGGGAAATCCGGGCCGGCGGTAGTGGCAGGAAAACTAAATGAAAGTGAGTTATATAAACGCATAACTCTTGACCCTGAGAACAAGGATTTTATGCCGAAGGATGGCAAAACGCCACTTACTAAATCCGAAGTAAAAATAATAAAATGGTGGATAGAAAGAGGCAATGCCGTAAGTGGAAAGAGAATTGCCGAGCTCAAAAATATAAATCTAATAAAGCCAGAGCTAACATCATACTTAGGAATTGGTGGAGTTGTTGCGCCTGTTGAAGATGAGCAAGCGCTTACCCAGGTGATTAACCCGGATATCCCTTTAAACGCGGATACATCGCTGATCAGCCGACTTAGGAAAAAAGGATTTATGGTAAGATTTATGTTGAAAAAGCCGTTAATGCTTGATATAACGCTTCCGGCAAGATCAGGAATAAAAGCGGAAAGTTTCAAGAACGACATGCTGCCGTTAGCGAGGAACATAATTTGGCTCAACTTGTCATCCAATAATTTTACAGATACCGATCTTTTGTTTCTTAAATCGCTAACCAACCTGGAAAAACTACGACTTGAAAGAAATCCGCTGACTGACCAGGTAAGTAATAGCCTATCGGCACTAAAACACCTTGAAGCGGTTAATTTGAATGAAACCAAAATAACGGCTGTCTGTGTGTCTAACTTAAAAAGGAATCCTGGTGTTAAAAGAATTTATACCTGGAATACAGTTGCTGAGCATGGAAATTAGATTTCGTATTTAATGACAATCGTGCCTTACACGACGTATAGTTACAACACCATAGGTCCCGCCTTCACCTAAGCGGGATATTCAACTCTGTTTTTCCCAAACCATTTCCCTCAACTTTTAATTGCAAAGCGCCCTTAAAATTCAGCGTTGCTCAGTTACCTTAACACCTTTGTGGCCTGCTTTAAGTAAAAATTCCTTACCGGCAAAATGGATATTACTTAACTCGCCCGAAAACGGGCGTGGCGTTGATTGATCGGCAGAAATATTTGCATTACCAGCTTCGGGAACAAAGCCGAAGAAAGTGGTTATCACAACATCACTAAAGGCCACACCACTGATGCATTCTTTCATGCAACCCTGTCTTGCCGCAATGCGCACAGGGGCGTCATATCCCGTACGGTTAGGCCCAAAAAACTCACGGGCCTGGGCAAAAGGGCCTTCGCTTGTAACCACTGCCGTACGGCAATAAAACTTATATGCATCAACAGGATAGCCCAGATTCCACATGGTATTCACGGTTAGCGGAATCCATCCGTCATAGGCGCCCATTGGTCCATGATCCGGCCGGTCTGAATTCACTGCTGCGGAATCCTTCAGACTCATGGCACGCATCCAATCGCGGGTAAGCAGTTCGTTCTTAACAAAAGAGACCATCTCCGCCTTTTGTGTTGTAGAAAGATCTCTTCTCAAAGCATTGCCAGTATAAATAAAGTCTACACAGTGACGTAGTTCCACCCGTCTGCCATTTAACTGCCAGGCATTCCAGATGCCAGCACCGGGTTTGTAAAGTGACATTACTTTAGGAAGTAATGCGTCAGCTTTTGTCTCAAGTTCCCTTGCACGCGCCATATTATTATGCAGGACATACCATTTCGCTGTCTGCCGCATCATCCAAATATTTTGGGCATTACAAGATGATACGCAATTGATATAAGCCGGTGCACATTCAAGAAGGTTATTATTCTCACCGTAACTGGCCAATCCGTCATGACCCTTTGGAAGAGTTTCCCAATCTGTAGCAAGCGCATCCAGGGTTTCCATAACGCTCTTTCCATTTTCCAGTCTTTCATTAAGGAAAGCCTGATCATTTGTCACGCGCAGGTATTCGTCTGCCGTCTTGAAAATAGTGCATGCGTTGAAAGCATAACCATTGATACGGTTGTAATGAGTTGTATCAAACCCTTTGACGTTCCGCAAATCAAGCGCATATCCGCTTGCCTGCCCAGTCCTCGGGTTTTGCACCAACCAGCGGCGTAGCGTCGCCTTCATACCGACAGGTTCAAGAAGTGCCCATACGGTAGCCTGCATGGATGCATCCCAGTAATACTGTGTGCCGTCTTCACGCTCGCCACTTGTAATGAAAGAGCGTTTATTGACAGGAAACTGGGTACGCTCTAAAGCCAGCATAGTCCATATGCCCACATAGTAGTTGCGCATTAGCGCGGCATCATTACTCTTTAAAATGGGCAAATGCCCGGAAAAATGTTTATTACCGGGGGTAAAAGCATCTGCCCAGCGATTCTCCCAGTTCGTTTTACAGCCATCAAAATAAGCGTTAAACCCGGCAGCCCATTTCATAACATTTTCATCGGTATGAGCGCTTCGTTCCAAAGTTTCGTCTCCTGCGGCAAATTCAACATGCGCAGAGCTCCCCTTAGGCAGTTCAATTATCCAGCGCCAAACAACTATATCGTTTTCTACTGACACGGCATCGGGCCTGCGTGCCGGACGTGCGATAGATACGACACCCGAACGTTGCGTGCTATTGGAAACACCAATACCATCGGCCATAAGTTTACCCGGCACACGCAACGCAAGGGTGATACGGCGCGGCAATATAGTTGTATTGGTTGCGATAATACGGCACATTACATTTCTTGACTCACTGATCATTCGTGTATCGGTTTCTACCGATGTGCCATTACAATACTGGTTGCGGCGAAGCGCTTTATAGGGAAAACAACGGGTTTCTGTAGCCGGATATTCCTGCCCATCAATGGTCAGGGTAGTCATGGGGTGTCCCTTTTTCCAGGGGTATATGCCACCCGGATAATAGAAATAAGAGGTCAAATCGCGGTTGACCACCAACATATGATTGAAGTTGTGAACAGCCGGCATATTCTCAACTTGCTCCATCGGAATCCAATCGCCTGCTAAATTATCAAGTGTGGGAATCCCTAATGTTGTGGCACGCTTTGAAGGAGGACCAGAAATAACTGCTTTTTGCGAATTTTCAAAAGCAAAAGCTGAAAATGCGCTGAGGAAAGACAAAACAAGAATGAAATAAGCGATATAAATTTGTTTTTTCATAATAAAATGATTTTCAAGACCAAGAACCAGGTTAAAGAATCAAGTCAAATACATTATTCTGTGATTTATGGCTCTTTCTAAAACGACCTGGTCTACCTATTAGCCGATCGCTTTTAAGAAAACTAGCTGAACGGTGAGAGCGTCAAAATCGCTTGTTGCTTTTCGTAATATAAATTTATCACAAGTAAAATGCTATTTAGCTTTAGCCCATCCCTTAAGCAATTCAACGGTACGGGCTAATTCACCGGCCGAGCCTTTAAAATCTGAAGATCCATTAGGTTTATTATCGCGGCTATACCATTCATAAAAATGTTTGTCCCTTATCGTTCTGTCAATCATCGGTTGTAACTCCGCGTATGCTTCTTCAACAAGCCCATTTCGGATCAATTGCTGGATCATCCTTGCACCGAACCATGTCCAGTCGCCCCCGTTTTGATAGATGTACGGCTTTGAAGCTGTCGAATTTTTATATATCCCTTCGGGGTAAGGCGGGTAAAGTGTTAGCCCAATTGACGGGGCGCCTGAAAGCACTAGGTCTTTAATCATGCTCTGGTTAACAAGCTTTATTTCCTGCTTGCTAAGCAGGTCAGCTTCTATCGCCACGGCTGTACCACCATGAAAACATATCTTATTTTCGTTGAAGGAGGCAGCGAAGGGTGATGTGGTTAAATACAAATGAGGTATAAATTTATGATTTTTTGAATCCCAAAGGTATTGTCTGATTTTTTTAGCTGTAATATTTTTTAGCTTTAGCCACTTTTGCTGTCCTGTGTGGTTTTGATAAAACCCGACCATATCCTTCAGCGCTATAACAAACATCGCATTGTCGTAGATATCAATTGCCCAATGGGTGTTTGAATCTATATCTACAACGGCCCCCCCCTCTATCTGCACATCTCCCCAATCCTGTGTTGTTGCCCCAGTCAACAGGCGATACTTTTTGGAATACCTGTTTGTTAAAAGGTAATTAAGAGAAAGTTCCAAACGTTGCCGGGCTGTTTTGCCGCCTATCGTTTCGTTAAGTATTGACCTGTCACCGGTAATGTTTATATACTTTGAAAATGCTTGTATCAGTGATGTTTCCTGATCGGTTTCTACCGTATTTTTAAAGCCTACATGGGTGGGATCAACTGTAGAGGTGTAAATGTTTGGGTCATTCCAGGTAACATGCCCCTTAAGCACATAACCATCCACAATTTCCCCGTTGGCTTGCTGCAGTTTAAGAAACGTCAGCAGGTTCTTCCGGATACTGTCCCTGCAGTAAACTTGGCAGGACGTTTCGATAAAAGTGTTGAAATCACGTATCCATACCTGCGGATAACCATCACCAGCATTAAAGCCTTTACTCAAAAGTTGTGTTGCTTTGGCATATACCGTATCGAGCCTTGTATCATTCAGGATTTTTTTTCTTAAGTTATCTTGCGCCTGAACAGACGATGCAAACCAAATTGTTGTTAAAATTACAGCTATAATTACCTTCATAAAACCCTTACTATAACCCTGATCATTTTTTTATTTTAACACAATAGATATCGGTGCATAAGCTCTGATATCAACGTCAATTTTACCATTCTGTATATTGAAAATATCTCCGATCGCCTGGCCGCGCAGATCGCAAAATTGAGCGGTTTTGAACGAAATATGCTCAGGCAGAGTAATTGTACACTTACCAGGTTTGCCTGCTTGCTCCCACAACCTCAAAATAGTTCCTTCGCCGTCAGGGTTTTTGCCGAATGCCGTCACCAATATCCCCTTTTGTGACAATTGAACTCCAGCAGCTGAGATGGGGAGTATTCCGCCATCATTATCCATCAGGGCAGCTAAAAGCGGAGAACGGCTTTCCTCAGAAGGAGTAATTATAGAACGCTCATTATCAAAATTACCGGTCGCCCATAAGTAGAATTTTGCAGACCAAGAACCTTCCACCCATTCCGTAAAATTGGTACTCCATAGGTTGTTGTAAAGATTTACAAAAACATTAGGCCTTTTCGGTACGAAATAACCTGAGTATTTCCATAATCCCGGCCTGTCAAGACTGATGCCGGGGGCATCCGGAGAGGAAAGGCCGAAACCATTACCCGATTTATTAACAACGGCCATGCCCGAGTTCAGGAAACAGTAGTCAAAATTACTGCCCTTAACGAAATCTTTTGATGGATCTGTTATTCCGCCAAGCCTTCCTAATTTGAATGTTGGATCGCTTACATTAAATGGGAAACTCAGCCACCCCGCTTCCGGCCATGATTCCGCAGGCTTTGCATTAATGCTCCATATTAATTCTGCATTTGGCGTATCAGTGTATAATGTTACCGTGATACTATAATTGTGCGGACAAGCCGGCGTTACTGAGAACAGCATTGTTGCGCTTACCGAAACCTGTGTTTGTGAAAATTGGATCTTTGCATTCCCTCCTTTTTCCATCACGTGAGGGGCATCCGTTAAATTCGGTCTGCCTAACTCTGCGTCAGCCCAATCTTCATGAAATGCTTTAACATAGGCTTTAGTATAATCATCCGCATCTTTTTTGCTAAAACGCTCATACACATATTGACCGAAGCCGAATTCGCTTTTTTTATCAACCATCTCCTTACCCGAAACTTTGTCGATGATGGAACTGATAGAGCCTTTTTGCGCATCAAATTGTATCCTTAGATATTTGTTCCCGATAATATTGGCTGCTTTATTTAGCATCAGATCTTTTTCTATCCCGGATGGCTTTTCATTAACAAGGATATAATTGCGATAGCCGGATGGAGGAACATCATGTGCTAAAAATTGAATTCTGTTTTGCTCGTTGGAAACTGGTATAATTTCTCCTGTCACAACGTCTTTAACAGCTGTCCCCGTATTCCACGAGCTGCTTTCTTTAATCGTAACCACTCCGCTCCTTTTCCATGGCAGCGGATTATATACAAATATCCTCTTGCCCTTGATATTGACTTCTGCGGCAAGCTCTTTTAGTTGCCGGTTGAGGGATGGTACCACAACTTTTTCGGCGTCATAAACGCGGTCGGCTTTTTCCTTCCACGATTTTTCAATATCATCGAAAGCGCCCTTTGCTCTTTGTAATTGAAAATCATTTCCATAGCTCCAGGTACCGTTTTCTCCGTGGCTCATCGCCATTCCGAAAGTATGCTCATCAAACAGCAGGTTGCTGGTATACGCTTTTGATAAAAGAGAACTGATGTCATACCCTTTTGATGTCCACAAATTATATAAGGTATTTAATGATTCTAATGCCATTAAATCTTTGCTTACTTTCCTGGAATCTTTAACCTCCCGTGGCATCGACATAAACCCATGTATCCAGGTATCCGGCATATCTCCGCGTACTACCGGCAATTCAGGCCGCTCTTTGATTATCGCGTCATAAAAATCCGAGATCCTTCCGATTTTCACTTTCGCATTAGGTGCATATTTGCGAAGTTCCGCGAGGTATTTAGCAACCGTTTCTGGTGACGGCGGCCCTGAGTTATCATTTGTTTGCATTATAGCAAGCCACGTTTTGCATGGCCAGTTAGCCGGGGGCAGCAGGGAAGTACCATAATTTTTTTCCGAATACATTGTCATTAGTTTTGACCCATCGGGCCCCTGCCACCAAAACAGTACAGGAATATTGGGCGATTGTGAAGCCGGATTACAACCAATGTGCAGTATTTTCACACCGGCATTAGTCAGTAATGTCGGCAGTATCCAGGAGTGACTTGGCACATCAGACATTTTTGAGTCATAAGGCAGCGGCAGTCCATAGTTTCTTGAAATGGACGAAGCTATATTTAACCCCCGTACAAGCATTTCGGGATCACTTGATTCAGTCTGCATACTAAACGGCAAAGCATGAATAACAAAATGTCCGTCTTTTAACGCCCTCTCGACCTGTGATTTAATTGCGGGTGTGCTTTGTGCCAGCATTTGGCTCATGGGCCAGCCCGAAACGGTCCAAACAAATTGCTTCTCTGGCGGAAGGTCTTTGTTTTTTTCAATATCTTCAAAAGCATTTTGCATCATCGATGTGCTGTACTTTTGAACTACCGCCTCGGCATAGTCAGTATAACCTATATCAAAATGCGTTTTGAATACCAGGACGATTTCCCGAACGGACGTATCTACTTTGTTTTGAGCAAATGAAGATGTGATGATTAATGAGGCCATCAGCAAAAAGCAAAGGGATTTTATTCTCATAATGTATTTAGAAGATATGTTGGTAATTCAATTATTAGTTATTTAGTCTCTTACCGTCTATTTTCAACAAACGTCGCCTTATAATTACTTTTGTCAGGACTCAATTTTTTCGCCTCGATCAGCCTTGCGGAATGGGGTTCGAGCGATTGAACAATGAAGCGGTTGCTGAAAGTCCCTAAATACTTACCTGTCCATTTATCAGTGAGCCGGTATCTGCCGGCAGGTAATTTTATTATTCGTTGCGCAGCGGTGTCATTCCAATTAAAAACAGAATAAACATCCGCCTCTTTAATACGTGTAGTGCCTATTTCAAAATCTTCATTTTCAAACCTGGCTGCCACGCCACCTGGTGGTATCAACTTCTTTAATATCGCTACCTTTTCCGCAGGCAGCCTGGTTAGATCGTCCCCGCTCAACAGCATGCCGCCCGTGGCATAAATAACTGTTGCATGAAAAAGATATTCGTTTTCGGTTGGCGTTCGGTCAGTATGCGGGCTACCCAGCAAAATACAATCAGGGTCATTCCACCATAGCCGGCCATTCTGCCAGCCACGCAGTAAATTTTCCCGGCCAACGGTTTTGAACGACAACCAGGAATAATCAACATCATTGGAGCTTCTTGAACCATCAATCAACCCAAGCGAAGCCCAGATGGGATGATTGCAGCCTAACAAAAATGCATCTCCAGCACCTTTTCGTATTGCTTCCATACCCCGTCGGTAGGCTTCTATTCTTGTAGCATTTTTGTCATAATGCACGCCGCCGTGTATGGCGCCCCAATAATTAGCATCTAATTTAAAATAGGTACAGCCCCATTTTTCCCGCATAGTTTTAAATAATTGCGTCAAATAACTTTGTACAGCGGGATTGGTACCATCCAGCACATACCAGGGCGCAAGTCTCCATCCGCCAAAACCGATTTTATCAGAACGCAGCGGCTTCCCATCCTCATCTTTTATCATCCAATCAGAATGTTCCTTGAATAATTTAGATTGTGGACTGGCAATAAACGGCGCTACCCAAATAGCCGGCTGCCGCCCCTTCGATTTTATCTGGCGAAGCACTTCGCCAACATCGCCGCCGAAAGATTTTCCAACCTCCAGCCAATCACCCATCCAGGGCTGGTAGCCGTCATCTATCTGAATATATTTTAATTCCGGAGCGTTTTTAACAATCCAGTCAGCATTATCGGCAACATTTTTTGCTGTAATATTTGGCCCAAAACTTGCCCAGGACGACCAGCCCATTGGCTCGGCAATTTTATGCAAGCGCGGATGATGCTCAGCGATAGCGGCGGTTAGCCGGTCGTATAGCTTCTCCCTGTCGGGTCCCGCTATCGCCATAAATTCTTCAAGATCCCATTTTTGTCCAGGGTTTAAGACCAGGTTTTCACAATCCATGGAAATGCGCATTCGCCGGTCGTCAAAAGAAAACCGGGAAATAAACCTATTGCATGAGGCGGTAGCCAGTAAAATCCGGTCATGCGCAGTTACCCGGAGCGTGAGCATTCCATATACTGTTCGCAAGCTTTCCGGTTCGGGAATTTTGTAATGGCCCCTGTCTGCGTACCCTCCCAGGTCATCAGGATGAGCAAGTGTACCGCCTGTTTGTGACAGTTTTTGAAAACCTTCTCCATAAATTGGCGTTGCGCCTGACAGACCGTGCTGCCAATCAAACACAACAACTTCGCGTATTCGCAAAGGTTTGCCGGATGTGTTTTGTACCGATAGGTTGCACAAACCTTTGTTCCATTTGCGTGTTACAGCGATATCCTTTGGCCCGACGGCCGAACCATCCTGTAAGATCACAGCATAGGGCGCCTTTTTCAGATCAGTCAAAAAATTCTCGGATGTTTTTTCCTGCGCCAGTACTATACCAGGTATCAAGAAAATGAAAAACAATAGCTGTTTTCTCATATTTGTTCTTTTATGTTTTAAACGTAGCAAAAGCTTTCCGGAAAGTGATTATCAACCTTCCACGTATAGTTTTTTATAATCTACCTTCGGTATAGAAGCCAAAAGCTCACCTAACTCCAGATCAGGATCGAACAGCACGGGAAAAAATTTGCTTTCAAGCCGCCTATCCTGTAGCATCTCGGGAAAATTCTCCAGTTCCCCAGTCCGATCATAATCTTGAGTATTTCCTAAAGTATTGCGATCCATTGCATTAATTACAACAGCTCGTCTTGGCCGCTCGGAATAGTTTGCATACGATCCATGCATAGTTTGCGGATGGTGAAAACTGGCGTAGCCTTTTGGCAGTTCGTTAGCGAACTTTCGTTCGAATTGACCCAGTTGTTCTTTCGTGAGGATTTCTTTTACAGCATACATATCGTTTGTTAGGCCGGTAATAGGAAGTAAGCCCCACTTATGGCTTCCCGGGATATAATAAAGACAGCCGTTCTCCGTACTTGCATCATCCAAACCGATCCAACAAGTAAGATGGTGCATGGGTTTGGTAAACGTCCAGTAGGAAAAATCCTGGTGCCAGGCTACCACCCCACCGTGTTTGGCAGGCTTACAGAATAATTGATCGTGAAACAGGCGGAAAGATTGTCCTAAAAGTTGGTAAGCAGCCATCCTGTATGCAGGCGACCAAAGCAGATCGTGAAACCCTTCCGCAGCACGCCAGGCGCCGATTGCATGAAAAAGCACTTCATTCGGATTTCCCGATTCGTTGCTTTTATAATAATAAAATAATTTTTTCTCCTCTGTACTTAACGATTGCAGGCACGATAGCTGGTTGTTCAGCGTATCTACCTGCTCTCCGGTCAGTATTTTTATACCGCTTATATAACCATTCTCTTCAAAAAAACTGATTTGCTCTTTTGATAATGCATATTGCTCCCATTCCTTTGCGGTACGTGGCTGTTGAAACATCTGGCCAATTTGGGCATTATAGTTTGACAGGTCGGTTTTAAAATCTAAACTTATCATACGCTATTGCTAAAAAATAATAATGTTCTGAAAATATTTTCCGCCCAGTAAATCCAGTCGTGGGCACATTCAAACTCTTCATAGATGCAATACTACTATATAACCAATTCCTCGTTGAGCTTTCTGTTCCCAGTTATTAATGGGTTGCCTACATCGCGATCAAATCTAATGTCAGGCAAGGTGCCCTTATTTCCAAAATAGCCGCCTTTGCTATATACCCTACCCATCACTTTCGGTTAATCAATTAAAAATCCAGCAAACCCAGGCGATAATGCCTGGGTTAATTGCTTACTGATCTATTATATTATGCTTTGGGGTTTCATGGATTGATCGTAACCAAATATCATTCTTAAAATAACCGGGATTCTGAACGAGCTCATATTTATTTAAGAAAGGCCTTTACTACTTTTGCCCGGCGACGTCCCAGGTTTGTCATCTGATAATTTTTTGCCGCAGCGGGAATAACAAATGTTTCGGCGTAAGCAAAGGTGTTTTCGGTGCCGTCTGCTGTTCGCACAGAAATAGATTCCCCTTCAACCAGCATCAGCACATGGCAGGAATTTTCGGTATCGATGGTTATCTCTTCGTCAAATTCCACGCGATGCACATCATAGAAATGCTCAAAATGAGTTGGCAGATGAATTACTTGCCAACCATCGCCATGATCGATGATGTTAGGTTTTGAAATGAGTTCGCGGCATACCTTGCTGCCCTTCCTGCTAAAATCGAGATTTTTAAATGCATGATCGATGTTAATTGGGCGGGGATTGCCGTCCAGGTCCAATCTCAGCCAGTCATACATTTTGAATGTGAAGATGTACGGGGTCGCGCTTATCTCGAGCACCAGGTTATCAGCACCTGCGCTGTGAATAGTACCACTAGGGATTAAAAACAAATCATGCTTGCGGGCCTGATGCGCCTGGACATATTCTTCTATTTTCATTTCGATATTGTTCTGCTGGCTCATGATCAGTGCATCCTGAAACGCAGCAGGATCGATGTTTTCCTGAAAGCCGAGGTAAACTTTTGCATTCTCTTTGCAATCAAGTATATAATAGGTTTCATCCTGGGTAATATTTTCTCCGAAAACTTCCCGAATATACTTCAGCCTCGGATGGCATTGAATTGACAGGTTACCACCATCGTAAGTATCCAGAAAATCGAACCGGATAGGGAATTCCTCGCCAAACTGATCTGCATGTTTACCTAATACCTGCTCCGGATGGGTAAACATTAGAAAATCGAAAGAAACCTCAAGTAAATTTTGATCGCTTTCAAATACCAATCCGTTTTCAGGAACAATTAATTCAAAGGACCAGGCGTAATTAACTTCATCCTGGTTTACATCACGGATATGCTGTTTGATCCACTGCCCTCCCCAAACACCGGGTTCAAACCAGGGCCTTACCCGTATAGGAGCGTACGCAAGCTTATTTAAACCAATCAAAAGTTCTTCGCTAAAAGCCCAATTTATGTCATCCACCCACTGGCCATCGGCTATAACCGCAACGCTATCGAATATTGCTTTTTTGTGTTCGTTTAAAACAACCCAGTCAACAAAATAGGACCTCTTATACATTACATAGTGCAACTCCAAACGATTGGTGCCCAAATTGGTCGCCGCTCCTGCTCTCATCCGGTATTGCAGCTCATTTTTGGGCAGATCAACGTAAATTACTGGAGCCCCCCAATCGGAAAGTGCAGCACCGGTTCCTATAATAATATTTACAGCACAAGTCTCATCGTAAAGCTGATTTCTAAGTTCATCTATTTTGTAGAAATCAGCAATATTTAACGTACAGCGGGTTCCCCAAACTGAATCTTTTTCTCCCAGAAAAGGCGCTATGATGTTATCAATTTCCGGTTCTGGTTTTAAGTAATCTGATGTTTTGATCCAGTTTACAGTTAATCCTCGTTCTTTAATAATATTGCCAAGCTGCAGCTCAATAACATCCCAGCGAACGCCGGTATATCCATCGATAATTACAGTACCCTGCCGAATGACCCATTGCGCCAGTGAATCGTACCCATTAAAAATCCGGTTCTCCCCAAGGGGAAAAACCGGATACATGTTATAGGCATCTTCCGGTGTCAAATCTGTGACTAGTCTTACGGGCATTAAATTTTGCCCAGACTTGCGTATAACACTTGCAGTAGCTAAGCTCTCGGAAACCGGTTTATTTTCACTATAAGAATTCATTTTTATATATAATAATGTATATACATACTATTTGTGATGGAAAACTGATTTCAATGATCTGATATGGATAAAGTGATCTGGTTATTATTATGTATAAACATACAAACATTTTTAACAAATGCAAGTTTTCCTGATGATTTTTATTCCACGCACACAATCAGTAGTTTGGGGCTATTTTGCGCCTATGCAAGCACATCGCAATAGAATGCCGTTTATTATGAGCATTGATAACTAGCTTCGTTTATAAAAAAGCGACATCTCGTTAATCCAAAGGCAATGAGCCTCCTGTTTAACAGGAAAAATCGGAATACTTATGTATTTAACCATTTGACCAATATCTTTCAATTTCTTCCAGTGTCTTTCCTTTGGTTTCGGGTAACTTCTTCCATATGAATAGAAACGTCAGGATTGACAGTATCATAAATAGCCAGAAAGTATATGCGCCGCCAAAAAATTTTAAAAGCGCCGGGAATACCAGGGAGACGATAAATGTCGAAACCCAGAGGCAAAGAATGGCAATGGAAATTGCTTTGGCCCGTACGCGGTTTGGAAAAATCTCCGCTACCACGACAAATGTTAAAGGCCCCAGGGAAATGCCAAAGAATGAAACATAGCCCAAAATTGCAACGATTACCCAATACCCACGCGTCATGCCCGCAAAAAAGAAAATCCCTATCAAAGCAAGAAAAATCGCCATGCCGGCTGAGCCGATCAGGAGCATTAATTTTCTCCCTAATTTATCCACATACACGATTGCAACAATGGTTGATATAATATTCACAACGCCAACCAAAATGGTTTGGAGCAACGCCGATTGCACGCCATCGCCTGCTGCCTTAAATATTTCGGGAGCATAATACATGACAGCGTTTATGCCGGTAATTTGCGAGAAAGACGCAAGAGCAATTCCTATAATCGTCACCATGCGCAGGCGCGGACTCCAAAGCTCGCTAAATGAACCGGTTTCACCCGTCATTGATTCCCGAATGGCGTCAAGTTCTGCATTGGCGGTTTCAGGCGAATTCAATTTATTTAGCACTGCAGCTGCTTCCGTCCATAGATTTTTTTGTGCAAGCCAACGTGGACTCTCCGGAACAAAAAACAACAACAGTATAAATGCAATTGCTGGGATACCCCCGGAACCAAACATATAACGCCAGCCGACTGCGATAGTCCAACCATCGCTATGCAATGATGCGATATAAGCATTTACAAAGAATATCACGAGGATACCAATCACTATGCCCAACTGGTTGATCGAGATCAAACGGCCTCTTACGGCAGGTGGAGCAATTTCCGAAATATACATCGGTACTACCATCGAGGCTATTCCGATGCCAAGTCCGCCAATCAGCCTAAATATTACAAAACATATTAGATTTAGCGGAATAAGGATGCCAATTGACGAAATCGCGAAAAGCAAGCCGGAAACCATCAAAACTTTTTTTCTGCCTATCCGGTCAGAAATTATTCCGGCAATTATAGCGCCAAAAACACACCCTATAAGTGCGCAAGAAGCAATCCACCCCATCATACCTGGCGACAATGCATACTTGAGCTGCATAAATCCGATAGCACCGGCAATAACAGCGGTGTCGTATCCGAAAAGCAATCCACCGATTGCTGCGACAGACGTGCACCGGTATACATAATTTGAATATTTCATTTTTATTAGCGTGTATATTTCCGAACCTTCGTTCGCATCAGAGACCAATTAATTCCGATTATGAAGCTCGCTATTTTTAAATAATTGACTGAGTTTGTCACTAAAATCGCACATCTTTATACAAATGTTTGCATAACAACCGCTAAACGCCTCATCAAACAATCGGATAAAACAATGACAGTTTCAAAAAAGCGCTCCCCATCTCACAAAGGAGCGTATTACTAACCAACTAAATCCTCAATCTTATTTGAGAATATCCCTCGGTCGTATCACCTTCTGTTCCCATATCAGTGCAGCGTTAAATTTTTTAAATGTCATTATGTACAAACATATAAATTTATCTGTGATTTACAACACCTTTCAACGATTATTTTTCCGAACATTTAAATTTCTGATTTGCCCTGTTGTCAACCGCCGTTACGGCATCCAAATATTTACATAATATGTACCAACATTTAAATTTATTTCGTAAGATTGCACATCAGACATATCATATGAGATATTCAATAGATCATAAAAGCCCTATCCCTCTCCATATTCAAACCGAAAGCTTACTTAGGGAAATAATAGCAGAACCCGAGTATAAAAACGGCAAACTGCTGCCTAATGAAGTGGATCTGGCTAAAATGCTTGCGATTTCGAGAACAACCCTGCGGCAAGCTATAAATAAGCTTGTGTTTGAGGGGTTGCTGGTTCGTAAAAAAAGAACAGGTACTAAAGTTGCCCAACCCATGGTTAGTTCCAAATCAAACAACTGGCTCAGCTTTTCGCAAGAAATGAAGTTAAGAGGAATAACGATAAGGAATTTTGAATTGCACATTACCTGGGAGTATCCTGATGAATTCCTCGCCAATTTTTTTGAGATAAAAGCCAACCGTAAGGTCTTGAAAATGGAAAGAGTGAGAGGAAGGACCGAAGAGCCATTTGTTTACTTTGTCTCTTACTTCCATCCTCGTATAGGATTGAGCGGTGATGAGGATTTTAAAAGACCATTGTATGAGATGCTCGAAAACGACTATTCAACCATCGCAACATTATCAAAGGAGGAAATAAGCGCCCATACAGTTGAACCCCGTATTGCGGACAAACTTAAAGTATCCCATGGTAGCCCTGTGTTGTTAAGGAAGCGTTTCGTATTTGACCAGGGCGAAAGGCCAATAGAATACAACCTGGGCTATTATAAGGCGGAGAGCTTTGTTTATACCGTTGAGAGCAGGAGATAATTAACATCGCTGGTATTAAAGCAATTCATTCGTGAAGTGCTGATTCTTTTTTATCAAGTTCTTTCTGACTCAACTTGCGGTCAATAGCATATTCTATACCATCAAAACCTGCACATTAAACTTCTTCGCAAAGCGCGTTAAACCCTCCGGTGCTCCCCCATGCAGGACAAA
>JAZJZL010000059.1:0-19314 GCA_040389845.1 Bacteroidota bacterium
TCAAATATTACTGTTCCTAATTCTGGAATTTGTAGTTTATCTTTAACAAAAAACTCGTACATCAGTACCAGCACAAAGGCCAGCGGAATATCAAACCAAACCAGCCCTTCCCAGGTATGACTGTATAGGCTTATATCGCGCATCCGGATAAAATACTCAAAGTCCGGCGTCATGCTGCCGATCACCAATCCGGTAAACGACAAATTGCGCCTAAACACCTTCGCAAAAGGCAAAACAACAGCAGGGTGCGAAAACGTAAAAGGCATGGTTCAAAGATAGTGTTGATGTGCGAATTTTGGATGTGCGGATATGCGAATGATTTGAAAATGTGAAGATGAGACGATTTGAAGATAGGATTGGAAAATGCGTAGCTTTAGATTCTAAACATTTATGAATAACAAAACATCCAAAATAGGCACGCTTCTATCGCTGGACATACCCCAGGTAACCGGCTTACTTTTTTCTATGGGGCTTGATTTTATGTTCATCGATCAGGAGCATAGTAATATAAGCGATGCCACCATTCTATCGCTGATAGCGGCAAGGCAAAACGATTGCAAGGTTTTGATACGGATAACTGGAATAAGCGAGACCGCCATACGACATGCGTTGGATTTGGGTTGTGATGGTATTATTGCGCCGCGGGTTGAAAGTTTGGATGAAATGGTGACACTGATTGATTATGGATTCTACCCTCCTCTCGGGAAACGCAGCGTCGGTTTTGCGCCGGCCAATAAATATGGCTTAAGGTTTAGGGAATACATCGAAAACTTTCGTCCGCTACTTTTCCCTCAGATTGAAAGCGCGAAGGGTGTTGAAATGGCCGAAAGTATTTTATCCAATCCGCATGTTGCCGGCACTTTTATCGGGCCGTATGATTTATCGGTATCATTAGGCATTCCCGGCCAGTTTGATTCGCCTCCGTTTACCAGTGCAGTGGAAACGGTACGCGGTTTATGTAAAAAGCATGGTAAAAGCTTTGGGACTTTTACAGCGGGCGCTCACGCTGCCGCCGAAGAAATGAAGAAGGGTACCGATATGATTGTTGTGGGGAGCGATGCGAATTTGTTATTAAATACTTATTCGGGAATTATTAACGCATTGAAAGGCGAATGAGACGGCATTAAGTATTAAGCACTTCTCTACTTCAAATCCGTCGAATGCAATAGCTTTATCTTCCAAACCGTACCCTCCTTTACCAGCGTTGCACTTTCCAGCCATTTGGCTGTACGGTGTTTATCGCCCATTATCATTTCGGCCGTATTATAATAAACTACCCATGCAGTGTTGCCTTGCTGGCCCGTCTTAACAAAGTTGATGGTATTTACCCTTTTAATATCCCTGCCTTTTAAAGGAGCTAACCATTTGATCAGGGTATCGGCGTTTAAAACCTGACCGCGCTCTATCAGGGTAAAGTCTGAAGTACATTGGGCCTTTATGCCGGCATCGTCAAGTTTAGCAACAGCGTCAAAAAGGGTGATGATAGCTGCCTGGATAGGCTTTCCATCTGCCGCTTGTTGGCCATGGCTGCTTAAACCCGCAAGTAAAATCATAAACAAAACCAGCGTTTTTTTCATGGTGATTGTATCAATGATTAGCTAAAGTAGGCATAATCAGCCGATTCCCGCAGTGGTAAATAATCAAAATAAAATTTGCGTAATCAAATGATTACATATATATTTGTGTAATCATTTGATTACACATTATGTCAGCAGAAGCACGCAGAGACGTTTTCCAGGCAATATCCGACCCTATCCGGCGGCAAATCATCAGCCTCATAGCCACCCAGCCTATGAACCTGAATGCCATTGCCGACCGCTTCAACATCAGCAGACCGGCTATATCAAACCACATAAAAATTTTGGCGGAGTGTGGCATGGTTAACATCCGCCAGCAAGGGCGCGAAAGATTTTGTGAAGCAAAGCTCGACACCTTAAGTGAAGTGTCTGCATGGGTAGATCAATACCGCCAGTTCTGGGCACAAAAATTCGATTCATTAGACCGCTATATCAATAAAGTTCAATCAAAAAACAACAGCAATGACAACAAATAATCAAGCAGAAAAAAAAGAAGGATTAACGATAGTAAGATATTTTAACGCAACGAAACAGGTAGTCTTCGATGCCTTTGCAGATGGAGAAGCCATGGGCGAATGGTGGGGCCCGGCAGGAATGGACTTAACCGTTAAAACTTTTGAATTTAAAGCCGGCGGGCAATTTCACTACAAAATGGAAGCAAACGGACAAAGCATGTGGGGCATTTTTAATTACGTTACCATTAAAAGCCCTGAATTAATAGAGTTCATCAGCTCATTTTCAGACGAAGACGGCAACCTCTGCACTTCTCCGTTCCCGATGGATTTTCCTTTGGAGATATTTAACAGGATTACGCTGGCGGATGACGGCAGCAGAACTACATTGACACTTACCGGTCAACCTTTAAACGCTACGGCAGAGCAGGAAGCCACGTATCATTCCATTATGGACAATATGCACCAGGGATTTGCCGGTACGTTCGACAAGCTGGACAAATACCTGGAGAAATTGCAATAGCAACCTATACAAACCTTCCCGGAAAAGGTCTGCAGCTTCGCCCTTTGGAGAGCCTTTTAAGAAGACGCGGCTTTTACATTTTGAGCAACCTTAAACCCGGGAAGGTTTTTTCTTTCGTTACACTACCACTCTTACTTTATTTCGTTGAAGAAAAAATCCTTCTTTACGAAATAAAGTTATTCCTCATCTTAAAATAAACATACTATGCTTATTTGCAGATACTTGAATAAGCGGCACGCCGCTTGCCAACCTGTGCATAAATCATTTGCCCGGAAGCAGGGCAACATATTTATATCAGTATGGCAACTCATTCAAAAACAATTTTATTTATTACCGGCGCCTTTGTAAGTCACCATTGCTGGGACGATTGGAAAGCATGGTTTGAGCAAAAAGGTTACCACGCCATCGCCCCGCCCTGGCCACAAAAGGACGCACCTGCAATAACCCTAAGGCAGCGACAACCGGACGCCGGTATCGCCTCGCTCCGCCTGGCCCCGTTGGCAGCACATTTTGCAGCCATCGCCAGGGAACTACCCGAAAAGCCCATTCTTATCGGGCACTCTATGGGCGGCCTTATTGTGCAGCTATTGCTCCAGCAGGGTTTGGCAGAGGCGGGTATCGCTATCCATTCGCTGCAGCCCAAAGGCGTGTTCACCTTTAAATGGTCGTTTTTTAAGGCCGGCTGGGGACCGCTTGGCTTTTTCACGCCGGCTAAAAAATCGTTCCTTATGTCGTTTAGTCAGTGGCAATATGCTTTTACCAATGGTATGCCTTATGATGAGCAGAAGGAGGCCTATTACCAATTCCTCACCCCGGAATCGAAACTGTTGGTACGCGATGCCATTACAGATGCAGCAAAGGTGGACTTTACGCTGCCGCATGCACCGCTCCTTTTCATAGCCGGCGCTACAGATCACTTTATCCCGGCATCCTTAAATCATTCCAATTACAAAAAGTACAGCCATCAAAACTCGGTAACCGACTTTGTTGAATTCCCGGAACGGAATCATTTCGTATTGGGGCAGCCGGGCTGGGAAGCACACGCCGCATATATTCTTAACTGGCTTAATCAGTTACCTGTCAATAAATAATAATCATCTAAAAAAATCAGATAAAAATGAAAACACTCCAAAAACTATTAGCAGTGGTTATGATGGCGGCCTTTTTACTATGTTCCGCACTAAGCTTTGCCGACCCTGTAAAACCTGCGTCCCCTCCCCCGGGCTTTAAAAGCCAGTATGTAACCGTAAATGGTGTTAAAATTCATTACGTAACAGGCGGTAAAGGTGAGCCGTTATTGCTGGTTCATGGCTTCGGTCAGAACTGGTATATGTGGAACCGTTTGATGCCCGAGCTATCCAAACACTTTACCGTTATTGTGCCCGACATGCGCGGTGTGGGCGAATCGGGCAAACCTGCCGGCGGCTATGGTAAAAAGAACATGGCTGTAGATATGCATGAGCTGATAAAAAAACTCGGCTATAAAAACATCAACCTGGCGGGGCACGATATTGGCCTGATGGTAGCTTATGCCTATGCGGCCCAGTTTCCAACAGAAGTAAAGAAACTCGCGCTGATGGATGCCTTGCTGCCCGGCATCGAACCGGTATGGAGCCAGGTAAAAGCCCAGGCCTGGTGGTTCGGATTTTTTGCACAGCCCCATTCAGGCCAGCTGGTATCCGGGAAAGTAAATTTGTTCTTTACTGATTTCTGGCCGACCGTAGGATTTCAAAAAAATGCGTTTACGCAGGCTGAGAAGAATGAGTTCATCCGTGCTTATTCCGTACCAGGCGCTACAACAGGCGCTTTCCACTGGTTCGGCGAATTTAACCAGGATGCTAAAGACAATGTTGTGTTCGCAAAAACCAAACTTACCATGCCCCTGCTGGCTATGGGTTCCGACCATTTTGCCGGTGCTTTTCTTGCAGCCCACTGCCGGTTGGTAGCCACCAATGTAAAAGAAGCCATCATTAAAGACAGCGGCCACTGGGTGGTGCAGGAGCAAACCGCCCAGGTACAAAAAGCGTTGCTGGACTTCTTTACTGAATAAATAAAATAACAATCTACCTCTGGCCGTTTTGCGAAAGCAAAGCGGCTTTTAATCAATTAGCTGGTTTCGCTTAATAGTGGAGACGGAACTTCCGGGCATAACAGTTCGCGGTTTAATAAATTATATACGGGAATTAAAATCTCTCAAAATTATGTTTCATAAAATAGGAACTAATCCAATAGCCATTTATTTTAAATGCCTCCCGCAATAACTTTTCCATAAGGTACGTGTCGCCGAAAACGGGATCATCTCTCCTGGCGTTCGTCACAAAACCCTGTTCGTCGTAACGCGTATAATCCCTCACTTCAGTAAGTGACGCCTTGTTGTACGCAAACCCTGAATCCTTATTCCAGCGGCTGAGCTTAAACCCCAGCAGGTCGTTATAGTATTTTTCCTTTATGGCTTTGATGTTCGTATTTTCAAGTGACCGCCTGTTGAACGCATTTGATTTCAAATAAAAAAGTATATGCTCAGAAGGCGCTATTTTTTCCGCGAAGTCTTTTAACAATGCATCATCCTTGCTATCCAACGCTTTTACCAGTGCCCATTTAAGCTCATCAAAAGTTTTGTAGCCGTTATGCGGCTCCATCGCGACTTCGGACGTGATGAATTTCCCCTGGTCATCAATTACCCTCATCTTCCCTTTATAAAACGTTAGCGCTTTGTATTTTGGCTCATTTTGATAGGCTGGTTCACGGCCCGATTCGAAGTTAGCTACTTCATCAAACGGCCCTTTATTGATGATTTCGTTTTTTGAGTTAATTACCTGGTAATAGCCGGCAGCTTTAGCTTTATATAAACCGCCGCCGGAAATACGCTGAAGCTGGGTATATTGAAACGGGATGAGCGTTTGATTTTTTAAATTTACAGTACCGTATTTATTGCCTTTAGCCGCCACAAAAGCGTTCGACAATTCATTATCATCAGCCGGCATCATGTCAAGACTAATAGCATCATACTGCAAAGGAATAATTTGCCTGTTCGTTTCGTCTATCAAACCATATTTTTTACCATTTCTTACGCTAAAATAAACATGCTTTCCGCCATCCAACCGTTGTACGATATCGTCATAAATCATCGGAATATCCAATACGCCGGTAGCTTCATTCAGCATACCCGTCTTCCCATTATTGGCTTTCACAAACAGCAGGTATTTGCGGGATGAACTATATGTATTTAATAAGTCATCCTGGTTAAGCACATAACCAAATCCGCTTACATTTTCTTTTAAAAGGATTTGTCGGGTTATTTTATGTAAGAAGTTATAGGAATTGTCGTCCTTTTTCAATACGATGATAGGGCTGTGCTCAGTATCACTATTAATGATCCACTGGTATTCTGCCGGAATAACGACTTTGCCTGATTTGTCATAAAGACCGAATTTTTTGTCGGGTGTTTCTACTTTCACAAACCCTTCTTCCTCGCCGATCCATTCAAATATTACAGGGATAACCACTTCTCCCTTCAGGTTTACCATGCCGGATTTCCCGCCAGATTTTACTTTGATAAAGTTGTTTAGTCCGTCCTCATAAAATGTATCCATCTCATCGTAAATAGGCGGAACTATTACTATGCCGTCTTTGCTCACCATACCGATTTTTTTATTTTTTTTGACTCTGAAGCCCGTACGGTATTGCATGATAAAATCGGGATCGTATTCAAAAGGAACGATCTGTTTTCCCTGGAGATTGAATACACCGCCTTTTTGGTTTTTGTCGGCCATAACATATCCAAGACCATCCGCATAAACCTTGTCAAATTCTATCCCGGTTTTTTGCTTGCTGTTTATAAAATATATACCGAACAAGTTGCCTTTCTTTACAGAATAATACCGAAGCAACTCCTGGTTGTAAACGGCGTCATTATCTACGGGATAAATAAGCGCTCCGTCGCTATCTGCCAGTCCGAACTTATTCCCGTTTCGCAAAGTCAGCATAGTTACTGTCTTGAAGCTATTTGACTTATCTATTGGCACATATTTCTTAATGGTCGCCTTTGTTCGCGAATTATAGGAGTTAACCTGCGCATTCGTAACAAATATGCTGTCGTAATACAGAGGCATAATCAACTGCTTTTTCGCGACGCCGAATTTACCGTCGGCTTTTATGACCACCAGGTTGGCATAAATTGCTGCATACGTTATCGACGCGGCAAATGCTTTTTCCTGTTCGTTAAAAATCATTTGAATGTGACCGTTCGAAGATTGAACAAACGAAACAAAGTTGGTGACCGCCAAGACCTTGTCGTATTTTATCGAAAGTATTTTATCGCCCGAGGTTGATATAGTTCCGTATTTATCTTTTTTCTTTACAATGTAAGCGGTTTCACTGGCAGTTCCTACACTGTCGTAATCAATGTTCCCCAATAGCTGGCCTTTTTTGTTTGCTATGCCATAAAGTTTATCCTTTTGGATAATAAAGCCGGATGTACTAAAGTCAATTTTAGAGTAAATAGCCGGCTGCTTAACGCCTTCGGGAGTAACAAAGCCATATTTACTATCTTGCTGATAATATCCTGCACCTTTGATGCCCCCCTCGGGCACGCCGATGGTTATATCGCTGCCGAGCCCCCTCGTGTCTTGCGTTGGGGGTACCTGTGCCATAACAATACTATAAAAAAAGCAAAATGGGATAACTAAAAAACGATTCATACTTGTTTGCTGATGCCTATATTAGCAGTACAAATATCTAACATTAATGCCATTTAGTTGCAGGTTAAATGCTGCGCATAAAGAAACCACTTCATGAATTATCATCAATATCAGGAACTGTTTGAACAGGTACTAAATACCGACAATCCGCCACCACCTTATAGTGACCCTCATTACCTGCAGTATTCCAAATTGAACCAGGCGCGCATGAAACGCTGGGATAAACAACTGCAACAGAATGAGTTACTTTCAGCCGCGATCAGTAATTTAAATAAAAGCCAGCATTGGATAATTATTACCGAACCATGGTGCGGCGATGCGGCGCATACACTGCCTTTTATGATAGACCTGGTTAGGTTGAATGATAAGATAAGCTACGATATTCAACTGCGTGACAGTGAACCTTTTTTAATCAATGCTTATCTGACCGGCACATCCAGGAGCATTCCAAAGCTGATTGTTCGTGATGGTAATGGAAATGATTTGTTTACCTGGGGACCGCGGCCCCGGCCTGCGCAACAACTGAGGGAGCAATTAGTAGCCGAACATGCAGAATATGATGTGATAGCCGGTGCTTTGCAGCAATGGTACAACCAGGATAAGGGTAAAACCTTTGGGGAGGAATTGCTGGCGTTCTTTAACTCACTCGTTAGCAATGCATAAACATTGTTAGAAATACTAAGCCAATCACTTTGGCGGGATCACTCTTATCGAAAGCATCTGTTGCCGACTTAAAGTACAATTCGCATTCCTGATATGTTTAAAGTGTGCCCTTTACACTTAATGATAAAACTTTTAGTATATTCAGTGCGTAGAACTCCCCCTCTATGACACGAAAACTATTGGTGATCTCCTGGATCATTATACTATTCGGTGCAATTGGCGCGCTGTTTTGGTATAACGAGCTGCAATATCAGCTCCCCACGCCCGTACCTCAAAATTACAAAGTCATTAAGCCTGGCGAATTGGTTAACTACAACGCCGGCCTTAAAACCGATGCTTCCAAACCACTTTTCCTGCACTTTTTCAACCCAAACTGTCCCTGTTCAAGGTTCAATATTAAAATGTTTAAAGCGCTGGTAGCGCAATATGGTAAACAGGTAAATTTTGCGGTGGTGGTAATCAGTGACGACGAATACTCCGAAAAAGAAATACGTAATAAATTCGACCTGGACATACCCATAACGTTTGATCAATCGCTGGCCAAAGCATGCGGGGTTTACTCAACACCACAAGTGGCCCTTATCGATAATGCCAGCAAACTATACTACCGCGGCAATTACAACATCAGCCGCTACTGTACCGACAAGAAAACAAACTTTGCTATGCAGGCTATCAACGGATTGCTTGCCAATAATAAAAAAATGAGTTTTAGCAAACTTGCCCTAACCTCTTACGGGTGTCGTTTAGCTAACTGTAATAAAAATTGATGCCGATATAATTCAACCACACCGTGCAAGCAACAATCACTCAAACACTAGCTTTTCAGTCTGAAGTAAAGGAACGCTCTGATAAGCTCATGAACTACTTCCTGGCGTTTTACTTTTTGGTGGGCCTGGGCCTGGCCTTTTTTTATAATACCTGGCTCATAGCCATAGGCGTAGGGGGCATTAGCTTAATGGCATACTACTCTGCTAAATTTTTATTGCCTAATTCAGCGCTGTATCAATATATTTTAAGCGCTGTGCTGGGTATATTTATGGCCCAGTTTATATTTCAGATGCATGGCATGTTCGAGATGCATTTTTTTGCGTTTATCAGCAGTGCCATATTAATAACCCATCAGAAGTGGTGGCTGCAATTACCACTACTACTAGTGGTTGTTATCCATCATGCTGTATTTAGCTACCTGCAGAATTCGGGCGTTAGCGGCATTTACTTTACCCAGCTTAATAGCTTCGACCTGCAGACATTTTTTATACATGCTTTGCTAACAGGCGTAATAATGTTTACCTGCGGGTTGTGGGCCTACCAGCTGCGTAAATATAACGAACAGCAAATTGCACAAACCCTGAAAATGGCCGAGCTGCAACAAGAAGCCATGCTTTCGATAGAGCGCAAGCAGAACCAGGAATTACTGGAGGAATCGAACAGGCAACTGCTGCAATCAAACGATGAGCTAAGGGAAGCCCGCCTGGCGGCAGACCAGGCCAACCAGGAGAAAAGCATTTTCCTGGCTACCATGAGCCACGAGATACGTACCCCTATGAATGGGGTTATCGGTATGTCGTCGCTGCTGAATGAGACTGCGCTGAGCGATGAGCAGCGGATGTTTACCGATACCATTATCAACTGCGGCGAAACATTGATACATGTAATTAATAATATCCTCGATTTCTCAAAGATCGAATCGGGAAGCCTGGAGCTGGAAAGCGACGACTTTAACCTGTTGCAATGTATCGAGGATGTATTGGATATGTTCGCAGTAAAGGCCGGGCAAATGAAGCTGGACCTGGTTTATGAAATTGCGCCAGATATCCCCTCAAACATTATAAGCGACCCGCTGCGGCTGAAACAAATACTCATCAATCTGCTTAGTAACGCCATCAAATTCACCGAGAAAGGCGAGATAGGGGTAAGAGTGGATATCGATAAGATAGGCATTGATGGCGATATGATATTGAAGTTTGAGGTTTGGGACACCGGCATAGGCATACCTGGTGATAAGCTAAGCAGGCTATTCAAAGCATTTTCGCAGGTTGATTCATCTACCACCCGCAAGTACGGCGGCACCGGCTTGGGTCTGGCCATTTGCGAAAAACTGGTAAAGCTTATGGACGGCCAGATAGGCGTACAAAGCGAAGCCGGCGAGGGCTCAACCTTCTACTTTACTATCAATACATTACCCGGCGTAAGCCAGGGTGCGCCAATAAATCACAACGAAATTGCCGACCTGAGAGGCAAGAAAATATTAGTGGTTGATGACAACATGACCAACCTGGCCGTGTTAAAACGCCAGTTTGAGAACTGGAACCTTCGACCAATACTTACCCAGAGCGGCGCAGAGGCATTAGTGGCTTTGCAAAAAGACAAGCATGTAGACCTGGTAATTACCGACATGGAGATGCCGGTGATGGATGGCACCATGCTGGCAAAGCTGATAAAGGAAAGCTATCCGCAACTGCCGATTATTTTGCTAAGTTCCATTGGCGAGGAGTTTAAGAACGACCAGCGCAAGCTGTTCACCTCTATCATGACTAAGCCGATAAAACAGCAGGTGCTAAGCAAGCAGGTATTTACTGCACTCCGGAAAAGGACCACCGCGCAGGAGGATCATATCGTAAAAGCCAAGCTCTCCGTAAACTTCAGCGATAAATATCCATACGAAATCCTGATAGCGGAAGATAACGAAGTAAACCAGCACGTAATTAAACACATCCTGGGTAAAATGGGTTACCGTCCTGTAATTGTTAAAAACGGGAAGGAAACAGTGGATGCGATGGACGACGGCCAGCATAACCTGATATTGATGGACATGCAGATGCCGATAATGGACGGACTGGAAGCCACCAGGGTTATCCGGAGCAAGGACATCGAACAGCCGGTCATCATCGCCCTCACCGCAAACGCAATGGACAGCGACCAACAGCTATGCCTGGAGGCCGGTATGGACGATTATATCTGCAAGCCTGTAAAACTGGATGAGCTGATGAACAAATTAAGCAAGTGGCATAATGTAACTGCGCGGCTACAACAAACAGATACGGTGTTGTAGATTGTCATGCTGTTACGGTTGTGGAAAAGCGTGACAATGCATGGCAGCAAAAAATCAACCGATTGATATAAAAACTTCGTTCACATACCAGAAACAGGCTACGATAAAAAATGCAAAAAGTACTGACAAATTAGTGCCAGCACTTTTTTTAAATAAAAATTTTATTGCCCCGATCTTTACGACAATCGACGCTGTTCTGCGGCAATCGGTAATGATTCCTGGCTGGCGTAACGCTCTTCTGCAAGGCCTTCTTTGTTAAATTGAAAAACCTGGACGCCGTAGCTATGATACCATTGGCCGGCAGCGTCATGCCATTCAGCCTCGAACCTTACAGCCATACGCCCTTTCAACGCTCCCCAAAGGTCAAGTTTAAGTTTGTACTCCTGCTTCTCTTTCAAAGTGAATTTTAAGAAGGCTGCGAATTCTTCCTTGCCGCTTATAAAATTTACTCCGTCCCTTATTTCGGCATGGTTTGCGTAGCCTTCAAGTATGCTATCGATATGATGGCTGTTCCAGGCGGCTTCTTCAAATGCTAACCGTTCTGCCGCATTTTCCATATCCCATGGCGGCGTAGGAAATTTTGATGCTGTGTTCATGATTTTGTGTGTTTCGTTACAGGTATTTATTTACCTGGTGCAAAGTTGCCATGAAACAACACAAGGGTACATGGACAAATCCGGCCACCACATGGATAATCCGAACCTTGGGCTTTACTTAGTTATTGGCTTTATCAAATCCCACCGTATCTCTGAAATATTGCGGAGATATGCCCACACTGTTTTTGAAGTACCTGCTGAAATAAAACTCATCGTTAAAACCCAGCTCATAGGCAATCTGCTTCACCGGTTTGGCAGTGAGATACAGTTCTCTTTTTCCTTCGGTAATTAATCGCTCGGCAATAAGATTTGAAAGCGTTTTATTATAATGGATTTTACTAATGCGGTTAAGTGCCGCCGGGGTGATGTTTAGCAAACCGGCATAATCAGCGGGACTATGCTTTAACCTGAAATTTTCTTCAATTGCGCTTTTAAGGCCGGTTAGTATGGCTGGGGTATGGCTGCTTTTAGGTCCGTTTTCTCCGTTTCTTTTTTCAACCTTAAGTCGCGAGCCTCCAATTAACAGTATTTTTAAATAGGAAATCAATAGCTCAATATCCGGATTGTCACTCCTTTTCATTTCCAACTCCATGCCGGCTAACGCGCCCCGAAGCGGCTTTGCTTCTGCTGCGGTTAAATCCATCACCGGCGACTCGTAGATATTATTGAAAAGCACCCCGTTGCATGATACCTCGTTCCGGTGCCGGTGAAGGCAAAAGAATTCCGGATGAAATTGGATAACGGTCGCCTTAAAATTATCATCAGCTGCAATATTAAACGGCTGATAAAGCGACAGGCTAATCACTGAGTTTGGCGAAAAATATGAACTTGACAGGTCGGCGGTTAACTCCCCACTGCCTTGCTCTATCAGTATAACGGTAAATAAATTGTACTTTACGATTTCCAAAAATTGACCGGCATCATTCAGTACCTGGAACCGGAAAACTACCGATTTACTTTCCGGGCTGACCAATTCAAGATTTTCACTAGGTGCTGACATAGTTCCGGTTCTTATTAAGATATATTTCCGTATTTACAGGATGACCCGGATTACCGTAGCCTGCAAGACAACGCAAATTTAATAAAAGTGGTTTGATAAGTTTTTATTTGCGGCTACCGCGTAATAACTAACTTTGAAAGAATAAACTCAATTCCCCCATGAAAACTTTAACCGAATTCAAGGCATCGCTGGCCTCAGCCCAGCCCACCGCCGGACTTTCGCCGCAACTAACAAGCCTTTGGTACGATGGCAAAGGCGACTGGGATAAAGCGCATGCCCAGGTCGACCATTTGGAGGATAAACCATCTGCCTTGGTACACGCCTACCTGCACCGTAAAGAGGGCGACATTGGGAATGCCGATTACTGGTATCGCAAAGCAGGAAAAACCCGGCCGGCTGTTTCGTTGGATGAGGAGTGGGAAGGATTGGTGGTAGCGTTTTTGTAGATGGGTTTTCGATTGAAATATGATTTTAACTATAGCGAGGGGTTTTAAAACCCCTCGCTATGAAAATGCCGACGCGTAATTTTAAAAGCGATTTTCCCGGGAACACCAAATTACCTACTACCAATTCCCGAATTTTATTTATAGCTTTAAATCCGCTTGCCGGACGCGCCGAATGCATGCGCATACCGCAAAATTCAAATATTCAATACCATATAGCAATTCATCCATGAGTATCAAAAGAAGGGATTTCCTCAGCCTTGGTGCTGCTACCCTGGCCACCGGCATGTTGGCCGACTTAAGCTCCTGCAGGCCGGTCACCGAAAAAGACGGCGTTAATTCAATGGGCCTGAAACCAATAACCGGCGATGTTGTGCCGATTTCCAAATCGGAACGGGAGGCGAGGATAGCCAAAGCACAGCGCCTGCTTACCGAAAACAAGATGGATGCATTGATACTTGAATCGGGTACAAATCTGCGCTATTTTACCGGCATTAGCTGGTGGCCCAGCGAGCGGACTATGGTAGCCGTAATTCCGACTAAAGGTGATATTAAATACGTATGCCCCGCATTTGAAGAAGCCCGGTTCCGGGAGCAAATAACAATCGGAAGCAAAGTTTACACCTGGCAGGAAGATGAAAGCCCTTATAGCCTTATTTCCACAGCCATTAAAGATTCCGGTATTGCTTTCGGCGCTGTCGGCATAGAGGAAAATGTTCGTTTTTTTATTGCAGATGGGATACGGAAAGACGCTCCGAACTTAAACTATGTAAGCGGCGACCCGGTAACTATTCCCTGCCGCTTAATAAAATCGCCGGCCGAAATAAAGCTGATGCAAAAGGCCAATGATATTACCCTGGCCGCTATAAAGCATGGCGTTCGGCGGTTAAAGGAAGGTATGACGCAAAACGAGCTTGCTGCCATTATCATGGATGCACAAGGCCAGCTGGGCGGAGCAGCGGATTTTGCACTTTGCTTGTTTGGCACCTCTTCTGCTTTTCCTCATGGTTCAAAACAGCCGCAAACACTCAAGGAGGGCGATATCGTATTAATGGACTGCGGCTGTGTTATAGAGGGATATAATTCGGATATTACCCGCACCGTTGTTTTCGGCGCGGAGCCTACCAAAAGGCAGCAGCAAATATGGGACCTTGAAAAGCGAGCACAGGATGCAGGGTTTGCCGCCGCAAAAATAGGTGCGCCTTGCGAAGTTGTGGACGCCGCCGCCCGCAAGGTAATTACCGACGCCGGCTTCGGACCGGACTATAAACTACCCGGACTCCCGCATCGCACAGGCCACGGCATCGGCATGGACGGGCACGAATGGGGCAATATGCTAAAGGGAAATAAGCTGTTGCTGCAACCGGGCATGTGCTTCAGCATTGAACCCACCATTGCCATTCCCGGAGAATTTGGCGTACGCCTGGAGGATTGTGTGTATATGACGGAAGAAGGCCCGAAGTGGTTTTCAAAAACCAGCAAATCGCTGGAGGAGCCGTTTGGGTGATAACATAGTCCGCCGTTACCGGCTCTGCTCACCCGCGTCTGTGGTGACACAAACGCTTGCCGGCAATTATTTAATTTACCGTACTGTTCCGCGGAACAGTGTGTACAGGTGGAACACTTGTGTACAGTTGTAAAACTTGAACTAAATTAATCTAAATAGCTTATCATAAATCATTTATGACAAATACGCTGTACTGTTCCGCGGAACACTGTGTACAGGTGGAACAGTTTTGCGCTGAACCGGGTTTACACAAGCCCGCCTGCCCCTTATGCTGTTGCGCTATAACGCTATTTAAACAAATACTTCACCCCCAGGTTTATCGACTGGTTGTTAACGGATGCGGTAGTTAAATTAACAACTGTTGGCACTGCGCTAACGTTTGGGGCGGCAGTAAACGACAGGTAAGCTTCCACATGACTATTAAATATTACGCCCGTCTGTATTGGAAAGTTTAGCGAAAAGCTGCTTAGCTTGTAAGGGTCATTAATAGTTTTGCTGGTTACCGTGCCAAAAATGGTGGTATTTGTACCCGATAAAACATGACTTGAATAGCCTGAAAAGCTAAAGCCCATGCCGCCGTCCAAATAAACCTTTAATTTGGCCGTATTATAAATGTTATAAACTACCTGTGGCGTTACGTCGAAGATGCGCTGGTTGAATTTATAATCTGTAACCGTGGTAGATTGTATGCCGAAGCCCGGATCGCCCGAGAAATGATAATGCGGGCTAATCGTTGTGTAGGAAAGCTCGACCCTGAACATGAATTTTTGAACATCTGCGTTCCCAAAAAAGTCTGCACCGAAACTGATCAGCGGCGTTACGCCGGTATACGAATGCTTGCCGTTAATACTGTTAACCCCGTTTACCTTAGTCTTTGTACTGTTGGCTGCCAGCCCGGCAAAAAACCTTACGAGCGCCTGCTTGCTGGTTGCATTGGCTTGCCCGTTTACCTTATTAATTAAAGGCTCAAGGTCGCGCTGCTCATACTTTGCATCATCAATTTGTTTACTCAACAGGCTGTTAACAGTCATGAATTTCTTTATGTGCGAGGTTAGCTGTTCTTTGTAAATATCCTCATGCTCCACCTCGCCATCGCTGAAAAAGCGGTAATATTTCAGTTCAATGGGAATAGCGCCACGCTCGCCGATAAGGTACCTGGCCTTTAACCCGTCGATGTGCGCGTAAAGCGTGAGGTATTTGCCGGTTGTCACCTGTTTTAAAAATACCGACATCATTTTTTCAGCTGAATCGATAGCGTTGGGCAGGTTTGATAGGTCGGTATTGCCGGTAGTGAGCGGGCCCCGGTAGGTTACATAGCTCTCCAGGCCGTTTATTTCAAATTTGTTCGCGCTGGCCGGGTCAAACTTGCGCGATTGTTTATCCGATAGGCTGTTCTTAAAGGCAATCGAAGTAGGGTTATTGTCCCATTCCCTGTAATTAATGTAGCCCCTTAACGTATCGCCGTTGCTTTGTATCACATAGCCGGGCTTGTAATTTGATTGCGCGAAAATTGAAATTGGCAGTAAAACGATAGCGAGAAAAATGGTGTAATAAAATTTCATGTGAAAGAGGGTTTACCTGCAGTAGTTAATTGACACTAAGATAAATAAATTCAAAAGGTTTCGAAGTTGGCGCGGGGAACGCCGAAGCGCCCCTCCCCGACAGCAGGCTACCGTGTACCCACATCTTTTCATCATTACATTGTTCTATGGCCCGTAGGGCCTACCGCTTTGTAGCTATTGAAAAAAACGGGATTTTTGCTCCAGCGGAGCTACCCTTGACCTCCATGCGTTGTATTGACGACAAAATATTCAATTGCGGGTAGCCTCTACCAGGCAAAAATTATTGCTTTTGTTTTTTCTACAAAGAAATAGCACCTGCGGCGCATTCTTATCTGCCTTTAAAAACTTGTTGGTACACGGCAGGGGAAACTATCTGAATAAATAACGGTTAGTAATTCACGGCGCAACTGAAGCGGCATAATTACCTGGGTATATCAAATGCGTAGGCTGCCCTTAGTCCGGTAAAAAACTTCACGCTTTGTTGATAGCTCATCCCTTCGTAACGTATGCTAAGGTCAACATAGTTTTTTTTGACGGTAGGGATCTGGAATCCAAACGTAGGGGCAAAGTCAAATGCAAAGCCTTTCATTTGGTATTCCTGGGCCACATAAGGGTTAATTTTGTTAAGATTGCTTACCCCAAGCGCTATTGCACCGCCAAATTCCCCCGAGATGTATACGTACTGTAAAAACCTGAATCTCATCCCTACCTTTATGGGTATAAATTTGTTACCGATGTCAACTACAGGGTTATTACCAGGTAAAGCCAGCTTTCCTGTAAATGAATTATAACCCACGCTCACTATCAGGCTCTTAAATTCTGTTATGGCAAACCGGTATCTCACATCCGCGCCAAAACCATTGTTATTGTACACCTTACCAAAATCGCCGCCCGGAATTAAATAATCCGCGCCCACCTCAAGTGAATTTGTTCTTCGCTCAACGCCGTATACTGATGTTCGTTTGTCCTGCGCTGAAACCCGGAAAGCAAAAAATGCCCCAAAAAGGAAGCCAAATAGTAAAAATTTTTTCATAAAAAAATTGTGATTAAGAGTCCCAATATACACTTTCTTTTGAAAATTCAGCCTCGCGTTTGGTCAAAGTTTAGCAACGCGTAACTTTAACCTAAAACTTCGCAAGCAGAATACTTGCGAAACCAGGATAACTTATAAATACGTTCATCGGGCATCGCTTTTACCAGCAACCCGGTCATCTGCTAAGCCGAAAGCTTAAACCATTTTAGGTGTAAGTTACATTACGCTATACACAGCCAGGGCGCGGCAACCAATCTTTGATCGCTAACCTGTGGTCTTTAATCCCCTACAGCCAAAATGATGTCAGCACTTTTATCAAAATTATACCCGATATTAGTTCGCACGCAAAATTTAAACGCAGGGGCAGCTAAAGTCTCCCCAACCGGGGGAGATTTAGAGGGGCAACACGCACAATGCCCTTAAGTTAACCGCTATGGCGTCCCGCTTGAACCGGCGACGGACGCTCGAACCGGCGAGGTAATTGTCAATATTTCTCAAATTACTGCAAATGCAGTAGGAAGTAACAAAAATAATCCCTTACTTCCCTTCGCTATTTGTTCAACAACGGTATAGAAACACGATGTGTATGCGTACAAGCCAAAGCAATTTCTTAAAAAACTACGGCAGCATTTTATTGCTGTTGACCGGACTGACCATCGGGACTGTGCTGGGTATCTGTTTTGGCGAAAGAATAGAAATAATTAAGCCGCTGGGCGATATTTTTATCAACCTGCTGTTTACCGTTGTGGTGCCCCTGGTATTTTTCGCCATCGCCTCGGCCATTGCCAATGTAGAGCGTGGCGAAAACTTCGGAAAGCTGATAACCATTATGTTTTTGGTGTTTATAGGTACCGAGCTGTTGGCGGCATTGCTTACCCTTATTGCATCATGGTGGTTCCCTGTTCAGGCGGTGCTTGCAGACAAAAAAGTGGTTTTTGAAAACATAGAGAAAAAAACCGTGGGCGATCAAATAACGCAGCTGCTTACCGCAAACGATTTTTTCGAGCTGCTCTCCCGCAAAAACATGCTGGCATTAATCGTTTTTTCTATACTCGCCGGTTTTGGGGTCCTCAAATCAGGTGATAAAGGCAAGCCATTTAAAGACTTCCTCAACTCCGGGAACGAAGTGCTGAAAAATTTATTGGCCATCATTATGAAAATAGCGCCATTGGGACTGGGTGCGTATTTCGCTGTGCAGGTAGGCACTATCGGGCCAAAGCTATTCGGCACTTACCGCGATGCCATGGTTTTGTACCACGGCGTGTGCCTGGTATATTTTGCGGTATTCTTCAGCCTTTATGCTTTTTTGGCTGGTGGTTTTAAGGCTGTGAAGCTTTACTGGCGAAATAATATTGTGCCCTCGGCCACGGCAATCGGCACATGCAGCAGTATTGCCACTATACCTGCCAATTTAGAGGCTGCGAAGAAAATGGGGATTCCCGAACATATCCGGAACCTCGTCATTCCCCTGGGGGCCGCATTGCACAAAGATGGTTCTGCAATATCTGCAGTAGTAAAAATTGCAACCGTATTTGCCATGTTTCACAAGCCATTGGCCGGTTTTAACGTGATAGCTATTGCCCTGGGCATAAGTGTGGTGTGCAGTATTGTAGAAGGGGGCATTCCCAATGGCGGGTACATAGCCGAGCTCCTGGTAATTTCAGTTTACGGCTTCCCGCCCGAAGCCCTGCCGGCAGTATTGATCATCGGCACATTGGTCGATCCCGTGGCTACCATATTGAACGCCACCGGCGATACCGTAGTGGCCATGCTTATAGCCAGGATAATGAAACCTGGTGCGGATGGTGGTGGTGGGCGGAGGCAGGCAGTAGAAAGTTTGTAGTAGGATACGGGAGGATGAAATGAATTAAAGCATAAAACTTTGTTCGGGTGTTCGGTTTTCGTGCACCGAACACCCCGAACGCTACCGAACATACTGATTATCAATAGATTTTATTTTTAGCGTTTGTAATTATTTGATACCAAGTTTACACTTCCATATTTTGAGCCGGCTGAATCTACAGGCATAGTCGTTTGGATTTGGAAATTTGAGCCAGCGGGTACCCTAAGTCCTTAACGCTACCAAAGCCCTTTATCAATATATTCACCGATCGTTAGCAAGGTAATACCCAAATTCAATTTAGTTATGGCGTCCACTACATAGGCCGGGAAAGATTCACTATAAACCACATAATTCAACTGCTTG
>JAZJZL010000059.1:19324-40014 GCA_040389845.1 Bacteroidota bacterium
AATTGTTTAATTGCGCCTATAAGATTATCGGCATCGTTGACGCTTACATCCTCAAAAATCAAATGCTGCAATGGCAAATCTGTTATTTCACACAAGTTGTCAAGGTCGGCATTGACAAGTTTTAGGTGCTCGGCTTTTTTAAAATCGCTTAGCCATTCAGGGATAGGATATTTTTTTTTCAATTTAGGGTCTGCGGAAAAAGTAGATTGTAAAAGTATTTTCTTTACTTCATGAATATTTCCCGCAACATTTGGCGGTAAAAGTTTAAGAGTAAACTCCGGTGTTGTACATAATGAATCCGTTACATCCCCAATTGCAGTTACAACGCATGCCGGATTTAGGAACAATATTTTGCCCCCTCGTTCAAGAAAACCCGCATCAACGTTAACGGTGTTGTACTTTAAAATCGTTCTGGGAATCTCTTCCTGGCGTGGTTTTTTCATCAGGCATGTAAGTTAAAAATTGCGATGGAAATTTAAGCATTTTAGTGGCCGAAATGGCTTGAAAACTTACGGTTAGTGTAGATGCAATCTACGGGCATAGGCCTCCCAAGTCACAGACGTTCGAACAGCGATATTTATAAACTACGGACAGCCGGGAGGATAAATTTCGCGCCTGAATTTGGGAATGCTAACTACAGGCATTGGCGTCCGAAGCTGGAAGTTTCGAACAACGGTGGACTGCCTTAAAATGAGCTATACTTATGTTGGAATATCATTAATTGATTAAAAATTATATATTTATAGCATTAACCATTAACCTAAATTTTTTCGAATGATTCGGACTAAACATGACATAGACACCCAGCTTGTAAATTTTTTTATTTCAGAAAATAAATTTGACCACGAAATAAACGAAGCTCTAATAAATTGGTTTAGTTCATTAGAAGATAAAAATCATCAAAATTCAAGAGCTGGCGCAATAGAATTTCTAAAGAGATTATCACGCGTCGTATTGACCGAGATAGATTATCCTTTAAACGAACGGGAGTGTCTGATCAGAATTTTTGATCCTTTAGAATTATTACTTAGAACAGCGCTTTCAATTAGGCAGGTCGGAGAAGATGAGCATTTTGTTCGGGATCACTTAAGTCACACTGTTAGAAATGTTCTGTTTACTAATTATTTACTGAACAAATATCATCCCGACAACTATTCAAGTTTGAGGATGAAATTATTTATAACTGCAATATTTCACGATCTCGCGTATCCGATAGAGAAGATAAAAAAGGTTGCTGGTAAGTTAGGCGGAGCCACGTTTACTGACCTTTTAAACTCCAAGGGAGATGTCGAAATTACTTTAAACAATCCAGATGATTTATTAGAAATGCTTAATTATTTTAATAGAATAATTAAATATTTAGAAAATAAGCTTGACTCCGATATTGATGATTTATCAAAAGAGTCAACAAGTGTTACTTTATTAAAGATAAAACACATATATAGAGAAATTATAAGTAAAGCAATCGCAGGTAAGGGCTTATTTGACGCTTCACACTCTCTTTCTTCTGTTGTTTTATTTTTGAGACCTATAGTTAAATTTTGGTCGGATTCAAATTCATATCAAGATATAAACCTCGAAAATATCGCGGATATATGCTTAGCAATGGCGTATCACGATCGCTCTAACCATGTTCAGGAAATCAAAGATTTTGAAATTCCTTTAATATTAAAAATCATGAGAATCGCTGACGAATTGCAAGAGTGGGATAGAGAAATGGATTCTTTCATTAACGACGCTAAGATAGAAAATGATGTTTCAACGGTCCTTACTTATAAATTGATAATGAGAAATAAAAATAAAGCATCAAAATGGGAGTGTAAGGCTGAATATTTTATTCCAGATAAAATAAGTGGATTATTACCCGTAGTTACAAACAACGAGTCTATTAATTTAAAGATACACTTTCCGACCGTAGTGGATATAAATGAGTTGAAAATAAGGCTTAAAAAGATTGATGAAGAACTGGAAAAAGGTATAAACAAAATGAAATATTTAGTTCAATTCGAGGAGCCTGGAAAAATCGTGAATATTAATTTTCATCATAATACGGCTACTATTCAAATCTCATAGAATATATTATGGAAACGCAGAATAAAGCTATGAAACAACTTAACGACGAATTGACTTTTTTTCGGGGGTTATTGGGGATTGAAAAAGCTGGAGAAATTGAAAGCCTGATCTTAGAACCAATAGCAATGGTTTTGGAAACCCAACCTATTCAATCTTTGAAGTATAGATATCAATTAGGGTTAGTTTACAAAGTTTTGGATAACGATAATGCTAAGCATACAAGATTCGATCATACCGTCGGTGTAATAGCCAAGTGTATTGTTGCCGCAGATATCATTAACGGGAATACGATTGATCCTAAATTAAAATTATCCGAAATTGATGTAAAAGAATTGGCAGTTGCCGCCGCACTTCATGATTGTGGTCATTTACCTATTTCACACGCAACTGAGAGGGCCTTTTTAACTGCTAAAGGACTAACAGACGGCATTACTCACGAAGAAAGAATTTTACCATTAATTATAGATAGAAATCCGTATTTTGAGGATTTGCGAAAACTGATTTTAAGCTGGACACACTTTGACGAGAATTCATTTTATAGAATTGCCAGTATTATAAGTCCCAAAATGGGGATTGAATACGAAAAAAAATATAAGAAATTTAAGATGCCTAAACGTGCCATTCAACAGCTGCTAGTTTCTGACATAGACATGGACAGACTTGATTACATTATAAGGGACTCTATGCAATTAGATTATCTTCCAGTAACATTGATAAAAGATAAGTTGGTAAAATATGTTAATGGATTATCGCTTGAGCTATATAAATCGTTAAATCAAACCAGCAATAGCAGTAACGTTGAGTTGTGTCTTGCTGAGGAGATGAAAGATAATGTATTTTACTTATTGGTTTCTCGGGTATTACTTTACAAATATTTATACTTTTCTGAAAAGGTGAGAAGCTTTGAGGCTGTGCTGACATATTTAATTGGAACCTTTATAGAAAAGAAAGTCGCTTTTGAGCCTCTTAAATTAATCGCAATGTCCGACGAGGAATTTATAAATGAATATTTAGAATACTTGGTATCATATGTTGATAACACTGATGGTTTACAAAAACACATAACGGAGAAATATATAAATGTGCTTAGGTATGACAAGGTTGAGAGGTTTAAAAAATTGGATTCGATCTATGACTATAATATTGTTAATCCGAGGTTGAAAGAGGAGTTTACAAAAAATATTAACGAACGAAGCTATATTGATAATTTACGAACTCATTTATTTGAAAAATCTAAAGTGGCTGATATGAAGTTCGAGCAAGGTGAAATTTTATTAGATGTGTTTCATTTAAAAACAGGTGGCGGTGAGTTATTAGTTAAAGATAAAAAAAGAAATTTCAAAACCTTAAGTGACTACATGAATGGGAGCAATATGCATCGTCTTTGTTCAGAAACGAGACTTGATGTCTATTTGAAATCTGATTTAAGCGATAAAAAAAAGGAATTCGTTAAAAATGAATTGATTAATTTTTTTAAAACAATGTAATATGGACTATTCTCAATTAGAACTCTTTCAAATACCAAATGAATACGAAAACGATATTTTTGAAAAAGCCAAGCAATTAAAAACTATAGCTCAAGAAGCATATGATAGGATAGAGTTCCAAAATTCAAATTTAAGCTTGCTGAAAAACTATGCAGTTCTGAAAGTCACTGTTGATATTGATCAAATAAGGGAAAATGAACCAATGGTAGAACCAAATATGCCAAAAATGTTCATTTGGCATTTTACTCCATCTATATCAATTGAGATTGATGGAGTGCCACAGTCAATTTTAAATAAGGGAGATAAGCTTAACAATATCATGCCAAAAATAATCCCAAAATGGATTAATAATTTCTTTACTCGAATTAGCTTTTCGTATAATGACTTTAAAAAATATACCGGTCAATATTATACATTAGAACTGCTTAACCTGATTCTGTTAAATGAAGAAATTTTTGAGAAAGTTGAAAATATCATCGGTGATAGGGAGTTAATTATATATTTTGATAGCAAACTCTTTATCAACAAAAATTTAGAGTCATCTTCTTTATTACCTTCGGATTTAATAAATAGAATTAGAAATTTTTATTTTAAACTTAAAACTAACCAAAAATCCAATTGGTATTTTATAGCAAACTATGAAGATTTCACCAGCGAAAACGACTTGCTAACAGAACTTGATGAGAATGAATATATTTCTGCAAAAAAAGATGAGGTCTTAGGGAAATCCGTAATTTCTGAGACCTTCACTTGGACATATCAAAATGATTATCTTTTTTTAAATAATTCCGAAAATCATTATGATAAACATAATACTAGTAATTGGAATAAAAATTATATAGTGTCCCCTCGGTTTCTAAATAAAGAGTTCCTTAATTTTGAAACCAATATTTTATCCAACAAGGTGAAAGGACAAAAGGAAAATAGAAATCGTGAATTCTATTGCTATAGCAAAAAAGGCACTGAAGAACGATTTATAAGGAATGATATACTGCTGCCAGATATTAATTTAAGTAATGAAAAATTACAGGAGATTGTTGTTATTAGTCAAATGCTAAAAAATGGTTGGAAAGGTTAATATTGCAGAGAAGCAGATTGGAATAGTAACTCAAATTGTCAACGACGAACGAGTTGATTTTGTAATTAACAATAATGAGAAATGTGACATTGGCGACATTGTAGGGCTCGAGGTAGAAGGAGAAATTTATGTTTTAGCCGAGATATTTAAAATTGACGTTGAGTTCTACTTGGAGAATGTCAGACAATTTTTCATTTCCAAGGCAGTTGATAATGACATTAACAGAATAGGTGACCCCAATCTTAAACCGAGATACGGGCAGCATATACAAGCTAAAATACTTGGTCATTATAAACTTTCGGAAGAACATCAATTTGTTGAATTAAAAACTACTATAAATAAATATACACCATATATCTTTCAGAAAGTGTATGCGATGGCCTTTTCAAGTGTGTTAGATGTATATGGATTATGTACTGAAGCTGATCACGAAAATAGACATCAGAATTTCACTTTAGGAACGATTTCATTCCCTTTTCAACATATAGGGACGCATGTGCCGTATTTTAATATAGATTTATTTAAAAAGCATACTTTAATTACTGGAGTAACTGGTTCTGGGAAATCTAGGTTGGCAGCATTGATAATAAAGAAACTTGCAAAGCTAGGTGGTCATATAAATATTTTGGACCCGCACAACGAGTATTACGATTTACTTGTTCCAAATAAAGGATTCCAAATTAATCGGTTAGACCAGCACAATATTACCTTTTCTGAGAATTTTTTGAATGCGGATATTTTAACTAAACTTTTACCTAATTTAACACAACAACAAGAGTTGGAAGTCTACGATATATTCAATTCGATTAATTTTGAAAACGTTACTGTTCAGAAATTTATGGATGTGCTACTTGCACATATAGTCGAAGAGGTAGAGAGGGATTTTCAAAAGGAGGCCGTTGAGATTAAAGATTCAATTGTTCAGCTAAAAAGGAAAACAAAAAATGATGTAGAGTTTTTTAGTTATCTAATCGGGTTTTTCAGGAAAAAACTGTCAGACAATGTTCGGGCGACAAAGCTAAGCGTAATAATTGCAGTTGCATCCAAAGTAAATGATTTGCGAGAAAATAATTTCTTTAACAAAGAAGAACCGAATTGGTTAAAAAAATCGCCAAATTCAATTGATATTTTTAACATTGATTACGGAGCAAATGAATCGATAAGACGATTTATAAATTCGATAATTCAATTTTTACTTCGTAAGCGCGAAATCGAAGAATTAAGAGCCCTTGTAATTGATGAGGCTCATTTGCTATTAACGGATACGTCTCAAACGGAAAAATTATTAAAACGTCTCCTGAGGGAAGCAAGAAAATTTAATATTACGGTGATTTTTATCTCTCAAAATTTAAGTGATATTCCTGAAGATATAAGGAGCCAATTTCAAAATCATTTTCAATTTCGTCAAAAAGAAAATGAATTAACGAAGTATTATTCCGATCAGATGTGCATGATAAGCTTGTTTGGATCAAAATTGAGTTTCTCTATGAAAATAGCTGACGTAAAGTCTGTTAGCGAATAAGCAACAATTAAAATTGTATAATAAATTCAGTATCGCTTCATCCTGCCCCATTCTGGCGCGAGTATCCGGGGTTGGCCAACAGAGGTGGGCTACTCGTGCCCCGCTGACAGATAGCCCGCTTCACTAACGAAGCGGGCTATTTTGATTAACACAATTTGCAGTCTAAAACAAAAAAAGTAGCTTTAACTTATGAGCGTTAAATACAAATTCGGAAATCAGTACGACCTGTACTTTGTGCGCTTTGCAATAGCATACTTTTAATTAATCCGCAGATAATGTAAACCACGTTAGCTTGCAGGTCGCGAGTACTCCACCTCTGCGAGCCACTGTTTACTCGCGCAAGAGGGGCTTTAAACGGCGAGCTGAAATTATATACTTAGTTTGCCCGCTCTCCGAAGTTTGCAACTACGTATAACTATGCCGGTAGTCTGTGACTACCTTCCTTAAGCTTTATTTTATCCACCCTCTCAAGCGTAAGTGTAGGCGCACAAACTTATAAAAGCCATTCCTTCTCAATAAAACAACTTCTTTCCCTTCACCAACCATGCAAACGTCAAAACGCAGCTATTGAAAAATTCTCCCTAATTTAGATTCAGGAATATTCCATTGCAATATTCAGACACCAATAAATGAGCACAGCCCCTTTCTTTCAAAAAATACGAACCTATCATCATCTTTCTGAGGAAGCCGAATTGGCCTGGACGAAGCTGTTGCGGCAAAAAATTTATAAAAAAGGGGAGAATTTTATAAATGAAGGACAACAACCCCGGAAAGTCGCTTTTGTGGTCCGGGGGCTTTTCTCGCAATATTACCCCGCCGCAAACGGCGACCTCATTATTAAATACTTTTTTCCGGAAGGGCGGCTTGCTGCCTCCGTAAGTGCCATGCTCAGCCATACCCCAAGCTTATTTACCATAACAGCCATCGAAGACACCACTGTATGGGAATATGATTTTTTTGAGTTTAAAAACCTGTTTGCGGCCCACCCGGATATTGCCGCGTTTTACATCAGCTATATCGAGCTGCATTGGATAATTGAAAAAGAACCTTTAGAAATTTCCTTCAGGGAAGATACCGCAAAAACCAGGTACGACGATTTTTTAAGAAAATATCCAAACCTGGTTAAGCGCTTAAAAAAGCACCACATCGCTTCCTTCCTGGGTATTACGCCCACCCAGATGAGCCGGATATTTTTCGCCAATAAATAATTTTTTTGTTTTCTCAACATATGTAAAAGGATTGGGAAATCTGTTGCCGCAACTTTGTGTCATCATTAACAATTAAAAAAATTATCAAAATGGCAACAAAAGTTTTCATCAACTTACCGGTCAGCGACCTGGATAAGTCAATGGCTTTCTTTACCGGTCTCGGTTTTAGTTTTAACCCGCAATTTACCGACGAAAAAGCGGCCTGTATGGTGATCAGCGACAGTATTTTCGCGATGCTGATTACCGAACCCTATTTTCAAACTTTTACCAAAAAAGCAATCAGCGATGCCAAAACCGCTACCGAGGTATTAATTGCGCTGGATACTGATTCAAAAGAAGAAGTGCAGCAGCTCGTAGCCAAAGCCCAAAGCGCCGGCGCCACAATCTACAGCGAACCGCAGGACCACGGCTGGATGTATCAGCATAGTTTTGCAGATTTAGACGGGCATCAGTGGGAACTGGTCTATATGGACGCAAGTAAAATACCTAATTGTTAAAAGCTAAACGACCATGAGAAACTTGATTTTTTTTATGCACACATCACCCATCTGGTCGAAGTTTACCCATTCTGGTCGAAGTTTAGCGCAGCGTAACTTCGACCCATAACATTGCAAGCATTCTGCTTGCAAAACCAGGACAACTTACAAACCCATTCATGTGCACCACCTTTACCACGCCACGTCGTTTTTTGCTTAAGCTGAAAGACCAGCCAGGGGTATTACAATTCTACCCCGCCACCCCAATCTCAAACTCCGTAAATTTCCCCTCTTCGCTAACAACCGTCAACTGTCCGCCATGCTCTTTAACAATAATATCATAGCTGAGCGATAAGCCCAGGCCTGTGCCCTGCCCCGTAGGTTTGGTAGTGAAAAATGGCTGCATAATTTTGTCCTTAATATTAGCAGGAATTCCCGTGCCATTATCCCTCACCTTAGCCCCCCAGCCCCCTGAAGGGGTAGCGAAGGTTGTAATCGATACTTCCGGTTCATACCCTTCTCCCACCATCTTTTGCTTTTGCTGCACGGCATAAAAAGCATTATTAAACAAGTTAACCAAAACCCGGCCGATATCCTGCGGCATCACGTTTACCGGTGGCAGGCTTTCGTCGAAATTGGTGATTAGTTCGGCGGTAAAGTTTGGGTGCTTGGTACGTAGTCCGTTATAGGCCATGCGGAGGTATTCATCGGCCAGCTTATTCAGGTCGGTGGGTTGCTTTTTGCCGGTCGAGGCGCGGCTGTGTTCCAGCATGCCTTTTACAATGCCGTCGGCGCGTTTACCGTGCTCGTTTATTTTCTGCTGATTTGCGGTAAGGTCTTCTATCAAATCTGAAATCAGCTCATCATCCCTTTCTTCATTTGGCTTTTCGCTTTCAGCTTTAAGCTCTTCCAGCATTTCCTGGTTCACTTCCGAAAAATTATTTACAAAATTCAGGGGATTCTGTATCTCGTGGGCTATGCCCGCGGTGAGCTCGCCAAGCGAGGCCATTTTTTCCGCCTGTATCAACTGCTGCTGGGTCGACCTTAAATCAGCAAGCGTAAGCTCAGTTTGCTGTTTTTGATGGGCCAGCAGCGCATTGGCCTTACGGGTTAGCCGGTTATTGCGCCAGAAGATAAGGGCGATGATCAGCAGGAACACAATCGCGCTGCTGAAAACCCACCGCAGCCGGGAATTTTTCAGGGCAGCTTTATCCGCTTTGTCTTGCTGCTCTTTTTGTTTTTCGGCAAATGTCATGGCCTGGGCGCGCACCATACTTTTGTTATTATACAGCTGCATGTTTAGCGTATCGAACAGTTTGGTGTACTTTATAGCGCTGTCTATATTCCGCTTTTGCGTATAGGCTTTGGCCATCAAATTAACAAAGGGCGCTTCATTCTGCAGACTTATGCGCCTGCCTACCTGGTAAGCCTTATCAGCATAAAATAAGGTGCTGTCGGCATTTTTATTAAAATAATAATAGGCCAACGACCCATTGGTAATATAACTGGAGGTAAAATCATTAGTGAATCTCGCAATTGCCAATGCGCCCCTTAAATAACGCAGCTTCAGCTGCTCATCTGCAAAGCCGGCCAATTGGTCGATATTAAAACATATATCGTATAAGCGGTTTGCCTTTATGGCCCAATCCAGGGCTTTGTAAGTATAAAACGCAGCCGAATCCGGCTTTTTTACATTGGTATAGTAGATAAACAGGTCTTCATACCCCCAGCACATAGTCAGCGTATCATTGGCGGCGGCGGCGAATTTCAGGCTTTGGAAGGCATCGCTCCGGCTTTGCGGCAAGCTGATGCCGGGCTTTGCAAAAGTGTTTTGATAAACTATCGCCAGGGCCTGGTTATCGTTCGATGCTTTTGCGGCTGTCATAGCCTGCTTTGCCAATTGCAGGGCCTCTGCCTCATCCCCGTTAGATGCCATGGTTGTTGCCACTTCCGCGCAGATTACGGCCTCGGCAATAAGGTCGTTGTGGCCTTTGGCCCAGGCCAATATTTTTTGCCCCATGGCTATTTCCTGCTGCACATCGGGATATACCCCATAGTAATACAGGTCGTTAATCAGTTTTACCCGTTGCGGGCCCGGTTTGGTAAATGGCAGCCGGTTAAATAAGCTGTCTTTATTAAAGGTAAATTCACCCGTGCGCCGTTTATTGTGCGATACAACCACCTTAACAATACTGTCGATATTAATTACCTGGGCCAAAACCGGCGCGGCGAAAGGAAAAAATAAGAACAGGATTAGTAAAGCTTTTTTCATAGATACAGGGCCGCGAAGCTGACGGGCATCTTTTGGTTTGGTACTAAATTAGGAAATTTTGGTGCATAAAAAAGTATTCGTAGGGCGCAAATCAAACTGCCAGCGCCGGGTTGAAACCCGGCGCTAAAATATTAGCCGAGCCTATGGCTCTCTTAGAAAAAAGATACAGGCGGCAACCTTTCAAAATATCCCCGAATTCAAGAGCCATCGGCTCGATTCATTTTGTAGCGCTGGGTTTTAACCCAGCGAATTAGCAGCATTGGTCCACTAACACCGCATATTCTAAGTCGCCAATTCAAAAAAAATCTCAAAAAAACTTGCACAACCGAATGGTTGTATTTATATTTGACAACCATTCGGTTGTATTATGATAGAAAGACGCGACGTATTCCAGGCAATTGCCGACCCCACAAGAAGAATGATAATTCAGAAGCTATCTTCCGGGGCGCTAAATATTGGGCAAATTGTAGAAGATTCGGGAATTACCCGGCAGGGGATTGCCAAGCATTTGAAAGTTTTGAATGAATGCGGCATGATCACGCTTACCCAGAAAGGCCGGGAACAATTTTGCGAGGCCCGCATGGAACAATTGGATGAGGTGGTTGACTGGGTACGCGAGTCCCGCAAGCAATGGACGCAGCGCTTTGATAGACTGGATAAATTTTTAGCGGAAACGAAAAAAATATAAACGTGAAACCAAAAGAAAAAGAACTTTTAATAAGCCACTTATTTGACGCCCCCATCGGGGACGTTTTTGACGCATGGACCGACCCCGAAAAACTGAAGCATTGGTATGCCCCGGACGGTTGCGCCATAACCTACAAGTCCATCGAAGTAAAACCCGGCGGGCGCTTCCATTACCATATGCACGACCCGCAACATGGCGGCGCGTGGATTATAGGCACTTACCTGGAAGTATTGAAGCCGGAAAAGCTGGTTTTTACCATGCGGTTTTCCAACGAAAATGGCGATATGACGGATGGCTTGGCAGACGGTTTGTCGGCACAATGGCCGGGCGATATCCTGACGACCGTCACTTTCGAACCGATAGGCAATCAAACAAAAGCAACCATTCATGAAGCTGTTTCTGAAGAGGAAGCTAAGAAAACGGGAGCGTATAAAGGCTGGATTATGATGTTTAATAAACTGAACCAGCTGTTAACCGGGCAATTAAAAACTAACGAATAACAACTATATCTAACAATAAAATTATGAGCAAAATAATATTTGACTGCGGCATAACCCTTGATGGTTTCTTCGCAGGCGATAACAGGAGTCCGCAAAACCCGATGGGGGGTGTTTCGCCGAAAATCCACCAGTGGATGTTTAAACAAAAAGCATTTTGGAAACACCTCAATATGGAAGGCGGCGAAGAATACGGCGCGGACAGTAAACTTATTGATGACGTGCTTGCAAGAGCAGGGGCGTACATTATGGGCAAACGCATGTTTGATGAGGGCGAAGTATGCTGGCCGGAAGATATATTCAAAGCAGATGTGTACGTGCTTACGCACGAAAAACGCGAACCCTGGGTTCAAAAAGGAACGACAACATTCTATTTCGTTAACGATGGAATAGAAAGCGCACTGGAGAAGGCCAGGCAATCAGCAGGAGAAAAGGACATCAGGATACAAGGCGGTGCCGATACGATTCAACAATACCTCAATGCAGGACTTATTGACGAATTTTTCATCCACATCGCCCCGGTTTTTTTAGGAAGTGGTCTCAGGCTGTTTGACGGCATCGATAACGATAAATACAATATGGAAATTACCGAAGTAATCCCATCAGACCTGGTAACACATTTAAGATACAAGCTCACTAAGAAGTAAGAACGGCCACTCAAAGATTGAACAATACCTTAAGCAAAATAATTCTCCCAGGCAGCGTATAGGAATTAGCCGTAAGCGTATTAGCTGATAAATAAAGATTATTATAAGTTTTTACGTTCAGGAAATTATCGGCATCCAGCTCCAGGTCGAGCTTCAATTTATTGAAACGGTATTTGGCGGATGCGTCTGTGAAAAAGTATTTCAGGTCGGGGTTGCCCTGCTGCCGGGTAAAATAATGCTCGCCCGACAGTTTGAACTGCAGCAGCGCGGAGAGGTTAAAGTTAACGGTAAGCTGTTGCAGCAACTGGTCGATATGCTGGGCGGATGTTTCCGCTGCTGAATGACTGTCGGTTTGAGTGAGGTTAGCTTTATAGCTAAAATTTAGTTGGTCGTTTACCTTCGTGTCGGCCCCAAAGCCTGCGCTTGTCGAGGTTATATTAAAAGGCAGCAAAGCGTTATTTTGCAGCAAAACAGACCGGGCACTTTGCCATTGCAGCCCGCCGCTAAAAGTAGTGGCCAACACGAACGAATATTTGCTGATGGTCCCGCTCGCCGTCCATGAATTGGTGTTATTGGGATATGGTAATAAGATGTTTCGCTCCAAATTATCAGTAATTATTGCTGAGGCGATATTATTGGCATGGTTGTCATTATAGGATAAATTAACGCTCCAGAAAAACAGTGTCATCGCTTTGCGGTAAACGAAACCCACTGCTGCCGATTGATTTTGCTGCAAGGTTAATTCGGGGCTATTTGCGTAGAGGGTCCGGTAATCTTTCAGGATATCGCCCTGGTAAACATTTTCGATAGTGCCGACCTGGTTACGATAGTTATACATCAACGTCATAAAGTTTTCCGCGCCGGTATAGTATTTCAATTGCACCTGCGGATTAAAGTACAATCTTGTAAGCTTCCGACGCAGTGCAAAAGCGCTGTCCGAATAGCTGATTTGCTGCAGGGATAGCGGCAGCGTTAGGTTAGCTTTAAACTTTTCGCCGGGGATATCGTAAGCGGCTTCGGCATAAAATTTTCTTTTATTCCAGTTAAGATGGTTTGCGCTGGTGTCAGAACCCGGACTAAGGCTGGAGCCAAGCGTTTGTGACTGTAAACTGAAACCCGTCCGGAAACTTTGAGTCACCAGTTCTCCGGGTATTTTATAGGATAAATAGTTGTTGGTATACCAGGTTGGCACATTCACGGTTTGTGCCAGTTGGACGTATGGGGTTCCGTTATTGAAGATTTCCGGCCGGTAATCAGACGCTATTGTCAATCTTTCCGGCTCAGCCAGGTGGCTGATATACGAATAAAGCTGGATAATGTGGTCCGACCTGTTTGACGTGATGAGGTTAAACTCATTTGAAAAATTTGTGGAATGGTCGGCCAACAACTGGCTTACAGGCACGCCGTTGCTGTTCAAATCGGAGCGGCCCGTCGTGCGGTTATCATCCAGCTGCAGCACATCGTTCAGGTAGTTTTTATCTGTGTTGTGCAGAATGCTGAACTGTGTGTGCAATAAGTCGGGCACGAAGCGGTTGTGCTGGGCTTCAGCATATTTAATCGTATCGCCGGGTAAAAAGACGCTGGTGTGCTGGCTATAGTCCTGCTTTTGGCTGTCGTGCAAATAAAAGGCATTCACCCGCAACTGCCAGCCTTTTTGCAGGTTCACAAGGTCATTAATATTCAAAACACCCCCGTTATTAAACAGGTAGCGGTTACGGATTAAGTTAGGATTATTGACCGCGCCCAGTGAAAGCAGCGGCTGCGGAAGGTCATTCCCGATAAGCTGCCTGTAATCGGATAAATTGTGCGAAACCAGGTCCCTTTGCAAATCGTAACCGGTGTTGTCGCCTTTTAATTGATTGATGGCCTTAAACCGGTCATTAAAAAGCATTGCATTCAGGTCGAAATAATAGTTGTCGGGCAAGCCTCCACCAAAAGTTTCCTGGCCGAATAGCTGTTGCTTTGCTGTCTTCTTAAAGGTAAGGTTCAGCGCGACATTATTACTGGTCACCTTGCGCTGCAATACTTTAATCGGCTGGTCGTTGTCAATTACCTGCACCTGGTTCACTACGCCTTGCGGAATTGAATTTGTGGCGATGTTATACCGGTCGTCGAGCAGGTTATCGCCGCCCAGGTATACCGCGGAGACCTGTTTGCTATTATAGCTGATAGTGCCATCCTCTGCTACAGAAATGCCCGGCAACCTTTTAATTACATCGCCTATTACCCTGTCCTGCGGATTGCTGAAATCCGAAACCTTATAGCTCAGCGTATCGCCATTTGCCCGGAGGAAAGGGCGTTTACTATGTACCACAACGGCCTGCAGCTCATTTACGGATTGACTCAAAGTAAAGTCCATTTTTGCAGGCGGATTGCCGACAGATTTTATTTGAGTTCTATAGCCAATACAACGCACCTCGATGTAAAGGCCGATTGCCGGCATATTTGCCGGAATGTTTAATAAGTAACCGCCTTTGTCATCAGTGGTGGCATAAGCTACGATAGTTACCCCTGCCGTCTTTTTCAGGTTAACGCTGGCGCCGAGCAGGGTTACGCCGGTGCTGTCCTTTACCGTACCGCTAAGTTGCTGACTCAAGGCCGGTAAAGGCAACAGGATGCTGCCCAGCAGCATGCCTGTTAGCCAAATCAACCATCTCATTTCTTTTCGGGTAATTCAATAGGGTTATTGATAATGGGAGCAGGGGCCGGCTTCATATCTATTTGTGGCCCGCTCTTTCCCGGAACGCCGCCGGCCTGTATGGTCAGCGCCCTTGCAAAAGCATCCGGGTCTTTTCGCGAGGTTTCTGTAAGGCGCTCAAATTGCGCGTCAGTACTTTTGGTGGCGTTGGGCAATTTAATTACATCAGCGCTGGTTGCCTTGTCCAGTCCGGCGAAAATAAATTGCACTTCCCTTTTCGCATCATAAGCTTCTACAATAATGCCGGGCAAGCCGTTAAGTTTCCAGGGCCCCGCATGTAAAGGCAGGTTTGGGCAAAACCAGGCCGTATAGTTCCTGCCCTTAAAATGCGCCGTTGCTTTCTGGCAGTGCAAGCCGCCTTTAGTAGCAGTATCTTCTGTTATATGCCAGTCAATTACCGGGAAAACATCGGGTATTTGGTAACTATAAAACAGGCTTTCTATCCTTATCATTTTCTTTTCGGCAGTAAACAGGTAATATTCCGTTCCGAATTTAGCAGGCGGCAATGCAGGATGCTGCTCGCCGGTAACCGGCCGGGGAGTAAGCTTGTAAACGCTGGCCCGTTTACCCGCCAGTAATACCATGTCCTTAGTAAAGGGGTGGGCAGGGTTGTTGGTGTCGCGTAAGTGAATGAATTTGTAATGAACCACAACCTGGGCTACATCAGCCTGCTGGGCAAGGGCGCCTGCTGTCAACAAACAAAGCACGGCGGCCGTTAAAATAAATCGTTTCATAATTTTAAGATTTTTGATTTCGAAACAATGGTAAGGCGTCGATTCAGGCTGCTCAAATTTTTGTGATGAACCCATGGTGTTTGGTATCCGGTGGATTAATCCTATGGCTAAATCACAAAAATCTCCCGTTCATCACATTCTGCTTCACTTAATCTTTTGTCCGCTTACCTTTGTCTATTATGCACCGCAGCAAAGCCACTTACCTGATTGAATTCCTGATGCACTTTGTGTTCTGGCTCATTGCGTATTATGCTTTGAAAGCATTGGCGGCTTCCTCGTTCACCATGTTGGTTAATAATAATGGAAGCATCGCCACCCAGGATGGCAGGATGTTATTCCCTTATGCCTGGCTGGTGCTGATTTTCCTTATGGTGCTGTTTTACAGCGGCAGCTTTCGGCTTTTTAAAAAAGCAGTGGGACATCCGGCCATTATGCTGCGTGTGGTATTAATTGGCAGTTGGTTTTTAATGCTTTATGGATTGAATTACCTGGTGGTTTATTTTTTCACCGATTCGGCCGCGCACAATTTGCCTGCGCTTAAGATTACTACACCGTTCGCGCCGCCCTCGCCACCCTTAAAAGTGAGTGCTTTCTCTATCGAGAACTGGAATTCTTTGCAGCCCATTATTGCGCTCATCTTTATACTGGTAGCTGGTCTTGCGGCGGCTTATTTCTACATCGGCGAATCGATAAAAAAGGAACTGCTGCGCAGCCGTGCCGAAGCCGACCGTGCCGGAACTGAGCTTAAATTTCTGCGTACGCAAATCAACCCTCATTTCTTGTTCAATACTTTGAATAACCTTTTTTCATTAGCGCAGGGTGAAGGAAAAGATAAGGTGGCGGACAAAATCGCCAAGTTGTCCGGCATGATGCGCTATATGATTTACGACAGCAGTACGGAGAGCGTGCCGCTCGAAAAAGAGATCGATTACCTGCAGGATTGTATCGCGCTGCATGAGTTGAGGTATCCCCGCAACCAGGTGGCTATCAGCTTTTCTTATCCAAATGAGGCAGCTATCGCCGGTATACAGCTGCCACCCATGCTGCTGATTCCGTTTTTAGAGAATTCATTTAAACACGGTGTATATGCAAGGCACAACAGCTATATCGCCATGGAAATTAGGATCGAACAAAAAAAGTTCATCTTTACCTGCGAGAATACAGATTACGGCGATATTAAAAAGCATGAGCTGGAGAAAGGCGGTATAGGCCTGGAAAACGTAAAAAGGCGGTTGGAACTGCTTTATCCCGGCAGGCATAAATTGATACTGGGTCCGGAAAATGGAATATTTAAAGTACACCTTGAAATAGACCTGGCATGATCACCTGTATAGTTATCGATGATGAACCTATGGCACTCGACGTTATTGAGCGTTACTGCGCCAGGATAGGTTTCGTGGAACTGAAGGGTTGTTTTCTTGATCCTTTGGAAGCTATTGAGCAGCTTAAAAGCAGACCCGTTGATTTAGTGTTCCTGGACATTAATATGCCGGTCATCAGCGGGATGCAGCTGGCAAAAAATCTGCCGGGTAACCCCATGGTTATCTTTACCACGGCTTATAGCCATTACGCGGCAGATAGCTATAACCTCGACGCAATCGATTACCTGTTAAAGCCCATTACTTTCGAGCGCTTTCAAAAGGCCGTGAATAAGGCAATAGCGGCCAAATCCGCAAAAAGCACTCCTGCTGATGATGGCCCGACTGTTTATCTTAAAAGCGGGACGCAAACCTACCCAGTAAAGCTAAGCGAGATTTTATACCTTGAAAAGGATGGAAATTACATGGTCGTCCACCTAAAAGGCCGCAACATACTCATCCGGGAAAACATGAGTGATGTGTTTAAGATAATACCGGAAAGTGATTTTATAAGGGTTCATAAGTCGTACGTGATTGCTGCCAGGCATATCGGCATGATTGAGGTTCACCAACTAACTATCCACAACGAAAAAATCCCCATTGGCGACAGCTACCGCAATGCTATACGCGAAAGATTTAAAATTACTTAACCAGGCTAAACTCGTACGTCTCGCCGTTTTGAAAATAAATAAAGTTGTGCTTAACCGTATCAAACTGGAGTTCCAGCCCTGCTATGCCCAGTTCGAATCTGTCGTTACCTTTTGCTTCGAGCGGATACGCCATTTGGCCATTGGCTTGCCCAAACAGGGTATTCTTTTTTTTAGTTATAGCTATTTTTAATGGCGATTTGGTACTGATGTACCGGCCAAGATATTTATCAAGGTTAGTGACAATAACCGGCGCAGTTTTAAATTGGGGAATAGTGAAGGGTTTGTTAAAATAGATGCTCAGTGCGCCATTCACAATATTGTTAAAGGGATAGTGCTGGCCATTGGAAGTATAAGCAATCGCAACCTTGTCTGCCGGAAAATAAACAAGCTCGCTTACAAATGCGTCCAGTCCGCCGTTATGTCCATAGCCGGTTTTATCATCAAAAGGCATCATAAACATAGCCATGCCAAAATTACCCCGCATAGTTTTCATGTGTTCCAAATTTGCGGGACTGATTAATTTATCCGTAAAAAGTGCGTCGATAAATTTAACAAGGTCGGCTGGTGTTGAGACCAGGGCTCCTGCGCCTCCGGGGATACTCATATCTGTCTCCCCCAATTGGCTCCATTCACCCAGGTAATAATAAGAAAAAGCTTCATTTTCTGCGGTATTGCTTTTAGTACCATAGAAGGTATCTTCCAGCCCTATCTTCGATGTAATCCGTTCTTTTAATTCTTCGCGATAGCTTTTACCGGTAATTTTTTCGACGATTTGCCCCAGCAGCACAAAGTTTGTATTGCTGTATTCGGCTTTAGTGTCCGGCTCAAAATCTGGTTTCTGTTTGGCAAAAATGGCCACCATATCCGCTTCAGACATCGGTTTATCTTTATAGCTCATATAAAGCGAATCGCTGGTGAAATTATGAAGCCCGCTGCGGTGGCTCAGCATTTCAGCAATGGTAATTTTACCTGCATTGGACAATTGTGGATAGTACTTGCCCAAGGTTGTATTCAGCGTCAGCTTGCCCTCCTCTATAAGCTGGAAAACCATAACTGCAGTAAACATTTTGGTGATGGAGCCGACCTTGTATTTGGTTTTCAGGTTAGCCGGCGTTTTTGTTTTCCCATCAACCTGGCTGTAGCCGATAGCTTTTTGGTAAACAATTTTCCCGTTTTCTGCTATCGCGATGCTGCCCATGGTTTGGTCGTGAGCGCTCATCGCAGTAAAAAAACTATCCAGTTTGGGCTTGTCGAAATGGTGTGTTTGATGGCAGTTGGATACCAATACCCATAACGACAATAAAGCTAAAGTGGCTTTCCGAAACATTATGCAAACGTTTAAGCAATAAAAGTAGCAAAGTTTCGGATAGCGACACAAGGGATTATTGAACCGGCAGGCTGAACGAAAATGTTGAACCTTTACCTAATTCCGATTCCACCCGGATTGTTCCCTGGTGCCGTTTGATAATTTCCGAACAAAGGTAGAGGCCAATGCCGAATCCGCCTATTGACCATATATCGCTGTTTTCCACGCGGTAAAAGCGGCCGAATAATTTACCTATGTCTGCCTGGCTGATGCCTTTGCCTTCATCCAGAACACTAACAACTGCATTGCCATCTCTCTTTTCGCAGCTTACCTGGATTTTGGTGCCACTATTGGAATATTTAACCGAGTTGCTGATTAAATTGTCCAATACCTGCCCGATCTTCTCCCTGTCTGCATTGACGATGATGGCATCTGCCGGAATAAAAACCACCTGGTGTGTATTAATTGTAGCCAAAGCCTCTTCTTCATGTTCCTTTAATAGGTCGGCCAGGTTAAATACTTTATGTTCAATATGAATTTTACCCGACTCCAGCCGCGAAACATTCAGGAAGCCATTGATCAGGCTGGTCATTTTATCGACTTGTTTCCTGGCGCGGGCGGTATGTCCAATAGCAAATTCATCATTTTGCTTTTGGGCGTTTCTTTGTATCAGCTGCAAATAACCGCTCATGGAAGTTAACGGTGTTTTAAGTTCATGGCTAACCATCGCTATGAAATCATTTTTTCGCAGGTCGTCCTGCTTATGTAAAGTAATATCCATTAATGTTCCGGTAAAATAGGTCGGTTGATCTTCGGGGCCCTGCGCAAGGTTTCCGATCGCTCTTACCCAACGTAGTTTTTTGTCATGAAAACCGCGCAGACTGTATTCTATATCATACCTGGCACCATCCTTAATAGATTTTGTTACCGAATCGGTAACAAAATCCTGGTGTTCAGGAACAATTAGTGCAATAGCCGCTTCATAGCTCATCTCCTCATCAGGGTAAAATCCGAAAATCTCTTTAAGCCGCAGCGATGGAATAAACTCAAGCGTTTCCGCGTCAATGGTCCAGGTACCCATTTCTGCGGAGTCGATTGTCATATTCAGAAGCTGATTGGTGTTATTTAACGTCTGTTGCGTCTTTTTCAACTCCGTGATATCATTAAATGTGATAATTGCCCCTGTTCTTTTCTGATCGGAAAGCTGTATGTAGGGCATGGTCACCGCCTGGTACCACCTGTTGTCATTGGTTTCCACCTCTTTGGTAATTACCACCCCTTTGGCAAGCACCTTTTTAATATCATCGATGATGGTTTCAAATTTAAAATTGGTAGAAATGTTACTGAGCGGCCTGCCGATATCCGTTTCCAGCAAATTGATTTGCTTAACGGTACCCGGAGAGAATTTCATAAGCTGTAGCTCCGTATTAATAAACACCTGGCCGTTAACGTTACTCCTGAAATAATTATTCAGATCGTCGTTTATTTCCACCAGTTCCCTATTTTTCCATTGGTAATCCGCGTTGACGGTATTCAGTTCTTCATTAACAGACTGCATTTCCTCGTTGGTACTTTGCATCTCTTCATTGGCCGAGATCAGTTCTTCGTTGTAGGATTGAAGGTTTTCGTTCGTGGCATCGAGTTTTTCATAAACCTCCTGCAGTTTTTCCTTCAATTCATGTAATTCTTCCTCCAGGTTTAATGTGTAGGCATCGAAATAAATTTTTTCATCAAATTTGGCGCTGTCCTCCAATGCGGGAGCAATCGCCTTATCCCGCGCAAAGATTACCATCCATAACTTACTGGCGCCTTTTTTTTCGTTCAAAGGGCTAACGGTAACGCTGACCAGGGATACAGATTGGCCGAGCTTAACCTTTACACCGGTAAGCGTTTCTTTTTTATTGGTTTTGCGGACATTCCTGCTTAAGGTATTAAAGGCGACGGCCAGCGGCTTGGGTAATAGTTCAGTAAGGTTTAAATTAAAGTGCTTATGCAG
>JAZJZL010000059.1:40024-54492 GCA_040389845.1 Bacteroidota bacterium
ACCACCTGGTGCTGGTCGTCAATGCAAATAATTAAGCACCCCATCTCGTCCGCCAGGTTGTTATAAATATTTTCTGCAAGAGCGTTATTGGGGGCCACTGCATCATTTCTTAAATAACCAGGTAGCGCGGTTTTATTATCCAGTATTTCGGGCAATGAAAAGGTGTCAAAACTGGCTCCTTTTTTTGTTTCCAGGTTTTTATAAATCTTCCATTTGGCATTTACGACTTCCAGTTTTTTGATGATCGGCGCCGGGTTCTCGCTCGGCCCTAAAAACAAATAACCATTCAATTTTACTCCAAAAAGGAGGGTGTTGAATATTTTCTTCTGCAGCACCGGCGTCATGTAAATAAGCAAATTGCGGCAGCTGATGAAGTGCATATTACAATAAGGCGGGTTTTTAACCAGGTCATGATGCGCGAAGATTACCATTTTACGGATAGACGGGATCACCCGGTAATGATCGTTTTCTTTGATAAAATATTTGCCCAGCCTTTTTGCGGAAACATCTTTTGCTATTTTGTCGGGATAAGTTCCCCGCCCGGCATATCCCAAAGCTGTGGTGTCGATGTCGGTGGCGAATAGTTTTACAGTCGTGTCGGCCCATTTGCCGGTGAGTTGTTCCGCTATTAATATCGCCATAGAATAAACTTCCTCCCCGGTAGCGCAACCGGCAACCCACATTTTCAGTTCTTCGCCGGGGCTAAGTTTTTCCAATAGTGCCGGCAAAATATTTTTCTGAATAAACTCAAATGCCGCGGCATCTCTGAAAAAGGAAGTTACGCTGATTAAAAACTCATTAGACAGGGCAGTAATTTCTTCCGGGTTTGCTTTCAGAAAGGCAAGATACCCGGACAGCGAATTAAAATTGCCGTAAGTTGCCCTTTTCTTTGTTCGCCGCATTATTGTACTTTCCTTGTAATCGGAAAAGTCGAGCGGCGAATATTCGCTAATCAGGCTGATAATGGCTGAAAGATTTTTTCGATCATCGGGATGATCGGCCAGTAAAATATTAACATATTTTATATAGTCTTCAATGGCATTTGGCATCATTTCCGGCACTAAAATAAAATCGGTTAAACCGGTTGCAATAGCATGGGAAGGCATGCTGCCAAACTCAGTGGTTTCCGGATCGCGGGCAATTACCATTCCGCCGGCCTTTTTAATAGCCTTTACACCCTCGGTGCCATCTGACCCTAAACCAGACATAATAATCCCGATAGCTTTTTTACCGGCGTCTGCCGCCAGCGAATTAAAAAAAGCATTGATGGTTAAATGCGGACCTTTGATATCTCCCTTTTCTGTGAGGGCCAGTTTGCCATCATAAATGGTCATGAACTTATCATTGGGAATCAGGTATACATGATTACTTTTCACCTGCATGCCATTTTGCGCTTCTTCTATGTCAAGTTTACTGTGCCTGGCCAGCAATTCAACCATCCTGCTTTTAAAATCGGGTGATAAGTGCTGGATAATTACGTATGCAACACCGTCTAAGGGGGTATGATCAAAAAAAGCTTTCAGTTCTTCCATCCCGCCGGCGGAAGCGCCAATGGCGATTATATGATGGGGATTGGGCATTCCTGGCTTCGTTGAATAAAAAGTGAGAGAGATTAAAGAGATGAGTACTTAAATAAAAGTACAGAAATTCAATCATGAAACAATCGAAATCAGATATTGTTCTTGATCTCTTATCATTTACATAGAATGTTTGAACAGACATTTATGAAGCCGGAATAGTTATGTGGATCGCAGCGCGGAATCCGGCATTTTTTGTGCAAATAAAAAGCCCCATTTGCCGGGCTACCGTGTACCCACAAGTTTTGCCATGCGGAAAGGCAATGACCCGTAGGGGTCTACCGCTTTGTAGAAAATAATAATAACAACAATTTTGCCTCGTAGAGGTTACCCTGCGACCAGATATTTTGCCCGCAAGAGCCTACATAGCGGGTAAGGGTAGCCCCGACGGGGCAAATGTCTCTTTCTTATCATTGGCTACAAAGCGGTAGCCCCTAATGGGACACAGAAATATGCTGCCAAAAACTTGTGGGTACACGGTAGCTTGTCGGGTGGGGCTAACTTGTTGATTTTAATTGTTCCTGGACGCTAGCTCATTCCGAGCGAAGGCTCTTCACCGGGTTAGCAACCGCCGCTTTCACCGCATGATAGCTGACCGTTACAACCGCCACAATAATAGACAGTAGCGCTGCAAACCCAAACATCCACCATTGGACAGAAATACGGTAAGCAAAGTTCCGCAGCCAGTTGTGCATGGCCCACCAGGCTATGGGCGAGGATATAACGATAGAAATCAGCACCAGCTTTAAAAAATCTTTAGATAACAGGCTATTGATAGCTGCAATGCTTGCTCCTAAAACCTTGCGGATACCAATCTCCTTGGTGCGCTGCTCTATGCTGAATGCGGCCAATCCGAACAGGCCTAAAGCTGCCAGGACGATGGTGATTATAGTGAAAGTGCTGAATATGGAGGCCAACCTGTCTTCTGCTTTGTATTGCCGGTTAAAGTCGTCATCCATAAATGAGTAGTCAAACGGTGTTTCGGTGTCGTATTTTTGGTAGATGGTTTTTATGGTATTAATGAGTGATGGTAGGTTATTATGCGGCTTTACTTTTATATACATGCAGCAGCCGGGATCATTCCAGATAAAATTATCAGGAACAGCACGCAGGGCAAACGGCTGTATGGCAAACTGCATAGACCTGAAATTGTAATTTTTTAATACGCCCACTATCTGTAGCCTTATTTTCGGCCGTTCCGATTCCAGGCAGCTGCCAACCGGATCTTTAGGCAGATGCAGCTGTTCGATAGCTGCCTCATTAATCATCACTTTAGTAACATCAGGGCTGGATAATTCTGTTCCTTTTGCGGGTGGGATCTTCCATTTCATACCGAGTGTAGGCACGAAGTTTTTATCAACCATCTGCGAGGGCAGGTCCGTCAGGTCATTACCGTTTTTACCTTTTATGGCAAAGCTGTCGTGCATATTAAACAGCTTGTAGTTGGATGTGCCGACTTCGGTTACGGCAGGCAATGCTTTCAGCTCGCTTTCAAACGGCTGGTATTTAGTGGTAAAATAACCGGGAATAGGCACCATCACCACATTCTCACGGTTGATGCCAGTATCCGTATGCCTGAAGTAATAAAGCTGCCTGTCAATAACAACACCGCAAATAATAAGGGCTGTGGCTATGGCAAACTGGAATACGGTGAATACTTTTCTTACCATAATACCGCCGGTTTGCCTGCCGGTCATTCCTTTTATGGCCATTACAGGTTTAAATGACGACAGCATCAACGCCGGATAGCTGCCTGCTATTAATATGGTGATTATAAACAATGCGCCAAGCGACAGCAGCACCACCGGACTGTAAAGAAAATTGCCGTCGATATTAAGCTGCAGCACGTTTAAAAACCAGGGCTTAAACAAAAGGCAAATTATATAACCCAGCACAAATGAAACGGAAGTGATAAGCGCCGACTCGACATAAAACTGCATAGCGAGGGTTTTACGGCTGGCGCCGGATATTTTGCGCACACCCACTTCTTTGGCCCGCAGGGTTGAGCGGGCGGTTGAGAGGCTCATGTAATTAACCAGCGCCAAAAGCAGTATCAAAATGGCGACCAACGGGAATATGCTGAGGTATTTTATATTTGAGCCGGGGTCGCGGTTGAGTTTTAAATGCAGGTCGGTTAATAAAGGAAGAAGAACTCTTATCTTGTCTGTGGCGGGCGCATCTTTTTTCATCATCCCCTGCATGGTTTTTGCAACCCGGGCGGTATCACTATCATGTTTCAGCCGGAAATAAGTAGTAAAAAAGCCCTCGCTAATTTCTTGCTTACCAAGGTAAGGGAACATGCCCCTATAATTGCGCAGGGTATTTGCGGATATTATAAAATTAAAATCGATTGAGGAATTAGACGGGACATTTTTAGCAACACCGGTAACCTGGTAGGTATAAGTGGTATCGGCTTTTATGTTGAGTGTTTTGCCAACCGGATTTTCATTGCCGAAATATTTTTTTGCCATTTCTTCGGTAATAACTACCGAATAAGGTTTAGTCAGTACATCGGCGGGGTTGCCGCTAATCAGCTTAAAATTGAAAAAGCTAAAAAAGTTTGAGTTGGCAAACAACAGGTTGCTTTCACTGAACTTGTCCTTAGGCATCGACGGCCGGTTTATTAATACCGGTAAAAAGTCGAAATACTCAAAATAATTGCTGTAATCTTCTATTCCCGGTACCCTTTGTTTAGCCATAGCCCCGGCAGCAAAGCTCACGCGCGGGTTTATATTCTTCATCCCATTCATGTTACGTTCAACACGTATGGTTACCAGCCGGTCTGCATTGGGCTGAAAGCGGTCGTAGCTGTGTTCGTGGGCCACGTAAAGCATTATCGTTATACAAACAGCCAGGCCCACTGCCAGGCCGGAGATATTGATGAGGCTGTAACGTTTTTGGCGTAACAGGTTGCGCCATGCAATTTTTAAATGATTCCTGAACATATAGCTGCGGTTTAATCTGTCGGACGACCACATTGGTGTGGCATCCTGGAACGAAATTATTGCCGCAGGGCGCGTAATAAGGCCCAAATGATAAGTTGGGCGTTCATTTTTTATAAGGTGCTTATATTCTGCCGCGCTTTTGCCTGTCATCTCCCTGAAAACGCGGTTAAAGGTTGTTTTGGATTTAAAGCCGCAGTCAAAAGCGATGCCCACCAGTGTCAGCCGGTCATTGGCTGGGTCCTGCATTTTCCGGGTTATCTCGCGGATGCGGTATTCATTAACAAAGTCATTGAAGTTTTTCCGGAGTGCCACATTAACAATCCGCGATAGCTCATGGGGATGCACCTCCAGCAGCTCAGCCAGCGAGCTTAAACTCAGGTCGGGGTCCTGGTGATAAAGGTTTATTTCCATGGCTTTTTTAAGCCATGCCCCTTTTTGTTTTAACGCCGCCGGAAGCGATGGCGTTAACGCAGGGGCTGCGGGAATAATATTTTCTGATTTTGAAAAGCCGGTTGCCGCTATCCAAATCATCGTTCCTGCTAAAAGAATGTAAATGGGGTAATAAGCCTGGATAACTAAGCGCTGATGATAATAAAAATAGTCTGCTGCGGCGATGAGTATCCACAAAAGCCATAACAGGCTGAAGGCCGCCAGCAAGCGATGCAGCCACTGTAGTCGGTAGTAATACCGGTCGCTTACATCATTAAATTTTTGCTGTTTGTAAAAACGTTCTATCAGCCTGAACGAAAAATATAAATAAACGGCGACCGAAAAAAACGCCGGAATAGTCAGGTTAATCTTCAAAAACAAAACGGCTTGCTGTAGCAACACGGGGACGAAGTGCAGCAAATTTCTCCACCGGAATTTATATTCCGGGTAGGTTACTTTAAGCACGTAAAAATACAACAGCGGCCCCAGCGCCAGCGAAAATTGCAAAGGGATCCAATTCCACTGAGGAAAGTAAGTCACCAATCTAACATCAACACCCAATACCCGCGATATCCACAAAACAACAACGGTGAGGGCCAGGCCGAGCACCCGGTTTGCAGTTTGATTAACTTTTTTGCTGAACCACAAAAGCAGGGCAAAAGTAAGCCCGGAAAATATTATCCCGGTAAAAACCAGGTCATAAGGGGTGATATGAAAAGTATATGCATTCAAGTTATTTTAAAAATAGGTAAGATATTGGTAAATGGCAAGGTGGTTAAATTTCTGTTGCAGGCTGTTTAAACGATTCGCCTTCAAAACAGTCAAATCTGCGCCTTTTTGCTACTTTTGCGAATATTTAATGTGAAGTTGCATTAACAAATTGTGGGCCCCGGTTTTAAATATGAATCCAAGTATACTTTCCTTTCGCTTATCATTCTTTTATCTTTTCTGTCTCCTGGTCTTATTTTCAGCTTGTAAAAAGCACGATGAAATTATTCAGCCAGATGTAGTTACAATCGACCCACCTGTATTGAATGTAGCTAAAAGCACCTTTCTTTCTTACCGGTTGAATGTAAAGCTCAACAATATTGCGGTTGATACCAGCGGGATTAAATTTACTTCTGCCGATACCCATATTGCAACCGTAAACGGACAGGGGCTGGTGCACACAGTTGCCGCCGGGGAAACTACCGTTACAGCAACGCTGCTTAACGGTAAAGGCAGCGCCGTTTGCAAGGTTATCATAAGCGATTCCAATGCCTATAAATTCCGGATAACTTTAAAAGATAAAGGTGCCTCCGGTTTCTCCATCGGTAACCCTTCGCAATTTCTTTCTGCTAAAGCTATAGCCCGGCGGCAAAAAATGCATATCCCGGTTGATGCTACAGACTTGCCCATTTCGGCCGACTATATCAAGGCTATACAAAAAGCAGGCGGCGTGGTTGTTGCCAAAAGCAAATGGCTAAACACCGTAAGCGTTTATTGCGAGAATGAACTTTTAAGCTACGAATTTAAAAAGCTGCCTTTTGTACAGGATGTTGAAGAAGTATGGCAGGGCAAAAAGGTTACCAATATACCACAGCAAACAACCAGCGGCGCCCGGCAAAAGCATAGTCCGTCATCACCCACAGCCACAAGAAACGCGACCTATTACGGTAACTCATGGGCTAACATCAACACAAATAACGGGCAGGTATTACATCAACAGGAGTACGAGGGCGAAGGTATTGATATTGCGGATATTGATGCAGGATTTGGGGGACTGAATACAAATCCGTTTTTTGATAATACAAATATCATGGGCGCCAAATCTTTTGTTTATGAAAATGCCGACCCTTATAGCATTGAAGCCCATGGTGTATGGGTAACGTCCTGTATGGCGGTTGACCACCCGGGAACTTATGTGGGCACGGCACCGGCGGCTAACTACTGGCTGTTCCATACCGAAGATGATGCTACGGAATTCCCTATAGAAGAAGATTACTGGGCAGCAGCGGTAGAATATGCGGACAGCGTCGGGGTTGATATGGTCAACACTTCTTTAACCTATTCGTATCACGACGGGCCTAACGACCATTATACCTATGAAACCATGGACGGAAAAACGGCGTTTGTAACCCGGGCGGCAAACATGGCCGAAGATAAAGGCATTTTTGTTACATGCAGCGCCGGTAACGACCAAACCTGGGTAGGCGCTCCGGCAGATGCGCCTGATGTGTTGACAGTAGGTTCGATGAACACAAGCGGCAGGGTCGATAATTTTACTTCTTTCGGAGTAACTGTTGATGGCCGCATGAAACCTGATGTTATGGCTTTGGGTGGCAGCGCAGGTGTTATTGATATTACCGGGCTTCCGATGATGCGAAGCGGAACTTCCTATGCAAGCCCCAATATGTGCGGCCTGGTAGCGTGCCTGTGGCAAGCGTATCCCAAACTAACCAACAAAGAACTCCTTAAAGTGATAAGACAAGCCGGAGACAGGTACAACAACCCTGTAGTACCTTATGGTTATGGCATACCTGATATGCAAAAAGCCATGCAGCTGGCTAAAGCAATTTCTGATGGTAAATAAGGTAAGGGTTCCATTTCTTTGTTGACTAAATTTCAATCATAATAATATAAAGACATCCAGTCAGCGTTCGCAATCTGAACTTTATCAATTGCCAGGATGCGGCCGGTAGTCTTAAATTTTCCAGAAAGCGGTTCCATATCCTTTCCCCGGGAGCTACCCTCAAAGCAGAAAGCCTTCAGCGAAAAGTTGAAGGCTTTTTTTGTTTTTACCGTCGACGGAAACTATGAGCATAATCGTCCGAAGTTCGTAAACTCTGAACAGCCGGGGCGAGCCACAAAAAGCGGACGGACAAAAACGATTATCTCAAAATGTTCCCGATATTTGATCTGCGTGAATCTCTATACATCCCATATTAACTTTTACGACGTGGCCGTCCCGGGAATCCTATTTACCGGGCTGAATTTTGCTTTGTTGTTAGGCTTCACCAAAAAGATAAATCGCCCGGCAAACAGGTTTCTTGCCCTGGCTCTTGTGGTGATGGTTTTGTGGATGATCCGTATCTCAGGCATCTATACACGGTTGCCGCTGCAGTTTTCATTGGCGCTTGGCCCCCTTATATATTTTTATGTACTGAAATTAACCCGGCCGGAATACAAGTTCAGCCCGAAAGACTTGCTGCATTTCGTTCCGGCATTATTGGAGCCGTTCATATTACCCAACCCTGTATTACCGTTCCTTACTGTTATTTCGGTTATTGCCTACCTGTATTGCTCGCACCAGCTCATCGAACGTTTTTATCATCGCCGAAAATTTACCGGCGGCGACCGTTACCGGTTTGAGTTGCGGTGGCTGCATCAGCTGCTGGCCGGTTTCGCACTATTGTGGCTGCTTTGGGTACCGCTTACCACTGCAGTTTATTTTTATCATTCAGGCGCGCAGACTTATTATCTTTTTTATCTCAGTGTTGGTGGAATGTTAATCTGGATAGGTGCCGCAGCGCATTCAAGACATGATGGTGGCGAGCTTGCTGTAAAGCCCTTGCTCCCCGCCGGACTGAAGCAAAAAGGAACCTGGCTCAAAAAGGCCGTTCATCAAAACCGTTATTATGAGGACCCGGAATTAACCCTAAGCTCGTTGGGCGAAAAATTGGGTCTGCATACCCATGAGTTGTCGCGGATGCTTAATACCGTCCTCAAAAAAAGCTTTAACGACTTCATTAATGAATACCGCGTTAGGGACGTGATCCGTAAAATGCAGGATCCGGCTTATGCCAACATCACCCTGCTGGGCATAGCCTACGACTCGGGCTTCAATTCCCAAAGCACCTTCCATCGCATATTTAAAGAATTAACGGGTAAAACTCCCGCCGAATATAAAAAAGAACTCCCAACTTATAATTTGAGAGCTGGCTCACAGCCGGCTGCGGTAATTTCGATGCATGAAACCACAACAGATTGGTTTGTCGAAAAATTAAACCGCAGCTTTATGTTTAAAAATAATCTTAAAATAGCCTTCCGCAGCCTCAGGAAAAACAAGGGCTTTACCGCCCTCAACATCATCGGCCTGGCTGCCGGCCTGGGTGTCTGTCTGCTGATCGTCCTGTACGTCACCGATGAGCTCAGTTACGACCGCTACAACGTCAACGCCGACCGCATCTATCGTATAGATAACGATCTCTACTTCAATAACACTCAGTACAACGCTGCCACCACCTCCAAATTTTTCGGCCCCACACTCGTTGCTTCCTATCCGAAGATCGAGCAGATGGTCAGGTTCCGCAACCCGGGCAGCCAGCTGGTGAGGAAGGGCAACAACCATATCCTCGACCATCACTTCACCTTCGCCGACTCGACGATCTTCAAGGTCTTCACCCTGCCCATGATAGCAGGCGACCCCAATACCGCCCTCAACAATCCGCATTCCATAGTGATTGATGAAAGCGCCGCACGTCGCTATTTCAACAGCACCGATGTTATAGGGCGCACGCTGGAAATAAGTGAAGAAAATACCCCCCTCAAGGTTACCGGGGTAATCCGTGACATGCCGGAACAGTCGCAGTTCCATTTCAGCTTCATTCGCCCCCTCCGCGAAGCCTACAACTTTAATGACCGCGCCGACAACGACTGGGTAAGCAATAGTTATTATACCTATATCCTTGCCCAGGCCGGCACCACCCGGGCCGAGGTACAAAAGGATGTAGATGAAGTGGTAAACCTCCATATCAGCCCCGCCCTCCAGCAAATGTTCCACACTTCGGGTGCCGACCTCGAGAAAGCGGGTAATCATTACCGGTGCCACATCTTCCCCCTCACCGACGTGCACCTCTATTCCAATAAGTCCGGTGAGCTCGAAGCCAACAGCAATATCCAGTTGGTATACATATTTTCCGTCATCGCCGTGCTCATCCTCCTGATCGCCTGCGTCAATTTCATGAACCTCAGCACCGCACGCTCCGCCAACCGCGCCAGGGAAGTGGGCATCCGCAAGGTAGCGGGATCTACAAGGGGACACCTCATCATCCAGTTCCTCACCGAGTCCATCCTGCTCAGCCTCTTCTCGCTCGTCCTCGCCCTTGGCCTTGCTGTCCTGCTGCTGCCGATGTTCAATCAGCTCGCCGGCAAATCGCTCCATCCCGGCGTGCTCTTCAGCGGCCGGTTCCTGCCCGTCCTCATCCTCCTGGTGCTGCTGGTCGGCTGCCTGGCAGGCAGCTACCCCGCCTTCTACCTTTCCTCCTTTCAGCCGGTTCAGGTATTGAAAGGAAAGATAGCCGCAGGCTTCAAGAGCAGCTGGCTCCGCAGCAGCCTGGTGGTTTTTCAATTTTTTATTTCTATTGGCCTCATCGTCAGTACCCTCGTCATCTATCGCCAGCTACACTATATTCGAAATAAGGATACGGGCTTCAATCGGGATCAGGTAATTGTAATCCATAATACCTGGTCGCTCGGCCGGGATGGCACCACCAATCTTCGCCAAAACCTGCTCACCCTTGCCGCTGTCACCGACGCAACCATCACCCCCGACCTCCCCACCGCCGATGACCAGTACTGGCAGGAAGGCTGGTTCCCCAATGCCTCGCTCGATGCCCGGAAGGCGATCCTCATGACCACGCTACGGGTCGACGACCATTATGTTCCCACCCTCGGCATGAAGATCGTCAATGGCCGCAACTTCGACCTCGCGGAATTTCCTACCGACTCGACTGCCATCATCCTCAATGAAGCCGCCGTAGCGATGCTCGGCGTGAAGGCCCCGCTCAACACGATCCTCTACAATCACGATGATCGGTTCAAGCTTCTCACCTTTCATGTTATCGGCGTTGTAAAGGATTTTAACTATAACTCCATGCACGACAATATCCACCCCCTTATCATGGTGTTCAACAAGTATAACTGGAGCAGTATTGCCGTCCGTTTCCACACCAATGATGTTGCCAATCTCATCCGGCAAGTCGAAATTAAGTTCCATGCCGCTAAGCAAGGGTTCCCCTTCCGCTACACCTTTATGGATACCGACTTTGATAAATTGTATCACGCCGAGCAGCACGCCGGCCAGATATTCATCACCTTCGCCATCTTCGCCATTCTTATTGCCTGCCTCGGATTGTTCGGGCTGGTTACCTATGCCGCCGAACAACGTACTAAGGAAATCGGAATCCGCAAAGTACTTGGCGCCTCCGTAAAGAACATCGTCGGCCTCATTAGCAAGGATTTTACGGTGCTTGTCGCGATAGCTGCGCTCATTGCCTTCCCGGCCGCATGGTGGGCCATGCACAAATGGCTCGATACGTTTGCCTATCGTACAGAGATCAACTGGTGGATCTTCCTCCTGGCAGGCGCTGTCGCCTTCGCCATTGCCCTCTTGACGGTCAGTATTCAGACCACGCGTGCGGCTATCGCTAACCCCGTAAAATCCCTGCGAAGCGAATAATCGTGGGCCATCGTCCAACACACCTGGTTTGTAAAATGTATTGCTGATAAATTGTGATTGCCGAACGATTTGAGCCTCCTTAAATCATAGTCAGTACTTTTGGATTTTTATCAATTGGCTCTCGTTAGTTTGTGAACCTCGTGGGATTTATGCAAAAACCCGCAATTAGGTGATTTAGGCTTATCATTGAAACATTAAACAAGTTTATATTGTGCATGCTGTAAACCCAATAAAAAATTTATAGAATCGTAATCTTATGAATTTAACCCGCCGAAAATTCTTACAATCCCTGTCCGTTGGCTTCGTGCTGACAACAAGAAAAGGTTGGGCAAACAAGCTTCCAGCTAAAGCAATTGAGCGCCGGGACCTCTTTCCGCAAGGTGTAGCATCAGGCGATCCAACAGCAGACACAGTCATCTTGTGGACGAGGCGGCCACCGGTAAACGAAAATTCCGCCGGCAAGCTGACCGTTGAAATATCGGCCAGTCCGGAATTCAAAAAAATCATGGCGGGCGGTACTGCAAATATCAGTGCTGATTCAGATTGGACATGCCGTTTCCTGGCTAAAGATCTTAAACCCAATCGCGAGTACTGGTACCGCTTTATTGATGAGCATGGTTTCGCAAGCCGGATCGGTCGCACCATAACAGCACCCAAAGATGATTCGGATGCACCTGTTCGTTTTACCTTTGCATGTTGCCAATGTCCTAATGAAGCTGCCATGAATGCTTATCGAAAAATGATTTTTGAAGATGAGGCACGTCCGAAAGAAGAACGACTTAATTTTGTATTGCACCTGGGCGATTTTATTTACGAGGTGACTTGGTATGCCGAAGATAATCCGAACGGGAACCGTGGCCGCCGCATCAGGAACCTGTATAAGTTTCCCCAAGGCCGGAAGGTTAGTAATTTTCATCTGCCTGCTACCCTGGAGGATTATCGGACACTCTATCGGGCTTATCTTGAGGACGTCGACTTACAGGACGCCCGTGCCCGCTGGCCATTCGTGTGTATTTGGGATAATCACGAATTTGCCTGGGCCGGGTACCAGAGTCAGTATGTGGCAGGCGGCGGTTACAGCGCTCCTGCGCAAAACCAAAAAATCTCGGCCAACCAGGCATGGTGGGAGTTTATGCCTGCAATGGTCCAACAGCCGGGTAACCCTAAACTGGAACATTTTAATGCTCCAGCAGTGGTGGATACACCCATGGAAAAATTCAACGAAGACGGACTTTCCGAAGAGCCTAATAACCTGAAGGCCATCAACAGCCTGAAGATCCAGCGTGTATTGCGCTGGGGCAAAAATGTAGACTTACTGCTGACCGATAATTGGTCGTTCCGTTCTCCTGATATGTCGACCAATGATTTTGATGTGCCGGAATATCCGAGGGTATTTGCACAGCTGCCTTTCGAGATAATGGATTATGGCCGTCATTATAATGGAGATAAACCACCGGAAACCATAAAGTTCAATGGCAAAGATATTCCCAACCCTACCAAAAATGTGCATGCGCAAACTTACCTGGGCAGCGCACAGCGGGATTGGTTCTTAAAACAGCTCGGGGGTTCTAAAGCACCATGGAAAATATGGGGCCACGGATTTGGCACCATGGAAGTGCGCAGCGATTATCAGAATTTACCCGGCGAATTAGGCGCTAAATGGCCTAAAGATGTAGGATATGCAGTAATGGACAATAGGTTTGTGCGTGATAAAGACATTATATTTGATTTCATAAAGGACCATAAGGTTACCGGCTTTTGTGTGGTTGGAGGTGATCGCCACGCCTTTCACGCCGGTCTGGCCTCCAAGGCGCTGCCGCCGAAGGAATACGAACCGCTCGGCGTGGAATTTATTACCGGTTCTATATCGCAACAAACCCTGTTCGAAGTGCTGGAAGTAAGCATGAAAAAAGACCATCCGAAACGCGTACTGGAACTGATTGACAAGCCGGATGGCACCGTGATACCGGCAATGAATGTTACCGGTTTGCATGGCGTACTTTCCACCCTAAAATTAAAAGAGACCGGGGATATGGCGCAAGCCCGTGCCGTGCGCAACCCCGACGTGGCGCCGCATTTATCATTACTGGATTTTGGCGGGCATGGTTACGGATTGGTGACCGTCACTTCAGAACAGCTTTCCACGGAGTTTGTATGCATCCCGCGTCCACTGGAACGCAGCGATCGGCCTGATGGCGGTCCTTTAACCTATCGTGTTGTGCATCGCACCAATTTGTGGAAGGCAGGCGAGGCGCCCAAGCTTGAACAGGAGATACTTGAAGGGGATCCGCGGTATTGTATTTGAGTTGCTATATGAACCTCCTAATTTAAATTTTTTAATATTTCCTTAATATGGCCGATCGCCGCAACTTTATAGCGTTCGCTGTAGCTATTGTAAATTATGATCCCGTTTTTATCGATCACCAGGTTAAGCGGGCATGTGCTTACGGCGTAGTTTGCATGTATTTCTTTTCCATCGGCCACCTGTTGGTAATTAAATGTATTGGTTTTTAAAAAGTCTCTCAACGCGCTAACGCTATCAAGGGCTATGGCTATAAAAACGATATCCTTATTATTTTTATAACTATCTGCAATATCAGATAAATTTGGCAATTCGTACCGGCAAGGCGCGCATGCCAAAAACCAAAAGTCCATCACCACTATTTTTCCGGCAAGGTCAGCGGGTTTTATTGTGTGACCGTTAATATCGCTCAAGGGAATAAAGTGCATTGTTTTGCCGCTGTCCAGCATTGAAGCCGACCTGGCATTTGGAGTTTGTGAACTAGCGCTGAAGCATAACAGTAAAAAGCAATTTAAGGTTAACAGGTATTTTTTCATAACTGTAAGTTTATCGAAAAATTAAAGTGTAAACAAGTAATTCATCCGATAACGCATGTAAACTACTTTGGCATTATTCATTCAGCTTATGGTCGATGTTATACATGCACGACAATTATGCTTGATTCCTGTGTCTATATTAAAATTGGCAACGCAACCAAAAAGCATAAAAAAAGCCACACATTTCTGGAGGGTACTGAAAAAGTAGCTTAATAAGCTGCATTATTAAAGCGATCAAGA
>JAZJZL010000060.1:0-5305 GCA_040389845.1 Bacteroidota bacterium
GAACACCCATGAGGGCCAGAAATATTGCAACGATTTAAATTACGCGCCGCTATCACCAGCAGCCGTAAAAGTTGCAGAAAGCATATTGAAATCAGCTACTTTTGACGGTAAGCCAATTCTGTAATAATATTATCTAAACGATTTAATTTGTGAGCCCGGCGCATCGTTTCTGCTGGGCTTTTTTTTGGATAAGATTGGATACGAATTGGATATATCCATTTAATTTTATCAATTAGCGTTTTACCATTTACCGTATGACCTTCGCCAAAAAAGTAATTCAATTCAATAAACAAGTCGATTTTACAGGTACACTACCAGCGGATATCAGCATTATGAATCCTTTTAAGGAAAGCCCGCTGGCTGTACATATTACAGAGCAGTTTTACAACAAATACTATAACGATAACAACAAGCGTCACTTAATATTAGGTATTAATCCCGGCAGGTTTGGCGGTGGGGTTACCGGCGTGCCGTTTACAGATTCTAAAAGGTTAAAGTCCGCTTGCGGAATCCTATACGATGGTAAAGAAACGCATGAACCGTCATCGGTTTTTATTTATGAGATGATTGACGCATTTGGCGGAGCGGAAGAATTTTACAGCCACATTTACATCAATTCAATGTTTCCGCTGGGCTTTACTGCTACCAATGCCGCGGGCAAGGAAGTGAATTACAATTATTACGATAGCAAAGAATTGACAGCCACTGTTTACGATGCAATCATCGAAAACATCAAAAAACAGATTGATATCGGATGCTTTACCGATACCTGTTTTTGTTTCGGCACAGGTACAAATGAGAAATTTTTAAAGAAGATAAACCAGGAGCATAGATTCTTCAAAAACATTGTAGCGTTGGAACACCCACGGTTCATCATGCAGTATAAAACAAAAACAAAGCAGCAATACATCAATAAATATATTGCTGCTTTCAGGAGTGTTATTTGAAATGGGAGTTTATAATTTTGTCATCCTCAACGCAGTGAAGGATGACAAAATTTTTTAGCCATTATAAGCTACCAACTCCTGCTTCGATTCGCCCAAACCATCAACGCCAAGTTCAAGCACATCACCTGGTTTTAGATATAAATTTGGCTTCATACCTAATCCCACGCCTGCCGGGGTGCCGGTTGAGATAATATCGCCGGGCAACAAGGTCATAAACTGACTGGTGTATGATATTACCTGGGGGATATTAAAGATGAAATTTGATGTATTGCCATCCTGCATTATTTTACCGTTCAGTTTTAACCAAAGGCGCAGGCTGTGCGGGTCAGCAATTTCATCTTTTGTGGCGAAGAAAGGGCCCATTGGCGCAAAGGTATCACACCCCTTACCTTTATCCCATGTGCCGCCGCGCTCAATCTGGAACTCGCGTTCAGATACGTCGTTGTGCAGCACATAGCCGGCCACGTAATCCATCGCATCGGCTTCACTTACATAGCTTGCTTTTTTGCCGATAACAACGGCCAACTCCACTTCCCAATCGGTTTTTACCGAATTTTTAGGGATAACGATATTATCGTTCGGACCAACTATTGCAGTTGTCGATTTCATAAATATAACCGGCTCGGTGGGCGGCGTAGCATTGGTTTCCCTGGCATGGTCTACATAGTTTAGCCCTATGCAAATAATTTTTGAGGGGCGTGCCAGCGGGCAGCCTAAACGCACATCTTCCGTAATTTCAGGCAACAGGCTATCCTCTAAAAAATTGCTCAAACGCGTTAAGCCGTCATTTTCAAAAAAGGCCTCGCCATAGTCTTCGCCAAACGCAGATGTATCGTATTTTTTATCGTTTATAATTACACCGGTTTTTTCTTTTCCGGCTTCGCCAAATCGTATCAGTTTCATAAATGTGTTGTTTAATTATTTAGAGTGATGAAGCCGCCATCAATCGGGTAATCAGTCCCGGTTATAAAGCCAGCCTCGTCTGAACAAAGGTATAAGGCTAATGCAGCTATTTCAGCTGGCTGCCCCATGCGGCCAATAGGCTGTGATTTTGATAACTTTTCGAATATTTCCGCTTCCTGGCCTGCGTAATTTTTTGCGATGAAACCGTCAACAAAGGGCGTGTGCACCCTTGCCGGAGATATGCTGTTGCACCGGATGTTGTCGGCCATATAGTCGCGCGCTACAGAAAGTGTCATCGCATGGATAGCTCCCTTGCTGGTTGAGTAAGCAAACCTCTCAGTGATACCCACATGAGCGGCCACAGATGAAGTATTGAGGATAACACCGCCGCCCTTAGCCTTCATGGCAGGGATGGCCGCAAAAAGGCAATTGTAAACGCCTTTAACATTCACATTATAAACTTTGTCGAAATCAGCTTCAGGTGTATTGTCCGCGCGGCCGATATGTGCTATACCGGCGTTGTTGATGAGTATATCAATCTTGCCTATTACTCCAAACACGTCCAGCACATGCTGCTGGTTGCTTACATCGCATTTATGAACGGCAGCAATGCCGCCAGCGGTTGTTATTTCCGTTACCGTATCATTTGCAGCATCTTCATTTAACTCGATGATGTGAACTGTCGCACCCTGTTTTGCGAACAGCACCGACATCGCCTTACCTATCCCGCTGCCACCGCCGGTAATGATTACTGATTTATTGGTTAATGTAAACATTTTCCCTCCCAGCCTCCCTAAAGGGAGGAGTTTTTTCATTTTTCAATTTAGCACGCTATTCAAAATCCTCCCCTTTAGGGGAGTTAGAGGGGCTATTAAAGCGATATTCCCCTCTTCCACGGTATCCAATCATCCTGGCCTAAGCGTACCGAGGCCGGTTCCAGTTCGCCGCTGGCTACCTGTATCACGTAGTTTAAAATACGCTCGCCGGCTTGCTGAATGGTTTCTTCGCCTTCTATAATTGTTCCGCAATTAATGTCGATAATATCTGGCATTTTTTGCGCTGTTACCGTGTTGGTTGACAATTTGATAACCGGGGTAACAGGGTTGCCCGTAGGCGTGCCTAAGCCCGTTGTAAACAATACAATATTTGCTCCTGCAGCCACTTCAGCAGTGGTACTTTCTACATCGCTGCCGGGTGTGCAAAGCAAATTAAGACCTGGTTTCGATACCTTAGCCGGGTAATCCAGCACGTCGGCCACCGGCGACGTGCCGCCTTTTTTGGCCGCTCCTGCCGATTTAATGGCATCCGTTATCAAACCGTCGCGAATATTTCCGGGTGACGGGTTGGCATAAAAGCCGGAACCATCCGCCTCAGCACGCTGATTGTACGTAGTCATCAGCTTCATAAAGTAATTGGCTTTATCCTCGTCAACGCAGCGGTCGCTCAGCTCCTGCTCCACGCCGCAAAGCTCAGGGAACTCGGATAAAATAACCGAGCCGCCCATCGTAACCAAAATGTCAGATACATAGCCCAGTGCCGGATTGGCGGATATCCCCGAAAATCCGTCTGAACCACCGCATTCCAATCCAATGCATAGTTTGGATAAAGGCGCCGGTGTACGTTCCGTTTGGTTAGCCTGCATCAGTCCTGCAAAAGTTTGTTTAAGCGCCTGTTTCAATAAGTCGCTTTCAGTACCAACTTTTTGCTGCTCCAGTATTACCAGCGGTTTACTAAAGCTGGCGTCACGTATCTTTATTTCCTGCTCCAATATGCTTACCTGCGCATTTTGGCAGCCAAGGCTCAATATGGTTGCGCCTGCTACGTTTGGATGGGTAATATAACCTGCTATCAATCCGCACAATGTTTGTGCATCACTACGGGTACAGCCGCAACCCATCTCGTGGGTCAGGAATTTTATGCCATCGATATTTTTAAAGAACTTCTTTGAATTGTTTTTATCTGCTGAGTCCTTTATATCGGCATTTAATATTTCTTCAACAGATTTACCCGCATTGTAGAGATTCATTAGCTGATCCACGTCGCCGTCGTAATTTTTTGCTTTCTTATAACCAAGCTTATCAACCAAAGCCTCTTTCAGCACGTCGATATTACGGTTTTCGCAGAATACCAGCGGCACTACAATCCAGTAATTACCGGTGCCTACAGAGCCGTCGGCGCGGTGGTAGCCATTAAAAGTGCGCCCCTCAAAATTGCTGGCGTCCGGCTGATGCCAGTCCAGCTTGCGCTTGCCGAGGTGAAATTCGCCGGATGCATGATGTACATTTCCCGTAGCGATAAGACCGCCCTGCGGGATAAACTGCGTAGCCTTACCCACCAATACTCCGTACATAAATATTTCGTCGTCAGGCTGCAGATCTCCAAGAGTAAATTTGTGCTTTGCAGCTATTTTATCAACCAGCTTAATCGTTTGGCCTTCAAAATTTATCTCCGTGCCCTGTTCCAGGTTTTGCAAAGCCACCAGCACATTATCTTTCGGGTGGATGCGGACGTAACTATGTTTTTCTGTCGACATTCTAAATAAAAATCTTTATTGCAAAGTAAGTTCTATCACCGGTATCTCGTAACCGGGCTTTTTGGCCGGCAGCGTAAGCACCAAATCCTGCGAATTAGTGTCTGATGGCTTGGCCAGCAGTTCCGAAGCATCGTTCAACATCGCAGCATATCTAACCCTGCCAGCATACCCGGGCAGCGTTAAAGTACCGCTGGTTGGATAATAGTACAAATGTACATATAGCCGCCCGGTTTTGGGGCTGTAAGTAAGCTTATCCCCTTCCGGAGCCTTAAATTTATCGGGCGCATAAGTGCAGTCATAAATAGCGCGACTGTTGGCATGCATCCAGGTTGCCAAACTATCCAGCGCATTGTTAGCGCGGTAATCAAATTCGCCGCGGGCAGTAGGACCAACGTTCAATATCAGGTTACCGCCGTTGCTTACCGAGGTAATCAGCAAATCCAATAGTTGGCGATGTGTTTTCCAGGTATTTTCATCTCGGTAGTAGCCCCATGAACCGGAGAACGTCTGGCAGGTTTCCCAGGTTTTGCCGTGGTACTTGGCCAGTTCGGCAGTGCTTACCTGTTCAGGCGTTTCAAAGTCGGCACCGTCTTTATATTCTTCCAGGCCGAGCCTGTTGTTTATGATGATACCTGGTTGTAGCTTACGCACCAGTTTCAATAATTCTACCGAACCCCAGTCGTTTTCTCCCTTACCTTTCTTGGCGCCCTTACCCCACGACCAATCCAGCCAAAGCACGTCAATTTTACCGTAATTGGTCAATAATTCGGTTATTTGGTTGCGCATATACTGGCGGTATTTGGCCATATCACGCCCTTTATTTAAACGGTTGTAATTTGCCTGAGTAGTGTCAACCTGCGTTAGCGGGTGCGCGTCGTCCATGGTATAATCCGGGTGATGCCAATCCAACAGCGAGTAGTAA
>JAZJZL010000060.1:5315-12343 GCA_040389845.1 Bacteroidota bacterium
TAAAAACCTACCTTTAAACCCTGCGCACGAAATGCGTTAACATATTCGCGTACCAGGTCGCGGTGGGCTTTGGTGTTGGTGGCTTTATAGTCGGTGTATTTCGAATCGAATAAACAAAAACCTTCATGGTGCTTTGAAGTAAGCACCGCATACTTCATGCCGGCAGCTTTAGCCTGTTTCGCCCATTTTACCGGGTCGAACAGATCTGGGTTAAACTGGTCGAAATACTTTTGGTACCCGGCGTTATCAATATGCTCATTATGTTTTACCCACTCATGCCGTGCTGCGCCGCTGTACAATCCCCAGTGAATGAACATACCGAAACGGGCGTCCGTCCACCATTCCATTCGTTTCTTTTTTTGCGCATCAGTTTCAGTGCCGATACGTTTTTGGGCAATGGCATTGTAGCTGATAATCAGCAGCAGCAAAGGGAGTAGTTTTTTCATGGTTATTGGTGGTTTATAATTGGATAAAACTAAAAAACTTTGTCATTGCGAGGAACGAAGCAACCTCGTCGACATGCATAACCGTCATGTTTAGCGACGAGGTTGCCGCGCTCGTTCCTCGCTCGCAATGACAAATATTATTATCTACAACTCAAATATCTTCTTCATCAGCACCCATTTCTCTCCCTTCACAGCTCCTTTAACTGGTTGCTGGTATTTCCACATCAGCTCTTCCCATTCCTGTACTTTCGGGTTCGATGCATCCATCTCCCCCTTGCGCTCAAAGCTGAAGCTATCGTCTGTTTCCATAATCATGAAAAGGCGGGTATCAAAACGATATATTTCCATCCCGGTGATGCCGGAACCTACAATGCTCGCATGTATCTCGGGCCATATCGCTTCGTGATAGCGCTCATATTCAGCTATTAACGAAGGATCATCCTTTAAATCGAGGGTTAAACAGTACTTAGGCATAACTGGGCAAATTGTACAACTGTCAAGTCTACAAAAATTATTTCAGTTTGGGAAGAGGTGAAAGGCAAAAGGTTTTTTATCCGTCAGTAGCCAGGCCTGCGACCTGTGCTAATCGGCGATTTCCATACCGGCACAATAACCATTGCACTAACAAACTAATTCAATATATTTACCATTAACTAACCTCTTATTTAACAATGAAAACGATTAACTTTCTGTTGGCCGCATTGCTGTGCACTGTCAGCGCGTCGGCACAAAACATGTTTAAGTATTTTACGCCTGATGATTTTGCCGCCCGGCGTACAAAATTAATGGAGCAAATTGGTGACGGTGTCGCCGTTCTGCAGGGCGCCGACCTAACCGAAGCCTACATTAAATTCAGGCAGGATAATAACTTTTATTACCTAACTGGTGTAGAAATGCCCTGGTGCGCAGTCATTATCAATGGCAGAACAAAAACTACAACACTGTTTGCACCTGAAGGCCGCTTTGCAGATATTAAAGACGAAGCCCTTATTGCTCCCGGCGCTGATGCGGCCAAAATGTATAAGGTGAATAATGTGTTACCAAAATCAGCCATGACCAACATGCTGGCGGGGCTGGCAAGCCGTGGACAAGCTTTTTATGTACTAACCTCGCCCGAAGAAACTTCCGAAATGAGCCGCGATCGCTGTGCAGGCCTGCGTACTACCCGCCTGAGTGATCCGTGGGATGGCCGTATATCTAAAGAACTTACGTTTATCAATAAGCTGAAAGAGCGCTTCCCGATGATTACCATAAAAGATTTAACCCCGATTATGGACGAAATGCGCTGGGTAAAAGACGCCAAAGAAATTGCTGTTTTACGCGAGTGCGGCAAAATAGGCGCACATGGTTTTGATGAAGCGATGCGAGTAACCCGCCCGGGAATGTATGAGTACCAGGTTGCCGCCGCTGCCGACTTTGTGTTCGAAAACGAAGGCGCTATGGGCCCGTCCTATTTCCCTATTGCTGCCTCAGCAGAGCGCGGCCTAAGCTGGCATTACAACGCCAACAATCACACCATAAAGGCCGGCGATGTAATGATGATGGACTACGCGCCTGAATTGCAATACTACTCAACCGACATTACCCGCACCTGGCCGGTTGAAGGCAAGTTTACTGATATACAGCTAAAATATTACAACTGTGTTAAGGAAGCATCTGAAAAGGTAATTGCTGCAATGAAACCCGGCATCACCATCGAAGATATGAACAATATTGCCAAAGGCGTTTATGCCAAGTACGGCTACGAAAAAATGTACCCGGGTGGTATTGGTCACTATGTAGGTATGGCGGTACATGATGTTGGTCCGCGTGATAAGCCGTTTATACCGGGTGTAGTGTTTAACGTAGAGCCTATCCTGGAAGATAAGGAAATGAAGCTGCATATCCGCCTGGAAGATACCATCATTATTACCGCCGACGGCCATGAAAACGTAACGGCATCCACTACAACAGATCCTGAAGCGATGTACAAATTGGTAAAAGAAAAAGGGATTGGGGAAAAATAAGAGGCGAAAGCCGAATGGCTTTTAACCGACTATTAAAGCGCAGCTTATGCCAGGGAGACTGGTGTGACGCTGTGCTTTTTGCTGTACTGTTCCGCGGAACAGTGTGTACAGGTGGAACACCCGGAACAGCAAAATAGGTTACAACCCCAAACAATAAACACTCCCTTCCGAGCTGCTAAACACCAATAAATTATCTTTTTTAGCAGGCTGCGAGAATATGCCGCCAACTTTGTAAAAAATTGACACCTGTGCGCCAAGGTCTTTACCAAGCATTTCGTAGGATGCATTACTAAACTGCTCGTTTTTGGTGAAATATTGGTCGAAGAATTTCTGGCGGGAATCAGTTTCGTAAGTCCAGAGAATATTGCCTTTATTTAGGTTGAAGGCAACCAGGTTACCATTAAGCGTACCGACATAGCCGGTCGAATCAGACAAAACACACGCCCCGAACATATCAAACTGCAGGGGGCTGCGCCACAAAGTGCCACCGCCGCCGGTATCTATGGCGGTAACTATGCGCTCATCCATGGTGCTGTTAATCACCAGATTTTTATAGAACTGCGGCGCGCCTATCGACCACCCATGAGGAAAATAGTGATTCCAGTTGCACGCGCCTGTTTTTATATTGATAGCGTATAAATTAAAATCGCGGCTGCCAACATAAACTGTGTTGCCACTTACAGCAGGCTGACCGGAAAATTCGCCCATTGGAAAATACCGTTGCCCAACTGATTTAAATTTCCATATCAACTTACCGGTAAGCTTATCCAGGTTATAAAAGTAACCATCGAACGAGCCCACCAACAGGTTGTTATCTTTAATGGCCGGGGTAGCATGCACCACACTCCCTGTTTTAAAGGACCATATCAATTGCCCGGTTTTAGCGTTCAAAGCGTAAACATTGTTATCGCCTGAACCAAAGTAAAGCATGTCCCCGTCAAGCACGGGCGAGGATTGGATATGGTCGGCAAACTCAAAAAGTTCGTATTTGCGCTCACCTCCTGATTTAAAGGTCCAGTTTATTTTAGCGGTATTTTTATCGAGACAATAAACATTGCCATCACCGCTTAAAAAATACAATTGCTGCCCTGCAATTAGCGGCGCCGAACGATTTTCGCCCGAGGTTGCAAATTTCCACCCCTGCTTACCGGTTTGCAGGTTTACAGCATAAAGATTTTTATCGAGCGAGCTGAAATAAACCACATTGTCATCAATAACCGGCGAGGCAATCACCGGCCCCTGTGCCTGGAATTTCCATTTTAACGTGGGGGCATTGTGTTGGGCAACGGCAGGCAGGCTGGTAATCAGGTATAGTACTACTATTGATAATATCCTTGTCATGGGGTTAATTAATTAGCTTACCTAGTAAAAATAGCCAATTAAAACCCGGCAGCATATAACCCTTTCCGGGTGATTTTTTGAGGGATACGTTCAGGATCTAAAGTCAAAGCTCATCGTAAAATCTTACATTGGGTTTTCCGGTTAGGTATACTTTTAGATTTTCTTTTTGCTGTTTTTTGATAATGTCTTCCAGGCTTAGCTTGTACTTTTTGTTCCCGGCCTCGACCAACAGCAGCGGCACTTTTTTTACGACCATGTAAATGCAATAAATTCCTGCTGCAAAAGGCAATGCAACTACCGCTATCGAACTGGTGTGAATAATATGAAAATCAGCGCCATAAAAACTCATGACTACACCAAGAGATTGCAATAATGCAAATAAAATTAAGAGTCCCCCGGCAATAAGCGTGAGCCAAACATTGTTGGTGTCGGCGGCACGTTTAAAGGTTGCTTTCTCAACATCATAAAAATTAATCGTCTTGTGATTAAAGCCGTTTCTTAACAGGTGAACCCCTTCGGCGGATAGCGCGAAGTCTTTTGAAATAAAATCGTAATTATTCATTGTGATGAGGCAATATCCTTATTTAATTTTGATTTATATGCTATTAAGGTAATATTATTGTTGATGGAAATTTTAGACATAGAAGCCGATATAGTGAACGTCGAAAACGATGCAGCTATTTATAGCGAGCCAAATTTCGGCCGTCGTGCAAACGCCATCGACTTTATTGATTTTCATATCCTCGACCGTATTGAAATCTTGCAACAAAACGCGAAGGAGGTTCGACAATTTGAACTATTGGAGCAGCGCGCACGAAAGATAAAGCAGTCGCTGGAGGATATCGACACTAAGCTTTTTAAACAACTCCGCGAAGGTATTCGTTCAGGAGTTCCTTTCGGGGATATCATCTTCAAATACTTTGGCCCGGATGCAATCGATGAGCAATCGAATGAACCTGGTTATGATAACCTTGATAATTTTATCAATAGCCTTTTTTGTAGCAGTGCTTTGCCCGAAGCAACGGTGAGACAGGAACATGAAATGGTATTCTATCAGCAAACACCTGCTCGAATAATATTCCAACTAGCTGAAATGGCACACTTTAAGCCGGGCGAGGTGTTTTTTGATATAGGTTCCGGTCTCGGCCAGGTAGGCATGCTGGTAAATTTGCTTACCGGCGCTAAAACTATCGGTGTTGAATATGAACCGGCTTATTGCAATTATGCAAGAAACTGCGCAATTGAACTAAATTTAACCGGCGTTGAATTTATAAATACCGATGCGCGTAAAGCGGATTATTCACACGCAACGATATTTTTTATGTACACGCCTTTTGAAGGAGAAATGCTGCAACAGATGCTGGATATATTGCGGCAGCATGCAAAAAGCAGGATTATCCGGTTTTTTACTTATGGCCCATGTTCAACAACGGTGGCCAAACAAACCTGGCTTAAATGCTTAAACGGCGACGGAAATCATATTTATAAGTTGTACCAATTCACAAACCCGGTCCTCCTTCCTTAGCCGCCAGGTTCTCTGCGGGAATTTCCGGGCTTTTCCAACTCAAAAAATCAAATTACAGGCTTTATATCAATCAACGGCGTTCCGTCCAATACTTCAAGATTAGAAACCTTTATTTTCCCTTCAGCAGTAATTTCCACTATTTCGGTTTCGTGAAGGCCGATGGGGTTTGGCCGGTCGGGTGAACGGGTGGAAAATACGCCGCGGATGGGTGCGTTGGGGTTGTTCCGCGGGTGGGTGGTCAGGGTTGTCCTGTCGGCTTTGTGCAGCCAGGTCAGCAAAATGATTTTTAACCCGGCAGTGAGCCCTGAAATTGCCGGCAGAAAATCCTTTTCAATATGAATGGTAACCTTTGGTGCACCCTCTGCTTCCTGCAGCGGGCAATCCTTTATATCTTTTAATGGCGATTCTATATGGCCGATAAACTTTATTGTTTCCATTTATGACAGTTCAATTTTCATGAATAACGAACGACATAAATTTAAATGGACAAAACCCAATCCTGCAAACCGTATTTAAAAAAGCTTCGTATATTCCCGAAACCTCTGAAAACTGATCACTTTTTATTATGAGCGAGAGAAAAATTTACAATCCTGTCCAGAAGGATTACGTTACCTTTCTGAAAACTGCAGCCGAAACCAACGGCGAATGTACGCTGGTTGAAGTTGAGCTGGCCGATGGCGGCGGAGTTGGCCTGCATTACCACAAAACTTACAGCGAAAAATTTGATTGCCTGGAAGGCGAGGTACAAATTGCGCTCGGCAAAACCATCCATACCCTGAAACCCGGCCAAGGCGCAACGGCCGAACCCCACATTAACCACCTTTTTAGAAACCGCAGTGGCAAGCCCTGCAAGTTTCGAGTTGAGTTAAGACCTGCCAGCCGTGGTTTTGAGCAATCCTTACAAATCGGCTACGGCCTGGCCAATGATGGACTGGTAAAGAAAAATGGTTTCCCGAAAGATAAGCTGGCTTTAGCCTGGCTGTTCGATATCAGCGAAAGCAACCTGCCCGGCTGGATGAGCGTTTTTGAATTTATTCTACGCAGACAGGCGAAAAAGGCAAAAGCGAAAGGGACGGATAAGGATTTGTTGGAGAGGTATGTGAAGTGGTAGCCTAAATTTCATCATTATTGAAAATCCTGGTGTTTTTGAGTTGTTAACTGATTTGGCGTGATTGACGGGCTTTGGTAGATCTCCTTTAGAACATCAAACCCTTTTGCCCTATCGGTTGAGAAGCCAAGCTTGTAAGTCTTATTCTCAATCGTAGTCATAAATACATTATCGCGTTCAGTATCATCAGGTGCTATAAAAAGCATTACCTTTTTACCTGCATTTTCTTGTAATATCCAGTCATCACCCATCCTTGTAGTAGCCCAGCCTCTTACATTTGCATGCCATTCTATATCGATTGGATATTCAAGATAATTTACCGCAAAACAAAAAATTGAAAAGTCGGCATCGTATGGAAAAGTTACAGTAAATGAGGTTGGCGATAGCTCCCAAAGTCGTGGCAGTGCGGCGAAACCATCTTTATTATAAAGGTTGCAAAACGCAATTAAAGCTTTCTTTACATCTTCAGCATTCGCATTTTCAATCAGGATAATTTTATCATTTTCCTTTTCCGATGTCGGTTTTTTATTTTCCGGTGGACGACTTGGATCTTTCTCGCCCTGATTTCCCGGTATGCATGCTTTAAAAATGAGCGCTATAAT
>JAZJZL010000061.1:0-9515 GCA_040389845.1 Bacteroidota bacterium
CAAAACAGCAGCATTGTCGTCAAAACGGATATAAGAACCATCCTTGCGGCGGATTTCCTTTTTAGTTCTAACAACTACAGCCTTTGAAACGGTACCTTTTTTAACGTTGCCAGAAGGCAGCGCACTTTTTACGGTAACTACTATCTTATCGCCGATTGATGCATACCTTTTGCCGGTACCACCCAACACACGGATTACTAAAACTTCTTTAGCACCGCTATTATCAGCTACGGTTAATCTTGATTCCTGTTGTACCATGTTATTTAGCCCTCTCTATGATTTGAACTAATCTCCAGTTTTTGTTCTTGCTCAGTGGGCGTGTTTCCATGATTTCCACGGTATCGCCAATGCCACAAGTGTTGGTCTCGTCATGAGCCATAAATTTGGTAGTCTTCTTAACGAATTTACCATAGATAGGGTGCTTTACCTTACGCTCTACGGCAACTACGATAGATTTCTCCATCTTGTTGCTAACTACCAGTCCGGTACGTGTTTTTCTTAAATTTCTTTCCATTTTTCCCGATGCTTAAATTATTCAGAAGCTGCCGCCGATTTGCGCTTTGTCAATTCAGTGTTTAAGCGGGCAATATCCTTGCGTACTTTTGTAATACGGGTCGGATTTTCAATAGCAGAAACCGCGTGTGCAAATTTCAGTTTGGTAAGCGTAGCTCTATCCTCGCTGATCCTGGCAACCAATTCTTCAGTTGACAACTCCAAAATTTCTGAGTTCTTCATTTTCTTTTACTGTTTGTTATATTGAAGAGGTTATAAAAGTTACTTGCTGTATATTAACCGTACTACAACACATTTATAACATTCACCTTTATTTATGCTTCTACGTAATCCCTACGTACTATAAATCTTGTTTGCACAGGTAATTTTTGTGCTGCCAGGCGCAATGCTTCTTTGGCAACATCCAAAGGCACACCTTCTGCTTCAAAGATGATCCTTCCGGGGCGCACAACTGCAACCCAGTATTCAGGAGCACCTTTACCTTTACCCATACGTACCTCTGCTGGTTTTTTGGTTACAGGCTTGTCAGGAAATATCCTGATCCACACCTGGCCTTCACGTTTCATAAAACGTGTTACAGCAATACGTGCAGCTTCAATCTGGCGGCTGGTTATCCAGGCCGGTTCCAGTGATTTTATACCGAAAGATCCAAATGACAGTTCAGCGCCACGACTGGCGTTGCCTTTCATTTTGCCCTTTTGCATCTTTCTGAACTTAGTTCTTTTTGGCTGTAGCATTTTCTTAAGCTTTTATATCGTTACGATATATTTTCAACTATTGTTATTATCTCTTTCCTGGGCCGCCCGGACGATTACCACCGCCACGATTGCCACCACCTTGTCCACCACGGTTGGTGTTACCACCACCGCCTGGTCCACCACGACGGTCACCACCTGGTTTCCTGTCACCTCTGCGTTCTCCACCACGTTCGCCGCCTCTTTCGTTACCGCGGCCACCAAAGCCACGATCGTTTCCTTCAGCACGGCCGCCGCCTTTACCGCTTGCGCTGCTTGTTTGGCCAATATTTGGCGACAAGTCGCGTTTGCCGTAAACTTCGCCTTTGCAAATCCAAACCTTAACACCTATTTTACCATAGGTAGTTAATGCTTCAGCTAATGCATAATCGATATCGGCACGGAAAGTATGCAGGGGAATTCTTCCTTCTTTATATTGCTCGGTACGTGCCATTTCAGCACCGCCTAAACGGCCTGAAGTCATTACTTTGATACCTTCGGCGCCCATTCTCATGGTCGACGCGATGGTAGTTTTCATTGCACGACGGAAAGAGATACGAGCCTCAAGCTGTTTTGCTATGCCTTCAGCAACTAATTGTGCATCAAGCTCAGGGCGTTTAATCTCAAATATGTTAATCTGAACTTCCTTTTTAGTAAGTTTCTTTAACTCTTCTTTTATCTTGTCAACTTCCTGGCCGCCTTTACCTATAACAATACCCGGACGGGCAGTGTGTATAGTTACAGTAATACGTTTTAAAGTACGCTCGATAACTACCTTTGATACACCACCTTTTGAGATACGTGCTGAAAGATATTTACGGATCTTTTCGTCTTCAACTAATTTGTCGGCATAGTGATTGCCACCGAACCAGTTAGAATCCCAGCCTCTGATGATTCCTAATCTGTTACCTATTGGATGTGCTTTCTGTCCCATTTCAAATTAATTGTTATCGTTTTTACTGTCTACGATCAGGTGTACGTGGTTTGAGCGTTTGCGGATACGGTATCCCCTTCCTTGCGGAGCAGGGCGTAAACGTTTTAGCTGACGACCGCCGCCTACCGAAACTTCTTTTACATATAAGTTGCTGTCTTCAACGCGTTTGCCTTCGTTTTTCAACTCCCAGTTTTTGATAGCTGATAACAATAGCTTCTCAACGCGGATTGCAGCTTCTTTATTCAAGAATTTTAAAGTATAAATCGCTTTCTCAACGTTCATACCACGGATCAGGTCAACCACTAAACGCATTTTGCGTGGTGATGTAGGGCAGTCATGCAGTTTGGCAACAGAAGCGCCGCCTGTCTGAGCTTTTTCCTGCTCCTTGCGTTGTCTGATTAATACAGACTTTTTAATTTTTGTTGTTGCTTCCATGCCTTATTTTTTCTTTTCTGCGTGACCACGGAATGTACGTGTTGGTGCAAACTCTCCCAGCTTGTGTCCAACCATGTTTTCTGTTACGTACACAGGTATAAACTTATTACCGTTGTGTACTGCGAATGTATGACCAACGAAATCAGGAGAGATCATGGAACGACGAGACCATGTTTTTACAACCGATTTCTTGTTCGAATCATTCAGCACCCCAACCTTTTTGTCAAGGTTGTGGTCGATATAAGGTCCTTTTTTAATTGAACGAGCCATTATTTCTTCCTTCTTTCAATGATGTAACGATCTGATGTTTTCTTTTTGTCGCGGGTTTTGTAGCCTTTAGCTAATAAACCTTTACGTGAACGTGGATGACCACCCGAAGCACGGCCTTCACCACCACCCATAGGGTGATCTACCGGGTTCATTGCTACACCACGAACGCGAGGTCTGCGGCCTAACCAGCGCTTACGACCGGCTTTACCTAATACAGCATTTGCTCTCTCGCCATTCGAAACGGTACCGATAGTAGCCAGGCAAGTTGCCAGGATCATACGGGTTTCGCCAGAAGGCAATTTGATAATAGCATATTTGCCATCACGAGCAGAAAGCTGGGCATAAGTACCTGCGCTACGCGCAATTGTACCGCCCTGACCAGGGTTTAACTCGATGTTGTGTATGATAGAACCTAACGGGATGTTCTTCAGTGGTAAAGTATTACCAACTTCAGGAGCCGCTTTTTCGCCTGAAACTACAGTTTGTCCAACTGTTAAGCCTTCAGGGGCTATCATATATCTTTTCTCTCCGTCAACAAAATGAAGCAGGGCTATACGTGCCGACCGGTTAGGGTCATACTCGATAGTCGCAACCTTTGCAGGGATATCAAATTTATTACGTTTAAAGTCTATTAACCTATAGGCTTGTTTGTGACCACCGCCTAAATAGCGCATAGTCATTTTACCGCTGTTGTTACGTCCACCTGAACGGGTGTTAGCAGCAACTACCAACGACTTTTCAGGAACGTTTGTTGTGATATCAGACGTGCTGGTATCGATGCGGAAGCGGGTACCGGGCGTAACCGGCTTAAATCTTTTAACTGCCATGTCTTTATTTATATACCGCTATAAAAATCAATTACTTCTCCGTCGGTTAACGTTATGATTGCCTTTTTGTAAGTAGCAGCGCGGCCTGTAACCACACCCGCCTTAGTATTGCGGCTTTTTAGTTTTCCAACATATTTCATGGTATTTACCGCCTTAACGTTAACACCATACATCGCTTCAATAGCGCCTTTTATCTGAATTTTGTTAGCTCTGTGATCAACTTTGAAAGCATAACGGTTAAGCTTCTCAGTTAATTGAGTTACTTTTTCAGTAAGTAGTGGTTTTTTAAGAATTTCCATAATTACTTAGCTAATGCTTCCTCCAAAGTTTTAAGAGCACCTGTGGTTAAAATCAGCTTGCCTGCATTTAACACATCATAAGTGTTAAGCTGGTCGGCAACGATAACTTTAGTACCTTTCAGGTTTCTGCCCGATAAATAAACGTTGTTATTTGCAGCGCCCAATACCAGTAATGTTTTCACATCACTAACTTTCAGGTCATTCTGCAGCTGTATGTAGGCTTTGGTTTTGATTGTATCAAAAGTGAAGTCTTCTACAACTACTATGCTGCTGTCTTTTGCTTTGTATGATAAAGCGGATTTGCGGGCAAGCGATTTAAGCTTTTTGTTTAGCTTAAAGCTGTAATCGCGCGGCTGCGGACCGAATACACGGCCACCACCATTAAACAATGGCGATTTGATATTGCCGGCACGGGCACCGCCTGTACCTTTTTGCTTGTATAATTTGCGGGTTGAACCTGCAATTTCGTTACGCTGCTTTGCTTTGTGTGTACCCTGACGCTGGTTAGCTAAATACTGCTTAACATCAAGATAAATTGCGTGATCGTTTGGCTCAATACCGAATACTGAATCAGAAAGTTGCACCTTGGCACCTGTTTCTTTACCTGATACATTTACTACGTTAACTTCCATCTTATTTATCCACTATTACGATTGAACCTTTAGCTCCGGGAATGGAACCTTTAACAACCAACAGGTTCTGCTCAGCGAATACTTTCACAACCTGTAGGTTCTGAATCTTCACACGCTCGTTACCCATCTGACCAGCCATGCGCATACCTTTAAATACGCGGGAAGGCCATGAAGAGGCACCCATTGAACCAGGAGCACGTAAACGGTTGTGCTGACCGTGAGTTTGCATACCCACACCGCCGAAACCGTGACGCTTTACAACACCCTGAAAACCTTTACCTTTTGAGGTACCAACCACATCCACGAAATCGCCGATTTCAAAAATCTCCACGGTAACAGTGTCACCAAGGCTTTTCTGATCTTCGAAAGTTTTGAATTCTACCAGCTTACGTCTTGGCGTAACGCCGGCTTTCTGGAAATGGCCATTTAAAGGAGCGGTGGTGTGTTTTTCCTTTTTTTCACCGTATGCAAGCTGAACAGCTGCATAACCGTCTGTATCAACAGACTTCACCTGTGTTACTACACAAGGGCCAGCTTCGATTACTGTACAAGGAATGTTTTTCCCTGACTCGTCGAAAATGCTGGTCATTCCTACTTTCTTACCAATAATTCCTGACATTTTCTTTTTTTAATTTGTGTCCATCGAAGCAGTAGGGCTTCGTTCAAGACAATTGTTCCCCCTAAAGGGACGGCAAAGATAGAAATTATATATTAACTGTCAAATAGTTAATTAGTTATTTTTTCAAATAATTGAAAAGAGGGGTTTGGAGGAGAATTGGGTAAATTAGGTGAGTGGTTGGCTGGGCTTGGATTTGATTTGATTGATAATACCATATAAGGGATTTAAAAAAAGGGATAGCTTGAAAGTAACGGATCTTTGGTCAATATAATCTTCGCAATCGTGAAAGCAGCAAGGAGATTAAGCAAGGAGTCGTAAATCAATCACGTACTTTAATTTTACTCTCCCATGCAACCTTTTAACGCTTTTTAAAGTCTGCACAGGTATGAAACTATTGCTTCCAATCATTACCCTGGTTATAGCCGGCGCCACTAATTTAAAAGCATCTGTTGCGGACACCACTGCAAAGGAACGACAGTTCACCAAAAACGAGCTTGTTGCCGATGTAAAATACCTGGTGAGTACCATAAGCGATGTTCACCCGGATATGTATCACGCCATCAGCAAAAAAGATTACGGGCGATTAACTGCCAAAGTTATCAGCCGCCTGCACGATGGTATGACCGAGCGGCAGGCGTGGCAAGTTATAGCGCCGTTAATAGGGTCGCTTAATGAAGGGCACAGCAATTTGAATTACCCGGAAGATTTGGTGAGAAACTTAAAAAATGGTTCGCCGCTTTTAATCCCGGTTATTGTGCGCGAATTTGACGGGAAGCATTTGATTGTCCGGGCAGATGGCTCAGCTGAAAACCTGTTATTGGCAGGCGATAAGATTATTAGCATTAACGGTATCACTGCACTGCAACTAGTCGACAGCTTAAGTACAGGTTGCGGTGGCCTGCTATTGTGGCGGGCAAATGATGTTTGCCGCAATTTTGCAGTATATACTTATATGTATAATATCAGCGCCCCTTACCATATCACATACCTGCGCGGTGATAAAACCGACAGCGTAACGCTAAAGGCGGTTTCGTTTACAGATTATGCGGGCAACATAAAAGCAAGAGCGGCCAAATTACCGGCAGCTCCTAAAAATCCGGCATGGTCATTCAGCCGGCCTAATAATGGAAGTGCCTATTTGGCCGTTAATTCGCTTACCGGTAAACCGGATGCATTTAAGTATTTCCTCGATTCAGTTTTCACCAATCTAAAACAAAACAGCGTCAACAAGCTCATCATCGACCTAAGACAAAATGGCGGCGGCAATTCGGCATTAGGCGAATTGCTGCTTGGTTATATTACGGATAAGTCCTTCAGGATGGCTGGCGGCGTTAAATGGAAAATAAGCAGCCAGTATAAAGAGCAGCTCCGTCAGCATAACGACAGCCCCGGTTTAAAAAACATGGCCTATTATATGGATGGAAAAAATGGCGACATCTTATCAAATACCGGCGATAAGCCGCAAAAGCCAGCCGTCAATAATCTATTATTTAAAGGAAAAGTATTGGTAATGATAGGCCCCAAAACATTTTCGAGCGCCAACATGCTGGCGAATACTATACAGGATTATAAACTGGCTACATTAATCGGTACGCCATCGGGGGAACCGGCCAATGATTACGGTGAATTGATTTCTGTTAAGCTGCCTAATACCGGTTTCACTTTTACCACCTCCACCAAGCAGTTTATCCGTGCAAATGGCGATGCGAAAGACCAGCATACCGTTTTGCCGGATTATGTAGTGTACGATGACCCGCGGACTGCTGTTGACGAGGTGTTGGAATATGCGATTAAGAAGTAACGGGATAAAGGCTCAATCACCAACGTGCGTGCATATTCCGTAAATCGAATTATGGGTTACCCATCCGTTTATCCGTCCTATATTATTACCTATCTGAAAACGTTCGCCTTGTATGGCTTTTATTAGATGGAGATATTGCGTTCCATTAACTTTACATAAAACAATATCGCCTTTTTCAAGGGTTCTTTTTCCTATAGGCTCAACGGTTACCAATCGCCCGGAATCAATCTTTCCTTTCATAGAGTTACCTCTCGGACGAAATTGCACCGTTTCCCCGTTTTTTAATTTTTCTATATAGTGGGTTGCCCAACTCATTTTATAATATACCGCTTACAACACACCTTTAATATACATGTACTTAAAATTGTATATCAGCTCGCTGAACTTACTGGTAAAATCCTGGCCGATATTGCCGTAAAATTTCTCGCCGGGAGAAATGGGTTTGGTGAGTACGCTAACGCTGTCGACAACTACGGTTTTACCACCCACGCCCAGGTTAAATTTCGGCAGCACCCAAACTTCTTTCTTTTGCGTACCTCCTGCCCCGCCAAAGCCGACCGTCTTTTTTACACCATTTTTCAATACATCCTGCTTGTATTTATTAAAGTAAGCTTCGTAAAGCATCGAATTGCCTGCTCCTGAATCAAAATGAAAAGATAAAGTATCAGCGCCCGATTGCAGCGCTATTACCGGGTCGAGGCCGTTGAGGGCGAAGTTGTGTAAATCGTCCTTTACCGGCGTAAGCGGGATAGTCATTTTGCCGTCCTTAAAAATATGGACTTCCTGCAATTGCTCTCTCACCGGGAATCCAACAATTATATTCAGTTGAAATTTGATAGGCGCTATATAAAGTATAGAATCAGGCATTACCTGGAAGACGGCATTCTTCACCAGTATATCACCGATATAAAGGCTGTCAGCAATTCCCATTCCTGTTTTAAATTGAATTCCCGTCGCCCCGCTGCCTTCGTTATAAGTTACATCCAGTATGTGCAGCCCAAGCTTTTTGGCATAGGTTTGCGTTATTGACGATATATTCGCCCGGGTATCAAAAATAGCATCCACAGTTTGTGCATGCGTAGTAACCGGGATATTAATTAAACCTATCCTATCCTTCCTCCAGGCAATAGTTGTGTTCGTTTTTTTAACTGTTAGCTGAGCCGGTATATTTTTAAGGCCGTTACGTATCAACAGGTCATTCTTTATATCGTCCACCACATCCTTCCTAAGAGCTTTCGAATAATCTTTAAGTATATCGCTGTCACACCGAGCGGCCTTTAAGTATTGATAAGTTTTAAAGTAACTATCGTCCTGCAGACGCTTTAAAGCCGCTTTTGTGGTATCGGGCAGGTTGGCTGATAGCTGTAACAATGAATCCACATCTTTTATGCAGTCGTCGTTTCGGTTAAATGCATTATTTAAATAAGCGCCGAAATATAAGCGATCGACGTCCGCAAGCTTGTCACCCGCTATTTTAAATTCCGCATCGAGCTTAAAATACTCGTTTTGGTTAAGCAGGGTTTGAAGCCGTTTTAATGCAGCGGCATCACTGGTTTTGGGTGATTTTTGACAGCCAGCAACAACATACAGCATCACAATAAGGAATGGGTAGAGTTTTGTATTCATGACATTTAGAGCGAGCTGTTATCTATTTTGTTACAGCATTCTCCGGTCGTAAGCGCTTTCTGAAAGTTTTCGGAATTAAAAGATTTCCACTTTGCCATTGTTAGCCAGAAAATCCAGCCAAACGCCTTCCAGTTCATCAACCAGCTGCGGTTTTATAGATATACCCGATGCCTGCGGCGTCCAGTTTTGCAAGCCCAGGTTACCCGTCTTTAAAATATCCATGCGCAGTATGCTTTCCTTAGTGGGATTAAGTAAAACATCCAGTGCAATCTTTATCCGGTAATAATGTCGTCCATCACGAAATGCAGGGTAAGCATCGGATGCAATCGTACCCGAAGCAAATATGCCCCGCGGTTCAACACCCAGTCTCACGATGTATGCCCTGTCGCCTGGTCTGATGGTTTTATGGCTGATGACGGCCCAATTATCTTCCAGTTGGCCGGTAGCCCTGAGCTTTTCGATGTCTTCGTCCAGTTCAGGCCACGCCCACTTTGTCGGGTTCCATCCAAAAAGATAGGCTTTCATGGCAGGTTTATGCGCGGCCCATTAGTTCGTCAACCTTATTGCGCTCGGTCTGCAGCTCGCGGGCCAGCTTCTTTTCCTTCTCGTTGGCTTTGGCTTTATAGGCTTTAAACTCTTCGTCAAGTTCGTTATAAAGGTCTACGCGATATTTTGCCTCGCGGCTAAAGCTGCCGGTGCGATAAATTACAATGGCTGCCGTAATGCCAAGCGCAATTACCAGTCCCCACATAATCATATTGTAAAGCGACTTATCGATATAAATCCCCAAAAAATTTACGGCATTAACACGCGCGTTGGATTGTG
>JAZJZL010000062.1:0-10198 GCA_040389845.1 Bacteroidota bacterium
CTTCCCCTTCTATGCTTGCCTTTCGCCTTTAACTTTTACCTCTTTTTCATCCTCGAAAACGGATATCCCCCACAGCCCTTCTTCGGGTTCGCCCTGTCGGCGGCGGCGGTTGCTTCAGCAGCGGCATCAGTAGGTGCGTTGTAGGCTGTTAGGCAATAGCCCCATTTCCATGGCTCCATATTATCGAAGGTCATGTAATCGATACGGGTGTACAGATTGCCATCGCCGGGGTTTTGCACATCATTTTTCGCGATAATGTATTTTTGCTCCGTGTTCCATTTAATAATATGGAATTTGGTGTTGGGCAACTGTAGCCAAAGGGTGTCGGTGATTTTGTATTTTATCTGGTAGTCGTCTTCGAAGCTGCCAAGCATATTGGCAGGTGGTTTGGCTAACTGCTGGGCCCTGACATCAACTTTTGCTAATGAAATGATTAATAAAAATAGAATGATTACTTTATTTACCCGGAACATAATACGACTGCAACGTTTAATTGATTTGTAATTCAATAAGTTCCTGGCCTAACTCACGTATGCCAGATATTATTTTCTCGACCTGCTTCTGTGAAGGTTTTTTCTGCCCGCCAACATATTGCGCTAATAGGCTTTGATTCATGCCGACCCGCGACGAAAGTGCTTTAGCATTAATTACCTTATAATACTCAAAAAACTGCGGCAAATCCAAAGTAATGTTAATCAGTTCTTTGCTTATAGCAGGTAAGTCCATTTCTTCATTGTAAAGATTTACTGCTTCAACAATATTTCTTTTTAATTCGGTTATGGATTTACCAGTTGTATAAACAGGGAGTTTTTCGGCATAAGCTGAAAAACCTGTCGGTGTTTTCTCAACTATAAGATTGATCTTCTTTACCGTTAATTCCTTTTTAGCTGCTGTGATTTCTTTCTTCATCGTTTTTTTATTAACGAGCGATTATTAGCTAAGACCGGCTTTTTTCATAATATCTTTCTCCAGTCCTTTTGCTACTTCAGCGCTTCCGTGATTAGGTACAATTAAAGGTCCTTTTTTAGTTGGATGAGCCATAATAATGTGACTCCCGTTTTGCCTTTTTTTATACCAGCCATCTCTCTTTAGGATTCTTAAAAGTTCTGAACTTTTCATTTAAATAGATTTTTCTGTTCCGCGGTTTAGTTTGAAACACGATAAGTTAGTCTTTTAAGTCCCATTTAAAATCCAGACAAAGGTAATATATTTATTACCTTTTTTCAGCTAAAACTCAAAATTAATTATTCTTTTTATTGCCTCTTAATGAATGTTTTTCGAATATAAATTTAAAATATTATTTGGGTCAGCTTTTTTCAAACATTTTAAATTAGGTCAATTTATTTACTATTAAGCTATCTTCTTCTTAATATTACGCTTTGAAACCGCTGGGCCAAAATCTCAGGTCTCAAATCTAATATCTCAAATCTAACCCAAATGAAACATTACGGGCTTATCGGTTATCCGCTTTCGCATTCGTTCTCCAAAAAATACTTTACCGAAAAATTCGAAAAAGAGCACATCACCGATGCAGAATATCATGTATATCCGCTGGAGCATATCCATGATTTACCTGCACTACTGAAAAAAAATCCTGATTTGTGCGGCCTTAACGTTACGGTTCCGCACAAAATCAGCGTATTAAAATATCTCGACTGGATTGAGCCCGATGCCAGGGGCGCCGGCGCGGTAAATTGTATACGCATCAGCGCTGAAAGTCCGGTACTGGCGGCCTTTTCCGGGGAATTGGGCATAAAAGGCCATGACTTCAGGCTGGAGGGATTCAATACAGATATCTATGGCTTCGAAATGTCGCTAACACCGCTGCTGGCAAATCACCATGATAAAGCGCTTGTTTTGGGTGATGGCGGCGCGGCAAAGGCTGTGAAATGCGTGCTCGAAAACCTTGGCATAGCTTATAAATGCGTAACCCGCAAGCCTCATGGCGATAATTTACTGTTCGAAAAGTTGAAACCGCATCATATCGCACAGCATCTCGTCATTATCAATACCACCCCGCTGGGCACGTCGCCCAACGTTGATGAATGCCCGGCAATACCTTATGACGCAATTACCGAAGACCATTTGCTTTACGATTTAGTTTATAATCCCGAAAAAACCTTATTTTTAAAAAAAGGCGAAGAGCAAGGCGCTACCATAAAAAACGGCTACGAAATGTTACTATTGCAGGCCGAAAAGAGCTGGGAAATATGGACGTCAAAAGCAAAACACCCTTGAAAAAGCTAATACTATTTATATCAGCCGCATTGATAATTACAGCCTGTGGCAACAATCACGACTATTCGCCCAAACCGCGGGGATATTACCGGATTGTTTTCCCTGAAAAGGCCTACCAGCCCTATGTCTCCGGCGCTCCATTTACATTCGAATATCCTAAATATGCCGTTATGGAACCGGATAAAAAGCCGGATGCAAAACCCTACTGGCTAAATATGCAATTCCCGCAGTTTAACGGAACGCTGCACCTGAGCTATGAGCATATCGCCTCAAAAAAGGAGTTCGACCTGCTGATTGAGGATGCGCACAAGCTGAGCTTTAAGCACACGGTAAAAGCAACGGGCATTGATGAGGGCATTATCCGCTACCCCGAAAATAAAGTTTACGGCGTTTATTACACCATAGATGGCAATGCGGCATCGTCTGTTCAGTTTTACCTGACCGACAGCACAAAAAATTATATCCGCGGAGCGCTTTATTTCCAGTCGGAGCCCAAGCTTGATTCTATACAACCGGTGCTTAATTTTGTAAAGAAGGACGTTGATACGATGATCAAAAGCTTCAGGTGGAAGTAAGAGATTGCAGAATTCGGAAGTTTGATTTCGGAATTATTTTTTAAAAACGCTCCGTTAGGAGCGAAATATTGGTAGAAATATACCAAGAGAAGATTTTCCGCGGCGTAGGTGCGTAACCGACCATGCTTTCGGCGGTGGTGATTTTTCGCTTATATTTAATTGAGATATTTTTAGAACCTTTATATCTGTAAAAACTATTAACATGTTTAAAGCTTTACCACTTTTTGTTTTGGGTTTGATGGCCTGCGTGCTGGCTAAGGCACAGGCGCCAACCTTTGATGTGCAGCATTACCGTTTCGCTGTACAAATAAACGATGATAATGATACTTTAAAAGGCCAGGCTAAAATCAGGATGAAGATTTTGAAAGATATCAACTCTTTTCAGCTTGATTTCGCTAAACCTAACGACAAGGGCAAGGGCATGGGCATGGTGGTATCATCGATCACCGAAGATGGCAAGAACATTAAATTTGCACAGGAGAGCGAAAAATTAACCATCGAAGCCACCGCGAAGGCAAATACAGAACATAGTTACACCATAAATTACGCAGGTATTCCGTCAGACGGCCTTATCATCTCTAAAAATAAAGCCGGTCACCGGACCTTTTTTGGCGACAACTGGCCCAACCGCGCCCATAACTGGCTGCCTTGTGCCGATTACCCCGGCGATAAAGCCCAGGTTGACTTTTTTGTTACCGCACCCGACCATTACAACGTGGTATCAAACGGCTTAAAGATTGAGGAAACCGGGCTGCCCAATCATCTTAAACTAACCCATTGGAAAGAGACTGCCCAGCTACCTACAAAAGTTATGGTAATTGGCGTGGCAGAGTTTGCCATCGATCATCCAGGTGATGCCGGCGACGTGCCAATCTATACCTACGTGTTCCCTGAAAGTAAAAATGCCGGTTTTAAAAGCTATGCCGTAGCGGTTGATATTGTAAAGTATTACCAAAAAGCTATCGGCCCTTTCCCGTATAAAAAGCTAGCCAACGTGCAGTCGAAAACCATATTTGGCGGCATGGAAAATGCAGGCTCTATTTTCTATTTTGAAGAGTCGCCTACTACAAAGGGCATCGAAGAATTGATGGCGCATGAAATTGGTCACCAATATTTTGGCGATGCTGCCAGCGAGAAAAACTTTGGCCATGTTTGGCTAAGCGAGGGTTTTGCTACCTATGTTACCAATCTTTATCTCGAAAATAAATATGGTGCTGATACCATGAAAAAACGTGAGGCAGCTGACAGGAAAATGGTTTTATCGTTTGAGAAGCAAAGGCATACTCCCGTTGTTGACACACTTGTGAAAGACAACTACATGCAGCTGCTTAATGCCAACAGTTACCAGAAAGGCGGCTGGGTATTGCACATGCTGCGCCACAAAATAGGCGATAAAGCATTTTGGACCGGCATCCGTAACTACTACGCCAAATACAGCGGCGGCAATGCCTACACCAGCGGTTTACAAAAAATAATGGAGCAGGTCAGCGGACAAAACCTGGAACAGTTTTTTAAAAAATGGCTGTATACCCCCGGTCATCCTGATTTAGGCATTAGCTGGAAATATGATGCGGCAAAAGGGATGGTAAACGTAAGCGTTACTCAAAAGCAGGAAGGATTGTATGCAATCTCGTTAGAGTTGGCGATTGACGGACAACTGCATACTATAAACTTTAATGACAAAGCAACAACAGCTCAGTTTAAGGTAAAAGCCCAACCGGTAAAAATAGAGGCTGACCCGAATGTGCATTTGCTGGCTACGTTTGAAGTAAGCGAAACAAAATAACATTGCGTTCCGATAGACTTACGAAGTTTTAAAACGGTGAAACCCTTAACGAGGCCATAAAAAACTAACAATACCGGGTTAAACTTCGTAGGTCTGGCAATCTGATTTAGGGAACCACCAGCAGCTAATCCTTAACAAAAATTTAAACCGTTATTAAATAAGGCTTTACGTTATAAGCGTATCATTACCACTAATGGCGCTTATCAAATATCCGCGGGAAACCTTTAGTCATTTCTATAACAGTCCGGCAGACAGGATAGAGGAAGAGTTGTCGCGTGCATCTATAAGGCTTAAGCTGGTTGACACGCCAAAAACAACGGAAGAACGGGAACAGTACCAGGACGAGCTGGACAAGCTAACTGTTTTAAAATACATCAGCCGCTTAAAGAAGGCCAAATTAAGCCTCGAAGATTTCTATTCAAAAGTTGAACTGACTGTCAAATAGAAAATCACAAATTCTCACGAATTGAGACGAATTACACTAATTAGAAAGCAAATTAAAAACTCGAAAATTCGTACAATTCGAAACAATTCGTGCTGAAAATTTATAGCCCGCCCTGCCCGCGATAAAGTTTTATTTTTTTATCCAGCTTAAGCTTTAATACCGTCATGTATTTATCCTGTACCTTATCCGGCACATCGATATACACCAAACCGGGAACGGCGCTCCATGATATTTTACCGACAACCTTGGTGGTTAATGTAGTGCCATCGCCAACTACAGATGCCTCTTGCACTTTATTATCAAGCCCCTTTATCATCACAGGGCCGCTTACCTTTCCGGGCAGGAATAAATACAATGTAGTTGAATCCTTAGAAAGGGTGGTTGGACCATAGAAATGTCCCAGCGGCATACCGGCAACGGTATTAAAAATCGCCTCACCATTTTTTTTGTTCCAGGCGCCGAGCTCCTTTAACACGTTTACTTCCTGATCGGGTATGGTACCATCTTCTTTTGGGCCGATATCGAGCAGCAGGTTACCGCCATTGGCTATCGCGTCGGCAAAGATGCTGATGATTTCGCCGGGTGTTTTCCAGTTTTGGTCCTGAGGTTGATAGCCCCAGTTATCGTTGATGGTCATGCAAAGCTCCCACCATTTAAAGGGAGGACGCGTAACCGGGAAGTTTTGCTCGGGGGTGTTATAGTCGCCATAACCCTGTAAACGACCGTTGATTATTGCGTTCGGATTTTTTGAGGTGATGATGTACCTTATTTTTTCAGCTTCCCATTCTTCAGCAGTATGTTCCCAGTCGCCATCAAACCACCACAGGTCGGGTTTAAACATATTATTAACTTCGGCTATCTGCCCGTGCATGAATGACCTGAACCTGTCCCATCTATCATAATCATGCTGCAGCACGTAGCGCGAACTATCCTTCAAAAAGCCAGGATAGTCGGGATACGACCAGTCAATCAGCGAAAAATAAGCGCCGCATTTAATGTCTCGCTTGCGCAGTTCCTCGAACAATGGTTTTACCATATCGCGATTGGCCGGGGTTGCTTTTACTATGCTCAGCTTGTTTTGTTTGGTATCGTACATCGCCACACCATCGTGGTGCTTGGTGGTGATGACAGCATATTTGGCGCCGCTTTCCTTTATCAGGTCGGCCCAGGCGGCAGGGTCATACTTGCTGAGCGTAAAGCCTTTTAACTGCTTCATGTAATCGGCATGGCTTATCTTTTTGTTATGAAAGCTCCACGACTCATCTATCCCGTTTACCGAATAAATACCCGCATGAATAAATATCCCCAGTTTAGCATCCTCAAACCAATGCATTTTATCAGCAATGGTTTTGGGGTCAATTTTGGTTTGGGCAGATGATTGAGCGACTACAAAAAGCAGTAAAGTAAGAGAAACAATGGCGTTTTTCATATGAACAGAAGTTAGATGAATTGGTGGTACCGCGCCAAAAATAACGATATCGGCTATAGCTTGTTTATTTAAATATCAGCTTAATTAAAAATATCAGCATAAATAAACGCTTCGATAACTGTTATTATCGTCATACAACATAAAATCATCTGCTAACATCAGCGCTTCTTTTTATTGTTGATATGTCCGGATTACCCAGCGCTCCAAGATTACACCGCGATGAACAAATATCACCTCAAAATTTCGTACCTTTGTACGTTTTTTAACTAAGATTTATGGGATTTGCAGGATTGAAGGATTTTAATCTCACCCTCATCATACTCTGCGGTTAATCAACTATCGCCGCAGTATATAAAAAGCGGTTTATTTATATGTTAGAGAAATTAGAAGCGATCTATCAGCGCTGGAGAGACGTAGAAGCAGAATTGAGCAGCCCCGACGCTATGGCTGACATGAAGCGTTTTGCCCAGCTGAATAAAGAATATAAAGATTTGGCGAAGATTGTTGACCAGTACAACATCTACAAAAATATCATGAGCAATATCGACAGCAATAAGGAGATTTTAGCTACCGAAAAGGACGAAGAGTTCCGTGATATGGCGAAAGGCGAGCTGGACGAATTGCTGGTAAAACAGGACGAAATGGAGGAGGCTATCCGTGTGATGCTTATCCCTAAAGACCCCGAAGATTCCAGGAATGCAATTATTGAAATCCGCGGCGGTACCGGTGGCGACGAAGCTTCCCTTTTTGCGGGCGACCTTTACCGTATGTACATGCGCTATTGCGAAAAGCGCGGCTGGAAAACCGAATTGGTGGATTTTACTGAAGGAACATCTGGCGGCTACAAGGAAATTGTGTTCAATGTAAACGCCGAAGACGCCTACGGCAATTTAAAATACGAATCAGGCGTCCATCGCGTGCAACGTGTTCCGGATACCGAAACGCAGGGCCGTGTACATACCTCCGCGGCATCGGTAGTGGTACTGCCTGAGGTTGATGAATTTGACATCGATTTGCAGGTAAGCGATATCCGTAAAGATTTATTCTGCGCATCAGGGCCGGGCGGACAATCCGTAAATACTACCTATTCGGCAGTACGCTTAACCCACCTTCCAACGGGTATTGTGGCGCAGTGCCAGGACCAGAAATCACAATTAAAAAACTACGATAAGGCTTTGCAGGTATTACGTTCACGCGTTTATGAAATGGAATTGCAAAAGCATTTGGAAGAAACTTCAAAAAAGCGCAAAACTATGGTATCAACCGGCGATCGTTCGGCCAAAGTGCGTACTTATAACTACCCGCAAGGCCGTTTAACAGAACACCGCATCGGCTTAACCATTTATAACCTTACCGGCGTGATGAACGGCGATTTGCAGGACATTATGGAGGCTTTGCAGTTTGCTGAGAATGCCGAGAAATTGAAAGAAGGCACCGTAGCTTAATTCAATACCGAAAATATTATATAATGAAGGGCCTCCTGTTACAGGAGGCCTTTTGCTTTTTTGGGCTTTAAAACTTTCTTATCTTCGATGAATGACGCACCTGAAAGATATTTTTATCAAAACCCGGCATATCACCGTTTACGGGCTGATAATGGCAATTTTTGTGTTTGCGTTAAAGTGGTTTCAATGGAAGTTCCTTGTTTTAGATAACGCTACCGAAATTTATGCCGGCCTGATAGCGATATGTTTTACCCTGCTCGGAATTTGGGTAGCCACGCAACTGGCTAAACCTAAAATAGAAAAGGTTTTGGTAGAAAAGGAAGTATATGTTACCCTGCCGGCCGGGATTGAAATAAACGAAGCCGAGCTAAAAAAGCTTAACCTTAGCGGTCGTGAGCACGATGTATTACAATTACTAACCAAAGGCCAAAGCAATACAGAGATTGCCGGAAACCTTTTCCTCTCGTTAAGCACAGTTAAAACGCATGTCTCCAATCTTTTTGTAAAAATGGATGTAAAAAGCAGGGCGCAGGCTATTGAAAAAGCTAAACGGTTAAAAATCACCCCTTAACCCGGCCGGTACTTTAGTACAATAATCCCCTTAAAATTAAAATCGGTACTAAAGTATGAATAGCGTCCGGCATGCCCGTTTTAGCTTTGCTCCATATTAAACCGAAAACGAAATGAAGAAAAATGTATTGATTTTTGGATTAGTGCTTGGCGCTATCCTCTGCGTAAACATGATACGCATGGTTAACCTATGCTACACCAACCCGGACTTTAAGCCCAATAATGTTGTAGGCTATGCTGCAATGGTGGTTATTTTTTCGCTGATATTTTTTGGCGTACGTAACTACCGGAACAAACAGTCCGGCGGGATAATATCCTTCGGTAAAGCTTTTAAAACCGGCGCATTGATAGCCCTGGCCGGGGCTACCATGTATGTGGTTGTATGGCTGTTTTACTATTACCTGTTTGTTCCGGATTATTTGGATAAGTATATCCCCCATGTATTGAAGGAGGCCAACGCCGCCGATCTGCCTGCCAAAACCAAAGAAATGCAGGACTTTAAGGAGATGTATAAAAACCCGGCATTTGTAATTTTGCTTACTTATGCCGAAGTGTTACCAATCGGTTTAGTAGTTGCCCTGGTAAGTGCGCTTATACTTAAAAGAAAAAGCAAACCTGAACTTGCTGCTTAATGCCCGGAGCTAAAAAGAGTAAATAAATACATCCTGTTGTAACACAAAAAAAGGCTGCATCCAGTGGAATGCAGCCTTTTTTTGTGCGTCCTTTTCTTGCATATGAAGCGTTTTAAAAATTATTTTCAAAAAAATTTGCGCAACTGATCGATTGCATATATATTTGCGCAATCAATCGGTTGCAAATAAAATGAGACACGATATTTTCCAGGCCATAGCCGACCCGACCCGCAGAGCAATACTTACCCTGCTTGCTATAGGTGCTATGACGCCTAATGCAATTGCGGGCCATTTCGGCAGCAGCAGGCAGGCGGTATCGAAACATATACAGGTGCTGGCCGAATGTGGAGCTGTGGACCAAAAACAAAGTGGCCGCGAAATTTATTACCAGCTTAATCTTGAAAAAATGAAAGAGATAGACCATTGGATGGAACTCTTCCGCAAGTTGTGGGAGCTCCGTTTTGAGCAGTTAGACAAGTTATTAGACACGCTTTAAAAAACACTTATGATTTTCGAAAAAGATTTAGAGAAAAAACAATTGCACGTGATGCGCGAATTTAAAGCGCCCGTAGAAAAAGTATGGCGTGCCTGGACAGAAGCCGAACAGCTAGACAAATGGTGGGGACCAAAACCCTGGAACACCGAGACCAAAGCAATGGACTTTAAACCGAACGGCCGGTGGTTGTATGCCATGGTTGGCCCGGCAGGCGAAAGGAATTGGAGCAATGCAGTTTTTACCGCCGTTGGTACAAATACTTTTGACTATAAATGCACTTTTAGCGACGAAAATGGCGTCACAAATCCGGATTTTCCTACAGTGTACTGGCATATAACTATGGAGCAAAGAGGCGATAAAACCGTAGTTAATGTAGACGTACGCTTCGACGACATTGCCGGGTTAGAGAGACTGGTGGCAATGGGCTTCCAAACCGGATTTACGATGGGCCTGAATCAACTGGAAGAATTATTAGGATAATCAAATTAAAAAGAAACATAAACACTGTTAAACACCAAAACATCATGAGAAAGTTAAAATTAGTAATGCAAATGACCATCGACGGTTTTGTAGCCGGTCCGA
>JAZJZL010000063.1:0-57022 GCA_040389845.1 Bacteroidota bacterium
GCAAACTTTAAATGGGGAAAAGCCGGCTAACAATAAAGCTATCCGGTCAATGTATGAGCCATCGCTTAGATCTGAGTATTCAGGTGGTGGAACAACCATATCACAGCTAATATTGCAAGATGTAACAGGGCAACCTTACGATAGATATATGTGGAACAATGTATTAAATGCAATGGGAATGACCAATAGTTTTTATACTCAACCGCCGCCTGCAAACAAAGAAAATTTATTAGCAACAGGTTATTATAATGATGGGAAAGAAGTGAAGGGGAGGCATCACATTTATCCCGAACAAGCTGCTGCGGGCCTATGGACAAACCCTACAGATTTGGCTAAATATATTATAGAAACACAACTATCATTACATGGAAAAAGCAATAAAGTACTTTCCCGGGAAACAACCAGGCTGAGATTAACCCCTTATATTGATAGCTCTGCTGCATTAGGAGTATTTATTGTTAAAAAAGGGAATGAAAAATATTTTAACCATGATGGTTCTGATGAAGGCTTTGTGGCTGCGTATTTTGGCAGCATGGAAAACGGGAACGGAGCAGTAGTGATGGCAAATACCGATAATGGAAGTCTGTTATACGAAGTAATTAATTCCCTGGCTGCTGTTTATAACTGGAAAGATTTTTATACTCCGAAAGTTAAAAACGTTGTTACCGTAAATAACGAAATATTGAAATCGTACGTAGGAAACTACAAACTATATAGAAATACATTTAATGTTACGCCGGAAAAAGAAGGTTTGGTGTTAAGGTTGGACAGTAAAACGAAATATAAAATTTATTTTACTTCTGATACTGATTTTTTTATGTTGGAAATGGCCGGTTCGGAAGTAAAATTTACAAAAGACAAAAACAACAAGGTAATCGGCTTTGACATTGATGACAAGGGTAATAAAATGCAAGCGGTAAAAATACAATAGCCACCCCACCCTAAAATTTACCATTTCTATAACCGCAATTACAAGGGCTGAATCAATTAATGGTGAGAATAAAAAGTTACTTGCGAAAGCCAGGGCATTTTCTTTTTGAGCGCGGACGCTCAAAACACTGTGCGGTTAAGCGAAAGACGCTCGACCGGGCGGGAACGGAATGCGTTCACTGATTTTTTAAACGTCGACACCTAAGTCCCCCTTCAGTGTTTATCTTTGCCGCCAAATTAATATTCGCATACAGTGATCAATGTCAATAATATTTCCGTTTCATTTGGCGGAACCACCCTTTTCAGTGATGTTACTTTCCCGATAAACGAGAACGATAAAATAGCCCTGATGGGTAAAAATGGCGCCGGCAAATCCACCATCCTTAAAATCATCGCCGGTGAAGCCAAGCCCACTACCGGTAGTGTAACCGGCCCTAAAGAAGCGATTATAGCTTACCTGCCTCAGCATTTGCTCACCCAGGACAAGGTGACGGTTTTTGAGGAAACCATGAAGGCATTTGCGGAAGCTAACCAAATGCAAAAGGAACTGGATGAAGTTAATGAACAGCTGAACATACGTACTGATTACGAGAGCGACGAGTATATGAAGCTGATAGAACGGGTGTCGGAACTAAGCGAGAAGGTTTATACTGTAGAAGACACCAACTATGAAGCCGAGACCGAAAAAGTGCTTAAAGGACTGGGCTTTGAGCGCAAAGACTTTACCCGGCAAACTTCAGAGTTTTCGGGCGGCTGGCGCATGCGTATCGAGCTGGCCAAAATCTTATTAAAAAAACCGGATCTGATATTATTGGATGAGCCAACCAACCACATGGATATTGAAAGTATCCAATGGCTGGAAGATTTCCTCGTCAATTCTGCGAAAGCCGTTATGGTTATCTCGCACGACAGGGCTTTTGTAGACAACATCACCAATCGCACAATAGAAGTGACTATGGGCCGGATTTATGATTACAAAGCCAAATACAGCCATTACCTGCAATTACGTGCGGACCGCCGTGTTCATCAATTGAAAGCCTACGAAGAACAGCAGCGCTTTATTGCCGATAACCAGGAATTTATTGATCGTTTCAAAGGAACTTATTCAAAAACACTACAGGTGCAATCGCGGGTGAAGATGCTGGAAAAGCTCGCGGTCATTGAGATTGATGAAGTAGATACATCTGCCTTACGGTTGAAATTTCCGCCTTCGCCGCGCTCGGGGCAATATCCGTTAATCGTTGAGGATTTGAGCAAAAGCTATGGCGACCATACCGTATTCAAAAATGCATCCATGGTGATAGAACGCGGAGAAAAGGTAGCGTTCGTTGGTAAAAATGGTGAAGGTAAGTCGACCATGATAAAAGCCATTATGAACGAGATTGGTTTCGAAGGCAGCTTAAAGGTAGGCCATAATGCCAAGATCGGCTATTTTGCCCAGAACCAGGCGGCATTACTGGATGAGAGCTTAACAGTATTTGATACCATTGATCAAATCCCGTTGAGCGATGGCTCGCTAAAGATCAGGGATCTGCTGGGCGCGTTTATGTTCAGCGGTGATGACACTACAAAAAAAGTGAAGGTACTTTCGGGCGGAGAGAAAACCCGTTTAGCCATGATAAAGCTGTTGTTAGAGCCGGTAAATTTGCTGATACTGGATGAGCCGACCAACCATTTGGATATGAAAACCAAAGACATCATCAAAGATGCGCTCCGCGATTTTGATGGCACATTGATCCTGGTATCTCACGACAGGGATTTCCTTGACGGTCTGGTGCAGAAAGTATTCGAATTCGGCAATAAGCGGGTTCGCGAACATTTTGAAGATATTAAAGGGTTTTTAGCTTACAAAAAAATGGATAGCTTAAAAGAGATTGAACAGAGCACATCGGCGAAGTAATAGATTTTCATAACGGCGATTGGCCATGATGGCTAGTTGTGAATTCATTTGATATTAGCACTGATTTGTCGTATTAAAGCCATATCCATTAAACAAATACATGTTGCAACACATTTCTACGGACGGGATCATTACCTTTGCATGAGTGAATTGATTTTGAAAAACTTATGAAAAAAATAGGATTTTTATCGTTCGGACATTGGTCTAACCACCCAGCATATAAAACCCGCACGGCCGGTGATACGCTGCTGCAATCCATCGACCTTGCCGTTGCTGCTGAGGAGCTTGGGATAGACGGCGCTTATTTCCGGGTACACCATTTCGCGGCGCAACTGGCCTCGCCGTTCCCTCTATTATCAGCTATCGGTGCTAAAACAAGTAAAATAGAGATTGGTACCGGTGTAATTGATATGCGTTATGAAAACCCGCTGTACATGATAGAAGATGCCGGGGCGGCTGATCTTATCTCGGGCGGGCGGTTGCAGCTGGGTATCAGCAGGGGTTCGCCGGAACAGGTAATAGAAGGATGGCGTTATTTTGGCTATGAACCGCCAGCCGGAGAGACCGATGCCGAAATGGGGCGCCGCAACGCACTACAATTTTTACAAAGGTTGAACGGGATTGGCTTCGCCGAGCCCAACCCTAACCCGATGTTTCCTAATCCGCCCGGCCTATTGCGTTTAGAACCGCATTCAGAAGGCCTGCGTGAACGCATCTGGTGGGGCGCTGCCTCTAATGCAACAGCTGTTTGGGCTGCAGAAAACGGCATGCACCTGCAAAGCTCTACCCTGAAATTCGACGAAAACGGCAAGCCGTTTCACATACAACAGGCCGAACAGATTAGAATATACAAAGAGGCCTGGAAAAAAGCGGGCCACAATCGGGAACCAAGGGTTTCAGTAAGCCGATCGATTTTTGCACTGGTGAACGACCTGGACCGGTTTTATTTTGGGCAGCAAGGTAAAGCATCGGATAGTTTTGGTTACATTGAAGCTGATAAACGTGCCATATTCGGCAGAGGCTACGCAGCAGAGCCGGATCAACTGATAAAACAACTGGCCGAAGATGAAGCTATACAGGAAGCAGATACGCTGCTTTTAACTATCCCCAATACTTTGGGTGTTGATTACAACGTGCATGTGCTGGCTTCTATTTTAGAACATGTTGCGCCCGGGCTGGGTTGGCGTTAATTTATCGAGACATAATCTTTCAAAAAAGGGGAATAACTAAACCGGTTAGTCCCCTTTTTATATACTTAACAGCTATTTATAGGTGAATGTACCGTCCCAATTTCCCGCCCACATTAATGGAATCGGGCCTTCGTAAAGGTCTTTATAAAAGTGTATCCAATCCCATACGTTATTGCCATTATCCAGTTTAACCATGGGAATCCAAACATTAACCTCCTTATCAAAAATCATATCCCATTTCCCGGTTCTCTTTCTTGAGATATAGCATTTCCCATAATAGGCAACCAGGGACGGGAAAACGCTATCGAAAAAACCGTCTTTTACACCGTTCCATTTTAGTGCTTCATCAACTAAATTCATACCCAAACTATCCAGGGACAATTGGTCTTGATCTATATTGAGCAGGGTTGGGAGGTTATCAATTAGTTTGTCAACAAATTCCGGAAAACGCTTTCCATATTTATCCGAAAGGTTTTTATAAAAGTGTTCTGAAGAAATTCCTCTTTTTTTGAATTCTTGATATCGCCTTTGAGCTTCGCGAACCTGCTGAATTGATGGATAAATCCAAAGAGATAAAATCGGCATTGTATTGCCTGCCCCATTCTGTTGGTCAATTTCATCAATCAGCATATAATAACCGTTTGCAGATTGGTACAAATTGCTGTAAAAATCAGAAACATGGACTTTTTGTTCAACGAGTGTTAATTTATGGCTGCTGATAACGTTCTTTAAATATTTAGGATAAATGAGGTGGTTATCAGGCTCGTAATCCGGCAATACATCACCCGCTGCCAGTTTTTTCATCAAATACTCATCATCGTCTGAACCATAAACCTGCCCAGCGATGGTCGTATTATCCGATGCAAGGGTTTTCAAATCCGCATAAATTGTCGTGGATTTGAAATTTTTACTTTTGTCAAGAAACAGTATCTGCCCGGCATTCATACGATAAACTTCGAAATCAAAAACCTCCGACATATCGCTTTTTAAGCTGTCGAGCCGCCTTGGTTTTTCACTTTGTATGACATGCAATCCTTTATCATAATCCAGTTCAATCTTGTAGGAGATATTCTTCTTAAGGAAATCCAGTGTATTTTTGACAAACCTTACATTAGTTAGTCTTTTAAAATCGTCCAGGCTATTCACTAATGCCGCTTGCCCATCGTAAAACTCTATTAAAATCTGTCCATCAGTCAATTGGAATGTTCGCGACGTCCAATTTTTCCGAAGGTTATTGTTCTGTTTAACCCCGGGTTGTTTGATAAGCCCTGCTTTTGAAGTGCTGCCAATCAGGGTGACTTCAATATTTGATCCATCAATCGTGGTAATCTTTAACTTTTGTGCATCAGTAATAATTGTCATCAAAATAAATATGAATAGTAATGATTGTTTCATTTCAATCTTTCAGTGTTAAAAAAGCGACTTTTTGTTTCGATATTTTGCTGCAAAATTTGTTCACTAAACCATCATTTTCCAATTCTTTCAATAACGGCCAATGAATCGTTATATCCTTCAAATGTCCGTATAAGGATTTTATGAGCTACCCGTTTTTTACCCATATATTTATTATACACAACTTTAAAGGTGCGTTTTTTCTCATTAATAAAAGTACAGTCTACTTCCTTCCTGTAAAGCTCAACGCCATCACCAATAAACTTAACTTCCCGGTAATGAAACTGCCCGTGGTCATATAGCGGCCCATTAAATGACTTAACCGTTTTATTTTCCGGATCCATCTCGATATTTATATCCAATCCGGGTTGCCACTCTTTGAATTTTTTGGTACGATGATTAAAAAGGAAAATTGTTTCGATGTTGCCCAACGATCCGCTGCATGGTTTGCATGGTTCCCTGATATCCTTATAGCCGTCAAAATTCACATCATCAAAAGAATCCGGGCGATATTTCTCCTTATCAATATCGGATAATTTTATTGTCGGATTTATATCGTCAGACAACATAGGGAAATTCAAAACAACCAGGTGCCGTTTTATATCGACCAATTTTTTATCCAGAACCAATACTTTTTTTTCCGGCTTCCCTGTATTATAATCTGTTTGCTCTGCATAAACATTAATCTTAACTACGTATTGAAATTGAAGGTGCAGGCCGTTGATATCAAAAGGCATGCTTTGTACTTTAAATGTCTTCTCCTGGGGTTGAGAAGATGATTTACCCGATGCAGCGTTAAAAAAACTGATACACGAATGGATATGCATACTTAGAACGAGACAGGTAACTGTGAAGAAATTCATGTTTAAATATCGTACTTATTTATTAATCCTTGTCACATCCTCCCCCTTCATTTGTCCTGTACACACCGCAGGGATTATTGCTTTAACACTGAAATTTGTATCGTAACAAAACAGATATTTTAATTAGACATGAGAAAGATAATCGTATTAACATTCATCTCGTTAGACGGGGTAATGCAGGCGCCGGGCGGTCCACAGGAAGATACATCAGGGGATTTTAAATTCGGCGGCTGGTCTGCACCTTATGCCGACGAAGCTACCGGTCCGCTTATGATAAAGCAGATGGAGGCTACCGACATCCTTATAGGAAGAAAAACGTTTGACATTTTTGCAGGGTATTGGCCCAAGCATGCGGATTACTGGCCGGGCATCAATGATGTTACCAAATATGTTTTATCAAACACGCTGACAGAATCAGAATGGAATAACTCCGTGTTCCTGACCAGCGTGGAGGACATCAAAAAACTTAAAGAGTCTGAGGGTTCAGACATTAAAGTGTGGGGCAGCGGCGAATTGGTTCAGCTGCTTTTGAAACATGATTTAGTAGATGAAATGTGGCTTAAAATTTACCCGGTGCTTCTGGGTAAAGGAAAAACCATATACAGCGAAGAGACCATGCCGGCCGCGTTTAAATTAACCGAAAGCCATGTTACACCAAGCGGGGTTATTTTTGCCAATTACGCCCGCGCCGGGGAAGTGCAAACAGGCAGCTTTGGCGAGTAATAAGCAATAAATTTGTCGACGTGTCTCAAACCTTAGAATCGGCTTTAACAAAATAAACGAGTTTTGTAAAAGAAACGCTGTAAAATCATAATTTACAGCGTTTCTTATCTCTAATGAACGACGAACAATCCGAAACCCGCAGAAGCCGGGGAAAAGACCCGCACGATGAAAAGCTTTTTGCTCCTGCAAAAGAGCGGGAGAAGCTGCTGCTGGCTTTGGATGATATGCATTATTTGCTGAGCAAAGATTATCCGCCGCGGGCAACGCTGGCATTGGTAGGAAACAGGTACCGGCTGAGGCAGCGGCAAATACTCGCCCTTCAGGGCATGGCCTGCTCTGCAACAGATATTGAAAACCGTAAACAGAAAGAAGTACCTGAAGATGGCCTTCGTGGTAAAACCATTTACCTGGATGGCTTCAATATCGTTATCATCCTGGAAACCTTTTTATCGGGCGGTTTTGTTTTCAGGGGATTAGACGGTTGTTACCGCGATATATCATCGGTACACGGCTCCTACAAACGGGTAAAGCAAACCGAAGATGTGCTGATCACTATAGGCAAAGCATTGCACCAGCTTAGGCCCGAACGGGTGATATGGATATTTGACGCCCCGGTATCCAACAGTGGTCGCCTCAAAACGCTTTGCTATGAGATAGCCACAGAACATGGCTTTGCCTGGGATATTTACCTGGATAACGCTCCCGATAAATTCCTGGTTGCCGAAAAGCGGCTGATTGTAAGCTCGGATGCCTGGGTGCTAAATGGCTGCGCCGCGTGGTTTAACCTGGCATCGTTTATTATTAATCGCGCTTCAGGTGGCGGTGGAGCGGGTAATATTGTTAACCAGAGGTAAGTGAAGTAAACCAAAGCATATTGCGTATATCCGCAGCTTTTCGTAAACTGCGCCTATAATTAATTTAAATGAAAAGAATTTTTATACCGGTTCTGGCGCTAGCTGCCGTCATCACCTGCCTGCAGGCATGCAAAAAGAAAAACACGGTTGCGCAGAAAACCATAACCGTTGAAGGGCTTTTCTCGCTAACCGGCAACTGGTCGACTTTAGGGGTTACCTCCAAGGCTGCTTTGGAGATTGCGGCCGAGGATATCAATAGCTACCTTGCCGGTAAAAATGCTAATTTTAGAATAGCAACTACCGTAGCTGATACAAAACTGCAGACTGATCTTGCCGCAACGCTTTTCACCAAAGCGAAGAATGACAAAATAAGTTTCATTATCGGCCCGCAATCCAGTGCTGAGGTTGCATCGATAAAGCCGTTTAGCGATGCTGCCAATGTTATTATTGTAAGCCAAAGCAGTACAGCGGGTAGCCTGGCTATTGCGGGCGATAATATTTTCCGTTTCTGCCCATCGGATAAAATTGAAGGCGCCGCCATAGCAAATACCATCGCAAAAAGGGGATTTAAAGGCCTGGTTACCATAGCAAGAGACGATGCCGGCAACAAAGGCTTACAAGCATCTACGGGCGCAGGATTTAGTGCAAAAGGCGGTCAGACGGATGCGCTTGCCCCTTATGCTGCTAATTTAACGGACTACACCTCAACAGTCGCATATCTTAGGGCTCAGGTAAGTTCGTTGATAACCAGCTATGGAGCCGATAAGGTTGCCGTATACCTCGCTTCTTTTGACGAAGGTGCCGAAATTTTTAAGTTGGCTGCGAACGATGCGCTTTTAAGCGGCGTAAAATGGTTTGGTGGCGACGGCGTTGTGCTAAGCACTGCCTTTTTGAGCGATGCCACAGCGGCAGATTTTGTGATAAAAACAGGTTTTATTGCGCCATCATTTGGTTTGCCTGATGCTACTAAAGCTAAATGGCAGCCAATTGCAGCCCGCATAAAAGCCAAAACGTCAATAGATCCGGATGCGTTTGCTTTAGCCGCTTATGACGCCATGTGGACTATAGCCTATACCCTTGAAGCCAATAACGGCAGCACAGCCGACTTTGCCAAACTGAAGGCATCATTTGTTGAACAGGCTAACAAAAACGGCGGCGTATTGGGAGCTGAAAACCTGGATGATGCCGGCGACAGGGCCAACGGCACTTATGATTATTTCACGATAACAAAAACAGGGGGCAACTATTCGTGGACGCTGGCTGGAAAGTCTGATGAATAAGTATCATTGAATTATCAACCTACAAACCCAGGTTAAATGAAAACTTATTTTGTTATTCTTAACCTAACTGGCGACTACCTGATAAGAGGTGTGTTTTTAAGTGTCCTGGTAATAATTATTTGCCGGTTGATATTTAAGAACAAGCTTGATTCACAACGGCCCCTGGCAATTGTACGGTGGCTATTGATTGTGTATGCCTTTTTGATTATAGTCAGTTACTTATTGGTTATTCTTTTCGACGATGCTTCCCGTAACCATTTCGATAGCGCCATAGGACCATATTGGTACGCATTTTGGATTATGCTGTTATCAAACACACTGTTGCCATTGTCGCTGTTTTTCAAGAGGCTGCAAAAGAAAATCTATTACATATTCTTCGTAGGCTTACTGATGAATACCGGTTGGCTCATGGAATCCCTTGTAACTCATACTATGAGCATACACCGGGACTACGCTATCGGTACAGCGGATTACCTGCCCTATACCAGGGAAGTCAAAATAGCACTGACTGGAATTATAGAAGGAGTTGTTATAATGATTATCGGGAACCTTAAAATCACAGAAAAAAGGAAAGAACAGCCGCTATCATAAAGCAGACGCCAGGTTTAACGTCCAGCTGCAATACCATTTATCTTTTCCAAAATACCAAACCAATATTTATCCGCATAAATAATACAGGTGTTGTTAATTTTGCGGTGAATTTAAATTGCCCATGAAGCCAGCCGATGCAATTAAGCTAATAGAAAAAGCCATTAACGGCACCGCACCACAACACTGGGCTGACCTTGGCTGCGGAAACGGGACGTTTACCCGGGCGCTGGCCTCACTCCTTCCCGAAGGCAGCAAGGTAATAGCTATTGACAAGGAGCGTCAAAATCTTCCCGATTTTATCCAGGCTGATTTTATAAATGATGATTTGCAGCTCGGGCCAATGGACGGGATATTAATGGCAAATTCCCTGCATTTTGTAAAGGACAAGTTAAAGCTTATCGCCAATCTCAATCCACCCAAGTTACTGATTGTTGAGTACGATACAACCCGCTCAAACCCCTGGGTGCCATACCCCGTTAGTTATCCAAATCTTGCGCAATTGGCTGCCGAAATGGGTTACGATGCCGTTAGGCTTGCTACACAATCTTCTAAGTTTGGTGGCACAATGTATTCGGCATTGTTAAGGAGGCAAACGCTATTTGATTAGCCCTGGATAATACTTCGCTATCAATTCTTTTTCATCGTTTTTAAGCTCGCTTATTAATACGGGTTTATCCTGCGGTCGCAAACCTTTTTGGTTGATGGCGTTCATCAGGCTCCAGTCTTTTACGGGTTTTTCCGGCGATGGGTCGGCTGGTTCCTGTGCGGGAAGGTCATAGCGCGTAAAATCAACTACCATTTCGGGCGTATTTTTATGCCAGTTGCGCAAGGTGGCCAGCCGGAACTCCCGGTTCATATACCATTTAATTTCTTCGTTCCCCCAGGAATTACCGATACCAAGACCGCGCTCTTCAAAACGATAATTCCATTGACTGTTATCACGATAATGGGCGCGCCATATCTCGCCATACTCGCCGAACGGAATAAACTGAACATCGGGCCAGCGTTTTACGGTTGCACTTATCCATTTTTCTAATGCGCGCAAAGCAAACGTATCGTCCCAATTATTGCGTTCCGGTATTTTCACCAGGGCAGCTTCCCAGATGTTCGGAATCCAGCCGAAACCGTTAAGCTCAAAACCCTTATCAAAATGCAGCGACTGCGTGTGCATTACCGAATAATGCCCTATCTCCAGGCCCCAATCCCCGTAGCTTTCGATAGGCCCAACGCCGCGGCGGCTTGCAGCGCCATTAAAGGGCGTGGTGCCCCAAACGTTGCCGCTTTGCAAAGCGCATAAAAAGTCAACACTCCATCCGTCAAGGTTTACGCAATCGATAAAGTCGGCATTACCCTGTGCTGGCTTGCAGAAATGTTGTTTGGATGGATAAAACGGGTATGATGGCGAGCCATCCGCACCGCCGCCATCGGTTTCATGCTGGCTCCAGATTACTGCATGGGCAACGTGAATATTTTCCTTTTCCGCCAAGTAAGCCAAATTATCGGCAGATAAAAATCCGCCCATGATACCTTTTGGCCGGTAGCTGCCACCCACCATGCCGGTAATGCGCTGGATAGCCTCAGTCATCTCCTGGTTGATTCGATGCCGGGGCAAGTACATTGCGGGAAAGTAGCCCGGAAAATAAGAAACTTCGTCCCCATACTTTTGCTGACACTCCACAACATATTTGCGGATATCAACATAGTTCTGCCGCTTATCCTCAAGGGCGTTCAGCGTGAACCCCCAGGTGAGCCTGCCGCCCGGTGCATTTTTTGCGAAGGTCTCCCGCAGGCTGCGTACCACTTCAAGGGTATGGGCAAAAGCCTCGTCGCGCTTAATAAGCTTTACATCGCGCGATACTTCCCAGGGCGAGGTGCGTACCATGATGCAAAACGTAAGAAAGCGACCGCCCATCAACGCCGGCACGGCATTGGCTGATAAAAAATCCAGCGGGCTGGCCTTACCCAATAACGGGGCTGCAGCTACAACAGCGCTACCGAGCAGTGAACTTTTGCAAAAATCTCGTCTGTCCATTCGCTTAAAATTAGCGGCTCAATATAGGCACTATACCTGAATAGTTCCACACCCGAAGAAAGGCTGAATGAGGCTATTTTGTTACCTCGAATTTGTCCTCGCTATATACAACACCGGCGGGCGTAATGCCTTGCATAATAACCGAAAATTCTCCGCTAACATCACCGGTGTAAAAACTAATTTCCTTTTGTTTCCCTTTTGTAAGTTTTACCTGGCTTCCCCAGTATAGCGTAGAATTATACAACGGTTCGCTGTTGTCGACATCGGTTTTGGTATAAGGATAATATTCCTTATCAAGGTTTATGCCGCCAAAACGTATCAAACTATGATTTTTAGTGTCGCAGCCTTCGTAAATAAAGGGCACATTGGCCATAATAATAAACGGGCTGTCGTCATGGCGTTCGCCCACATGGCGAATGTAGCGATGCCCCTTTATGGGTACCGAAGTTGCGTATAAATGACCAGGATACGGGCAATTGAGTGCGCCGGCCATGCAGATATAATCGCCGCACGCGTTTTTGTGCATTCCGGGTCTGGCAGACGGATTGAAGCGTTCGTCAATAGGCCGGGCATTTATCTTAACAGCCTTCAGTTGTATCTTATCCTGACTAAGCAATACCGCCGGGTCTATAAATCGTTCCCCGGATGATACCTCAGAAACGTAAACCGGCAGTTTAAGGGTAAAAGATCTGTTAATCTGTAGAAAAGGGTCTTGTAAACTGATGTGGATAGTAAATGCATCATCACTTGTGGCAAACAAAGCAAACACTTTTTCATCTGCAGCAATAAGATTATCACGCGGTATGGTAAAACGGCCCTGTTTATCTGTGTTGATAAAAAAAACATTGCCATTGCCCATTAGCGTTAGTGTTTTTGGCTTTTTTGCCTCCTTGCCGTTAACTTTAATTGTTCCTGTAAAATGCATCGCAGCGTCAGATGGTCTATCAGCCGGCGCCACGGTGTCTTTATAGCGCCGCCATCCTTTTATCAGCAGTACATCTTCCAGGTAATCTTTTCTTGTTGCTATATCTTTGCTAAACATTGCCGGCAGCGCATTCAGCTCTTCATCCAGGAAGCCATAATTATCAATATCATTAAAGTGCCTTCTGTCTATCCGGCTTGATTGAACGCATGCCACCGATACCAGTGCCTGGCTATCAATGACAGAGTTTAAGTTCAGTTTCAATGTAACTTTCTGTCTTTTTCCGTATTGCTGCTTATCCGATTTTACCGATGCAACCTGGGGGTGGTCATAGTGGGCGAAAAAAATTCGTTCAGCACAAGGCTCTTCCTGTTCGTTGTATATGGTAACGGCCGCCAGACCGCATGGCACGCTGTCCAGCGCAATCCGGAATATGCCGTTTTTTTCTGGATCAATGTTTGTCAACAGATAAAACACCTGCCTGGCATTATGCACAACAACGTGGATTTTACCGGGAGTTGTCGAGGCTACCCTCAGCATCAATGTGTTTTTAACAAGCGCTGAATTTACACCAATCGTAATGCCGCTCTGCCGGGCCGCCGGCAGCTCGAATTGAGCCTGGCTATCCGCACCTATTAGCCTCAGCGCATATTTTCTTCCCGCTTTAGGCCGAACAAAAAATCTGCCCATTCCGGCTGTAGACGTTTCAACGGTATCAACCAGCTGGTTATTTTCAATAAGCACGGCCTTCAGTTTAAGTGAAGCGCCGGCGCTATCTTTTGCTTCCCACCCCACGTAAGCGGGCAAACCTTCTACCAGGTCGCCACCCTCGGGGTAAAACCTGATATTAAACCCCGCCGAATCAGAAGTTGTGAAAACAGGTTTACTTACTTTCTTTGGAATATCTTTTGAATCCTTCAGTTCGGCACGCTTAACAGCTATGCGCTGCGAATATGAGATATCCGGCTTGCCTTTTATTAAATGATTAACATAAGCAATGATGGAGTAATCGCCCTCAGCAATTGAATCCGGTACCAGGAAGCTGCCGGATGAGGTGGCCCCTGAAAATACAAACTTCTTTTGCAATACTAATGAACGATCGCTGTTGTTTACCAGCACAACTGATAAAATATCTGGTGTTATATTTAGCGTATCGCTATTGAGCAGGTAAGCAGTAAACCATACGGATTCGTTCGGCACATAAATGGTTTTATCATAATGAACAAAGAGTTTCGCCTGGTTATTATTGAGCGTAATAGTCGCCAAACGACTCTTTAAGACATCGCCTTCAACCATGTGTTGCTGGGCTTTCAGCCCTGGCTGTACCCCAATCAACAGCAAACAGGGAAAAATACCCTTGAGGAATTTAAGGTTGAGGAATTTAAGCACGCCGTATTTCTATTACATGGCAATTTAGATATTTGCAGGCATTTTTTATTATTTTTATTTGACAGAACTAACCGGCCCCAGCGGCATATTGGCCGGCGGGGTTTTGGCGCTCATGATGATGATATCCCTGGTACCGCGACCACCATTGGCATTGGGATCTGCCACTTTAAGTTCAGTGCCGTAATGCCAAACACGTTTATCGTTCCAGAAAATGAGCTGGCCGGCCGGGATGACTTCGTTAAATATTAATCCATCAGTCTTTTTGCCGTTATCATCCATCACATATTGGCTTACACCAGAATCGGGAGTAAGGTTGTTGCGATTTACTACCAACATGCCTACGTGGCGGTTACCGTCCTGGTGAAAGCCTTCAACAGCCGGTAATCCGGTACGGTCAGCCAGGCAGTCCACCCGCTGAAACTGCACCAATACAATAGCGTCGCTCCATCCAAAAAAGGTGGCGTACTTGATTAACATCCGATGAAAATCCTCACTACCAGTGATACTGTTGCTGATGCGCGGATATTCCCGTCTCATATCACCATGAACAGGATTAAATTTAATGGATTGCTGCATGGCATATTGCGGCAGGTTCCAGCAATCATAGCCGGTTTCATCGGAATGCCAGTCGGGTTTGCCGGTGCTTAGGTAACGCCGGCTTTCTTCGGCACTCATGCCGCTCAGCTCATTAACTGCGGCAATGCGCTCATCAATACCTTCGATCGCAGAAGTTTTTTGATGCTTTATCCTGACCCAGGCGATGCTTTTATAGCGATAGCCCTCTTTTATGTACGGATCGACAGGGATTGCATCAAATGCCGGCGCCCAGCTTTTTACATCGATGATTGCCGATGCATCGATAGCCTGGTACAGGAAACCGGACAAATCGAGTTCTACAGGCATGGCATCGGGTGTTACAATGGCAGTAGATGTGGTTATTTTCATTATTAACTTATAAAAGGGTGTATAAAGTTAGCCATTTTGCCGGGGCTATCGCGGCACCTACCGAAGTCACTCATTTATAACACATTACTAATTTAATATTAATATTGATTGAAACACTTAACACAATGATAACATTGAAATAACCTTAATTAAACTTAGCTTTGCAGCAATCCGTGAAAACCATGAAAAAAGAAAGCACCGAATCAACAATTAAAGAAGCAAAAGCATCTGAAAAGAAGACCGTTAAAGAAGGTCTTGTAAAAGAACTTAAAGCTTTTGCTGCGAAACTTGGCCATACCTCCAAAAAAATCGAAAAAGAAATTGAGAAAGCAGCCAAACAACTCGCAAAAAAATTAGCGAAACCCGCAAAAGCTGAGAAACCTGCCGCTCCAAAAGTTAAAGCCGAAAAAGCTCCCGCGCCTAAAGCACAAACTAAAGCAGCGCCTGTGGCAAAACCAGCGGTAGCAGAAGCTAAAAAACCGGTTGCGCCAGTTAAGACAGAGACTGCTGCTGCAAAAACAGTTGCAACAAAACCGACAGCAGCAAAATTGGTTGCCGTTAAGCCTGCTCCTGCTAAAAAAGCAGCGAAATAACATTGCGTGAAGACTTACGAAGTTTTAAAAACTTCGTAAGTCTATAACGGTTCTACAAAGCCTCTCCTGCTATCGCCCGCATTACACAATCAACCACTACATCGCACCTAAGCAGGTTAAATTCAAAAAGCTGCTGTGGCTGCCAGTAGCTTAACAATTCGGTACGCAGCATTTCCTTGGCCCGGCTTAAACGTATTTTCACGTTCGATTCACCCAGGTTAAGCGCATCCATTGTCTCGGTAGTGCTCATCTCCTGTATCTCGCGCATCACAAAAACCATCCTGTATTTTTCGGGCAACTTAGCTACCGCGCTTTCTATCAGCCCTTTTAATTCTTTATTCATAAGCTCTTTTAAAGGGGTTTCGTTATGATAATCATTGTCCGGTTTTTCCATCAGCACTTTTTGTAGTTTTAAGTTTCTCTTTTTATGCAGCAAGGCCTCGTATATCAGTATCCGCGTGAGCCACGTAGCGAAGCTTGAGCGCCCCTGGAAACTTTTGAGTTGCCGGTAAGCATTGATATAAGCAGTCTGCATAATATCTTCGGCTTCCTTATCGTCGTTAATAATCGACATGCCGATGCGGTACATTCTTGAATTATATTTCCGCATCAGGTGTTCGTACAAATGCTGTTCGCCGTTAACTACCCTTTCAACAATTTCTTCGTCGCTCATTTTATATTAAAAGTATCTTTGCCTCCCCGTTAACCGGGTCATGCCCTACTATAGTGTATCCCCGGACAAAAGGGTTACAAAATAGTTTAAGATTTTTTTGCATTAAAACTTTAAAGCAAGCTAAGCAATTTGATAAATATAATTCCATGCGATATCAGCGGGATTGACATATTAACTGATATCGCCATAAAAACCTATCAACAAAACTATACTTACCTGTGGCATGATGGCGGTGAAGCCTATATTGCACGCATCTATAATAAAGCGGCACTCCTTGCTGATTTAGCAAAGCCTAATGTCAATTATTTTTTGTGTGTGACGATGAAGAGCTTATCGGCTATATAAGGTTAAAACAAAAACCTCACCCGGACCGCCCGCAACAAAGCGGCCTGGAGATAAGCAAACTTTACCTGCAGAAGCAGTCTACCGGAAAAGGCGCCGGCAAAACAATTATGGCCTTTATTGTTGATTGGGCAAAGCAGCATCATTGCGCTGTTATGTGGCTGATGGTTATGGACAGCAGCCCTGCAAAAGCTTTTTACGAACGGTATGGCTTTACTGAAACCGGGAGGTCAAACCTGGATTATCCGAATCTAATCGATGAATACAGGAATATACTAACTATGACTGCTGAGGTATAAGATAAGCAATCACTTAACTCAATCAACCTAGTCAACTCATTCAACATAATCAACTACTCACAAAAAATGTAACCCTTTTTAAATGACGTCTCTCTAATGTTAAAAATTTACAAACATGGAACAACGTATTCAAAAAACGGGCGACGTACAAACACTTTTAAAATTCACCTACGGGTTGATACCCATTGTAGCAGGTGCAGATAAATTTACCAACCTGCTTACCGACTGGCCGCATTATTTAAACCCATCCATAAAATCAGCATTACCCGTAAGCGACCACGTGTTTATGTGCATCGTGGGCATAATCGAGATAATAGCCGGCATATTGGTGTTTATCAACCCGCAAAAAGGAGGCTTACTGGTATCTGTTTGGCTAATGCTTATCGCCTTAAACTTAATTGCTGCCGGCACTTATCTCGACGTTGCCGTTCGTGATTTGGCTATGGCGATTGGCGCATTTTCGCTTTCAAAACTTTCGGGGGTAATAAGTGTTCAGCAGTAATATGGAGCAGCACATCGTCAAAATTCTGGGTGCAGAATTTGTAACACACAATGTCAGGAGATTTAAGGTTGAACGCCCCGCCGGGTATGAATTTACGTCCGGCCAGGCTACTGACGTATCAATAAACAAACCCGGCCTCGAAGAAGAATTGAGGCCCTTTACCTTCACGTCGCTGAATGATGAAAAAGGGCATCTTGAATTCACCATCAAGATTTATAAAGACCACCATGGTATTACCGAAAAATTAGGCGAATTAGCTTTAGGCGACGAGCTGATACTACACGAGGTATTTGGCGTAATCGCCTATAACAAACCTGGGCTATTTATTGCCGGCGGTGCGGGTATAACCCCTTTTATTTCCATACTGCGCCAATTACATGCTGATAGAAAAATGAAAGGCAATACCCTGTTGTTTGCTAATCATACCAACCAGGATATAATATTAAAAGACGAGTTTGAGGCCATGCTGGGCGATAATTTTATCAACGTGATAAAAGAACCTAATGGCCATCATATCGACAAAGATTTGCTGAAAGATTACGTTGGTAAATATGGAAACTATTATATCTGCGGCCCTGATGAATTTACAGCCGCTATGATAGATAACTTAAAAGAATTAGGTGTGCCAGAAGAGGATATTGTTTACGAGCACTGATTATTTGTCGCTGATAAATTCTTTCAGCACCAGGGCATGGTTTTGGTGTTCATCCTTTGCGGCGTACAGCAAGGTAAGCACCTTATGGAATTCAATCAGCCCCGCGAGTTCATGTGCTGCCGGATTATGCTTGAGCTCCAGCAGGTATTTATGCCGAAATTCCTGCCAGTCTTTATCTCCGATATGAAACCATTGGCGTAATTCTGTGGACGGAGCTACGTCTTTCAACCATAGGTCGATACCGGCAGTCTCCTTCTTTACGCCGCGCGGCCATAGGCGGTCTACCAATATCCTGAAACCATCGGCTTTTTCTGCGGGCTCATAAATGCGTTTGATGCGTAAATCTTTCATAGCGAAATTCAGCAAGGCTGATAAATGCTAAGTTACGCTTTACCGTCCTTATTTTTCCTGCTATTACGCTTTACCACCATCTCGAGCCTGCGCCTTCTTAGCGATATCTGCGTACGGGCACCTTCATTCTCGGTTAGTTGCTCGTTGTAGCCGGAGATGATATCCCGGTAGGAAAGCACACCTGTAACTTTATTATTAGCATCAATTATCGGCAATACATCGCCCTGCTGTTTGGCCATCAGCTCGACTGCAGTTCGTAAAGTATCGTTATTATACACCAGCAGGTAATCATGCTGCAGAATTTTCTTCAGCTTTAAATCGACGTTTATCCCTTCTTTATAAATATCGGTCAGCTTAACGGTACCTGCATACATATTCTGTTCGTTTACGGTAACCAGGTAGCTATCCTGAACCTCTTTAGATAGCAGCATCTTTTTAATTTCAGCGATAGTATTTTCGGCCTTTAAAATAACCTCGCGACTTCTAGTAACCTCAGATATTTTTGTTTTTTGCAGGATATCCGGTTCGTATGAATCTGGAGTAATTACACCACGGCGGGCAATTTTTTCGGTCATGATGGTATTTTCCATCAGGAAGAAAGAGACGATGTATGCCGCTGTACATGCACCCAGCAGCGGCAGCAGCGCATGCGACTGCATGGTAGCTTCCAGCGCGAACGTAATACTTGTAAGATATGCCCTTGAAGCCCCGGCAAACATTGCGGACATACCAATAAGAGCCGCCATAGGTATGGTGATGCCCAATTCAGGAAACCATTGCATCAGCAACGCGCCTATGATTGCGCCTGCTGCACCGCCCATAGTTAACAAAGGAGCAAGCGTTCCGCCTGAAGTGCCGCTGCCCAGTGCGATGGCCCATGACAGGAACTTAAAGAATACAAGTGTGCACAGCAGCTTTATGGGCCATGTGCCCGATAAAATGCCGGTAATATTATCGTAGCCTACACCTAAAGTATGTGGCGCAAAAAAACCGATAGCACCCACTGCCAGACCGCCCAAAGCAGGATACCACATCCAATGAATCGGTATCTTTTCAAAGTAATCCTCTACCAGGTAAACCAGTTTAGTTATGCCCATCGATATAAAACCGATCATCAAACCGATGAAGCTGTACACTGCAAGCGCCATATTTGACGGAGTAACCAAATCAGGCATTTCGAACACAGGGCCGGCGCCGAACAGCAAATGATGGCCCGCAGCGCCTGTGATACAAGCCAGCGCAACCGGTAATATCGAACGGGGTGAAAACTCAAATAACAACAACTCAATAGCCAGGAAAACACCTGCTATTGGCGTACCGAATATAGCCGCCATACCTGCCGTGGCGCCTGCAGCCAATACAACTTTTCGTTCATTCGCGCTTATTTTAAACAGTTGCCCCAGGGTTGAGCCGAGTGCGCCGCCGGTAGCTATAATGGGGCCTTCCGCTCCAAACGGACCACCGGTACCAATGGCTATTGCCGACGATATAGGCTTCAGGAAAGTTATGGATGGCTTTATTCGGCTTTCATTCACTAATATCTGCTCCATAGCTTCGGGGATGCCATGCCCACGTATCGCCTTTGAGCCATACAATGCCATAAATCCTACTATAATACCGCCAATGGCCGGAATCAATACTACCCAGTAGCCCAGGTGATTATTCGCCGGGCTGTTAAAGCCCAGGTCCAATTTGCCGTAAAACGCTATATTGGTTACCACATTGATAAGGGTGACCAGGAATTTAGCAATCAAACTGATGGCCACCGCCACCGCTATCGACATCAAACATATCCTTATTAACCTGCTTTTTTGAAGCAAAGTCTTTTTTAAGCTGCTTTCTTTATGCTCGAGGTTGTTTAGCAGGGGGGAAATGGGGATACCGCCGTCGTAGTCTTTCTTTGTCATTGAAGTAGAGAGAAAAGTGCTTTTGAAATTTTCTGCAAAAGTACAGATAAATCAATCTAAATAAAAGACATCTTAGTAAATTTATATTGCATAAACAATATTAATAAAGTCAGTAAATTATTTATATGGTTATTTACATTGCATTAACAATAAAATATACAATTACTGAGCAATATCAAGCCAAATAACTATAATTGCAGCATGACCGGCCCCATAAAAGAATCAAAACAACAGTGCGACCTAAAAAGCTGCTTCCTATGCTCGTCATGCATAAAGGACTGGCTGCCAGCCATCGCCGCTAATAAACAAACTATTCTTTTTAAAAAAGGACAGGACATTTTTAAAGAAGGCGATACTGTTGAGGGGATATTTTTTGTTTACAATGGCAAAGTAAAGGTGCATAAGCGCTGGGACGAAGACAAGGAGCTGATTCTGCGCTTTGCAAAAGACGGCGATATACTTGGACACCTCGGCTTGGGTGATAGTCAGGTCTATCCTATCGCAGCAACAGCCGTTGAAAATGTAAAGGTGTGTTTTGTGAAGATGGATTTCTTTGAATCGTCGTTGAATGTAAACCCGCAGTTTACTATCAAATTGATGAAAGTATTTGCCAATGCCTTGCAGGAATCCGAAAAGCGGATGCGCAACCTGGCGCACATGCCGGTAAAGGAACGCATTGCCCAGGCGTTGTTGTCATTGAAACAGCAATTTGGTGTTACCGCTGATGGCTTTATCGATATTGAGTTAACTAAGCAGGATATTGCATCGTACGCCGGCGTGGCTTACGAAACCTTTTTTAAGGTGACGCAGGAATTTTTACAAAATGGTTTGATTGAGGTTGTGGGGAAGAGTTATAGGGTAGTGGATGAGGAGGCGTTGACGAAAATGATAGGTGGAGAAAGGACAATAATGTAGAGACGCAATACTTGCGTCTTAGACCGACAAACTCACCGCCCGATGTTGTTAGCAAACCTATCGGCGGGAGACACAAAGTATTGTGTCTCCACAAGAAAAATTACAATTCTATCTTCCTTCCCTGCTCCGGAAAAATCAAATTTAAGCCTAATTTATTCTCGTTTTTCAACTGCAATTTCAATGCACTGATATTGGATTGCGGCGGCTTAACGTGCGTAATTACCAGGTTAAAACCTTTTAATGCCGGCTTGCCGGTTAGTGTAGCCAAATCATCCATTTCCTTCATCAGCCATTTCGGTGTAAGGTGGCCAAATAAGGTTTTATCGGGCTGCTCATCCCGGAAGGATGTTTCTATCATTATCGCCTTTAGTTTCCCGTTCTTTATCAATGGCGCAATTGCCTGCCATAAGCTATGTAGTTTATTGCTTTTCTCAATCTCATCCGGGCCTGCATCGCCAAGATATAAAATAAAGCTGTCGTTGCTCTTCAGTAAAAAAGCAGTGCTGGTAAGGTTAGAATGGCTAAGCGGGTAAGCCGTTACGCTCATCGCAGTATTTTTGATGGCAGTAACACTATCCGGTGTTAATGGCTGGTAATGATATTTTTTAAGTTGAGGCGGATCACCCTCATCGGTAAAGTTTGCCCAGCTGGCCCAGGTGAAATAATGAGTTTTAATAGTCTCGAGGGTGCTGGCCAAGCCATAAATAGTTTTCGCGGAATCATCGGGCGAGTTGATAATGAGCCCGGACACGTGGTCGAGGTGGGCATGCGATATAAAATATCCTTTTATGTATTTTTTTAGCACCTGCTCTGCCGGGATACTAAATACTTTGTTAGCAATGGCCTTTTCGATACCGTAATGCAATGTGCCTGCATCGAGGCAAACATAGTCGTTAGTGCCCGTGGGGGCTACCATATATGCCGAAAGGTTGCTTTCGCCGATACCTCCTTTAACGCCAAGCGGTACGATTTTAAATGATCGCTTAACTTGCGAGACTGCCAAAAAAGGCAGCATCATTATAAATAATATACTGATATTTAAATATTTGCGAAACATATTAGGAATCCGTTAAAACTTACGAAGTTTCGAAAACTTCGTAAGTTTAATGATGATGTATTTTTTTAAAACAACATGCCTAAATTATTATTATAAATCAACATGTTTGCAGCCGAAATGTTAATATTATAGTAACAAATTATAACTATTCGCTGGCCCCTTACAGCTAATCAATTATATTTGAGGCTGAACAACCTGATGGAGAAAAAAAAAATACTTATCACCGGTGCCAGTAAAGGGTTAGGACTGGCCATTTCAAAAAAGCTGTCGGGCGATTATACCCTGGTTTTACATGCATCCAAACCGGAAAGCTTTACTGAAGAAATCCCGGGCAGCCATATTTTGTGTGCCGATTTTTCGGATACGGAAGCTATCAACAACTTCTGCAAACAACTAAAAAAAGAGCACAGCGACCTGTATGGCGTAATCAACAACGCAGGTGTCACTTACGATAAGCCATTAAACTATCAACCTGAACGGGAAATAGAAGCCATGCTGAATGTGAACCTTAAAGCACCTATCCTGATATGCAAAACGGCGATGAAAATGTTCAGTCTTACGCAACAGGGGGTTATCATCAATATCAGCTCGATAGTTGGTGAGAGTGGTAATGCGTTCCAGTCGGTTTACGCGGCTACAAAAGCGGGGCTGACGGCGCTGTCACGCTCGCTGGCCCAGGAAGCAGCAGCGACCAATACCGAACACAATATCAGGGTATTAAGCGTATCACCCGGATTTATAGAGACAGATATGACGGCCGGCATCCCCGAGCCTATCAGGCAAAAATATTTTAATATGATACCGGCTAAGCGATTTGGAAGGGTGGACGATGTGGCGGATACAGTGGCTTTCCTGCTGTCAGACAAGGCATCATACATTAACGGAACAAACATCCACGTCAACGGCGGTTTAATATGACAGAAGAAGAAAGAGCAGGTTATTTCGACATCATCCAGCATGGCAACCTCGTCGGCGTCGATCCGGCCAATTTGCTGCTGCACGGCCCTACCAAACGGCTGGTTAATAATTACCATTGGCATTCGCCCAATAAAGGCATCGTGGCCAGCTACTCTCCCACCGAACGCGATGTGGAAGACCACTTTAACGTATTCCGCGGGGTGGACCAGGTGGAGGCTTTTGCACAGGCTACTATCGTATCGTGCGCTACCTTCCTGCAATGCCGCAAACAAAATTGCCTGCCCGATGTATTAAGGGATTCATTTGTGCCGGCGTTTATCAGTATCGGCAACGTAAATTTTCAGAATTACCTTGAATTTGGCGATACATTTATCAGCATCGGCAATATTGCGTTCTGGAAATGGCGGCAAATGGTATGCGACGGCTGCATTTACCGCGTACCGAAGGGCCTGGACCTGGATGATTATTTTAAAGATTTTACCGACGAACGCTTATTAAACTATGATATTAGCAGCGATTTTGTAAAAGTGGCCGAGCTGCACGATATTACCGGCCGGGCCATCCTTATTGAACATTTTAATAAATTAGCATAACATGGAAAACGCAAACGAAAGAAAAGAAATACTCGACGGTTTAATTGAAGTACTGCGCACCGTGCGCACCATAGATCCTGCAAGACTGGAAGGTGTTACCGAGGAAACTGACTTTTTAACAGATATGAATACCCCGTCAACCGAGCTGATTAACATTGCGGCCAAAGTTGAGCAGAAGTTTGATATCGAGTTTGAGGACGAAGACATCGACCGTATGGGTTCGAAAGTAAAAGATGTTATCGATTTGATAATAATGGTTAAGGAACGCGGAGCAAATAACTAATATGATTGTAGCAGGCAGAAAAGTAGCAGTTGTGGGCATGGGCGGAGCTTTTCCGACCTGTAAGGATTTGGATGATTTTGATAAAAAGCTATTTGCAGGCGAAAGCATGATTCGCGAATGGCCGAAGACCCTGCAATATCCAAAGCAAATCCGTTCTACCGTGGCCGGTTATATTACCGAGCCCGAAATGAACCTGGAAGCCATCCACCCGGTACCGGAAACTGAATGGCCGGAAACCTATGTTGACCACCTGGGCAGGATACCTGACATGAATTTGTCGACCGCCGATTTGGGTTGCGTTTGGGCAATGCTCGGTGCACAGGAATCCATCGCTATGGCGGGCTGGACGAAGGAAGAAACAGAATCGGAGCAAACGGGTGTGGTAATTGCCTCGGGTGGCGGCGGCAACGTGGTTTCGCGCCATGCATGGCATGCCTTTTACGAACTGGGTAAAAAAACCAGGATGGCGGGCTCACACACTGTAGACCGCGCTATGTCGTACCGCGAGGCAGCAAACGTTTCCTGCCTGATAAAAAATAAAGGCGTTTGCGAATCGATAATCTCTGCCTGCGCTACAGGTTTAGGCAATATCGGCTATGCTTACCGTTTAATTAGATTTGGCTTGCAGGACAGGGCAATATGCGGTGGTGTTGAAGGTACGGCATTGGAAACTTTTATCGGCTTTGATGCCATGCAGGTATTAAGCAAAGGCTTCGCCCCTGCCGAAAGCTCACGCCCTTTTGATATAAATCGTAATGGCTTTGTTTGTTCTTTCGGCGCAGGTATAGTTGCGCTGGAAGAATATGAGATGGCGAAAGCACGTGGCGCCAACATCCTTGCTGTAATTGATGAATATTTCAATAATTCTGATGGTGATGGCAATATGTTTTACCCATCGTACGACGGACAGCGCAGACTATGGAAAGGCCTGATGGCCGGCGGAAACGTAAAGCCTGATGTGGTTAAAGTTCATGGAACGGCTACACCGGTAGGTGATATTTTAGAGCTGGTAAGTGTCGCTGAATCGATTGGAGAAGACGGATATCATATTACAGCACCAAAATCACAGTTTGGGCACATGCTGGGCGCTGCGGGTTCGGTAGAGTTTATTACCGCTTTGCTGATGCTTAAAAATCAAAAAGTATTGCCAAATAAAAATTCAGATACGCTGAACACCGAACTGGAAAACTTTCAAAAGAAACCCGACTGGAACGGTCCAACCAAACCTGCATCGGAATACAGGCACCTGATTTCGCAAGATATAGTGGAGAAGGAAATTAACCAGATAGTTTGTCTGAACTACGGTTTCGGCGGCACCAACAGTGCGATGGCAATTTCGAAGGATATATAAATGATTGACAATACAAATAAGGTAGCGGCAATATTCGGCGTGCGGAATGAAAGTTCCATCGCATGGGATATTGCGGTGAAGCTGCACCGCTCAGGCTGTAAGGTTGCGCTTAGCTATGTTGCAGAAACAAAAGACGAGGTTTTATACCTGATGCAGCAAAATGGTATGGATACCGCTCTTACCGGCCTGGTTGATGTACGCGATGAAGGGGAGATAGCCGCTTTTTTAAAGCTTGTGCGTGAGCAGGCCGGGGCGATAGATTACCTGCTGCATGGCGTTGCTTTCGGTAGCCAGTCGGTGATGTGCTACAGCTTGCCAGGCAGCAATGAGCCTGCACCATCGTATATCGACATCCCGTTTGAGGATTTTATGGATGCGTTTAATATCAGCGCCTACTCGCTGCTGCGTATCTGTCGCGTTGCTGAACCGCTGCTGGCTAAGAATGCGTCTATATTAACGCTTACTTATAATGCTTCGCAACGGGTATTCCCCGGCTATGCGGGCATGGGAATTTGCAAGGCGGCACTGGAAAACATTATGATTTACCTCGCCAGCTATTTTAGGGGAGAGAAAAGTGCACGTATCAACGCGATATCTGCAGGGTTGGTGATGACTACCTCGTCGGGTGGAATATTCGGCGTACGTAAACTGCGCAAAATGGGCAAGTTTACCGCACCGCTCGGAAATATCGATGCAGGCGATGTGGGTGATGCTGCTCTTTATTATTTCTCTGATTTATCAAAAAGGGTAACCGGAAATATTCACTATGTAGACGGCGGGTTTAATGTTATGGGACTAGGTGTGGATGGAGAAGGAAATTAAAAAAGCGATAGAAGAGCTTGTACCGGGTCAGCGATTTTCGGCGGGAAATGATATTGTGTTCATCCCCGACTTTGAAAAATCTTTCACAGAATCTTTCAAAAACAAAGTTTATACCCCCAACGAGATAGCTTATTGCGATAAATTTGAAAACCCGTTGCTACGCTATGCCTCAACCTGGGCGGCTAAAGAAGCGGTTTACAAAGCAATAAAGCAGATAGATCCTTCGGCATTGGGACCCAAAAAGATAGAAATATTGCGCGATAAGCCCGTTGGGCGTCCCGAGGTTGTTTTACACAGGAATGGCGCTAAGTTTGATATCGCATTAACCATATCGCATGATGGGGATTATGCCTGGGCAATAGCGTTTATTGAGAATACTGAGGTGAAATGAGAATATATTTAAGGGGAGTACTAAGCGCGTGGTGTCATGTTGAGGCACTCGAAACATGCGGGCAAAGGCCTCTGCGCTCACCCTTCGAGTGCCTCAGGGTGACACCTCTTGTTAAACTGAAAACCCGCCCATGACCGACCATTACTTCGAAAATGATTTGGTTACCCTGCATTATTACAAATTCGGTAACGGACCGAAAGTAATGCTGGGCTTTCATGGCTATGGCATGCACGGTAAACAGTTTAAAATACTGGAACCTGAGATGGGTGACGCGTATACATTCATAGGCTTCGACCTGTTTTTTCACAAAGAAACCAAACTAAAAGACCAAAGTCTCCCGGCAGTTAAAAAAGGTATTACCAAAAAACAATTCGCTGATTTAATACTGGAGTTTTGTAAACATGAAAGCATCGACCGGTTTTCGGTAATAGGGTATTCCATGGGTACACACTATGCGAGCGTTGTTACAGAGGAATTATCTCATTTGATTGACGAGTTTATCATCGCTGCCCCATCCTCTTTAAATCCCGGCCGGCTGATACCTTTTTTCAGCAAAAGCAAAACGGGTAATAAGATATTAGAAAAGTTGGCGCTCAACAAAACATTTTTGGTGCGGATGCTCAAAACTTTCCGCGCATTAAGAATTATTGATGCCGAAGCCTACAAAATCCTGTTCGGTGAGATTGGCACCCACGAATTACGCTATAACTTTTACGCTTGTTTTACCTACCTGTGTGCTTTCGAAACCGATGAGCTACGTTTACTAAGGGCGTTGAATGAGCAAAACATCAAAAGCATTTTTATATTTGGCAAACGCGATAAATCCTTTCCGCCGGGAATAGGAAAGAATTTCATCGCCAAAGTAAAAAACGCTAAAGTAATTGTACTGGACGAAGGCCACGAAATGATTAAAAAGAATTTTGTTGTTCAGCTAACTGAATCGTTGCTATGATGATTAAAGCCAAACCGCTTCCGTTGCCACTTATTCGTTGGGGGTCTGCCCTTGGCATGTGGTTTTTCCGGCGGCGCTTTAATAAGATGGTGATTGAGCCAATCGATATCAAACCCAACCACTCTTATATCCTGATGTGCAACCATTTCGGTTTTTTGGATGGCTTTTTCTCCTACTATGTGGCGTTTAAGCACATCGACAAACAGCAGAAGCTAAGAGGCCTGTACACCATGTCGGTTAAAAAGCAGATGGAGAAAAACTGGTGGCTGAAATATTGCGGCTCGTTTTCGGTGGAACCGGGTAAGCGCTCTGTAAATGAAAGCCTGGATTTTGCGGCAGAAATATTAAGTACACCCGGAAATATCCTGTTGTACTATCCACAGGGAAATCTTGAATCACAGCATATCAGGCATATCGAATTTAAGGATGGCATTTATGAAATAGTAACCCGCCTTAAAGGTAATTGCCAGCTGATATGGAACAGTACGGTTTTGGAATATTACGAAAGCACGAAGCCATCTGCTTATATGAGCCTTTTAGATTGCGGAACTAATCATGATTTTGATTTTGAAGCGTTGAAGCAAAACGTGAACAGGCATCACCTGCAATGCATGCGAAAGATTGTGAGGTTTACCCATGAAACAGGGAATTTGACGTATTGAATAAATGAAAAGCGTTAGTCCGGATTTATAATCCGGTCTTAAAAGCTGCGGATTTGTAATCCGCGAGCATTAAGGGGATTACAAATCCCCTACTATCAGAGTCCGGATTATAAATCCGGACTAACAAAGTAATGATTACTGCCCTACCCTCTTCAACCCCGCCTTAGCATCGTTATCAATATCAGTCTGATAATCATGCGATTTCATATCCAACGCCTGGTGGTAATAATTTGCAGCCTTTTGATTCTCTTTAATCTCTTCGTAAATATTACCGACCATTAAAGCGGCATTTGCTGCGTAGTAATAGCTGGTTTCCTTGCCAAGAGCAATCGCTTTTTGATAGTTCTGAACCGCCTCGTAGTTTTTTTCGATTTTATCGTTAATACGCCCAAGGTAATAGTAGTACTGAATTTTATCGCGGGTAAGCTTAAAGCTGCTTTCGTCCTTGTTGGCAAACTGCGCCATCGCTTTGCTATAATATCCTCCGTCAAAATAGAAGCGGGCCTTCAACAGGCTGATATCCTGTTTGGGTTCATTTGCTTCGCGTAAGGCAATTTTATCTTTGCCATCCGTTGCATATCCTCTGCTGCGTACCAGCTTCAGATAGGCCTCATATTTTTCAGGGTCATTTTGCAACTGGTAAAAATAAGCGAGCTTTAAATACGCGTCTTTAATAAAGGTAGTCCCCTTATATTCGTTTACATAACGAGTTAACGCCGCAGGTGTATCACCGTCCATGCGGTTAAGCTTTGCTACGCCAAGCATGTAGTATATGGGCGGAACCGCAAGGTATTGACCGGACTTCGGCGCTGCCTCCAGGTATTTTATCGTTTCATCGTTGTGCCCTGTTTTGGATGACACATAGCCCAGCAAGTAAGTCTTTAACATCCCGTCGCTATCCATTTCGGATATATAAGATATTAACTTATCGTAGCTATTTTTACTATGCAACACATTAATATCCGTTACGCATAGAAACCAAATTATTTCATCATTATAAAAGCCGTAGGCAGATTTTGGCAGCAGTTTTCTTAATTCAACCAATTGGTTAATTCCGTATTGCGCGTTACCTTTCATGCCCAGCATACCCGCAATCCATTTAAAATTGGCCGGAATGTTTCCGAAAATAATATTCACCAGGGCCAGGCTTTTTTTATTGGGCAGAAAATCCGGGAATTTTTTGCTGTTATCTTTCAGCAGGCTGTTTGCGCTTTTCGCATCCGAGCCGGACGACATATAATCGCCAAATTTGGCTTTCAGAAATGACCATTGCAGGTAAATCTCTGCCTGGGAAAATAAGTAAAACGGTGAATTTTTATCATTTTCTTCGAGGGCAGATATGCGCTCATCTTTTTTGTCCTTTAGTTTTTCATAGTCGCTTTTACTCTCCGATGCGAGTATGCTGAAATAATCGATGTAGTTCTCTAACAGTACCACAATTCCGTTACCAGGGTTAAGCTGTTTTTCTTTGGCGATAAGCTGCCGTGCCTCGTTCATCCGCAGACTGAGGATAGCTTTGTAAGCGTCGATGCAGGTAGCATCATACGCAAAATTGGCGCGCGCGGCTAAGCTGGAAAACAGGAAGAACGTAAAAACGAGCAGGTACTTTTTAATCATCGCGAACAAAGATATTGAAAACAATTAGCAGGCGTTAAAGCCATTATTAACTGCTTTGAACGGGATATGTTTCGTAAAAAGTATAACCGGCGATGTTTTAATACCTTAAAAAGCTATAACTAATTGATAATACTCATCGTATAAAAGTTTAATTATTTTTTGAGTAGATTTAGTTACCCCTGTATTTATAAATTTGCTTATTGAACAATAGATTTAAGTTAGAATACATCACCCCTGGTTAATTAACTTTTGAAATCCCTTACTGACGCACACAAAAGAAAAGATGAACAATTTGCTGATACATCACCTGTTTGAGCTGCAAAAAAATAAAACACCGGATGCAGTAGCCGTAATTTTTGGCGACCGCAAGCTCACTTATGCCGAGCTTGGAGAAAAGGCTGATAACCTGGCCGCAGCAATTGTGGCCGCTTCGCCCGGTTCGCTGAATGCAGGTGTAAGCACACATCGTACTATCGAGACGATAATCAGCGTGCTGGCTATACTGAAATCAGGTAAAGCCTATTTACCGCTCGACCCGGAATACCCGCAGGAACGTTTGCAACAAATTGTGACCGACTCAAAAATCGACCTGTGTATTTCCATATCGGCACAAAAACAATTATTTGAATCCCTGGGCTTAAACGTTTTAACTTCTGACACCGCATATTCAAAAAGCACTACCGAAATAGCCGAAAGTAAGTCGGCTTGCTATGTTTTATACACATCAGGCTCGACAGGAACACCAAAAGGCGTCTCGATGGGCCATGGCGCCATGGCTAACCTGCTGCAATGGCAGCAAAAAGAATCGATATCGGCTCCGGGTGTAAGTACCTTACAATTCGCGCCTTTAACTTTCGATGTATCATTCCAGGAAATATTTGCCGCCTTAACTACCGGTGGTACTTTGGTTTTGGTTGATGAAGATATGCGGGTAGACCCAAGTCGCCTGCTGCGTTATATTTCGGATTATTCAGTTAACCGCATCTTTTTGCCATTCGTGGTTTTGCAGTACTTAACAGAAGCCGCAGACGCCGAAAAATATTTCCCCGCCTGTTTAAAAGAGGTGATGACCGCTGGCGAGCAGCTAAAAGTAACCCCGCAGGTTGTCCGTTTCTTCGCGGCTTTGCCAGGTTGTGTTTTGTTCAACCAGTACGGCCCTACCGAAACCCATGTGGTTACGCAGCTTAAACTGGATGGCGACCCTACCCAGTGGCCACCGCTGCCAAACATAGGTATACCGATTGATGAAACTGAAATTCTTATCCTCGATCAGGAACTGAATAAATTACCTCACGGCGAAACCGGTGAATTGTGCGTTGCGGGGCTTAGCCTTGCCGATGGCTACCTGAACCGCCCGGAAATGACTGCCGAAAAATTCCTCGATTGGAAAGAATCTGCGGAAAAAACCACCCGCATTTACCGCACCGGAGATTTGGCCCGTTACCTGCCCGATGGCAATATAGATTACCTTGGCCGCAGGGATACGCAGGTAAAAATCCGCGGTAACCGTGTGGAAATTGGCGAAATTGAGGTTTTGATAAACCAGCTGGATAATATTAAGCAGGCTGTTGTAGTCGCCCGCGAGGATGTTCCGGGACAGAAACGACTGGTGGCTTATATGGTTTCCGCAAATGAGACCGGCGATAACGAGTCTGTTCGCAAACACATCGAGCAGCGTTTGCCTGATTTTATGTGGCCGTCGGCATACGTTTGGGTCACCGAATTCCCGAAAACTACCAGCGGCAAAGTCGACCGCAAGGCCTTGCCAAAGCCGGATATTAAACGCCCTCAATTGAGCGTGCTGTATAAAGCGCCATCAACTATCGCAGAAAGAAACATCACCAACGTATGGACGGAGCTTTTGCTATTGGACAAAGTTGGTATTGATGATAATTTTTTCCTTTTAGGCGGAAACTCGATACTGGCAATGAAAACAGTATCGGCATTAAAAAGCCAGTTTGGCTATGAAGTTCCTATTACCAAGCTGTACCAATACCCTACCGTTAGCGGCGTTGCAGGCTATATTGGCGGCGCTAACAAAGTGGCCGCATTTACTTTTAAAAAGGATAAAGACAAGAAAGGCAATAGCGATATCGCCATCATTGGCATGGCCGGCCGTTTTCCGGGTGCTGATAACATCGATGAGTTCTGGAACTTACTGACCGAAGGCCGCGAAGGCACCAGTTTTTTCAGCGATGAAGAACTGGATAAATCAATTTCTCCGGCTACCAAGCAGGACGCTGCTTATGTAAAAGCAAAAGGCATCATTAACGGTGCTGACGAGTTTGATGCGGCATTCTTTGGATTTAATCCGCGTTCGGCAGAGTTGATGGACCCGCAACAGCGCATATTTTTAGAAATTGCCTGGGAGGCGCTGGAAACAACCGGCTATCTTCCGCAGCATTATAATGGTGCCGTAGGAGTATTTGCCGGCTGTGGTTACAACACTTATTTTACCCATAACGTGCTGGCACACCCGGATAAGGTCGACCAATACGGACACTTCAATGTTCGAACACTAAACGAAAAAGATTACATAGCTACCCGTACCGCTTACCAGCTTAATTTGAAGGGGCCTGCGGTAGCGGTTTATTCGGCATGTTCAACATCATCATTGGCAATTGCACAGGCAGTAAGCGCGATACGCAACGGGCAATGCGAGGTAGCATTAGCCGGTGCAGCTTCTATTACATCGCCCATAAAAAGCGGGCATTTGTACGAGGAAGGCTCTATCATGAGCAAAGACGGCCATTGCCGCCCCTTTGATGCCGAGGCCACCGGAACTGTATTCAGCGATGGCGCAGGCGTTGTGCTTTTAAAAAGCCGTGAAGATGCCGAGCGCGATGGCGATACCATTTATGCCATCATCAAAGGTATCGGCATTAATAATGACGGTGCAGACAAAGGCAGCTTCGGCGGCCCAAGTGCCCAGGGTCAGGCTGGCGCAATAGCTATGGCTTTGAATGATGCGTGTGTAGAACCATCAAGTATAACTTACATCGAAGCCCATGGCACTGCAACTCCGCTTGGCGACCCTATTGAAATTGAGGGCCTTAACCTGGCTTTTGGCGCACAGGAACAGAAGCAATATTGTGCTATCGGCTCTGTAAAAAGCAATTTGGGGCATTTAACTGCAGCATCCGGCGTGGCCGGTTTGATAAAGACCGCCCTATCCCTGCGGCACCAAAAACTCGTTCCATCGCTATTTTATCAACATACCAATCCGAACATCAACTTAACCGAAAGCCCGTTTTTTGTGAACGATTCGCTGAAAAACTGGGAATCGGCAGAAAAACGGCGGGCGGGTGTTAGTTCTTTTGGCGTGGGCGGCACCAATGTTCATATTATTTTAGAGGAGTTTGAAAACGTACCTATGCAAGCAGGTAAACCTAAGCCCCTCAGTTTAATTACCTGGTCGGCCAAAACCGATACCAGTGTTAATGCCTATGCCCAAAAACTGGCTGATTTTGCAGCAAATAACACAGCTACAAATACCGCCGATATAGCCGCCACCCTGCAAAGTACCCGTGCAGATTTTAATCACCGCCGTTTTGCTATTGCAGGCGATTCAGCAGAACTTGCTGCTAAGTTAAACGCACCCGTAGAACCATCATCAACCAAAAATCTCACTTCAAATATTGCAGAAGTAGTATTCATGTTCCCTGGCCAGGGTTCCCAGTATATCAATATGGGCCGTGGCTTGTATGAAACCGAGCCTGTTTTTGCTGCCGCTGTGGATGAATGCGTAGCTTTGCTGCAGGACTCGCCGCAGGCAAACATTTTTGATATTATCTACCCGGCAGTAATTGATGAAGCATCGACCGCCGAAATAAAAAACACTTTCTATACCCAGCCGGCCATATTTATTATGGAATATGCAATGGCAAAGCTTTGGATGAGCTGGGGCATACAACCTTCGGTATTTACCGGTCATAGCATCGGCGAATTTGTTGCTGCGCATTTTGCAGGCGTTTTTAACCTGAAGGATGCCCTGATGCTGATTTCAACCCGTGCTAAAATGGTGAGCGGGGTTGAAAAAGGCAGCATGCTTTCGGTACGTGCGGATGCCGAAAAACTGGAAACCATTTTACCTGCCGGACTTTCAATTGCCGCAGTAAACAGCAATAAACTTTGTGTGGTGGCCGGTCCGGATAGCGAGGTGGCCGCGTTTGCTGATGGATTAGAAAAAATGGATATCCCCGGCAGGTTATTGCATACCAGCCACGCCTTTCATTCGGCTATGATGGATGATATTGTTGCTCCGTTTGAGGCAGTGGTAAAATCGGTTAAGCTGTACCCACCGGTAAAACCTGTGGTATCAACAGTTACCGGCACCTGGCTGACCGAGGCCGAAGCGACTAACCCGCAATATTGGGCAAACCACCTGCGCAAAACAGTTCGCTTTGCTGCCGCTGTAGATACTTTACAGGAAGATGACGGTCGCCTGCTGCTGGAAGTCGGCCCCGGAACTGTGCTGGCAACCCTATCGAGACAGCAAGTGACCAAAAAAAACACGCCAATTATATCCGGATTTGAAAAAAATGAAACAACAACCGAGTATTATTCCGTATTAAGGGCGTTAGGTACATTATGGTTAAATGGTTTAGCGCCTGATTGGAAAGGCTTTTATCACGACCAGCAGCGCTTAAAGCTAAACCTGCCATCGTACGCATTTGATAAAAAACGTTACTGGCTTGATGCCCCGCTTCCGGTTAACGCAATACAACAACAGGAAACAATTACTGAACAAATACCAGTAGCACAACAACAAGAACAAAAACCAATACAAAATTCCCTGATGAGAAAAGAACTGTTAACCGGTAAATTGAAGGAACTATTTGAAGATGCCTCCGGAATTGAGATTGAAGGCGCATCAACCAATACGAATTTTATCGAAATTGGCTTCGACTCGCTTTTACTAACCCAGATTGCTACCAATCTGAAAAAGGAGTTTAATGTTCCTATCACATTCAGAAAATTATTTGAAGAGTATAACACCATTAACTCGCTTGCAGCATATTTAGATGCAGCTTTGCCTGCGGGTGCATATCAATCGCAGGCCGCACCTGCACCTGCATATCAGCCTGTTTATAACAATGGCGCTTCACCGGCCCCGATAGCGGCATCCGGCAACCCAGCGCTCGATTTAATTCAGCAACAGATACAAATGCTGGCCAGCCAACTGGCTATGATGCAGACACCTGCCGCGCCGCAAACTGTCGCACCGGTACACGTAGTCCCTGCTCCTGAAGCGCCGGCTGCTAAAAACGGTATTGTTTATGAACTGACCGCCGAAGAGCAGGTTGAAGTTAAAAAACCGTTCGGTGCTACAGCACGTATCGAAAAACAAGTACAGGGCCTGAGCGATAAACAAACTAAATTCCTGGCTGATTTAACCAAAAGCTATAACGAAAAGACCCCAAGCAGCAAAGCATATACACAAGAGCATCGCGACCACATGGCCGACCCCCGCGTGGTGAGCGGCTTCCGCCCATTGACCAAAGAGATTGTTTACCCATTAGTGGTTAACCGCTCAAAAGGCAGCCGCGTTTGGGATATTGATGGTAACGAATACATAGACGCACTAAACGGTTTTGGCTCAAACTTTTTAGGCTACCAGGTTGATGTGTTAAAGAAGGCTGTTTTAGAACAAGTTGAGAATGGCTACGAAATAGGCCCGCAGCATGTTTTAGCCGGTGATGTCTGCAAGATGATTGCCGAATTTACCAGCTTTGACCGTGCTGCCGTGTGCAATACCGGTTCTGAAGCGGTATTGGGTGCTATGCGTATAGCCCGTACGGTTACCGGCCGCACGCTGATGGTTGCCTTCGCCGGATCATACCATGGTATTAACGACGAAGTTATCGTTCGCGGAACGAAGAAATTAAAGACTATCCCTGCTGCTCCCGGTATTATGCCGGAAGTAGTACAGAATATGCTGATACTGGATTACGGTACAGACGAAACATTAAGAATAATTGCCGAACGCGCACATGAGCTTGCTGCAGTATTGGTTGAGCCGGTACAAAGCCGCAGACCAGATTTCCACCCGGTGGACTTCCTGAAAAAAGTAAGGGAGATAACTGACCAATCGGGCACCTGTTTAATATTCGATGAGGTGATCAGTGGTTTCCGTATGCACCCAGGTGGCGCACAGGCCATGTTCGGCGTTAAGGCTGATTTGGGCACTTATGGTAAAGTGATCGGCGGCGGTATGCCAATAGGCGCCATTGCAGGCATTAAAAAATATATGGACGCGCTTGACGGCGGCACCTGGCAGTATGGCGATAACTCGCAGCCGGAAGCCGGTGTTACCTATTTTGCAGGTACATTCGTAAGGCATCCGTTAGCTTTGGCTGCTGCAAAAGCATCTTTACAATACATGAAAGACCAGGGCCCTGCCTTGCAGGAAGGCCTGAACAAGCTGACCGCATATTTAGCCGGCGAGCTGAATGCCATCTGCGAAAGCACCGGCATCCCGCTATACGCGCCATCTTTCGGTTCATTGTGGAAGATTAAATTTAAGGACGAGCTGCCTTATGGCGAGCTATTGTTCACCTTAATGCGCAACAAAGGCATTCATATTTGGGACTTATTCCCTTGCTTCCTTACCGCTTCGCATACTAAAGAGGAGGTTGATGCAATCATCGCTGCTTTCCGCGAAAGCGTGGATGAGCTGATTGAGTCTGGCTTCTTCCCTTCAAAAAAGATTGAAGCTGAAGCATCTAAAGAAGAATTTAATCCATTTATGGAAGCACCATTCCCGGGCGCAAGGCTTGGCCGTGATAAAGACGGCAACCCGGGATGGTTTATAGTTGACAGCAATAACCCCGGCAAGTATTTACAAGTAAAATAATCCGCTTGGAAACAATTATGATTGATACCACTCCTGTTGAGTTTGACCCGTTTGCGGGCCCGGAAATTGCATTGATAGCGCCGGCCACCGAACCACAGGTAGAGATATGGACATCGTGCCTGATTGGCGGAACGCCTGCCAATTGCGCCTACAACGAATGTTTCTCGCTGCTACTAACTGGCTTATTTAACCCCGGCGCTATGGACCGTGCGCTGCGCGAAATGGTTAAAATGCACGAGGCGCTGCGTACATCTTTTAGTGCCGACGGCCAAAATATTTGTGTTTATAAAGACCTTACCCCGGATATTGATTATAAAGACCTGTCGACCGCTACTGCAGAGGAGCGCAAAGGCTTTATAGAAGACTATAACCGGCTGATAGCAATGACGCCGTTTAACCTGGTTACCGGCCCGCTGTTTAAAGCCGCGCTGTTCAAACTGACCGAAAATGAGCATTTGTTAACGCTGGTAGCGCACCATATTGTTTGCGATGGTTGGTCTATCGGTATCATGATGCAGGATTTGAGCAAGCTGTATTCCGGCTATGTAAAAGGCGAAAACGTTAAGCTGCCTGCTCCCCCATCGTTCAGCCAGTACTCACTGGACCAAATGGTACACAACGACAGCGGCCTGAACAAGGAGACAGAACGCTATTGGCTGGACCAGTTTATGGGCAGCGGCCATGTGATGGATTTGCCTACAGATTACCCTCGTCCGTCAATGCGCACTTACAAAAGCCACCGGATGGATTTGGTGCTGGATGGTTCTTTATCAAACAACGTAAAAAAACTGGCCAAAGCCAACGGCGTAAGCCTGGTTACTACCCTACTTGCCGCCTTTGAAGTATTTTTGAAACAACTTACCGGCCAGGAAGAAATTATATTGGGCCTGCCCTCCGCCGGGCAACCTGCTACAGAAAATTACCGGCTTGTTGGCCATTGTGTTAACCTCCTGGCCTTGCGCAGCTATCCTAAAAGCAATATCTCCTTCGCGACATATCTTAAACAGCGACGCAGCGAGGTACTTGATGCTTATGACCATCAGCAATACACCTTTGGCAGCTTACTAAAAAAACTGAGCATCCCCCGCGACCCGTCAAGGTTACCGCTGGTGCCTGTGATGTTTAATATCGATATGGGTTTGGATAATGATGTAGATTTTTACCAGCTGCATCACAAACTTATCAGCAATCCACGCGAGTATGAGAACTTCGAGATATTTTTGAATATTGCCGGGCACGAGGAAGCGCCCACACTGGAATGGTCGTACAATACGCAGCTGTTCAAGCCATCAACCATCAAAAAGATGATGGACAGCTTCGAGTTCCTGCTGCAGGAGCTGGTTAAAAATCCAAATGTCCAGATAGGTAAAATCCAAACGCTGGATTCGGCTGAGGTTACCGTTTTGTACAGCAAATGGAACGATACAGGTGTTCCATACCCGAATGAAACGCCGCTGCATACCCTTATCAGCAAACAAGCTGCGCAAACACCAGGGAAAACTGCCATTACATTCGGCAAGCAAAAAATATCTTATAAAGAATTAAACGAACGCGCTAACCAGTTAGCAGCCATATTGATTAAAAACGGTGTAAAGAAAGGCGATAAGGTTGCTTTTTCGATGGATCGTTGCGCCGAATTGGTGATAACAATGCTGGCTATTATGAAGGCCGGCGGTGTTTATATTCCGCTCGATCCTATCTTCCCTATCAACCGTATCAATTACATGCTCGAGGATTCGCAGGCGGTTGTATTGCTTACCTCACGAAACTATAAAGGCAAGTACGAATCGAATGCTAAAGAGCTGGTATTGGAAGATGAATGGAAAAACATAAACGAATACTCAACTACCGACCCGGAAGTTGCTGTAGACGGTAACGACCTTGTTTATATATTGTATACTTCGGGCTCTACCGGTATGCCGAAAGGCGTACAGATTTACCAGCACAGTTTGGTAAACTTTCTGTACAGCATGGAAAAAGCGCCTGGTTTAACCGCCGATGATAAATTGGTTGCGGTAACCACCATCAGCTTTGATATTGCAGGCCTTGAGCTATTCCTGCCGCTATTAACCGGCGCCGAAATAGTTTTGGTTGATGCCGCTACAGCAAAAGACGGCCGCGCCTTGCTTGATGTTATCAAAGCCCAAAAAGCTACTGTAATGCAGGCTACCCCTTACACCTGGCGTATTATGCTTGAGGCCGGCTGGGATAAATCAGCCCCGATAAAAGCAATTTGCGGCGGTGAAGCATTGCCTGCAGAACTGGCCGAAAGAATATTGAATGCAGCAGGTTCATTGTGGAATGTGTATGGCCCTACCGAAACGACCATTTGGTCGACAGTTAAGGAAATCACCGATCCTGGCAAAATCACCATCGGCAGGCCGATTGACAATACATCTATCTATATCCTCGATAAATTTTTAAAGCCGTTAGGTCCCGGCATTCCCGGCGAGATCTATATTGGCGGCGAAGGCGTGGCTATGGGTTACCTGAATCGCACGGAATTGACAGCTGAAAAGTTTGTTAATGACCCGTTTGTAAATATCCCCAACGCTAAAATGTACAATACCGGCGACCTTGGCCGATTTTTGCCGGATGGCGAAATTGAATGCCTTGGCCGCGTGGATGCGCAGGTAAAAATTCGTGGTTACCGCATTGAAACCGGCGAAATTGAATACCAATTGGTAAACAGCGCCGGAGTTAAGGAAGCAGTTGTACTGGCCAAATCCGATAGCTTCGGTATCGATAAGCTGGTGGCTTTTGTTGTAGCCCCAAATGTTGAAAACGAAGCCGACCAGGCACAAAGCTGGAAAGAAATATTGAAGGACTCGCTGCCCGATTACATGGTGCCCGACAATTTTATATTTCTCGACGAGATGCCATTAACGCCAAACGGCAAGGTTGATAAAAAGGCCCTTGGTAAAGTAGGTGTATTAAAGATTGACGCAGGACTAAGTTACCAGCAACCACGTACCGACGTGGAGAAGATGGTAGCCGATATCTGGACCGAATACCTGGGTGTAGAGAAAGTTGGTGTTTACGATAATTTCTTCGAGTTGGGTGGTCACTCGCTGATTGCTGTGCAGGTAATGACCCGTATTGAAAAGGAAACCGGCAAACGCCTGCCACTATCTGCCCTGTTTGAAACGTCGACAGTTGAAAAGCTGGCGCTGATGCTGGAGCTGGATGGTAAATCCATTACCTGGGATTCGCTGGTGCCGATTAAACCTAAAGGCACAAAAATGCCGTTATACATGGTCCACGGCGCAGGATTGAACGTATTACTATTCAATACCCTGGCAATGCACATGGATGACGACCAGCCCGTTTACGGCTTGCAGGCTAAGGGCCTCGACGGTGTGGAAGAGCCGCTGGGCAGCATCGAAGAGATTGCCGCGCATTATATCGACTCCATCATGGTGCAAAACCCAACAGGGCCTTATGCATTGGCAGGATATTCATTTGGTGGTATTATCGCCTACGAAATGGCAAGGCAGTTTGAAGCGCTTGGCAAAGAGGTAAAGGTTTTGGCAATGTTCGATACCTATGCATACCGCTCACCGCATCATGACCCATACTTGATAAAAATGGCTAAACGTGCCAGGTTCTTTAAGGATAAAATTGCCTACGCGCTCTCCTCGCCAAGCGGTATTATGGAGACCATTTCTGAGAAAAAGACATCGCTTAGTCGCCGGGCCAAACGCATCTGGTGGCGGTTTAAATATGGCAAAGAGCAAAAACAGGAAGGTTTCTTCGGCTATTCGAACAAAATAGATGAGATGAACAACGTGGCAGAAAAACGCTACCAGCTGAAGCCTTACGATGTTGCCGTTGAAGTTTTCCGCGCGGAAACTAAAACTTTCTACATGGATGATTTTGAATACCTGGGCTGGAAACCATACGCATTAAAGGGTGTAAATATCCATCCTATCCCGGGTGAGCACAATACCATCTTTAAAGCGCCGAACGACATAAAATTTGCAAGGGTGCTGCAAAAGTGTTTGGATGACGCTGCAAAAAGGTAACCAGTATCGCGGAGAACATAGGAAAGGAGCGCGGGATCGCAGATGTTAGCAGATGTCGCTGATTACGCAGATGCTTAGTTAAGAAGTTTATTATCAGCGTCATCAGCTTCATCTCTTTACATCTGTGGTCATTTTTTTCGCGCTCCCGGTCTCTTATTAATATCTCTGTGATTACCTTCACCGATCAATAGTTCATGAGCGCGATTACGATTACTAATAAGTTTATCACCGATATCGATTGGCTGGAGCCATCTGCTTGCCCGTTTAAGGTGGGTGATGGTATCGATGTATGGAGCATAAGTTTCAACCCATTATTGCCTGTTCCGGATACCTGCCTGGCTGTTATTTCTGCCGATGACGTTGCGCGTGCAAACAAGTTCTATCAGCAAAAAGACCGTAACCGTTTTATGATTAGCCGCTGGATTTTGAGGACCATCCTGGCAAAATACATTCATTTACAACCTGTCGAAATTGAGTTTGAATCCGGGAAGAACAAAAAACCACACGTAAAAAATGCCGGCCGGCAAAATTTGCACTACAATATGTCGCACTCATCCGGCAATATTTTGCTTGCTGTTTCGGATAAGGTTTTAGGCGCCGATATAGAATTTATCAACACCGATTTTGGCTACAGCGATGTACTGGCTGATAATTTCAGCCCTCCCGAAGTTAGCTATATTAATGAAGCGGAGCACATCAATCGATTTTTTACTTTATGGACACGCAAGGAAGCCATAACTAAGGCAACAGCCCAGGGCCTTGACTGCGATTTACGGCAGCTACCTGCCCTTGACGGTCTGCACATAGTGGAAGCGGGCATCATCGCATCGGATGATGACTGGCTGATTAACAGCTTTCTTATAGGTGAAAAATATGCTGCGAGCATTGCAAGTAGTGTATCTCCGGGGGCTTTGCAGTTTTTTCAGCTCGATGCAACGAGCGGCGAACTTCCATTCTAACTAAATAAATCATCTCATTTATCCACAAAAATAATATCGGCATCAGTCCGTTGATAGTTATTGGTTAAATGTTTATAAATACATGGTTATATTTTTTTTTGAATAGGTATTTTTATAGCATAAAAAGTAAAGGAAAAACTAATACGTTCGTTATTTCGGGTTAAGGCCTTGCTTAAAAATTAAGGCGATAATTGGTTGTTTTGCTAAACCTTTTCGTTAAAAATTACGTAATCAGGTCAAATTGGTGATAAATTATTAGCACATGAAAAAGAGGTTACTGATTGTTGACGATGATCTGAGTATTTTGAAGCTCCTGAATTTTATTCTCTCAAAAGATTACGAAATAGTGGTACGGAATAACGGGATTGATGCCTTTAGCTGGCTTGAGGATGGCAATGTTCCGGAGTTGATTATCTCAGATTTACAAATGCCTTATTTTGACGGGCAATCATTCATAAAAAATGTAAAAATAAGCGGCCTGTTTCGCGATATTCCTATCATTATGCTTTCGGCAGCGCATGATTTGGATGAGCAGGTTGCCAATATGCCATTCCAGGTTGACGGCTATATGCCAAAACCTTTTAATCCTGCATCATTAAAATCAGCAATCAATCAAGTAATCAGCATTTATGACGAATCCCATAGCAACTGAATGGAATGAGAATGCAGGTTCGCACACGAAGATAGCTTACGCCGGCTCGGACTTAAAGGAGCTGGTATCGACGGAGCTTAACCCCTATTTTCAAATTTCGTATAGTAACTCCCTTACCCAACTGGAAGAACACCTGGGCAATCAGTCTATTTTAACCCTCCCCGAAATTATTTTGATGGAGGTTGACCAGCACGGGGAATGCTTTGAGCTGATTGAGCGTTTGAAGGGAAATTTCCTGTTCAACGGCTTAATCATCGTTTTACTTTCACTATCAAATGACAAGGACCTGCGGCAGCGTGCAAGCCAGCTGAAGGTACATGATTTTTATATTTATCCCTTCCCGCTGAGCGACCTGCGTGAACGGTTAAACTTCCTGGTAAAGTTTAAGCTGATAAAGCCTAAGCTGGCCGAAATTTCAAAAGAAGTTGACATTAAATATCACATGCCGGTGGGCAAAAGATTGATGGACCTGGTTATCTCCGGGCTGATGATTTTATTCCTCTCGCCGATTATGCTTATTGTGGTTATTGCCATCAAATTGGGCTCAAAAGGGCCTGTAATCTACAAAAGCAAGCGTGTTGGTACCGGTTATAAAACCTTCGATTTTTACAAATTCAGGTCTATGCGCACCGATGCGGATAAATTGTTGGTGGAGTTATCAACACAAAATCAGTATGCAAACGAGGATGGAGGCACAAAAGCGGCATTTGTTAAAATTAAAGATGACCCGCGGGTAACTAAACTCGGCAAATTTTTACGAAATTCGAGCCTCGACGAGTTGCCTCAACTCTTTAACATTTTGTTGGGCGATATGTCGTTGGTTGGTAACAGGCCATTGCCGGTTTATGAGGCTGAAATGCTTACATCAAACGAGTGGTCGATGCGGTTTTTAGGCCCTGCCGGTTTAACCGGTTTATGGCAGATAACCAAGCGGGGCAAAGCGGATATGTCTGAACGTGAAAGAAAGAAATTAGATAACTTTTACGCGCAGAACTATTCTATTTGGCTTGATTGGAAAATCCTTATCAGAACGGTACCAGCAGTTTTTCAGAAAGAAAAAGTGTAAAAAAATGTATAATAAATTAAAGATTGTTTGCTTATCTGTATTTATTTCAATTTTAGCCGGTAACGTCGTCTACGCTCAGCAGGAAAGCCTGTTTAAAGATTTATCGTATCAATACCTCGAAAAATTAATAGCTGCAGCCAAAAGAAATTACCCGGAAGTACAGGTCAAACAAAGGCAGGTTGAGATTGCCCGGAGTACCTTTCACCAGTCGAATTTTGGCTGGCTCGAGGCTTTCAGTGCATCGTACATATACAGTCCGCAAACGTCATTAAATCTTACTAATCCAACCGTATTTAAAGGCTACCAGTTGGTGGCCTCTGTTAGTTTAGGGTCTTTATTTGAACGCCCATACACTATTCACAACGCACGGTTAGCTGTTAAGGTAGCCGAAGCACAGCAACAAGAATATTTTCTGACTTTGGAAGCTAATGTAAAGCGTGCGTATTTCGCTTATATAGCTGCTCAAACTGACTTACGAAATAAGGTTACCGCAGTAACCAACGCCGAAACCGCCGTAAAAAACCTTAAATACACTTTTGAAAAAGGTGAGACTTCGTTTGATGTGTATAACGCCGCATTAAACAACCTGTACAATCAAACGTCGTTCAGGATCCAGGGCGAGTTAAATGTTTTTAACGCCAAAACCAGCATTGAGGAGCTTATAGGGGACAAGTTGGAAAGCATTAAATAGGTGAATGGAATTATCGGGCTATTTTAAACTTTTAAGAAAATACATACTTATAATTGCTATCGTTGTTATCGCGGCGGTAGTGGCGTCATATTTCCTTGTCAAAAATCTACCTGACGAATATAAGTCGCAGACACAGATTGCCACAGGTATAGTTGATGCCTCGTCCCACATACTTGATAAAACGGACGGGCCCCAAGCCCAAAGCGACCAGATAACCCGTGAGTTCAGTAACCTGATGGAAATCATCAAGCTGAAAAAGCTGATTGACCAGGTATCGTACCAGCTGGCTATTCACGATTTGAGCAGCCCCACTCCTTTCCGCAGGGTTGGCCGCGATTTCAAGGACCTGAGCCAGGCAGCAATAGACCACGCACTTAAGGTTTACCGGGCTAAACTGGTAACCGGCGAGCCACTGTCGTTATATAACAAAGATGAAAACGGCTTAAATCAGCTGCTTATCTCGTTTCGTTACGACGAGCGTTCGCTGAGAAAAAACCTTGAAGTTTCGCGCGAAGAAGAGAGCGATTTTATTACCATAACCTATTCATCCGAAAATCCGCAGCTATCAGCTTTTGCAGTAAATACGCTTGCAAAGGAGTTTTTGGATTATTATTCGGTTAACATTAAAAAAAATGAATCGAGTGCGTTGGATTTCCTGGCTAACTTACTGGAGCAAAAAAAAACCGCGCTGGATGCAAAAAAAGACGAGCTGCAGCAATACAAGATAAAAAACGGCATCCTTAACCTGGAGGACCAGTCGAAAACGATATTTGCGCAGATATTGGCCTATACTGACAAAAAGCTCGAAAACCAACGTAACCTCGCTGCCAACGAAGGAGCCCTCCAAGGCGTGCTGGCTAAGTTCGACCCAAAAAGCCGTAAATATATCGAGGCATCTGTCAATCAAAACAATACCGAAATAGCCAGCCTGAACCAGCAGTTGGTAGCCGCAAATGACGAATATGTTCATGCTGGTTTTAATCCCAAGCTGAAGCCAATGGTTGATTCGCTGCAGGATGAACTGGTGAAAAAACTGCACGCCACATCGGACAAATATATTGTCGACCCGCGCATTGGCAAAGATGCCCTGGTAGTACAGGCCCAAAACCTGGAAGTAACGCGGGATTTAGCCAAATACAGTGAGAAATCAATCAACCGGGAACTGGCCGACCTGAATGCAAAGTTTGCGAGACTGGTACCATTTGACGCAACAGTTAAAACCTATGAATTCGATATCGACATTGCCAGTAAAGAATACCTGGATGTATTGAATAGGTATAACGCTGCTAACGTACAGTCTAAATTCTCGATAAAACTGTCACAAATTCAGCCGGCAACTCCGGACATAGCACAGCCGTCGAAAAAAATATTTTTGATTGCACTTACAGGCATAGCGGTGTTGATGATATGCCTGCTCATCCTGTTCGTGATGTTTTACCTGGACGATAACGTTGCTGAACCGTCCCAGTTGGTATCGCGCACCAATTTGCCGATGCTCGGTACGCTGAACCTGATAAAAGGCCCGAAACCTGAGCTGCGTAAACTTTGGGACGTAGAGCACAGGAACAAGATGCTGCAATATAAAGAGTTACTGCGTTCTGTACGGTTCGAGATTGACCAGGAGCTAAAAGGAGAAAAGGTATTAGGTGTTACAAGTATCGGTGTTGGCGAAGGTAAAACTTTGATTGCAACCAGCCTGGCTTATGCCTACAGCTCGATAAACAAAAAAGTATTGCTGATTGACGGTAACTTTAATAATCCGTCTATCACCCGCGCCATACAGCCCACGCTTTTTGTTGAAGATTATTTCCGGTCGACATCATACACCCAAACCGATAACGCAAAAATTGTGGTTATGGGTAACCAGGGCAATGACGTTACCTTGCTGGAAATTAACAGCGAGCAGGAAATACAATATATTATCGACCAGTTAAAACAGCGCTACGATATAATTATAATAGACTTGCCGCCGCTTAATGCACTTAACAAAGCCAAAGAGTGGATATTGTTTGCTAATAAAACAGTAGCCGTTTTTGAAGCGAACAAGAATATTAAAGGTTCGCATAAAGACCACATCGATTATTTGCGGACGCTGAAAGGCAAGTTTGCAGGCTGGATTATGAACAAGGCTACTTTTATAGCGTCATCAAAAAAGAGCCAGAAATAACAATTGGCCATTTTAATTCATTTTTTTGACTACCCGGTATGAGGCTTGAACCCAAAAAGGAGGCGACTGAAGACCCAATAGACCAATTAAGTACTATACAGCGGCGCTGCTATTATATAGCGGTAACGGGTGCTTTCGTAAGCATTTTTTTCTGGGCGATAAAGATTCTTTTTCTATAAAATCGCGCTTATGCAGGATGACAGGATAAGAAATATTGCGCCGAAAAGAACAATCTGGGAAAACCTGGTACACCATAAGTTTTCAAAGCCCGTGGTTATTTTCTTCCTGCTGCTTACGGCGCTTTGCGTAAGTTTTTTAATAGCGCGGCAGGGTGTGGTAATGGGGTTCCTGATTATTGGGCTTACCCTTGGCGCGCCACTGCTTTATGTTGCTGTAGCCGTTCCCCGTGTTGGGATAGTGATGTTCATCATTATTTCTTTTTTCATCAACTACCAGGCGATACTGGGCCTTGTACCACCTGACACGCCCATCGGCCTGGTGATGGACATAATGACCTACCTGTTGATACTGGGATTCTTCGTTAAACAAAAAAACGAAAAAGACTGGAGCTATTTCAAAGACCCCATAAGCTACTTTATTTTAATATGGCTCGGCTATAATATGCTGGAGGTAATTAACCCTGCCGCATCTTCTGTACTGGCCTGGGTCTATACGGTACGTACAGTGGCATTTATGATGCTGTTATACTTTGTATTTACTTTCCAGATACGGTCAAAAGGCTTTATAAAAACGCTTTTTAAGCTCCTGCTGTTGCTGGAATTGATATCAGCGATGGCTGCATTTATACAGGAAAAAATCGGCTTTTTCGGATTTGAAAACCGCTGGTTAAATGCCGAACCTTTGCGTTTACAATTGTTATTTATTGCCGGGCACATGCGTAAATTCGGCATATTTTCAGACCCGGTTGTGTTTGCCTACAACATGGTGGCAGCAGCTATTCTATGCTTTTCTCTGCTGTTTACAGATACCAGGCTATGGAAGAAAGTGATATTGGTGTGCCTGATGTGCTTTTATTTAACGGTGATGCTGTACTCGGGTACGCGCGCAGCGTACGTATTACTGCCCGCCGCGCTTGGCATGGTGGCAATCCTGAAATTTAACCGTAAAGTGATGGTGTTTGCCATTGCGGGCGGCTTGTTTTTGGGCTTCCTGATAAAAGTGCCTACCTCTAACCCGGCGCTGGCACGCTTTCAGTCGGCGTTTAATCCATCTAAAGACGCTTCGTTCAACGTGCGCGCGGAGAACCAGCGGCGCATAAAGCCCTATATCCTCTCCCACCCGATGGGCGGTGGTTTGGGCTCGGTAGGTATTTGGGGGCAGCGTTTTTCGCCGGGCTCTTTCCTTTCAAAGTTTCCGCCGGATAGCGGCTATGTGCGCGTTGCTGTTGAAATGGGCTGGATAGGCCTATTGCTTTTCTGTGCATTTAACTTTGTAATTCTGTGGAAAGGTATAAAGTACTACTATATTATTAAAGACCCGGACCTGAAGACCTTCTGCATGGCGATGGTTTTAATAATTTTTGCGCTCGATATTGGTAACTATCCGCAGCAGGCATTCGTACAATACCCCACCAACATCCTGTTTTATTTGGCCATGGCTATAATAAACGTTACGATGCGGTTGGATAAACAGAAAAACGAATTGCAGACCCAATAATCCGGGGCTGATTTATGGTGTAATAAACCAATTGAATGTCATTACTTTCAACAATTAAATCGAACCCGCGGCTCAAAAAACTTGTCCATTGGATGATAATACCCCATGGCCAGGCCAGGCCAAGGAGATGGGTGCGTTGGTTTGTAACCCCTTTTATCCATAAACGAGGAAAAAATACCACCATCAGGTTCAGCAGCCGCATGGATATTTTTCCGTTCAATAAATTCGAGATAGGCTCGGACTGTATAATTGAAGATTTTGCTACTGTTAACAATGGCGTTGGTGATGTTATCATCGGCAACAATTGCGGCATTGGCCTGAGCAACGTTATTATCGGCCCGGTTACTTTGGGTAACTATGTAATGCTGGCCCAAAACATCGTGATATCCGGCCTTAACCATGGCTATGAGGATGTTACTACGCCGCCCCGCATACAAAAAGTAGTAACTAAACAAATAACTATAGAAGATAATGTTTGGATAGGTGCAAATTGCACCATAACCGCCGGTGTTACCATCGGCAAACACGCTGTTATTGGAGCAGGCAGCGTGGTGACAAAAGATATACCCCAATTTTCTGTCGCAGTAGGTAATCCTGCCCGTGTCATCAAAAAATACGACTTCGAAACAAATACCTGGGGAAAAGTATAATGTCTGTAAGCAAAAAGTTAATCAACAAACATACGCTCTCATTAGCCAGCAATGCCGTTATGCCTGTTGTAGGCATGGTGACTGTAGGCTTGCTTGCCCGGTACCTTACCGCCGGCGACATGAGTAACTGGGTATTGTTTTTAACGACATTTACGCTTGCCAATTTGTTCAGAAGCGGCTTTTTGCAAACATCGCTTGTAAAGTATTATTCAGGGGCTGATGCGGAACGCACCAAAATTGTTGCCGGCTCCACCTGGTACATCGGCTTTATGCTCACAGCATCGCTTGCTGTAGTAAGTATTATTATACTGGTTTTTTACAAAGGCGAGCCTACCATAGTATTAGCTTCTAAATGGTTTGCAATTATATTCTTCAGCACCTTGCCCTCAAGCGTTGCCCTTTGGATATTACAGGCCGAAGAGCGCTTCGACCGTATTTTTATACTTCAGTTGATATGGCAGGGATGTTTCCTGGTATTGATTATCTTCCTGATTGCTATTCACCGGATCAGCTTTCCTATCGTAATCATCGCCTATTGCTCAACCGCCATGATAACCAGCCTTTTCTCTATGGCGACCGGCTGGGCTAAAATGAATACCATCAAGTATAAAACCAGCGAATGTGTTATGCAACTGACCAATTTTGGCAAATACAGCGTTGGCACTTCCGTTGGCTCGTATATGCTTCGCGGCTCCGACACTTATATCATTAAGTTTATGTTTGCCGACCCGATTGTGGTTGGTATTTATTACCTGCCGCAGCGATTAATGGAAGTTATTGAAGTTCCGTTAAGAAGTTTTGTGGCCACTGCCCTGCCTGCCATGTCAGCAGCGGTTAACCGCGATGACATGAAGCATTTAACTTATATCCTGAAAAAATATGCAGGTATACTCACCATGCTGATACTACCGCTTACCATAGGCTCATTTATTTTTGCTGATTTGGTAATCGATATTTTAGGCGGCCATAAATATGCGCACACCAATGCGTCGAACATCTTCCGCATTTTTATGTGCTACGCGCTATTTATGCCGGTCGACCGCTTTTTTGGGATTACCCTCGACATGCTAAACAAACCCCACATCAACATGACCAAAGTGATGATTATGCTGGTGGTAAACGTGGCAGGCGATTTTGCAGGTATAGCCATCTTTCATAATTTATATGGGGTGGCCTTATCGTCAATACTCACATTCCTGGCAGGTGTACTTTATGGCTACTGGGTGTTACGCAAACATCTTAATTTCACGCTGTGGGGCATCATGAAGATGGGATTTTTGGAAAGCCGTATACTCGCCACCGAGTTACTTGCCAAATACCGCCGGAAGAATGCCTGACATTGTTAGCTTTGTACATTAAATACCCCTATTTTATACATGAGCTTAAAAAATCAAAACATCGTGATTCTTTCACAGATGCAGTTTGATGGTAAGCTGGAATCGACCAACTATACCATGGCCAAGCATCTGGCGAAAGATAATTTCGTTTACTTTGTAGACCGCCCCTACACTTGGCGCGACTACGCGAAATTTAAAAATACACCTGAATTTAAACGGCGGCAGCCACATTTCTTCTCAGCCGATAACTGCATTATCGATACGGAAATACCGAATCTTAAAGTCGTTATCTGCCCTCCCTTGCCCTCTATTAATGCATTACCGGAAGGTAAATTTTACCGGATGATGCTAAAATTTAATGAGTCGATAGTTGGGACAAGGATAAAGAAGGTTATTGAGCGACTGAACATAACCGATTATATCTTCATTAATTCCTACAACTATACGCTGCCGACGGTTCATAAAATGCTAAAACCATCGCTGAGCGTTTACCATTGTGTGGACCCGCTGATAGAGCCGTACCAGCTTAAACACGGGCTGACGTCAGAAGACATTGTAGTTCAAAATGTGGATATGGTTATCAGCACCAGCAAAGAGCTGTGCAACAAAAAGGCCTTGCTGAACAAGAACTCCTATTTTATACCTAATGCGGCGAACATCAGCCATAGCTCAAAAACACTTGACCCGGATTTGGATGTATCAGAAATTATAAAGGATATCAAAAAGCCGGTTATCGGTTATTTTGGCGCCATTGAACGGCGGATTGATTACGACATGATGCAGGAACTTTTTGCTGCTAACCGCGATAAGAGCTTTGTAATGGTAGGCCCAATCGACCGCTATTATATTAAGCAAGAAGAATATAAAGCGCCGAATCTCCAGCTTACCGGCCCAGTTCCTTACAGCGAAATGCCTGCTGTGCTTAAAGGATTTGATGTGGCCATTATTCCGTTTAAAAAAGACGAAGTGAGCAGCGACATTTTTCCGCTGAAGCTTTTTGAATACCTTGGCTCGGGCAGGCCGGTAGTATCGACAGATTTTAACCCGGACCTAAAAGATTTCACGCATGATACCGTTAGCTATTGTAGCAACACGGCGGAGTTTTCGGCAGCGATTGAGGTAGCTTTAAAGGACACGCCTGAATTACAGCAAAAACGGCTGGATGTGGCTGCCGACAATACCTGGGAGCACCGAATAACCGAGATAAAGGATTTATTGAAAAAAAATTTCGACCGTAAAAAAGCGGGAGCATTGATTTGATGTAGTTCGAAACCAGTGAAGTCCGCAAAGCCGGGAAGAAGTTGCAATTGGTATTTCGGGAAACGCGTAAGTTGTAAGGAAGTATAAAAAAACGCGATAAAACCCAACCGTTTTGGTTAAAGCTTACGTATAATGCTAAACGTATGGAAATAGTCAGATATATTTTAGCAATAATTACATCGATAATCTTCATTTACCTGGGGATATACAGCCTTTACCTGTTTGTATTTTCTGTATTGGGTAAGCTTGTGCCGGTTAAAGTACCGCCCCGCAGCGCCAATCTGTCGAAGTTTGTTATATATATATGCTCCTATAAAGAGGATGCGATTATTTTGAACTCGGCGGCCGCGGCCTTGACACTTGATTATCCCAAAGAGCTTTTCCACGTTTGTGTAATTGCCGACTCGCTTCAACCCGAAACGGTTGCCAAACTAAAGCAAATGCCATTACAGGTTTTAGAAGTTGTTTTCGAAAGCAGCACCAAATCAAAAGCATTACATAAAGCTATCGAAAATACAGCGCCGGGATTTGATGCTGCCGTTGTATTTGATATTGACAACATTGCTGCGCCGGATTACCTGTACCACATTAACGATTACCTGCAGGCCGGTGAAAAGGTGGTACAGGGCCATCGCGTGGCTATGAACACTAATACATCCGTAGCGATACTTGATGCCATAAGCGAGGAAGTAAATAACCATATCTTCCGCAAATCGCAACGCGTATTTAATCTTTCGGCTGCTATTATCGGCTCAGGTATGGCTTTAAATTATAAGACTTTTACCGACGTGATGCTGCGCATTGATGCGGTTGGCGGTTTTGATAAAGAAATGGGGCTGCTGCTTACCAACGACAAGATTACCGTTGCTTATGCCGATGCTGCACTGGTTTATGACGAGAAAGTTGCCAACAAAGAAGTATTTAAAAAACAACGCAAACGCTGGCTCTCCGCACAATTTAGTTTGTTAGGAAAATACGGCCGTACCGCCTTTTCAGCCTTTTTTAAAGGCAAGTTTGATTATTTGAACGAGGTTTATCAATTGTCGATATTACCGCGCGTGCTAATGCTTGGTCTGATGCCTTTTATGCTGGTGGTGTCGCTGCTGTTGCCGGGTATTGGTCCTGATTGGCATCTTTGGCTGCTTGCTACCGTTTGTTGTTACGCCGGCATATTGATTGCAATACCAATAAGTTTTTACAATAAGGATTTTTTCGGTGCCTTGATGCGGATCCCGGTTATCTTTTTTACGATGCTGCTATTGCTGTTCAAGTTAAAAGGAGCAAACAAAAAATTTATCCACACACCTCATACACAAACCGTTAAATAAGTATTCCCGATTGTAATATTTTAGTTACTTTAAAAAGGAATATCATATATTTAAACAGAAATTAGAGTTATAATTGAACCCGCCAACTGGAATAACAGAAATGAGTGCCCCTGTATATACCGATAATATTAACAGCCGAGACGACACTTTTGTAAACTACCCTAAAGATAAAGCACTGGTATATTTTATAAATGACTGTGCTAAAAAACACGCGGGAAAAATTGCAATCAGGTTTAAAGAGCTTAATATTACGTATGAGGAACTTTACGAAAGCTCAAATAAGCTTGCCAAAATCTTAATCGGTAATGGCATCAAACCCGGAGATATTATCGGCCTCGCGCTGGACCGCTCGCCGGAAATGATCATATCTATCCTCGCTATTTTAAAATCGGGTGCTGCTTACGTGCCGCTCGACCCTGAATATCCAAAAGACAGGATAGAGTTTATGCTGGAGGATTCATCTGCAAAAATCCTGTTAACGTCCGAAAAATATCATAATCACTTTACTACCGGCGCAGAAGAAGTACTGATTGAACAGGCCCTTACCAAGTTCAGCAGCTATAGCGGTGATGAACCGACCGTTAAAATAAGTGGCGATAACCTTGCTTATGTGCTTTATACCTCCGGCTCAACCGGTAAACCGAAAGGCGTACAAATAAGGCATTATAACCTGGTAAACTTTCTGCTGAGCATGCAGAAGGAACCGGGAATGACTGCCGACGACAAAATCCTAACGGTCACCACTATCTCTTTCGATATTTTCGGCCTGGAGCTGTACTTGCCGCTCATCAGCGGAGCTGAAATAACGCTTACCGACTCTGATACTGCAAAAGATGGCCGCCTGCTTTATGATATTGTAAAAAATGATGGCATTACCTTTATGCAGGCCACGCCTTACACCTGGCGCATGATGCTGGAAGCAGGCTGGGAAAATCAGTTGCCGTTAAAAATTCTTTGCGGCGGCGAAGCATTACCCAAAGACCTGGTAGGTAAACTTACACCGCGTGTAAAAGAGCTTTGGAATATGTACGGCCCGACGGAAACTACTATCTGGTCGACCGTTAAATTGATAACAACTGACGAAAATATCACTATCGGTAAGCCTATCGCTAATACACAGGTTTACATTGTAGATGAGCAAATAAATATATTACCGGATGGCGAAATTGGTGAAATCATTATCGGCGGAGACGGCGTCGCAGCAGGTTACCTTAACCGCGCAGAATTAACTAACGAGAAATTCATCGATAATCCTTACTCAGGTACTCCCGGTGACAAAATGTACCGCACCGGCGACCTTGGAAAATACAAGGAAGACGGCGATATAGTTTGCCTTGGCCGAATGGACCACCAGGTAAAGGTGCGCGGTTACCGCATCGAGCTGGAAGAAATTGAGCACGCCCTGGTAAAAGATGAGGGTATTAAGCAAGCGGTGGTTATCGCCCGTGAAGACACACCCGGTGACCCGCGTTTGGTTGGTTATGTAGTACTTGCGGAAGCGGCAACCGCCGACCAGTTTAAAGAGAAGGTACCGGGCTGGCAGGAAGCCATGCTGGCGGTGCTGCCCGAATATATGGTGCCGGATGATTTTGTGCAGATGGAAGCCATACCTATTACGCCAAATGGCAAAATAGACCGTAAGGCACTGCCAAAGCCGGATTACAATGTTATTACCCGTCGTGGCGAGTATGTTGCGCCGCGTACAGAACTGGAAAGCCAGGTCGCTGAAATCTGGCAGGAATTGATGGGACTGGAAAAAATCAGCATTTACGATAACTTTTTTGAGCTTGGCGGACGTTCGTTAGTAGCCGTGCAAATAATGGCACGCATCGAAAAGCTGACCGGTAAACGCCTCCCCCTGGCTACACTGTTTGAACATTCTACCATCGAAAAACTATCACTTGTGTTAAATATAGATTCTAAGTCGATAACATGGGACTCGCTCGTGCATATTAAGCCAAATGGCTCAAAAATGCCGTTGTATATTGTACATGGCGCGGGCTTGAATGTGCTTCTGTTCAACGCACTGGCGATGAATATGGACGAGGATCAACCGGTTTACGGCCTGCAGGCACGCGGCCTTAACGGTATAGACGAGCCTTTGGATGTGATGGAAGAAATTGCTGCCAATTATATTTCCGAAATTCTGGCGCAAAACCCCGATGGCCCTTATGCTTTAGCCGGCTATTCGCTGGGCGGTACTATCGCGTACGAAATGGCCCGGCAAATGATTGAAATGGGTAAAGATGTAAAAATGCTGGCCGTATTTGATACTTACGCCAAGCAGACCGATATTTTCGACCCACCGGTAAAAAGATATTTTAATCGGGGAAGGCTATTCTTTATGAAGTTGTTCAACAGCTTTGTGTTGCTTGCCGAAGACCCCAAACGTACATTCGAGTATAAAAATGAGTTGGTGCGTCGCCGTATTATCCGGTTGTGGTGGAAGGTGACCGGAAAATCTGAAAAACAAACCGGCTTTTTTGCTTACGATAACGAAATTGATGAGGCCAGCGCAAAAGCGAAACGAAATTACTTTCAAAAACCGCTGGATATCGCCGTAGACCTGTTCAAGGCGAAAAAACGTACCTTTTATATGGACGACTACCAATTTATGGGATGGAAAAAATTCGCCCTCAAAGGTGTAAACGTTCATGATATACCTGGCGAGCACAATACCATATTCGCCCCGCCAAACGATAAGGAATTTGCCGTTGTATTGCAGAAATGCCTGGACAGGGCCGCCAAACAATAATGCCGCTAACCGGGATGAAAGTATCCATTATCACCGTAAATTTTAATCAGCCTAAAATAACTGAGGAGTTGCTGCAAACTATTCCACAGCGGGATGATTTCGAAGTTATTGTGGTTGATAATGGCAGCACTGTTATTGCACCGGATAATTGGCAGTCAAAATATCCTCACGTTAAATTTATCCGCTCTGAAAAAAACCTGGGCTTTGCAGGGGGTAATAACCTGGGGGTAAAAGAAGCCACCGGCGATTATCTTTTTTTCGTTAACAACGATACCGAGTTTACCGACGGGCTGACGGATAAACTGACATCTGTAATGGACGCCAACCCGGCCATCGGCGTGATATCGCCGATGATAAAATATTATTCGGATAAGGATTTAATCCAGTACGCAGGCTACACGCCCATGAATTATTATACGTGCCGCAACAGTTGCATCGGCCTAAAGGAAAGAGATAACGGGCAATTCAACAACATCACCGCCCCTACCGCCTATTGCCACGGCGCCGCCATGATGGTACGCAAAGAGGCAATTGAAAAAGCGGGCATGATGAGCGAAAACTTCTTCCTGTATTATGAAGAGGTGGACTGGTGCGAGCATATTAAACGAGCAGGTTACGAAGCATGGGTTTGTACGGACGCTGTTATCTTTCATAAGGAATCGGTATCGGTAGGTAAAAAAAGTAAGTTGAAGGAATACTTCATGAACCGGAACCGCATTCTTTTTATTCGCAGGAATGCCACATTCTTCCAAAAAATAATTTTCTATATCTATTTTATTTTATTGGTAACCCCGCGCAACGTATTGGCGTATATAAAGGCCAAAAACCGGGATTTTATACCGATGCTGTTTAAAGCCACCTGGTGGAATATCACACACGGCAAAAACAGCAGCAACCTGGGTTACCCCATCAATTCAATAAAATGAAAATCGTATTCTGGCTCAGCTTCTTCATCGTATTTTACACCTTTGCCGGTTACGGTATCTTCCTGTACTTTTTAATTAAGATAAAAAGGGCGGTAAAAGGTCGTCCGCCAATCCCCGCTACCGATGCAGACACGCTGCCGGAATGTACTTTGGTAGTCGCCGCCTATAACGAGGAAAGCTACATGGAGGCAAAAATTGCCAACTGTCTGGCATTGAATTACCCGACAGGAAAGCTGAAGCTTTTGTTTGTAACAGATGGTTCTTCGGATAAAACGCCGGAGATTATTTCAAAATACCCGCAGGTACAATTACTGCACCAGCCACAGCGTGCGGGTAAAATTGCAGCCGTACATCGCGCGATGGAATATGTGAATAGTGAGATTGCTGTTTTTACCGATGCGAACACTTTTTTAAATGCCGATGCCATCATCAATATTTGCAGGCATTATGCCGATAATACAGTTGGTTGTGTTGCCGGCGAAAAACGCGTGCAGATTGATGAAAGCGCCGATGCCAGTGCGGCCGGTGAAGGTTTTTACTGGAAATACGAATCGGCACTTAAGAAATGGGATTCGGAGCTTTACTCAGTTGTGGGAGCTGCCGGTGAGCTATTCAGCGTGCGGCGTTCGCTTTACCAGGATGTACCTGCCGATACCGTGCTGGACGATTTTATGATATCGATGCTGATAGCCGCTAAAGGCTACCGTATAGTTTACGAACCGAATGCGTATGCCATTGAAAATGCATCAGAAAACGTATCAGAAGAATTGAAACGAAAG